>NZ_CBDAMB010000004.1:0-441087 GCF_965197125.1 Pseudomonas spartinae
TTCTGATCCGCGAGACAGAGGACTCCACTACCTTCAGTATCGAGAACCCAGGGGACACAATCAGCTCAGAGCATCTAGAGAAGCTCTTCGACCGTTTTTACCGGGTTGACCCCGCTCGGCGGGAGGGAAGCCCGAGCAACGCCGGGCTCGGACTTGCCATCACCCGGTCCATCATTGAGGCTCACAAAGGCCGCATCTGGTGCACCTCAGCCGCTGGCCTCACGGGCTTTCACATCGAATTGCCCCATTCCAGATGATGCCGGTCTGGCGGTAAGTAGGCTACAGCTAACCGCTAGCCCAACTTAAAAGGGTGGGTGCAACTCGACTGAGCGCAGATTGCACTCGCCATCCAGATAGGCAACGAGCGGTGAGATGACACCAGAGCACCCCATTCGCTCTCGGGTAGTAGTTTATGAAGTTTGGAAACGGCATCCCCCACGCTTGCTTCGCCAACCCAATCCAATGCTCGAATGGCGTCTCCCGCTCCAGTAGCGCCTAGAGCCATCAACCATCGAGGCGCATACCGAATCGATACGGTGGTCTTGCCAACCTGAAGCTCCCTAGAACGTCCGTCGGTTAGAAAGACATAGCCAACTGGAACCTGTGTACTCAGCCCTAATTTATTCGCGGCACGAGCCCCGTGGTCGACCAGCACCTCACCCAGCGCATTAGCCAGCGAGTGGACAACCTTCTCGGGTGCCGGCGGGCGCACGCCGAACCGAGTTTCGACTGCGGCAACATAAATGCCCCGAGCAACGCGAAACAGCTTTCCACCTTCGATCAGGCGAGAGAGTCCTCGCTGCACAGCATGGCGAGAACCATCGAGAGTCAGATCCGCTGCCAAGCTCAGAGAACTGACCAGAACAGTGCCAACAAGCAATGCCCCATTGAAAAAACCTTTCACCCGTTTACTCCTTTTGTTTGGGCATCAAACGTAATTGAATCTCAGAGAGTAGCTGGACGAGAGGCGATCCTGTAAGTCACCTTGATGGGAAAGAAACTTGATGTGGCATCAAGAAAAAGCCTAGCTGGGGAAGCTAGGCTTTATATGGAGTAGAAACTTAACTATAGATTGTCAGCAGCGACCTTATACCGCTACGAGATATCAATAGTCGTCAGCCAGCTCTTCCTGGGCTGCGAGACGTGCAGAGGTTTCAGCCTGTGGCTTAGACATCAACTTGTCGCGAATCATACCTTCCAGCTTGTCCATAGTGGGTTTGTTTTCCAACAGCCACTTGATGGTATTGGCCTTACCTTGACCAATCTTGTTGCCTTCGAAGGAGTACCAGGCGCCGGATTTCTCAACGAAGCTATTAGAAACTGCTAGGTCAACAATCTCGCCGGCTTTGCTAATACCTTGTCCGTAGAGGATCTGGAACTCGGCCTGTCTGAATGGAGCAGCAACTTTGTTCTTGACAACTTTCACGCGGGTTTCGCTGCCGACCACCTCTTCGCCTTCCTTGACCGCACCGGTACGGCGGATGTCCAGGCGCACCGAGGCGTAGAACTTCAGGGCATTACCACCGGTGGTGGTTTCCGGACTGCCGAACATTACGCCGATTTTCATACGGATCTGGTTAATGAAGATACACATAGTGTTGGAGTTCTTCAGGTTACCAGTGATTTTCCTCATCGCCTGCGACATCATTCGAGCGGCAAGGCCAACATGGGAGTCCCCGATCTCGCCTTCGATTTCAGCCTTCGGAACAAGAGCAGCTACGGAGTCGACAACTATAACGTTGACCGCCCCCGAACGAGTCAGAATATCTACGATCTCAAGAGCCTGTTCACCAGTATCTGGCTGCGAGCAAAGAAGATCATCGATATTCACGCCAAGTTTGGCGGCATAGATTGGATCAAGGGCGTGCTCAGCATCGACGAATGCACAAGTCAAACCTTGCCGCTGAGCTTCAGCAATTACGGAAAGGGTCAGTGTGGTTTTACCAGAAGACTCAGGGCCGTAGATCTCAACGATACGACCACGTGGCAAACCACCCACGCCCAGAGCGATGTCCAGGCCAAGAGAACCGGTCGAAACAACATCGATGTCCATTGTGCGGTCGGAGCCGAGCCGCATAATGGCACCCTTACCAAACTGTTTCTCGATCTGAGAAAGAGCCATTTCCAACGCTTTGTTTTTTGCCTGATCCATTCTCACCGACCACTCAGATTAGGATTAATCGAATATTGCTGATTAGCTTAGGGCGTACCCCTTGTGAAGAAGGGAGACCTCCTAAGTGAACCAAAACTACGCTGCGATTCCGAATACTGCATCCTGGAGGCCGACATGCATGTCGCCCATCTCGCCTTCGATCTCGGCCTTGGGTACCAGAGCCGCCACGGAGTCGACGATGATCACGTCGATGGCGTTGGAGCGCACCAGCATATCGGTGATTTCCAGAGCCTGCTCACCGGTGTCCGGCTGCGAGACCAGCAGATCATCGACGTTGACACCGAGCTTGCCGGCATAATCCGGATCCAGCGCGTGCTCCGCATCGACGAAGGCGCAGGTCGCGCCAAGCTTCTGAGCTTCAGCGATGACCGACAGGGTCAGCGTGGTCTTACCAGACGACTCCGGACCGTAGATTTCAACGATACGGCCTTTCGGCAAACCGCCAATACCCAGCGCGATATCCAGGCCCAGCGAACCGGTGGAAATGGCCGGAATTGCCTGACGCTCATGATCGCCCATGCGCATGACTGCGCCCTTGCCGAACTGCTTCTCGATCTGCCCCAGGGCAGCCGCCAAAGCGCGCTTCTTGTTCTCGTCCATTACCATCCTCACGTGTTCAGAAGGGCCTCAGCGGCCGCCAACAACTGTATAAGTAGCCAGTATTATTCCACAGGGCAAGTCGTCCGCCTACCCCATTGCCGGATTTTCCTCTGCCAACAGACGCAGAAGCCCGGCCAGCGCGGCCTCGACCGTTTGTCGGCGCACCTCGTCCCGATTGCCGGTGAACTGCTCACGCACACTGAAGAGACGCTCGCCATCCCCCCAGGCCAGCCACACGGTGCCTACCGGCTTTTCCTGCGAACCACCAGCAGGCCCAGCCACACCACTGACGGCAACCGCGTAACGCGCACCGCTGTGCGCCTGAGCGCCGCGCACCATGGCTTCGACCACCTCCCGGCTAACCGCGCCGACACTGGCGAAAAGCTCCGCGCAGACGCCCAGCTGCTTGGTTTTCTGAGCGTTGGAGTAGGTCACGTAGCCCGCCTCGAACCAGGCAGAGCTCCCCGGTATACGGGTGATCGCTTCGGCGATGCCGCCACCGGTACAGGACTCGGCAGTGGTGACCTGCGCAGCCTTCGCGTTCAAGGCTGCGCCCAGTTGCTCGGCCAGTTGGCTGATTCTATCCATGCCCGCTCCTCACTCATCGGAACGACAAACCCTACACAGCTTGACCTGTCAGTGGAAACGGCAAATTTCGTCTACTGCCATTCAGGACGACGAAACGAAAATAGGCACTGCAGAAAGCCAGCATCATTCCAATCATTCGCGGCATTGCCGAGCAGACCATGCTACTGGCGCTCAATGCCGCCTGGCGATGTGATTCGCGAAATTCGCAGTGAGCCGCAACGCGTGGTCGAAGCCGTGGTCCAGTTCTCGGTGACCTTCAGCGACTGACGGGTAATTGCGTCAGATTCGCAGCCCACCCGAAGGGCGAAGTATGGGAAAATTCCCGGCTTCGTCACACCCACTGCACGTAAGGCCTGGCATGACCGATCTCTCCGCACACACCCCGATGATGCAGCAATACTGGAAGCTGAAGAACCAGCACCCGGATCAGTTGATGTTCTATCGCATGGGTGACTTCTACGAGATTTTCTACGAAGACGCGAAGAAGGCAGCCAAGCTGCTGGACATCACCCTGACCGCACGCGGCCAGTCGGCTGGCCAATCGATTCCCATGTGCGGCATCCCTTTCCATTCGGTCGAGGGTTACCTGGCCAAGCTGGTCAAGCTTGGCGAGTCGGTGGTGATCTGCGAACAGATCGGCGACCCGGCCACCAGCAAGGGTCCGGTGGAGCGCCAGGTGGTGCGCATCATCACCCCTGGCACCATCAGCGACGAGGCGCTGCTCGACGAGCACCGCGACAACCTGCTGGCCGCCGTGCTGGGCGATGAACGTCTGTTCGGCCTGGCCGTGCTGGACATCACCAGCGGCCGCTTCAGCGTGCAGGAAATCAAGGGCTGGGAAAATCTGCTGGCCGAACTGGAACGCCTGAACCCCGCCGAACTGCTGATCCCGGATGATTGGCCACAGGGCCTGCCCGCCGAGAAGCGCAAGGGTTCGCGCCGCCGCGCCCCTTGGGACTTCGAGCGCGACAGCGCCTTCAAGAGCCTGTGCCAGCAGTTCGGCACCCAGGATCTGAAAGGCTTCGGTTGCGAGAACCTGACCTTGGCCATTGGCGCCGCCGGCTGCCTGCTCGGTTACGCCAAGGAAACCCAGCGTACTGCCCTGCCCCACCTGCGCAGCCTGCGCCACGAGCGCCTGGACGACACGGTGATTCTGGACGGCGCCAGCCGTCGCAACCTGGAGTTGGACATCAACCTTGCCGGTGGTCGCGACAATACCCTGCAGTCGGTGGTGGATCGCTGCCAGACCGCCATGGCCAGCCGCCTGCTGGGTCGCTGGCTGAACCGCCCGCTGCGTGATCGCGCAGTCTTGGAAGCACGTCAGGACGCCATCGCCTGCCTGCTCGATGGCTACCGCTTCGAAACGCTGCAACCGCAGCTCAAGGAAATCGGCGACCTGGAGCGCATCCTCGCTCGCATCGGCCTGCGCAATGCCCGCCCACGTGACCTGGCTCGCCTGCGTGACGCTCTCGCCGCGCTGCCCGAGCTGCAGCAGGCGATGGCAGCGCTGGACATACCGCACCTGCAACAGCTGGCCAGTACCATCGCCACTTATCCGGAACTGGCCGACCTGCTGGCCCGCGCCATCATCGACAATCCGCCGGCAGTGATTCGTGACGGCGGCGTGCTCAAGACCGGCTACGACGCCGAGCTGGACGAACTGCAGGCGATGAGCGAGAACGCCGGGCAGTTCCTCATGGACCTGGAAGCCCGCGAAAAAGCCCGTACCGGTCTGGCCAACCTCAAGGTGGGCTACAACCGCGTACACGGCTACTTCATCGAGCTGCCGACCAAGCAGGCCGAATCGGCGCCAGCCGACTACATCCGCCGGCAGACCCTCAAGGGTGCCGAGCGCTTCATCACCCCCGAGTTGAAAGAATTCGAAGACAAGGCGCTGTCAGCCAAGAGCCGTGCCCTGGCACGCGAGAAGATGCTTTACGACGAGCTGCTCGAGCGCCTGATCGGACATCTGGCGCCGCTGCAGGACAGTGCCTCGGCGCTGGCCGAACTGGACGTGCTGAGCAACCTGGCCGAGCGCGCGCTGAACCTCGACCTGAATCGCCCGCGCTTCGTCGACGAGCCCTGCATGCGCATCGACCAGGGCCGCCACCCGGTGGTCGAACAGGTGCTGACCACGCCCTTCGTGGCCAACGACCTGGACCTCGACGATAACCGCCGCATGCTGGTCATCACCGGCCCGAACATGGGCGGTAAATCCACCTACATGCGTCAGACTGCACTGATCGTGCTGCTGGCCCATATCGGCAGCTTCGTCCCGGCCGCAGCCTGCGAGCTGTCGCTGGTCGACCGCATCTTCACCCGTATCGGTTCGAGCGATGACCTCGCTGGCGGTCGCTCCACCTTCATGGTGGAAATGAGCGAAACCGCCAATATCCTGCACAACGCCAGCGAACGCAGCCTGGTACTGATGGACGAGGTCGGCCGTGGCACCAGCACCTTCGACGGCCTGTCACTGGCCTGGTCGGCAGCCGAACACCTGGCCCACCTGCGCGCCTTCACGCTGTTCGCCACCCACTATTTCGAGCTGACCGTGCTCCCCGAAAGCGAACCTGTAGTGGCCAACGTGCACCTCTCGGCGACCGAGCACAACGAGCGCATCGTCTTTCTCCACCACGTGCAACCCGGCCCGGCGAGCCAGAGCTATGGCCTGGCCGTGGCGCAACTGGCCGGCGTGCCTGGCACGGTGATCAGCCGTGCGCGCGAGCACCTGGCGCGCCTGGAGGCTACCAGCCTGCCGCACGAGCTGCCCCGCCAGGAGCCCGGTAAACCGCAGGCGCCGATGCAGAGCGACCTGTTCGCCAGCGTGCCGCACCCGCTGCTGGAGCAATTGGGCAAGATCAATCCGGATGATCTGACTCCGCGCAAAGCGCTGGAGCTGTTATATACATGGAAGACGCAGATCTAACGCTCAATACAACAAACTGCTAGAATCGCGCGCAATTTTACGACCGCCCGGTTTACAGCCTGAGCCGCGGCCACAGACAGAGCGCCTGGCAGCCCTTCAGAGAAAGGGCCCAGAACGCCGCCCGAGGAGAGAATCAGACATGACCTTCGTCGTCACCGACAACTGCATCAAGTGTAAATATACCGACTGTGTGGAAGTCTGCCCGGTGGACTGCTTCTACGAAGGCCCGAACTTCCTGGTCATTCACCCGGACGAGTGCATTGATTGCGCCCTGTGCGAGCCGGAATGCCCTGCCCAGGCGATCTTCTCGGAAGATGAAGTACCGGAAGATCAACAGGAGTTCATCGAGTTGAACGCCGACCTGGCGGAAGTGTGGCCGAACATCACCGAGAAGAAAGAAGCACTGCCGGACGCCGAAGAGTGGGATGGCGTGAAGGACAAGCTGCAGCATCTGGAGCGCTGAGTTCGCCCAGAAACACAAAGACCCGCCAAGTGCGGGTCTTTTACTTTCAGGCGCTCACACTGCTCGGCAAGCTTGCAATCTTGGATGGCGGGCAAAAAAAAGGGGCGGCTCACGCCGCCCACTTTTATTCCCTAGTCCCTTTGTTTCCCAACTCATCGTCCTGATGAATCGCTTCTTGCGATGTTCCTGATCATCATCCTGATGACCTGTGCTTGTCCCTGAGCACGGTTGTGATATTAGCCGTTCCAAACAGCGGCACAACCCGCCAATTCTCGCCCAGCAGGCGAGCATTAATTTTTTAAAATCTTTACAAAACAACAACTTAATAAAAAAACCAGTGAAAACTCTGGGTTTTCACAACAAACACTGACAGCTCCTGTAAGCGATGACTTACATCAAGGCGCATAAAAAACCCGGCCGGAGCCGGGTTCGTGATCGAGGCGATCACCTCACTGGAACAAGGCGTCGCTGGACAAGCCGTTCTTCTCGAGGATCTCCCGCAAACGCTTGAGCGCCTCAACCTGAATCTGCCGTACTCGTTCGCGAGTCAGGCCGATCTCCTGGCCAACCTCTTCCAGGGTACAGCTCTCATGACCGCGTAAGCCGAAGCGACGCACGACGACTTCACGCTGCTTGTCGGTCAGGTCGGAGAGCCACTGATCGATGCTCTGCGACAGGTCATCGTCCTGCAACAGCTCGCAAGGATCGGTCGGGCGATCATCGGTCAGGGTATCGAGCAGCGTCTTGTCCGAGTCCGGACCGAGCGAAACGTCCACCGAAGACACCCGCTCGTTGAGACCGAGCATGCGTTTGACCTCACCCACCGGTTTCTCCAGCAGGTTGGCTATCTCTTCCGCTGAAGGCTCATGGTCGAGCTTCTGGGTCAGTTCACGCGCCGCGCGCAGGTAAACATTGAGTTCTTTGACCACATGAATCGGCAAACGGATGGTTCGCGTCTGGTTCATGATGGCGCGTTCGATGGTCTGGCGAATCCACCAGGTTGCGTAAGTCGAGAAACGGAACCCCCGCTCCGGATCGAATTTTTCCACGGCGCGAATCAAGCCGAGGTTGCCCTCCTCGATCAGATCGAGCAGAGAAAGACCACGATTGACGTAACGCCTGGCGATCTTCACGACCAGACGCAGGTTGCTCTCGATCATGCGCTTGCGCCCGGCAGGATCGCCCTTCTGCGCCAGACGCGCGAAGTGCACTTCCTCTTCGGGAGTGAGCAAAGGAGAGAAACCGATTTCGTTGAGGTAGAGCTGAGTGGCGTCTAGCGCCCGGGTGTAGTCGATGTATTTGTGCTGCTTGGAGGGGGTGGCGTTCTTGGCCTTGGTACGTGCGACCGGTGCTTCCACCTTATCGCCCGGAACCTCGCCGAATACGATGCCAGGCTCCATGAGGAGCAGTTCATCGTCGACGTCAAACTCCGGCGCTTCTTTTTTGATGAGAGCCATTGTTGTTGTCCCTAGCTGAGTTCGACAACAGACTCTGGCTGAACCGTCCTGGCCATACCTGAGCCCGTCCCACCTACGTGATGGAATGAGTCAGCGGCGGATCAACGACGTGGCAGATATTGCAGCGGATCGACAGGTTTACCTTGGCGGCGAATCTCGAAGTGCAGTTTCACCCGGTCGGCCCCTGTGGACCCCATCTCGGCAATGCTTTGCCCGGCTTTGACCTGCTGCCCCTCCCGTACCAACAACCTGCGGTTATGACCGTAGGCACTTACGTAGGTATCGCTGTGCTTGATGATGATCAACTCGCCGTAGCCCCGCAAACCACTCCCGGCGTACACCACTGAACCATCAGACGCAGCTAAAACAGGCTGTCCTAATTCCCCCGCGATATCAATGCCTTTATTCAAACTACCGTTTGAGGAGAATCGACTGATCACCGCGCCCTGAGTGGGCCATGACCAGCCACTGGCAGAGCGGCTCACCGGCGTCACCGGTGTGGTCGCCGGCGTGTTGGTTACGGGCGGGCGGGCCGGCTGCGTAGCAGGCGGCGCTGTCACAGCAACGGGCGGACGATTGGGCACCGGCCGGGTGACTACAGGTGAAGTGGCAGGGGTCGAGGCAACTGGGCGGCTGCTGGCTACCGGCCGGTTGTCGAAACGAATCGCCTGACCAACTCGGATCACGTAAGGATCGCGCAGGCCGTTATGAGCAGCCAGCGCCTTCCAGTCCCAGCCGAAACGAAATGCAATGGAATAGAGCGTATCGCCACGCTGTACCACATAGTGGCCGCTGCGCACGGGCTGACGCTGTATCACCGGAGCACGCCCCTGGTTCTGCCCGCGCTCGACCACCTGCACACCACCTGGAGGCGAGCTTGCGCAGCCGACCAGGGCGCAGGCAGCAAGCATCGCCAGAGGCAGGCGAACGGCTGCTACTGCGCGGACTAGCACGTGAAGGACGCTCCAACTCACCCAACTGCTCCCTGAATGATTCCGAGTAAGACGTCTATTGTGCCGTATTTATTCACTGCGGCCAGTATCGACCGGCCGACGACTTGCCAACCACTCCAGACCCAATACCAGAACGACACCGCCGATTGCCAGCGCCACGGCAAACATCACCTGCGGATCCTGGCCACTGACTTCGGCAAAATGCCCCGGCAGAAGATTGCTTTCCAGCAATGGCACCTGCTCGCCTTTGCTGTCGATACGCCAGCTCAGGGTTTCTTTCCAGGGCCATACCTTGTTCAGCGAACCCAGCATCAGGCCGGTCAGAAACGCCAGGCTCAGATCGCGCCAGCGTGAAAGCAGCCAGCTGAGTAGGCGAGCGAAGCTGAGAATACCCACCAGACAGCCACTGGCGAACACCGCCAGGACCAGCAGATTGAAGTCCTTCACGGCCCCCAGCACCACCGAATACAGGCCCAGCAGCAGCAGAATGAAGCTACCCGAAATACCCGGCAGGATCATCGCGCAGATGGCGATGGCTCCCGCCAGGAACAGGGTCGGCAGATCGCTGCCCCACTGCATGGGCGCTGCGACGGTGATCCAGTAAGCGAAAGCCAGGCCGAGCACGAAGCTCAGCGCCCGGCTCCAGTTCCAGCGGTTGATTTCCCGCCCAACCAGGTAGGCGGACACCAGAATCAGGCCAAAGAAGAACGACCACACCGGAATCGGGTGGTGGTGCAGCAGATATGTGATCAGACGCGCGAGCGTGAGAACGCTGGTGAGGATGCCGCACAGCAGCACCAGCAGAAAGGTCGCGTTGGCCATCTGCCAGGCGTCCTTGATGCGACCGCGCAGCAGCAGCAGGAACGCTTCGGGAACATGAGCGATGGAGCGCAGCAATTCGTCGTAGATGCCGCTGATGAAAGCGATGGTGCCTCCGGAAACGCCGGGCACGACATCCGCAGCGCCCATGGCCAGGCCCTTGGCATAGAGCAGAAAATGTTTCTTCATGGATCCTTCCAGATCGATAGAGCGATCAGGCCAAAGGCCCGTTGAGTAGCGGTACGAAGCGCACGGCATCGAGGATGTGGCGGGAAAAACCATCCTCTTCACGAATGATCAGCAGCAGTTGCTGGACATCGCCGCTACCGACCGGAATGACCAGGCGCCCACCGGGGGCCAGTTGGTCGAGCAAGGCCTGCGGCACCTGCGCTGCGGCAGCCGTGACGATGATGCCGTTGTAAGGGCCGAGTGCGTTCCAGCCTTCCCAGCCATCACCCCAGCGAAAGACCACGTTGCGCAGCTTGAGTTCGACCAGGCGCTCCTTGGCGCGATCCTGCAGCACCTGTATGCGCTCCACCGAGAACACCCGCTCGACCAGCTGCGCTAGCACGGCAGTCTGGTAACCGGAACCGGTGCCAATCTCCAGCACCTTGTCCAGCGGGCCGGCGGCCAGCAGCAGCTCGGTCATGCGACCGACCATGTACGGCTGGGAAATGGTCTGGTTATGGCCGATGGGCAGCGCGGTGTCTTCGTAAGCGCGATGGGCCAGCGCCTCATCGACGAACAGATGACGCGGTGTACGGCGGATCACTTCCAGCACCCGCGCGTTGGACAGCCCTTCCTCGTAGAGGCGCTGAATCAATCGTTCACGGGTACGCTGCGAGGTCATGCCGATCCCGCTGCGCTGCATGTCGTCCTGTCCACGCATCAGAAGATACCCTCCAACCAGCCATCCATAGTTTCAAGGGCCTCATTGAACGTGCGATCGAGCCGTAGCGGCGTGATCGATACATAACCCTGCATCACAGCATGAAAATCGGTGCCCTGGCTGCCGTCCTCGACATCCCCGGCCGCCGCGATCCAGTAACCTTCCTTGCCGCGCGGGTTGACCACCTTGACCGGCGCCGCAGCGCGGGCACGATGGCCCAGGCGGGTCAGTTGCACGCCACGAATATGCTCCAGCGGCAGGTTCGGCACATTGACGTTGAGCACCGTACGCGGTGGCAACTCCAGGGTCGCATGCGCCTCGACTAGCTTGCGCGCAAAATAGGCAGCGGTGGGCAGGTTGTCGGGCAGGCGCGAAAGTAACGAAAAGGCGAACGCCGGCTTGCTCAGAAAGCGACCTTCCAGCGCTGCGGCAACGGTACCGGAATAGAGCACGTCATCGCCCAGATTGGCGCCCAGGTTGATGCCTGAGACGACCATATCCGGCGTCTGCTCGAGCAAGCCATTAAGGCCCAGGTGCACACAGTCGGTCGGCGTACCATTGAGGCTGATGTAACCGTTGGCCAAGGCCATCGGGTGAAGCGGACGATCGAGCGTCAGCGCACTGCTGGCACCGCTCTTGTCTTCGGCAGGCGCGATCACCACACACTCGGCGTAGTCAGCCAGAGCCTGGTGCAACGCAGCGATACCGGGGGCGTTCACCCCATCGTCGTTGGAAATCAGAATTCGCATGGAGTATCCGTCTGCCCTGCTGGCACCAGATCGAGCAGTTCGCGCACCACCACGGTGGCGAAACACCCGGCCGGCAGGACGAATGCAAGTTGCAGAATATCGGGCTCGGGATAATGCCATGACAGGCCGCCAATGGGGAGGCGCAGAATTCGCCGTTCGTGCTCCATGTCCGCCTTGATCAACCATTGCACCAGTTGCGCAGCCTCATCGGCCACGCTTTGCTCAAGCTGCTGGGTCTGACCTGCAGTCGGCAAAGGCCCGTCGCCCCACAGCGGACCGGTCGGATGCAGATCGAGAATAGCCAGGCGTGGGTCAATGCACTCGGCCTCGCCGGCCATGAAGAAGCTGCGACTGCCGGCGAAAGCCAGCAGGTCACCGATCTGCGCCTGGTTCCAGGTGCCGGCAGCCACGCGCCTGGCCAGTACCTGGTTGAACAGGTAGCTGCGTGCCGAGGAAAGCAGGCGCGAGCGCAGGTTGCGTTGCACCGGCAGCTCTAGCCGTGAGGCGAAGTCACGTGCCTGCTCGACATTGCCGCCATCGAAGCCGAAGCGCTGCAAGCCGAAATAATTGGGCACGCCTTGTTCGGCGATACGCTGCAGGCGTTGCTCCAGTGCATCGCGATCCGCGTCCAGGGCAGTCAGGCGCAAGGTGAAGCCATTGGCAGCATGAGCGCCACGCTGCAGCTTGCGGTTGTGCCGCTGACTGCTGAGAACAGCCAGGTCATCGCCCTGCGCTGCAGCCAGATCGGGATCGGCCTTGCCCGGCAGATGCAGGCTGAACCACTGCCGAGTCAGCGCCTGACGATCCTTGAGCCCGGCGTAGCTGACAGCCTTGAGCGGCAGACCGGCAGCGCGGGCGATACGTCGGGCAGCCTCCTCGGTATTCAGGCCACGTTTTTCCACCCACAACCAGAGGTGCTCGCCCTGGCCGGTAAGCGGAATGTCCAACACTTCGTCAACCTGGAAATCCTCGGCCGTGGCCTTGAGCACCGCACGCCCACAGGCCTCGCCATGGGCGCGCGGCCCCAGCAGTTGCAGCTCGTTCATGCCTTGGCCAGCAGGGTCACGGCATGCACCGCGATACCCTCCTCGCGCCCGGTGAAACCGAGCTTCTCGGTGGTGGTGGCCTTGACGTTGACCTGATCCAACTCGACACCCAGATCCTCGGCGATGCGCTCGCGCATGCTCTGGATATGCGGCGCCATCTTCGGTGCCTGGGCAATGATGGTTGCGTCGACATTACCCACCGCGTACCCCTTGGCGCGCACCAGCCCCATTACATGGCGCAGCAGCACACGGCTGTCGGCGCCCTTGAAGGTCGGATCGGTATCGGGGAAGTGCTTGCCGATATCGCCCAGCGCCACCGCACCGAGCAGGGCATCGCTCAGGGCATGCAGCAGTACGTCGCCATCGGAATGGGCGACAAGACCGAATTTATGGGGAATCCGCACGCCGCCGAGGGTGATGAAATCACCTTCGCCGAAGCGGTGTACGTCATAACCATGACCGATACGCATAAAGAACAACGCCCTGAAAAAGTCAGGGCGTGATTCTACATGCACCGGCACCACCTGGGGTGCGCGTTGCGCACCTTACGCCAGAGCATCCGCGTGGTGGCGCAGGTGATCATCGATGAAGCTGGCGATGAAGTAGTAGCTGTGGTCATAGCCTGGCTGCATACGCAGCGTCAGCGGGTGACCGGCAGCCTTGGCAGCAGCCTGCAACGCCTGTGGCTTGAGCTGCCCCTCGAGGAAATCGTCGCGATCCCCCTGATCCACCAGAATCGGCAACTTTTCGCTGGCCTCGGCCATCAGCACGCTGGCATCCCACTCACGCCAGCGCGAACGCTCTTCACCCAGATACAGTGAAAGCGCTTTCTCGCCCCACGGACAGTTCATCGGATTGCTGATCGGCGCGAAGGCCGATACCGACTGATAGCGCCCCGGATTCTTCAGCGCGCAGATCAGCGCCCCGTGACCACCCATGGAGTGACCGCAGATACCGCGCTTGTCCGAAACCGGGAAGTTGGCCTCGATCAACGCCGGCAACTCCTGCACCACATAGTCATACATGCGGTAGTGACGCGCGAAAGGCTCCTGAGTCGCGTTGACATAGAAGCCGGCACCCAGACCGAAGTCATAGGCGCCGTTGGCGTCGTCGGCCACGCCTTCGCCACGCGGACTGGTGTCCGGCGCAACGATGATCAGCCCCAGTTCAGCAGCCATGCGCTGGGCACCGGCCTTCTGCATGAAGTTCTCATCGGTGCAGGTCAGGCCACTGAGCCAGTACAGCACCGGCAGCTTGCCGCCCTGCTCGGCCTGCGGTGGCAGATAGACGGCGAAGACCATATCGCAATTGAGGGTGGTGGAACGATGACGATAACGCTTGTGCCAGCCGCCGAAGCTCTTCTGGCAGGAAATGTTTTCCATGAAACCTCCCGCGAAAGAGGAAACTGCGGCCCGGGGCATCAGGCCCCGGGCGCGTCAGTGACTCAGAAGTGAATGACGGTACGGATGCTCTTGCCTTCGTGCATCAGCTCGAACGCTTCGTTGATCTCGTCCAGGCCCATGTTGTGGGTGATGAAGGTGTCCAGCGGAATCTCGCCCTTCTGCGACTTCTCGACATAGCTCGGCAGCTCGCTGCGGCCTTTCACGCCACCGAAGGCGCTGCCGCGCCAGACGCGCCCAGTGACCAGCTGGAACGGACGGGTGCTGATCTCGGCACCGGCCGGCGCCACGCCAATGATGGTCGACTCGCCCCAGCCCTTGTGGCAGCACTCCAGAGCCGCACGCATCAGTTGCACGTTGCCGATGCACTCGAAGCTGTAGTCGACGCCGCCATCGGTCATCTCGACGATGACGTCCTGAATCGGCTTGCTGTGCTCTTTCGGGTTGACGAAGTCGGTCACGCCCAGCTCGCGGGCAACCGCTTCCTTGGCCGGATTGATGTCGATGCCGATGATGCGCGAGGCCTTGGCCATCTTCGCACCGATGATCGCCGCCAGGCCGATGCCGCCCAGACCGAAGATGGCCACGGTCGCGCCCTCTTCCACCTTGGCAGTGTTGAGCACGGCGCCGATACCGGTGGTCACACCGCAACCGAGCAGGCAGACCTTGTCCAGCGGAGCTTCTTTGGGGATCACGGCAACCGAGACTTCCGGCAACACGGTGTACTCGGAGAAGGTCGAGCACCCCATGTAGTGGTAGACCGGCTCACCGTTGTAGCTGAAGCGGCTGGTGCCGTCCGGCATCAGGCCCTTGCCCTGGGTGGCACGCACCGAGCTGCACAGGTTGGTCTTGCCGGATTTGCAGAATTTGCACTCGCCGCACTCGGCGGTGTACAGCGGGATCACGTGGTCACCGACCTTTACCGAGGTCACGCCCTCGCCGACAGCCTCGACGATACCGCCACCCTCGTGACCCAGCACGCAGGGGAACACACCTTCGGAGTCCTGACCGGACAGGGTGTAAGCGTCTGTATGGCAGACACCGGTAGCGACGATGCGCACCAGCACCTCGCCAGCCTTCGGCGGCTCGACATCGATCTCGACGATCTTCAGCGGCTCGTTAGGAGCGAAAGCGACGGCAGCACGGGACTTGATCATGAAAGCTCTCCTGAGCGTTACGAAAGTGCCAAGTAGTCTAGGTCAAGGCAACGCGGAGATAATCAGCCAAATATCAAAACATTATTGCAGCACAGGGATAATATGCACTGCCACGAATGCCAGAGGAGAACGCCATGAGTCGCTGGGAAGGACTCGACGAGTTCGTCGCGGTCGCCGAATGCGGCCAGTTCAGTGCCGCCGCCGAGCGCCTGGGCCTGTCTACCTCACAGGTGAGTCGTCAGGTGGCGCGACTGGAAGACCGGCTGCAAAGTCGCCTGTTCTATCGCAGCACACGCCGTGTGGCCCTGACCGAGGCCGGTGAACTGTTCCTGCAGCACTGCCAGCGCCTGCAGGATGCGCGTGAAGAGGCATTGCGAGCGGTCGGCGACCTCGGAGCTGAACCCAAGGGCCTGCTGCGCATGACCTGCGCGGTGGCCTACGGCGAGCGCTTCATCGTACCGCTGGTGAATGACTTCATGGCCCGCCACCCGCAGTTGCGCGTCGAGATCGAACTGTCCAACCGTCAACTGGATCTGCTGCACGAAGGCCTCGACCTGGCCATCCGCCTCGGCCGCCTGCAGGACTCGCGACTGATGGCGGCGCGCCTGGCACCGCGCGAGATGTACCTGTGCGCCGCCCCCGAGTACCTGCAGCGCTATGGCCGTCCGCACTCGCTGTCGGAGCTGGCCCGCCATAACTGCCTGATCGGCAGCAGCGAGCATTGGAGCTTTGCCGAGAACGGCCGCGAAACCCAGGTACGGGTCCAAGGCAACTGGCGCTGCAACAGCGGCCAGGCGGTACTCGACGCAGCCCTGCGTGGATTCGGCCTGTGCCAGTTGCCGGACTATTACGTACTGGAACACCTGCGCAGCGGCCGGCTGACCTCCCTGCTGGAACAGCACCGCCCACCCAATACAGCGGTCTGGGCGATCTACCCACAACAACGCCATCTCTCGCCAAAGGTGCGTCAGTTGATCGACTCGCTGCGCCTGGGTCTGAGCCAACGCGCCGAATACCTCGATCCGAGCTGACGCCCTGCAACAACCTTGTCACTCAACTGAACGGTCACGGAATGTCACAAGCCGGGGCGAAACTTGAGCCAGGCCGCCGCGTCACAACCAATGCCCCGCCGAACGGGGCCTCACGAACTCAGCAGCATGAGGAAATGGTTATGCAGGTTCTGGTCAACAGCGGTAAGCACGTCGCCTCGTCGATGACCTTCAAGGAGGACATCAGCACCCGCGTCCGCGAAAAGCTCCAACGCTACGAGGATCGCCTCACCCGCATCGAAGTCCACCTTTCCGACGAGAACGCGCTCAAGAGCGGCCCCCAGGACAAACGCTGCAAGGTCGAGGCACGGATGAAAGGCCGTGACCCGCTGACGGTGTCACACGATGCCGAAGAACTTCATCAAGCCATAGAAGGCGCCATGAACAAGCTGACCAACGCGCTGGATCGCAACCTTGGCAAGGACGCAAAACGCTGGACGCACTGAGGTCGGAACGGACTCAATGGCCGTTCGGCCATAGCGACTGCAGATAGTGCAGATCTTCCGGGCGGGTGACCTTGAGGTTGTCCGCCCGGCCCTCGATCAGACGTGGCGCCAGCCCCACCCACTCCATGGCAGAGGCCTCATCGGTGATCGCCACCTGCGCCTGCAGGGCCTGAGTCAACGCGCGATGCAGAGCCCCGAGGCGGAACATCTGCGGCGTGTAGGCCTGCCAGATCACGCTGCGATCCACTGTCTGCGCCACGCGGCCATCCGCTCCGGCACGCTTGAGCGTATCGCGCGCCGGCACCGCCAGCAGACCGCCGACAGGGTCATCGGCCAGATTGTCCAACAGACGATTCAGGTCATCCCTGGCCAGATTGGGACGTGCGGCGTCATGCACCAGCACCCAGTCCTCGGCGCCTGCGCCCTCGGCCAGCAGCGCCTGCAACCCTGCCAATACCGAATCGGCTCGCTCGCGCCCACCAGGCGCGCGACGTACACGCGGGTCGCTGGCAACCGGGAGTTGCGGCCAGAACGGATCGTCCACCGCCACGCACACCGTGGCGCCCAGCAGGCCGGGGTGATCGAGGAAGCAATGCAGGCTGTGTTCAAGAATGCAGCGACCTGCGATCTGCAGGTACTGCTTGGGGCGGTCGGCAGCCATTCGCGCACCGACGCCAGCAGCTGGAATCACCAGCCAGAACCTGGTGCTCATTCGGTCAGCAGATAGAGGGTTTCACCCTCTTTGAGCATGCCCAGCTCCTGACGCGCACGCTCTTCCACGGTTTCCATACCGCGCTTGAGCTCCATCACCTCGGCCTCGAGGATCCGGTTACGCTCCAGCAGGCGCTCGTTCTCGCCTTGCTGCTCGGCAATCTGCTGCTGCAGGCGACTCACCTGGGCAAGGCTGCCCTCGCCGACCCACAGGCGATACTGCAGCCCGGCCAGCAACAGGATCAGCACGATAAACAGCCAGTACGGACTACGCATGGAGCGACTCGCAGATTGAGTAATCGGCATGGTAGGGGCTGCGTTCATGCTTGAAAAGAAGCCGGCTGATGAGTGACATGGGGTTTCAGTACCTGCATCCGTGCAATGGTTCCCAGAGATCGACGAAGCGTCCACGAAAAAGGCCATATCGGCAACGGCGCAAGGTTTGCAGGAGCGGCTTGAGCCGCGAAAGATCGCGGATCAATCCGCTCCTACAGACTGCAGCACCAACGCCGGGACAACCATAAAAAAGGGCGACTTGCGTCGCCCTTTTCTCATACGCAGTGCTTAGCCGCGGAACTCGGCACGGCCCTTGTAGGGTGCCTTACCGGCCAGTTGCTCTTCGATACGCAGCAGCTGGTTGTACTTGGACACGCGGTCGGAGCGGCACAGCGAACCGGTCTTGATCTGACCAGCGGCAGTACCCACTGCCAGGTCGGCGATGGTGCTGTCTTCGGTTTCGCCGCTGCGGTGCGAAATCACCGCGGTGAAACCGGCAGCCTTGGCCATCTGGATGGCTTCCAGGGTCTCGGTCAGCGAGCCGATCTGGTTGAATTTGATCAGGATCGAGTTGCCGATCTTCTCGTCGATACCGCGCTTGAGGATCTTGGTGTTGGTCACGAACAGATCGTCGCCAACCAGCTGTACCTTCTCGCCGATCTTGTCGGTCAGGACTTTCCAGCCAGCCCAGTCGGACTCGTCCATGCCATCTTCGATGGAGATGATCGGGTAGCGCTCGGTCAGACCGGCCAGGTAATCGGCGAAGCCTTCGGCGCTGAATACCTTGCCTTCACCTTCCAGGTCGTACTTGCCATCCTTGAAGAACTCGCTGGAGGCGCAGTCCAGAGCCAGGGTCACGTCGTCACCCAGCGTGTAGCCGGCATTGGCAACGGCTTCGGCGATGGCCGCCAGGGCGTCTTCGTTGGAAGCCAGGTTCGGCGCAAAACCACCTTCGTCACCGACGGCAGTGTTCAGGCCACGGGCCTTCAGTACGGCCTTGAGGTGGTGGAAGATTTCCGCGCCCATGCGCAGTGCTTCGGCGAAGTTCTTGGCGCCGACCGGCTGCACCATGAATTCCTGGATGTCGACGTTGTTATCGGCATGCTCGCCGCCGTTGATGATGTTCATCATCGGCACCGGCATGGAGTACACGCCCGGCGTGCCGTTCAGGTCAGCGATGTGCGCGTAGAGCGGCACGCCCTTGGCCTGGGCAGCAGCCTTGGCGGCAGCCAGGGACACGGCGAGGATGGCGTTGGCGCCCAGCTTGGCCTTGTTCTCGGTACCGTCGAGCTCGATCATCGCGTGATCCAGAGCCTTCTGATCGGCCGCGTCCTTGCCCAGCAGCAGGTCACGGATGGGGCCGTTGATGTTGGCCACGGCTTTCAACACGCCTTTGCCCAGGTAACGGCTCTTGTCGCCGTCACGCAGCTCCAGCGCTTCGCGCGAGCCGGTGGAGGCGCCGGACGGAGCGCACGCGCTGCCGACGATCCCGCCTTCCAGAATTACATCCGCTTCCACGGTCGGGTTGCCGCGGGAGTCGAGAACCTCACGACCCTTGATGTCGACGATCTTTGCCATTCTTGATAACGCTCCAAAGGTTGACGATAAGACGGCAGCAGCAGGCTGCACTGGGCCGTCGCTGCCCGAGGGCAAAGCGACGGCTCACTCTGACTCACGGGTCAGGGGGATTTTTCTCGGGCGGCACTTTACCGGATTACGGCCGGCTCAGGCAGTCTCGATTGGTGGAAAACTCTTCACCAGATCGTCCAGCTGCTTGAGTTGGGCGAGGAACGGCTCCAGCTTGTTCAGGCGCAGCGCGCAAGGGCCATCGCACTTGGCGTTTTCCGGATCCGGGTGCGCTTCGAGGAACAGCCCGGCTAGGCCCTGGCTCATGCCGGCCTTGGCCAGGTCGGTAACCTGGGCACGGCGACCGCCAGCAGAGTCGGCGCGACCACCCGGCATCTGCAGGGCGTGGGTCACATCGAAGAACACCGGGTACTCGAACTGCTTCATGATGCCGAAGCCAAGCATGTCCACCACCAGGTTGTTGTAACCGAAGGAGGAACCACGCTCGCAGAGGATCAGTTGATCATTACCGGCCTCTTCGCACTTGGTCAGGATGTGCTTCATTTCCTGCGGGGCGAGGAACTGCGCCTTCTTGATGTTGATCACCGCGCCGGTCTTGGCCATGGCCACCACCAGGTCGGTCTGCCGCGAAAGGAAGGCCGGCAACTGGATGATGTCGCACACCTCGGCAACCGCAGCCGCCTGATGCGGCTCGTGCACATCGGTGATCACCGGCACGCCGAAGGTCTTCTTCACTTCCTCGAAGATCTTCATGCCCTCTTCCAGGCCGGGGCCACGGAAGGAAGTGACGGAGGAGCGGTTAGCCTTGTCGAAGCTGGCCTTGAACACGTAAGGAATGCCGAGCTTCTCGGTGACCCGCACGTATTCCTCGCAGGCCTGCATGGCCAGGTCACGCGACTCGAGCACATTGATCCCGCCGAACAGCACGAAAGGCTTGTCGTTGGCGATCTCGATGTCGCGAACCTTGATGATCTTCTGTGCCATGGATCAGACCTTCTTCGCTTTCTGCGCCAGAGCGGCGTTGACGAAACCGCTGAACAGCGGATGGCCATCACGCGGCGTGGAGGTGAACTCCGGGTGGAACTGGCAGGCGACGAACCACGGATGCTCCGGCGCCTCGACCACTTCGACCAGCGCGCCATCGCCAGAACGACCGGTGACCTTCAGGCCCGCATCGGTCAGGCTCGGCAGCAGGTTGTTGTTCACCTCGTAACGGTGACGGTGACGCTCGACGATCACGTCCTTGCCGTAGCAATCATGCACCAGCGAACCGCTCTGCAGCTGGCAGTCCTGAGCGCCGAGGCGCATGGTGCCGCCCAGGTCGGAGCTCTCGCTGCGCTGCTCGACGCCGCCAGCGGCGTCCTGCCATTCGGTGATCAGACCGACCACCGGATGCTGGCTGGCCATGTCGAACTCGGTGGAGTTGGCATCGACCCAGCCCACCACGTTGCGGGCGTACTCGATCACCGCCACCTGCATGCCGAGGCAGATACCCAGGTAAGGAATCTTGTTCTCGCGAGCGTACTGCACGGTCTTGATCTTGCCTTCCACGCCACGCAGGCCGAAGCCGCCCGGAACCAGGATGGCGTCGACACCTTCGAGCAGAGCAGTGCCCTGATTCTCGATGTCTTCGGAGTCGATGTAACGCAGATTGACCTTGGTACGGTTCTGGATGCCGGCGTGACTCATCGCTTCGATCAGCGACTTGTACGCATCGAGCAGCTCCATGTACTTGCCGACCATGGCGATGGTGACTTCTTTTTCCGGGTTGAGCTTGGCATCGACCACGCGATCCCACTCGGACAGGTCGGCACCGCCGCACTCCAGACCGAAACGCTCGACGACGAAGTCATCCAGGCCCTGAGCATGCAGCACGCCCGGGATCTTGTAGATGGTGTCGACGTCTTCCAGGCTGATCACCGCACGCTCTTCGACGTTGGTGAACAGGGCGATCTTGCGCCGCGAGGAAACGTCGATCGGGTGATCGGAGCGGCACACCAGTACGTCCGGCTGCAGGCCGATGGAGCGCAGTTCCTTGACCGAGTGCTGGGTCGGCTTGGTCTTGGTCTCGCCAGCGGTGGCGATGTAAGGCACCAGGGTCAGGTGCATCAGCATGGCGCGCTTGGCGCCCACTTCCACACGCAGTTGGCGGATGGCCTCGAGGAACGGCTGCGACTCGATATCGCCCACGGTGCCGCCGATCTCCACCAGGGCCACGTCGGCATCGCCGGCACCCTTGATGATGCGGCGTTTGATCTCGTCGGTGATGTGCGGAATGACCTGGATGGTCGCGCCCAGGTAATCACCACGGCGCTCCTTGCGCAGCACGTCTTCGTACACGCGACCGGTGGTGAAGTTGTTGCTCTTGGTCATCGTGGTGCGGATGAACCGCTCGTAGTGACCCAGGTCGAGGTCGGTCTCGGCGCCGTCGTGGGTGACGAACACCTCACCGTGCTGGAACGGGCTCATGGTGCCCGGATCGACGTTGATATAAGGGTCCAGCTTGAGCATGGTGACCTTCAGGCCCCGCGCCTCCAGGATGGCCGCCAGTGAAGCCGAGGCGATGCCTTTCCCCAATGAAGAAACAACACCACCCGTGACGAAGATGTAGCGCGTCATGAAAAACCCTAGAAGTCTGCGTTTAAGCGGTCAATGCCGCCGGGGAAAGCGAAGGAGCGCCATCAATAGCAAAAATGGCAAGCTCGCCAAGCTCCCTGAGGGAGTCGGCAAAAGCTGTAGTAAGACGGGAGCGTAGTCTACCCGAAAGGCCTTACCAGCTCAAACCTTGCACGCCGATAGGCGGCGACCAGCGCACATGCACCCCGCTCGCCTCGATTACTGACGACTGCGTCAGATTTGCCACCGCCACCAGCTCATCGCCGTCGAACAATAGCGGCAGGCGCGGACGCACGAATGCCGGTACACGCAGCTCATTGAGCAGACGTTTGAGATCGCGCCGACCTCGCCCTGGCACTTGCAGCGACTCACCACCCTGGCGATAGCGCAGACGCCAGCGACCTGGCGGCAACTCACCGAGCAGCTGCACATGACCGTTACCGGGAAGCGCCAGAGGCTGCGAACACAGATCAGCAGGCAGATCGATCGACTCAGGCGTACCGAGCCACTCACCGCCGAGCCACCACAGCCGTCCATCGGCACGGTGCAACTCGCCATCGGCCAGCTTCCAGATCGGCGTCGCATCGATATCGGCGTCGCGCAGATCGCGCCAACCAGCCCAGTGATCCTGATCGGGCATGCGGGTCAGCGGCGCCAGCCAGTGCCGCAGCAGATTGCGCTGACGCGCATCACTCAGAGCGGCTAGCGCCGACAGCTGCAGAGACGGCAACGGCAGCCAGGAAAATGCCGAAACGCCACGGGCAGCACACAAATCCATCTCGGCCAGCTCATCCAGCAACTGCCGAGACTCCGCCTGATGGGCTGCGCTGCGCGCCAGGCTGGTGACCACCTGCGGCCAGCGCTCGGCCAGCAGCGGGATCACCTGGTGGCGCAGGAAATTACGACTGAAACGCTCATCGGCGTTGCTCGGATCCTCGATCCAGACCACCCCGTGATCCTGCGCATAGGCCTGCAACTCGGCTCTGGAACAGCTGAGCAGCGGCCGGACCAGGCTGCCCTGCCCCAAGGCTCGACTGGCCGGCATCGCCGCCAGACCACGCACACCGGCGCCGCGCAACAGACGAAACAGCAGGGTTTCGGCCTGATCATCGCGATGCTGGGCACTGAGCAGCACCTCGCCAGGCTCGAGCCGCTCAGCAAACGCCTGGTAACGCGCACGACGCGCCGCCTGTTCGAGGCTGGCGCCTGGCGCGACGCGAACCCTGACAGTGTCGAGCGCGATGCCCAACCGCTGGCAGACCCGCGCACAATGATCAGGCCAAGTGTCGGCCGCTGCCTGCAGGCCATGGTGAACATGGATGGCGCGAAGCGGTGGCAGGTCCTCGCGCCGGGCGAGATCCGCCAGCAAGTGCAGCAGCACGCTGGAATCCAGGCCACCGGAAAAGGCGATACGCCAGGCGCGGGCCGCACGCCAGGGCTGCAGGGCCTGGCGCAGGCGAAGTTCGAGAGCAGTCATGGGCCAAGCTTAAACAACAACGGGCCCGAAGGCCCGTTGAGATGTACGCAGGAAGAACTCAGGCGATGCCGTAGCTCATCAGGCGATCGTAACGACGCTTGAGCAGCGCGTCGGTGTCGTGCGTCTGCAGGCTGGCCAGTTGCTTGCTGAGCTCCTGACGGATCGACTCGGCAGCCGCAGCCGGATCACGATGAGCGCCACCCAGAGGCTCGGCGATGACCTGATCGACGATGCCCAGATCCTTCAGACGCTCGGCGGTGATGCCCATGGCTTCAGCGGCATCCGGCGCCTTCTCGGCAGTGCGCCAGAGAATCGAGGCGCAGCCTTCCGGCGAGATCACCGAGTAGGTGGAGTATTGCAGCATGTTCAGTTGGTCGCAGACGCCGATGGCCAGCGCGCCACCGGAACCACCTTCACCGATGACGGTGGCGATGATCGGGGTTTTCAGGCGAGCCATCACACGCAGGTTCCAGGCGATGGCCTCGCTCTGCCCACGCTCTTCGGCATCGATGCCCGGATAGGCGCCGGGGGTGTCGATGAAGGTGAGGATCGGCATCTTGAAGCGCTCGGCCATTTCCATCAGGCGACAGGCCTTGCGATAGCCTTCCGGGCGTGGCATGCCGAAGTTGCGGCGCACCTTCTCACGCACTTCACGGCCCTTCTGGTGACCGATGATCATGACCGGCTGCTCGCCCAGGCGCGCGATACCACCGACGATGGCAGCGTCGTCGGAGAAGTGACGATCACCATGCAGCTCATCGAACTCGGTGAAGATGTGCTGGATGTAGTCCAGGGTGTAGGGGCGGCGCGGATGGCGAGCCAACTGCGCGATCTGCCAGCTGGTCAGGTTGCCGAAAATGCTTTCGGTCAGAGCGCTGCTCTTGTCCTGCAGGCGGGCAATCTCGTCGCCGATGTTCAGCGAATTGTCGTTACCAACCAGGCGTAGCTCTTCGATCTTGGCTTGCAGGTCGGCGATCGGCTGTTCGAAGTCGAGGAAATTCGGGTTCATAGTCATCCGTCTTGCGTCGACGGCCAAGTGGCCGGGGAGCTGTATCCATTAGGCGCCCTACCTTAAGGGATAGGGCGCAGCGGGTCGACACCCTCGGGTGCCTTTGCCAATGAGCAAGGGGTTTAGCCCCCTCTCGCATCAGCGGTAGTGCAAAAAGACGTTGTCGCGCCCGAACTGGTCACGCAATGCCTGAATCAAAGTGTCGGCCGGGTCGATTCTCCAGGCCTCGCCAAACTGAAGCAAGGCGCGTGCCTGCTCGCCACTATAGTCCAGCGTCACGGGGCAAGCGCCCTTGTGCTTGCTGCACAGCTCGGCCAGCCAACGCAGGCGATCGCCCTTGAGTGCCTCGCTGGCGACCTTGACCCGCAGGCTGTCGGCCAAACCGGTGCGCGCCTCCTCCAGGCTCATCACGCGCTTGGCACGCAGACGCAGGCCACCGGAGAAGTCGTCGTTACTGACCTCGCCCTCGACCACCACCAGCGCATCGTTCTGCAGCAGCGCCTGGTTGCTGGCAAAAGCGTCGGCGAACAGTGAGGCCTCGATACGCCCGGAACGGTCGTCGAGGGTGATGAAGCCCATCTTGTCGCCCTTCTTGTTCTTCATCACCCGCAGGTTGACGATCATCCCGGCGATGGTCTGGGTATCACGCGCCGGCTTGAGTTCGACGATGCGCTGACGGGCAAAACGGCGAATCTCGCCTTCGTACTCATCGATGGGGTGACCGGACAGATAGATGCCCAGGGTGTCCTTCTCGCCTTTCAGGCGCTCCTTGATCGGCAGCTCGCGGGCCTTGCGGTGGTTGGCGTAGACATCCGCCTCGGGCTCGGCGAACAGGCCGCCGAACAGATCCATATGGCCGCTCTCGGCGCTACGCGCGGTCTGCTCGGCGGACTGCACGGCCTCTTCCATCGACGCCAGTAGCACGGCGCGGTTCTTGTCCACGCTGGCCTGGTAGGCCTTGAGTTCATCCTGATAGTAGGGGCCGAGGCGATCCAGCGCGCCGCTGCGAATCAGCGCCTCGAGGGTGCGCTTGTTGATGCGCTTGAGGTCGACGCGGTTACAGAAGTCGAACAGATCCTTGAACGGCCCGCCTTCGGCGCGGCATTCGACGATAGCCTCCACCGGCCCTTCACCCACGCCCTTGACCGCGCCGAGGCCGTAGACGATACGACCGTCGTCATTGACGGTGAACTTGAACTCGGAGACGTTCACGTCTGGCGGCTCGATGCGCAACTTCATGTTGCGGCACTCTTCGACCAGGATCACCACCTTGTCGGTGTTGTGCATATCCGCAGAGAGTACCGCGGCCATGAACGGCGCTGGGTAATGCGCCTTCAACCAGGCCGTCTGGTAGGACACCAGGCCGTAAGCGGCCGAGTGCGACTTGTTGAAGCCATAACCGGCGAACTTTTCCACCAGGTCGAAGATGTTGCCCGCCAGGTTGGCGTCGATGCCGTTGCTGGCACAACCTTCGATGAAACCACCGCGCTGCTTGGCCATCTCCTCGGGCTTCTTCTTGCCCATGGCACGGCGCAGCATGTCCGCCTGGCCCAGGGTGTAGCCACCCATGACCTGAGCGATCTGCATCACCTGCTCCTGATACAGGATGATGCCGTAGGTGGGCTTGAGCACCGGCTCCAGACCCGCGTACTGGTAGTCCGGGTGCGGGTAGGACAGCTCGGCGCGGCCGTGCTTACGGTTGATGAAGTCGTCCACCATGCCGGACTGCAGCGGACCGGGGCGGAACAGCGCCACCAGTGCGATCATGTCTTCCAGACAGTCGGGCTTGAGCTTCTTGATCAGCTCCTTCATGCCGCGCGATTCAAGCTGGAAAACCGCGGTGGTCTCCGCCTTCTGCAGCATGTCGTAGGTTTTCTTGTCATCCAGCGGGATGAAGTCGATGTTGACCAGGTCCTCATCCGGCGCACCGTCGCGCTTCTGGATGCGGTGGACGGTTTCCAGCGCCCACTTGATGATGGTCAGGGTACGCAGGCCAAGGAAGTCGAACTTGACCAGGCCGGCTTGCTCGACGTCGTCCTTATCGAACTGGGTCACCAGGCCGCCGCCCTCCTCGTCACAGGCGATCGGCGAGAAGTCGGTGAGCTTGGTCGGCGCGATCACCACACCCCCGGCGTGCTTGCCGGTACCGCGCACCACGCCTTCGAGCTTGAGCGACATGTCCCAGATTTCCTGGGCCTCTTCGTCGTTCTTGAGGAAGTCGCGCAGCGGCTCCTCCATCTCGAAGGCCTTTTCCAGGGTCATGCCCACTTCGAAGGGGATCATCTTCGACAGGCGGTCGGCCAGGCCGTAGGACTTGCCCTGCGCCCGCGCCACGTCGCGCACCACCGCCTTGGCCGCCATGGAACCGAAGGTGATGATCTGGCTCACCGCGTTGCGCCCGTATTTCTCGGCCACGTAGTCGATCACCCGGTCGCGACCATCCATGCAGAAGTCGACGTCGAAGTCGGGCATGGAGATCCGCTCGGGGTTGAGGAAGCGCTCGAACAGCAGGTCGTAGGCCAGCGGGTCGAGGTCGGTGATCTTCAGCACGTAGGCCACCAGAGAACCGGCACCCGAACCACGGCCCGGGCCGACCGGCACGCCATTGCTCTTGGCCCACTGGATGAAGTCCATCACGATCAGGAAGTAACCGGGGAAGCCCATCTGGATAATGATGTCGAGTTCGAAATTGAGGCGGTCGATATAGACCTGCTTCTTCGCCTCGTAGTCCGGCGTGTCCTTGGGCAGCAGCACTTCGAGACGCTCGTCCAGGCCCTCGAAGGAGGCATGCCGCAGGTAATCGTCGATGCCCATGCCGCCCGGCGTGGGGAAGTCCGGCAGGAAGTATTTGCCGAGCTGCACCTCGATGTTGCAGCGCTTGGCGATCTCGACGGTGTTTTCCAGCGCCTCGGGCAGGTCGGAGAACAGCTCCCACATCTCTGCGGCGCTTTTCAGGTACTGCTGGTCGGAGTAATGGTGCGGCCGACGCGGGTCGTCCAGGGTGCGCCCTTCGCCGATGCAGACGCGAGTTTCGTGCGCCTCGAAGTCGTCCTGCTTGATGAAGCGCACATCGTTGGTGGCCACCAGCGGCGCCTCGACACGATCAGCCAGGGCTACGGCGGCGTGCAGGTATTCCTCGTCACCGACTCGGCTGGTGCGCTGCACCTCCAGGTAGAAACGATCTGGAAATACCGCCATCCACTCGCGCAGGCGCGTTTCGGCCAATGCCTGGTCACCGGCCAGCAACGCCATGCCGACCTCGCCCTCGCGAGCGCCGGACAACGCGATCAGGCCTTCGGCGGCGTCCTTGACCCAGTCACGCTGGATGATCACCAGGTCGTTGCTCTGCCCTTCGAACCAGCCACGGGAGATCAACTCGGTGAGGTTGCGGTAGCCCTTGGCGTTCATCGCCAGCAGGGTCAGGCGCGTCAGCGGGCCATCTTCCTCGGCGCTTGCCAGCCAGATGTCAGCACCACAGATCGGCTTGACCCCGGCGCCCATGGCCGCCTTGTAGAACTTCACCAGCGAGCACATGTTGCTCATGTCGGTGACGGCCACCGCAGGCATGCCGGCCCCGGAGACGGCCTTGATCAGCGGTTTGACCCGCACCAGGCCATCGACCAGGGAGTATTCGGTGTGCAGACGCAGGTGGACGAACGCTTGAGTCA
This sequence comes from Pseudomonas spartinae, assembly GCF_965197125.1. Taxonomy (NCBI): domain Bacteria; kingdom Pseudomonadati; phylum Pseudomonadota; class Gammaproteobacteria; order Pseudomonadales; family Pseudomonadaceae; genus Pseudomonas; species Pseudomonas spartinae. The sequence goes on from NZ_CBDAMB010000004.1 coordinate 28,060, forward strand.
TGGGCGGCCTTGCAGGTGGAAACGACAAAGCGCGGATTGTAGCCTAAGCAGGTCTGGCTGAGGGCCAGAGGTTCAGACTTCGAGAAGCGCGCGGACCGGCCCGAAGGAACGCCGATGAATCGGTGTCGGCCCCAGACGCTTGAGCGCCTCGAGGTGCACCGGCGTGGGATAGCCCTTGTGCCCGGCAATACCATAGCCGGGGTAGAGACGATCGATCTCGAGCATCTCGCGGTCACGGCTGACCTTGGCCAGGATCGAGGCCGCAGCAATGGCCGGCACCCGGCTATCGCCCTTGACCACCGGCGCACTCGGCACCGCCAGTTTCGGGCAGCGGTTGCCATCGATCAGCGCCAGCCTCGGCGTCACCGAGAGTCCTTCTACGGCGCGCTGCATGGCCAGCATGGTGGCATGCAGGATATTCAGGCGGTCGATTTCCTCAACCTCGGCGCGGGCGATGCACCAGGCCAGCGCTTTTTCGCGGATCTCGTCGAACAGTGCTTCACGGCGCAGCTCGGTCAGTTTCTTCGAGTCGTTCAGCCCGAGGATCGGCCGCGCCGGGTCGAGGATCACCGCTGCCGTTACCACCGCACCGCAGAGCGGACCACGGCCGACTTCGTCGACGCCGGCGACCAGCTCTTCAACCAGCGTGAAGTCGAGCCCCAGTTGCATCAGGTACGCCCCGCAAGCTTGATCACCGCATCGGCTGCCGACACCGAAGCATCACGGCGCAGCGCACGATGGATCACGTCGAAACCCTCGGTCTGCACCTGACCACCATCGATCAGTGGCGCCACAGCCTGAGCCAGAGCCTCTGGAGTCGCCGCATCCTGGATCAGCTCGGGCACCAGCAGGCGCTCGGCCAGAAGATTGGGCAGCGAGATATAGGGGCTTTTGACCAGGCGCTTGAGAATGCGATAGGTCAGCGGCGCGACGCGGTAGGCCACCACCATGGGGCGCTTGTACAGCAGTGCCTCCAGGGTAGCGGTGCCCGACGCGATCAGCACGGCATCACAGGCGGCCAGGGCATCATGCGAGCGGCCATTGAGCAGAGTCAGCGGCAGATCACGTCCGGCCAGCATCTGTTCGAGTTGCTCGCGACGCTCGGGCGTGGCGCACGGCAGCAGGAATCGAACACCCGGGCGAAGCGCACGCAGACGAATCGCTGCATCGAGAAACAGCTCACCGAGACGCGCCACCTCGCCGCCGCGACTGCCCGGCATCAAGGCCACGACCGGATCGTCCTGCGGCAAATCCAGTGCTTCACGCGCGGCGGCACGGTCAGCCTGCTGGGGAATGGCATCGGCCAGTGGATGGCCCACGAAGCGCACGGGCACCTGGTGCTCGTCGTAGAACTGCGCCTCGAAGGGGAACAGCGTAAGCATCAGGTCGCAGGCTTCGCGAATCTTCAGCACGCGCTTCTGCCGCCAGGCCCAAACCGAAGGGCTGACATAATGTACGGTCTTGATTCCGGCACGGCGCAACTTGAGCTCAAGCCCCAGGTTGAAGTCGGGCGCATCGATGCCGATGAATACGTCGGGCTGTGCAGCGATCAGATCACGCGCAAGCTGGCGCCGGCGACCCAGCAGTTCGAACAGGCGGCCGAGCACCTCGACCAGGCCCATGACGGCCAGGCGCTCCATCGGAAAATAGGATTTCAGACCCTCGGCCTCCATGCGCGAACCGCCAACACCGATGAACTCGGCATCTGGATGGCGTTGCCTGATGGCCTGCATCAGACCGGAGCCGAGGATGTCACCGGACGCCTCACCGGCGACCAGTGCGACGCGAAGGGGTCTGGTCATAGATATTTAGAACCTGTCCGATGTGTCGCAAGCTGGAGCCATGCAAGGCAAGAGCAGGCGAAAAACGGAGTTTTAGTGGGTGAACACTGTATTCGGGCTCGTGCCCGAGCCTGCTCTCAGCGCAGCAAGGCCGATACGCAGCAGATTTGCACAGGCTCTTAGCGGGTAATGCCGCGCGTAGAAGCCTGGATCGAATCGCGGAAGATCGCCACCTCAGGGAACTGAGCAGCGGACTCGGCCAACTCGGCCAGCGCCTGCTCAACGGTCAATCCCTGGCGATAAACCAGCTTGTAGCCCTTGCGCAGCGCCACGATGGCCTCGTTGGAGAAGCCACGACGACGCATGCCCTCGAAGTTCATGCTGCGCGCTTCGGCAGGGTTGCCGAATACGGTGACGAAAGCCGGTACATCCTTGCCGATCGCAGTGCCCATGCCGGAAAAGCTGTGCGCACCGATACGGCAGAACTGGTGCACCAGGGTGTAGCCGGACAGAATCGCCCAGTCATCGACCCAGACATGGCCAGCCAGCGCTGTGTTATTGACTAGGATGCAATGGTTGCCGATCACGCTGTCGTGGCCGATGTGGGCATAGGCCATGATCAGGTTGTGATCGCCAATGGTGGTCTCACTGCGATCCTGCACGGTGCCCCGGTGAATGGTGACGCCTTCACGGATCGTGTTGTGATCACCAATGACCAGGCGTGTTGGCTCACCCTTGTACTTGAGGTCAGGGGTATCTTCGCCAACCGAAGAAAACTGGTAGATGTGGTTGTGCTTGCCAATCACGGTCGGTCCTTTGAGCACCACGTGCGGACCGATCACCGTACCCTCGCCAATTTCCACATCGGGCCCGACAATGCTCCACGGGCCGACGACGACGTCGTCGGCCAATCTGGCACTGGGGTCGATGATCGCGCGAGGGTCAATCGAACTCATAGTTTGCGTTCCGCACAGATGATTTCAGCGGAGCAGACTTCCTTGCCGTCGACGGTGGCGCGGCACTCGAATTTCCAGATGCTGCGGCGGTCGCTCAGGTACTTCGCCTCCAGTATGAGCTGGTCACCCGGAGTAACGGGAGAACGGAAGCGCAGCTTGTCGGAGCCGACGAAGTAATACAGGGTGCCATCGGCCGGCTTCACGCCCATCATCTTGAAACCGAGAATCCCGGCTGCCTGCGCCATGGCTTCGATGATCAGCACGCCCGGCATGATCGGGTGCTCGGGAAAGTGGCCATTGAAGAACGGCTCATTGATGCTGACATTCTTGTAGGCGCGAACGGTCTTGCCTTCGACGTCCAGGTCCACCACACGATCCACCAGCAGGAAGGGATAGCGGTGCGGCAAATATTCACGAATTTCGTTGATGTCCATCATGTCCGGTTAAGCCTTAAGAAAAGAAAAGAGCACGGCAACGCCGTGCTCAGACATCAGATGAGACGTTCGCCGTCTGGGTCACGGCTGCCAGCTGTTTTTCCAGCTCACGCAGACGCTTGGCCATCTCGTCCAACTGACGAATACGCGCCGCACTCTTCTTCCACTCGCCAGCTGGCTGCATGGCGGTACCCGAAGAATAGGCCCCAGGTTCGGTGATCGAACGGGTCACCATGGTCATACCGGTGACGAACACGTTGTCGCACACCTCGATATGACCCACCATGCCGACACCGCCAGCGATCATGCAGTTCTTGCCGATCTTGGTGCTGCCGGAAATCCCACAGCAGCCGGCCATGGCAGTGTTGTCGCCGATCTGCACGTTGTGCGCGATCATGATCTGGTTGTCCAGCTTGACGCCATTGCCGATCAAGGTATCGGACAGCGCACCACGATCCACCGTGGTGTTGGCGCCGATTTCGACGTCATCGCCGATGGTCACCCCACCGATCTGCGCGATCTTCTGCCAGACGCCCTTCTCGTTGGCGAAACCGAAGCCTTCACCACCGATCACCGCTCCGGACTGGATCACCACACGCTTGCCTATCTGCACATCGTGGTACAGCGTCACGCGCGGTGCCAGCCAGCCGCCCTCACCGATCACGCTGCGCGCACCGACCACGCAATGCGCGCCGATGCTGACATTGGCAGCAATACGTGCACCACTTTCGATGACAGCGTAAGCACCGATGCTGGCACTCGGATCGACCTGCGCGTCATCGGCAACCTGCGCAGTCGCATGAACCCCGGCAGCAGCCTGGGGCTTGCGATCGAACAGGTGTGAAAGCTGCGCGTAGGCCAGATAAGGGTTGGCAACAACCAGGGCATCCCCTGCATAACCCTCAGCGTCGACAGCGGTGAGCAACACGGCACCGGCCTGAGTCTGAGCCAGGAACTTGCGATACTGGGCATTGGCCAGGAAGCTCAACTGTTCGGGCCTGGCCTCCTGTAAGGTGGCCAGGCCCGTGATGACCTTCCCTTCGGCGCCACGCAGGGTGGCGCCCAGGCGCTCGGCCAACTGGCCGAGGGTGTATGTAGCGGTCATGCTCAACGCATCTTGTTCATGCGCTCGATGACTTGGCGAGTGATGTCGTACTGAGGTTTGACATCGATCACCGCGCCGCGCTCGAGCACCAGATCAAAGTTACCGTTCTTGATCACTTCTTCGACGGCCTTGTCCAGGTTCGGCTTCAGCTTGGCCAGCATCTCGCGGTCAGCGATGGCTTTGGATTCGTTCAGCTCCTTGGACTGGAACTGGAAGTCACGGGCCTTCTGCTTGAATTCAAGCTCCAGGCGCTCGCGCTCGGCCTGCTGCATCTTGTCGCCATCTTTGACCATGCGATCCTGAATGCGCTTGGCGTCGCTCTCTAGGGTCTTGAGCTTGCTCAGTTGCGGGCCGAATTTTTTCTCGGCATCGACGGCGTAGCGCTTGGCCGCATCGGACTCGAGCAGCGCCATCTGATAGTTCAGCACGGCCACTTTCATCTCGGCGAACGCCGGAGTGGCGATCAGAGCGGCGGTGAACAGAACCAGTTGAGTCAACTTACGCACAATGCACTCCTGCAACAAAACTGTTGGCTTTCGGTGAATGAGTTTTTAGAACGTCTGGCCCAGGGAGAACTGGAACACCTGAGTATCGGCATCATCCGGCTTCTTGATCGGCATCGCCAGGCTGAAGCTCAACGGCCCCAGCGCGGTGATCCAGGTCAGGCCGACACCCACGGAGCTGGCCATACTGCTGAAATCGATATTGCAGCTGTCGCTGAGCTTCTTCTGGGTGGACGAACAGTTGGTATCGAAGACGTTACCCACATCCCAGAACAGCGCCGTGCGCAGCGACCGCTGATCCTTGACGAACGGCAGCGGGAAGAGCATCTCGACACCACCCTGGACCAGAACGTTACCACCGAACGGCAGCGGATCCTGGTCCGGATCGGCCAGTGTACCGGGCTTGGCACCGGTGCTCGGGGTGCTACGCGGGCCCAGGCTGCTGTCCTCGAAGCCACGTACCGAGTTGAAGCCACCGGCATAGTAGTGCTCGTAGAACGGCAGTTCCGCAGTGCTACCGTAGCTGTCGCCATAGCCAAGCTGGGTGTGGAAGCGCAGGGTGTAATTCTCGCTGATCGGGGTGAACACCTGGCCACGGTAGTCGAGCTTGTAGAACGACAGGTCGCTGCCCGGCAGAGTGGTTTCCAGCACCAGGCTCTGCGAATGGCCACGGTTGGCCAGCACGCCACGGTTCAGGGTCGACTCGCTCCAGCCGATGGAGCCCTTGAAGTTCAGGTAGTTGTCACCCTCGGCGTCGATGAAGTCGAAGATCTCGTCGACGGTGTAGCGGCCCGTACTGATGCTGTCCTGCTGCACGGTCAGGCCGTAGGTCAGGCGCGCGGTCTCGCTGATCGGGTAACCGATGTTGACGCCCGCACCCAGGCTGTCCACCGAGTAGCTGGATACATCAACATCGAGCTCATCGTAGTCAGTGGTGCGGTAGAAGGCGTTGTAACCCAGGCTGACGCCATCGACGGTCCAGTAGGGATCGACGAAGCCGAAGCTATAGCGGGTCTGGTATTCGCTACGGGTCAGGCCAATGCTGACCTTGTTACCCGTACCGAGGAAGTTGTTCTGACTGATCGAACCACCGAGGATCAGACCGGCGTTCTGGGCAAAACCGACGCTGGCCGTGATCGAGCCGGAAGGCTGCTCTTCGACGCTGTAGTTGACGTCGATCTGATCGTCAGTACCCGGCACCTGCGGGGTCTCGACGTTGACTTCCTTGAAAAAGCCCAGGCGTTCCAGACGTGTCTTGGACTGATCGATCAGATAGGTCGAAGCCCAGCCACCTTCCATCTGACGCATTTCGCGGCGCAGCACCTCGTCTTCGGACTTGGTGTTGCCACGGAAGTTGATGCGGTTGACGTAGGCGCGCTTGCCCGGATCGACGAAGAAGGTGATCGAAACGGTGTTGTCCTCATCGTGCGCTTGCGGCACGCCGTTGACGTTGGCGAAGGTGTAGCCCTCGTTACCCAGGCGACGGGTGATCAGCTCGCTGGTAGTGGTCATGATCTTGCGCGAGAAGACCTGCCCTTCCTTGACCAGCAGCAGCGCACGCACGTCCTCTTCCGGCACCTTGAGGTCACCGGACAGCTTCACGTCGCGGACGCTGTACTTCTCGCCCTCTTCGATGTTGACGGTGATGTAGACGTGCTTCTTGTCCGGGGTAATGGATACCTGGGTGGAGCTGATATCCATGTTGATATAGCCGCGATCCAGGTAGTAGGAGCGCAGACGCTCCAGGTCGCCGGACAGCTTTTCGCGAGCGTACTTGTCGTCGTTCTTGAAGAACGACAACCAGTTGGTGGTCTTGAGTTCGAACAGGTCAGTCAGGTCTTCATCGCTGAACACGGTGTTGCCGACCACGTTGATGTGCGAGATCGCCGCCACCGTACCTTCGTTGATGGTGATCTTCAGCGCCACGCGGTTACGCGGCTGCGGAATCACTTCGGCTTCGATCTCGGCCGAGTAACGGCCCTGAGCCACGTACTGGCGCTGCAGTTCGTTACGCACACCTTCGAGCGTCGCACGCTGGAAGATCTCGCCCTCGGCCAGACCGGACTGGTTCAGGCCCTTGAGCAGGTCTTCGGTGGAAATGGCCTTGTTGCCTTCGATCTCGATACCGGAGATGGAAGGACGCTCGACCACGGTGACGACCAGCACATCGCCATCGCGACCGAGCTGGATGTCCTGGAAGAAGCCGGTACGGAACAGGGAACGGGTGGCGTCGACCAGTTGGCGATCATCCACCTGCTCGCCCACATTGAGGGGCAGCGCGCCGAATACGCTGCCCGCGGAAACCCGCTGCAGGCCGTTGACGCGTATATCGGAGATGGTGAAGGACTCGGCGTGAACTTCGGCGATCATCAATGCGGACAGTACCGCAGGTAGCAGCAGACGTTTCATGAAGTCCTTTCTTATTCCAACTGACGATAAAAACTGCCGCTTGAGCGACACTTCTTTTGAATCTCAAGAACGTGATTCAGCAATGCTCACAGGCGGCTGAGGTCGTTGACCAGGGCAAGCAACATGACCCCGATGACCAGACTGATACCGATCTGCATCCCCCAACCCTGAACCCGCTCAGACAAGGGGCGACCACGCACCCACTCGACCAGATAAAACAGCAGATGCCCACCATCCAGTACAGGAATGGGCAGCAGATTGAGAACCCCCAGGCTAATACTCAGATATGCAAGGAATTTCAGGAAATCCCCCAGCCCTGACTCAGCTGAAGCGCCCGCCACTTTAGCAATGGTTATCGGCCCACTCAAGTTTTTTACCGAGAGCTCTCCGAACAGCATTTTCTTCAGCGAATCGAGGGTCAGCACGCTCATCGCCCAGGTCTGGCGTACGCCTTCGACCACACCATCGAGCGGCCCGTAGCGCACCTCGCGCAGCATCTCGGGCGGCCATTCGACGCCCTGCACGCCCGCGCCCAGGTAGCCACTGCGGGCCTGCCCTTCGCCGCGCGACGCCAGCGTCAGCTGCACATCCTGCTCCCGTCCAGCGCGCTCGAAGCGCAGCGTGACCAGCTTCCCAGGCAAGGCCCGTACGCGATCGACCAGATCCTGCCAATCGGCCAGCGGCTCACCATTCAGAGCCAGCAGGCGATCCCCGGCCTGCAGCCCGGCGGCATGGGCCGGCCCCTTCGAGTCGACCTCGGCCAGCACCGGCTCCAGCACCGGACGCCAGGGGCGAATGCCCAGCGAACCGATCGGATCCGGCTCATCGACGCCACGCAACCAGTTATCCAGCCGCACCTGCTTGGGCGTTTCCACCGTAGAGCCTGGCTCGATCACCCGCAGATCGAGCGTGCCGCTCTCACCCAGGCGCCTTACCAGCTGCAGATTGACCGCCGCCCAACCGCTGGTCGCCTCGCCGTTGATTGCCGCGATCTCTTGCCCCGCACGCAGCCCGGCCGCTTCCGCCAGGCTGTCTGGCTGTACGGCGCCAATGACAGGTCGCACCTGCTGACTGCCGAGCATGGCGACAAACCAGAAGAACAACAGCGCCAGCAGGAAATTGGCCAGGGGGCCGGCTGCAACGATGGCGATGCGCTGGCGTACGCTCTTGCGATTGAAGGACTGCTCGACGAGCTCGGGCGGAACATCGCCCTCACGCTCGTCGAGCATCTTGACGTAGCCGCCCAGCGGAATGGCGGCAATGACGAATTCGGTGCCATGGCGATCATGCCAGCGCAGCAAAGGCGTACCGAAGCCAACGGAAAAACGCAGCACCTTGACGCCGCAACGGCGCGCCACCCAGAAGTGTCCGTACTCGTGAAAGGTGACCAGGACACCCAAGGCGATCAGGGTGCCAACCAGCATGTACAACCCACTCATTTCACTTCTCCAGCCCCTGGGGCCGTTCAAATTCTGATGCAGGCCAGACCCATGCCGGCCGTGTCAACGACCCGCCAGCCACTGCCCAGCCAGTTCACGCGCACGCGCATCGGCTTCGAACACCGCATCGAGCGCTTCGACAGCCTGCGCCGGCTGCGCGTTCAATACCGAATCAATCATACGCGCGATATCGGTGAAACGGATGCGCCGCTGCAGAAACGCCTCGACCGCCACTTCGTTGGCCGCATTGAGCATCGCCGGCGCACTGCCGCCGGCCTGCGCAGCTTCACGCGCCAGACGCAGACAAGGAAAACGCTGCTCGTCGGGACGCTCGAAATCCAGGCGCGCAACGGTAAACAGATCCAACGGCGACACCCCCGAGTCGATGCGCTCCGGCCAGGCCAGGGCATGGGCGATGGGCGTGCGCATGTCCGGGTTGCCCAACTGGGCCAGCACCGAACCGTCGACATAGTCGACCAGCGAATGAATCACGCTTTGCCGATGGATGACCACCTCGATCTGCCCGGGGCGGGCATCGAACAGCCAACAGGCCTCGATCATCTCGAGCCCCTTGTTCATCATGCTGGCCGAGTCGACGGATATCTTGCGCCCCATCGACCAGTTCGGATGCGCGCAGGCCTGCTCCGGCGATACACGCTCCAGCTCGTCCAGCGGCGTTTCGCGAAAGGGACCACCGGAGGCAGTGAGCAGGACACGGCGAACGCCGACCGCCTGCAGGCCTCGCGAGTAGTCGCCCGGCAGGCACTGGAAAATGGCGTTGTGTTCGCTGTCGATGGGCAACAGAACCGCCCCGCTCTGCTTGACCGCCTGCATGAACAGGGCGCCGGACATCACCAGCGCTTCCTTGTTGGCCAGCAATACCTTCTTGCCGGCCTGAACAGCCGCCAGGGTCGGCCTGAGGCCTGCCGCACCGACAATGGCCGCCATCACGCAATCGACAGCCGCATCGGCCGACACGGCGCACAATCCCTGCTCGCCAACCAGCACCTCGGTCACCAGCCCAGCAGCACGCAGATTGCCCTGCAACTCGAGCGCCGAATCGGCGTCAGGCACCACGGCGTAGCGCGGGCGATGCTGGATGCACAGAACCTGTAGCTCGGCCAGACGCGAGAAGCCGGTCAGCGCGAATACGCTGTAGCGCTCGGGGTGACGGGCAATCACATCCAGCGTGCTGAGGCCAATGGAGCCGGTCGCTCCCAGCACCGTGACCTGCTGCACTGCGCTCACAGCGAGCCCCAGCCGGCCAGCCAGAGCAATGCAGCAAACAGCGGAACGGCCGCAGTAAGGCTGTCGATGCGGTCCAGCACACCACCATGACCCGGCAGCAGATTACTGCTGTCCTTGATCCCTGACTGACGCTTGAACATGCTCTCGGTCAGATCACCGACCACGGAAATCAGCACCACCACAGCAGCGCCCGCCAGCGCCAGCAGCAGCCCAACAGCAGACCAGCCCTGCTGAAGACCGACCACCAGCGTGATCAGCAGGCTGGCAGCAAGGCCACCATAAAGCCCTTCCCAGCTCTTGCCGGGGCTGACCTTGGGCGCCAGCTTGCGCTTGCCGAAAGCCTTGCCGGAAAAATAGGCGCCAATGTCCGCACCCCAGACCAGCACCATCACCGCAATGATCAGCGCATTGGCCTGCGGCCATTGCTTGAGCAGGACCAAGCCCTGCCAGGCCGGCAGCAAAATCAACAGACCAATCAACAAACGTCCCGGCACACCGCCCCAGTAGCGACTGCTATCGGGGTAGGTCAGCACCAGGAAAGTCGCAGCCAACCACCACAGCACCGCCACCACCAACAGCACTGGCGCGAAGACCGGAATCATGTAAAGCGCAGCGAGCAACACAGCCACCACTGCGGCATAGGCCACGCGCCTGGACTGCGCCTGAAGCCCCGCCAGGCGGGCCCATTCCCAAGCGCCCAGCGTAACCACTGCCCCGATGAACAGAGCAAAGGCAGCGCCGTCGAGCAGGAAAAATCCAGCCAGGGCGATAGGCAGCAGCACCAGCGCCGTGATGATTCGTTGTATCAACATTAAGAGCGCGCCTCAGCTTCCACCTGCTCGCTGGTCTTGCCGAAGCGACGCTGGCGGGTAGCGAAATCGGCCAGCGCCTTGCGCATGGCCTCGTGCTTGAAGTCCGGCCAATAGAGGTCGGAGAAGTACAGTTCGCTGTAGGCGAGCTGCCAGAGAAGGAAATTGCTGATGCGGCGCTCGCCCCCGGTACGAATGCACAGGTCGGGCATAGGCAGATCGCCGGTAGCCAGACAGCCCTGCAGCAATTGCGCAGTGATGTCTTCGGGCTGCAGATGGCCTGCCTGCACCTCACGCGCCAGGCGCTGAGCGGCCTGGGCGATGTCCCACTGACCGCCGTAGTTGGCGGCGATCTGCAGGGTGAAACGGCGATTGCCGGCGGTCAGCAACTCCGCTTCGCGCATCGCCGCCTGCAGCTCGGGATGAAAGCGCGAGCGATCACCGATGATGCGCAGGCTGATGTCGTTATCCTGCAGCCGTCTGGCCTCTCGGCGCAGCGCCCCCAGGAACAGCTCCATCAGTGCACCGACCTCATCGGCCGGTCGCTGCCAGTTCTCGCTGGAGAAGGCGAACAGCGTCAGCACCTCGACGCCCGACTCGGCACAGACCTCGATCACCGCGCGTACCGCGTCGACCCCCGCCTTGTGCCCAGCCACACCTGGCAACAGGCGCTTCTTCGCCCATCGGTTGTTGCCATCCATGATGATGGCGACATGCCGCGGCACCGCCCCCTGCTTGTTCTTGTCCATGTATGGGCGCCCAGCCGTCAAACGGCCATCAGGTCCGCTTCTTTCACCTCGAGCGCCTTGTCGACTTCACCGATGAACTTGTCGGTGATCTTCTGCAGCTCATCAGCAGCGCGACGCTCTTCGTCTTCACTGATTTCCTTGGCCTTGGACAGCTTCTTCAGCTCAGCCAGGGCATCACGACGCACGTTGCGCACGGCAACCTTGGCATCTTCGGCAACGCCACGCGCCTGCTTGGTGTAACCCTTGCGGGTTTCTTCGGTCAGCGCCGGCATCGGCACGCGAATGGTGGTACCGGCACTGCTCGGGTTCAGACCCAGGTCGGAGGTCATGATGGCCTTCTCGATGGCCGCACCGAGGTTCTTGTCGTGCGCGACGATCTTCAGGGTGCGCGCATCCTCGACAGTGATCGCAGCCACCTGATTGAGCGGCATGTCGCTGCCCCAGGCCGGCACCTTGACGCTATCGAGAATGCTCGGGTGGGCACGGCCCGTACGGATGGAAGCCAGGTTACGACCCAGCGCCTCCAGGGACTTGCTCATGCGCTCCTGAGCGTCTTTCTTGATGTCGTTGATCATTGTGCATCCTCCTCGATCAGAGTTCCTTCAGCGCCACCCACTACAACGTTCAGCAGGGCGCCGGGCTTGTTCATGTTGAAGACCCGCAGCGGCATGGCGTGATCACGGCACAGGCAGATAGCGGTCAGGTCCATCACACCCAGCTTGCGATCGAGCACCTCGTCATAGGTCAGGCGCTCGAATTTTTCGGCATGCGGATCCTTGAACGGGTCGGCAGTGTACACGCCATCGACCTTCGTCGCCTTCAGTACCACGTCGGCATCGATCTCGATGGCGCGCAGGCAGGCGGCAGAATCGGTGGTAAAGAAGGGATTGCCAGTGCCGGCAGCGAAGATCACCACCTCACCGGTCTTCAGATGGCGCATGGCCTTGCGGCGGTCATAGTGATCGGTGACGCCGACCATGGAGATGGCCGACATGACGATGGCCGGGATGTTCGAGCGCTCCAGCGCATCGCGCATGGCCAGCGCGTTCATCACGGTCGCCAGCATGCCCATGTGGTCGCCGGTGACGCGATCCATGCCCGCAGCGGACAGTGCCGCACCACGGAACAGGTTGCCGCCACCGATCACCAGACCGACCTGTACGCCGATACCGACCAACTGGCCGACTTCCAGCGCCATGCGATCGAGCACCTTGGGATCGATGCCAAAATCTTCCGAGCCCATCAGGGCCTCGCCGCTGAGTTTGAGCAGAATGCGTTTATAGCGAGGTTGGCGACCAGTCGTCTGCTGAGCCATTGCAAGTCTCTCCTGCGGCGATATGAAATGCTTGAGCAACACCCTCGAGCGTTGCAATTATCCGGCACTTCGAACGTGCCGACGACCTTAGGTTGCAAGGCCGCTGTAGATATTTGTCATCCCTTATTCGGCAAAGAGGCTGCACGCGCAAGCGGGCAGCCTCTCTGGGACAACTAGCCGTACCGCCGATTACTGCTTGCTGGCAGCAACCTGAGCGGCAACTTCGGCAGCGAAGTCGGTCTCGGCCTTCTCGATGCCCTCGCCCACTTCGTAACGAACGAAGGAAACGACTTCAGCACCGGCTTTCTTGACCAGGTCACCGACCTTGACTTCCGGATCCATGATGAAGGCTTGCTCGACCAGGCTGGCTTCGGCCAGGAACTTGGCGATACGGCCTTTGACCATGTTCTCGACGATGTTTTCCGGCTTGCCGGCGATCTTCTCGGCGTTCAGCTGCAGGAAGATTTCCTTTTCCTTGGCAACCAGCTCTTCGGAAACCTGGTCCGGCGAAACAACGGCCGGGTTGGAAGCTGCAACGTGCATGGCAACGTGCTTGGCCAGTTCGTCGTTGCCGCCTTTCAGGACAACCAGAACGCCGATACGGTGGCCGTGCAGGTAGGCACCAACGGTGTCACCGGAGACAGCGGTCAGACGACGGATGTTGACGTTCTCGCCGCACTTGGCAACCAGCGCTTCACGAGCGGATTCGCGCGAGGCGATCAGCGGAGCGGCGTCAGTCAGGTTCTTCTCGAAAGCTTCATCGAGGCTTTCTTTGACGAAGCCCTTGAAGTCATCCTGCAGAGCCAGGAAGTCGGTCTGCGAGTTGACTTCGATGATCAGGCCACGGCCGCCTTCGACGCGAACGGCGATGGAGCCTTCGGCAGCGATGTTGCCAGCCTTCTTGGCAGCCTTGATAGCGCCCGAAGCACGCATGTCATCAATGGCTTTCTCGATGTCGCCACCAGCGGCAACCAGGGCCTTCTTGCATTCCATCATGCCTTGGCCGGTACGCTCGCGCAGTTCTTTAACCAGGGCTGCAGTAATCTCTGCCATCTTGAAAATCCTCTCGGTAGGTCTTCAACCAAATCAAAATCTGTGAGTGGCAAAAAGGGGGCCTAGCCCCCTTTTTGCTCAGCACGTAACGCTATATGAGCGACGTTACTGCTTAGCCTTCGGCAGCTTCAGCGGCCGGAGCTTCTTCGATGAACTCTTCGGTGGCGCCGCCAGCGTTGCTGCGACCACGAATCACGGCGTCGGCCATGGCACCCATGTACAGCTGGATGGCGCGGATGGCGTCGTCGTTACCCGGGATGATGTAGTCAACGCCTTCCGGGCTGCTGTTGGTATCGACGATGCCGATGACCGGGATGCCCAGCTTGTTGGCTTCGGTGATAGCGATGCGCTCGTGGTCAACGTCGATCACGAACAGAGCGTCCGGCAGACCGCCCATGTCCTTGATACCACCCAGACTGCGATCCAGTTTTTCCAGATCACGGGTGCGCATCAGGGCTTCTTTCTTGGTCAGCTTGGCAAAGGTGCCGTCCTGGGACTGGGTTTCCAGCTCACGCAGGCGCTTGATCGAAGCACGGATAGTTTTGTAGTTGGTCAGCATGCCGCCCAACCAGCGGTGATCGACGAACGGCGAGCCGCAACGAGCAGCTTCTTCGCGAACGATCTTGCCAGCGGAACGCTTGGTGCCGACGAACAGGATCTTGTTCTTGCCAGCAGCCAGCTTCTCAACGAAAGCCTGAGCTTCGTTGAACATCGGCAGGGTTTTTTCGAGGTTGATGATGTGAATCTTGTTGCGCGCGCCGAAAATGTACTTGCCCATTTTCGGGTTCCAGTAACGGGTCTGGTGGCCGAAGTGCACACCGGCCTTCAGCATATCGCGCATGTTGACTTGGGACATGATAGTTCCTTGATAAGTCGGGTTAGGCCTCCACGTATCCCAGCTTCCAACCCTCGAACTTGTCGAAAGGCACCCAGGAAACCGTGTCGATACGTGTGTGGGTTTAGGCTTTCGGGCACGGATGCCCGTAAAGCGGCGCGTTTTATACCACACAAAGCCGGCGCAGGCTACAAGCGCGGGCAAAGAACGCTGTAGCGCCCCACGCCCTTTGGGGCTGGCGCGGCGAAGCTGCTAATATAGCGCCCTTTCCGTTCGTGCCCGAGAGCTTCATATGACCGTCACCATCAAATCCGCCGAAGAAATCGAGAAAATGCGCGTCGCCGGCCGCCTGGCTGCCGAAGTGCTGGAGATGATCGGTGAGCACGTCAAGCCAGGCGTCACCACTGAGGAAATCGACCGCATCTGCCACGACTACATCGTCAACGTGCAGCAGGCCATTCCAGCCCCGCTCAACTACAAGGGCTTTCCCAAGTCGATTTGCACCTCGATCAATCACGTGGTCTGCCACGGCATCCCCAACGACAAGCCCCTGAAAGACGGCGACGTGCTGAACATCGACGTCACCGTGATCAAGGACGGCTACCACGGCGACACCAGCAAGATGTTCATGGTGGGCAAGGTCGCCGAGTGGGCCGAGCGCCTGGCCAAGATCACCCAGGAATGCATGTATAAAGGCATCGAACTGGTCAAACCCGGCACGCGCCTGGGCGACATCGGCGAAGTGATCCAGAAGCATGCGGAAAAGAACGGTTTTTCCGTGGTCCGCGAATACTGCGGTCATGGCATTGGCGCGGTATTCCATGAGGAGCCGCAGGTGCTGCACTACGGCAAGGCCGGCACCGGCATGGAGCTCAAGGAAGGCATGACCTTCACCATCGAGCCGATGATCAACCAGGGCCGCCCGGAAACCCGCCTGCTCGGCGACGGCTGGACCGCCATCACCAAGGACCGCAAGCTCTCCGCACAATGGGAGCACACCGTGCTGGTCACCGCTGACGGCTACGAGATCCTGACCCTGCGCAGCGACGATACCCTGCCGCGCACCTCGTCCGGCCAGTAATTCGCCGTTTCAGCCCATGGTGCGCGCCGCGCACCTTACGACCTATATAAGGAAGGCGACTGCATGCCGCAGATGGACCCCGAACTGTTTGACCGCGGTCAGTTCCAGGCCGAGCTGGCGTTGAAATCCAGCCCCATCGCCGCATTCAAGAAAGCCATCCGCAGGGCGCATGAGGTACTGGACGCGCGCTTTCGCGACGGCCGCGACATTCGCCGCCTGGTCGAAGATCGCGCCTGGCTCGTCGATCAGATCCTGCAGGAAGCCTGGAAGCGCTTCACCTGGAGCGAGGACGCCGAAATCGCCCTGCTCGCGGTCGGCGGTTACGGTCGCGGCGAGCTGCACCCCTACTCGGATATCGATCTGCTGATCCTGCTGGGCAGCGACGATCACGAGATTTTCCGCGAGCCAATCGAAGGCTTCCTCACCCTGCTGTGGGACATCGGCCTGGAAGTCGGTCAGAGCGTGCGCTCGGTCGAGGAATGCGCCGAGGAAGCGCGTGCCGACCTGACGGTGATCACCAACCTGATGGAAAGCCGCACCATCGCCGGCCCCGAGCATCTGCGCCAGCGCATGCAGCAGGTAACCAGCACCGATGCCATGTGGCCGAGCAAGCACTTCTATCAGGCCAAGCGCGAAGAGCGCAAGGCACGCCACGGCAAGTACAACGACACCGAGTACAACCTCGAACCCAACGTCAAAGGCTCGCCCGGTGGCCTGCGCGACATCCAGACCGTGCTCTGGGTCGCGCGCCGTCAGTTCGGCACGCTTAATCTGCAGGCGCTGGTCAGCCACGGCTTCTTGCTGGAAAGCGAATACGCCCTGCTCTCCTCCAGCCAGGAATTTCTGTGGAAGGTGCGCTACGCCCTGCACATGCTCGCCGGGCGCGCCGAGGACCGCCTGCTGTTCGACCACCAGGCCAGAATCGCCGCGCTGTTCGGCTATCAGGACGGTGACGGCAAGCGCAGCATCGAACACTTCATGCAGAAGTACTACCGGGTGGTGATGGGCATTTCCGAGCTGTCGGACCTGATCAACCAGCACTTCGAGGAAGTCATCCTGCGCGCCGGCGAACGCGGCCCGGCCACGCCACTGAACAGTCGCTTCCAGGTGCGCGACCGCTACATCGAAGTCACTCACCCCAACGTCTTCAAACGCACCCCCTTCGCCATCATCGAGATTTTCGTGCTGATGGCGCAGCATCCGGAAATCAAGGGCGTGCGTGCCGACAGCATTCGCCTGCTGCGCGACAGCCGCCACCTGATCGACGACGATTTCCGCAAGGACATTCGCAACACCAGCCTGTTCATCGAGCTGTTCAAGTGCAAGGAAGGCATTCACCGCAATCTGCGCCGGATGAACCGCTACGGCATCCTCGGCCGCTATCTGCCGGAGTTCGGCCATATCGTCGGGCAGATGCAGCACGACCTGTTCCACATCTACACGGTCGACGCGCACACGCTCAACCTGATCAAGCACCTGCGCAAGTTCCGCTGGCCGGAGCTGGCGGAGAAATTCCCGCTGGCCAGCAAGCTGATCGAAAGGCTGCCCAAGCCAGAGCTGATCTACCTCGCCGGTCTTTACCATGACATTGGCAAGGGCCGTGGCGGCGACCATTCGGAACTGGGCGCAGTGGACGCCGAAGCCTTCGCGCGCCGTCATCATCTGCCAGCGTGGGACAGCGCCCTAATCGTCTGGCTGGTGCAGCACCACCTGGTGATGTCCACCACCGCGCAGCGCAAGGACCTGTCCGACCCGCAGGTAATCCACGACTTCGCCCAGTTCGTCGGCGACCAGACCCACCTGGACTACCTCTACGTGCTGACCGTGGCCGACATCAATGCCACCAACCCCAGCCTGTGGAACTCCTGGCGCGCCAGCCTGCTGCGCCAGCTCTACACCGAGACCAAGCGCGCCCTGCGCCGCGGCCTGGAAAACCCGCTGGACCGTGAAGAGCAGATTCGCCAGACGCAAAGCGCGGCCCTGGACACCCTGGTACGCGGCGGCACCGACCCGGACGACGCCGAGCAACTGTGGAGCCAGCTCGGCGACGACTACTTCCTGCGCCACACCGCCAGTGACGTGGCCTGGCACACCGATGCCATTCTCCAGCACCCAGGCGATGGCGGCCCGCTGGTATTGATGAAGGAAACCACCCAACGCGAGTTCGAGGGCGGCACGCAGATCTTCATCTACGCGCCGGACCAGCATGACTTCTTCGCCGTGACCGTAGCCGCGATGAGCCAGCTCAACCTCAACATTCACGATGCGCGGATCATCACCTCCACCAGCCAGTTCACCCTCGATACCTATGTGGTGCTGGATGCCGACGGCGGTTCGATTGGCAACAACCCGGCGCGCATCCAGCAGATTCGCGAAGGCCTGATCGAAGCCCTGAAGAACCCGGACGACTACCCGACCATCATCCAGCGCCGGGTACCGCGCCAGCTCAAGCACTTCGCCTTCGCCCCGCAGGTGACCATTCACAACGACGCGCAACGCCCGGTGACCATACTCGAGCTGACCGCACCGGACCGCCCCGGCCTGCTGGCACGTATCGGGCGCATCTTCCTCGAATACGACCTGTCACTGCAGAACGCCAAGATCGCCACGCTGGGCGAACGCGTCGAGGACGTGTTCTTCGTCACCGATGCCAACAACCAGCCGCTGTCCGACCCCGAGTTCTGCGCGCGCCTGCAGGAAGCGATCATCACCAAGCTCTCGGAGCCCAGCACACCCAGCCCGGCGCAGATCACCTTCTGAGCCGTGGATGCGCCGGCGGCGCATCCACGGCCAGTTTCAGATCCTGAAGCTGTCCACCAGTTGCTTGAGGCGCCCGACCTGCTGATCCAGCTCGGTACAGGCGCTGAGACTGGCCTGCAGGTTGCGCACGCCATCCTGGTTCAGCGTGTTGATCTCGGTGATGTCCATGTTCAGGCTCTCGATCACCGAGGTCTGCTCCTCGGTGGCCGTCGCCACTGACTGGTTCATGCCGTCGATCTCGCCGATACGATGGGTCACGCCGCGCAGGTTTTCCCCAGCCTGACCGCCGATGCGCACGCTGTCATCGCTGAAGCGGCGGCTCTCGGCCATGGTCGCCACGGCGTCGCGGGCGCCAGTCTGCAACTGCTCGATCATCTGCTGAATCTCCAGCGCCGAACTCTGCGTCCGCTGCGCCAGGTTACGCACCTCATCGGCCACCACGGCGAAACCGCGCCCGGCCTCACCGGCACGCGCCGCTTCGATGGCGGCATTGAGTGCCAGCAGGTTGGTTTGCTCGGAAATGCCCTTGATCACATCGAGAATCTGACCGATGTCGTTGCTCTTCTCGCTGAGCAGTTCGATGTGCCGACCGGAAGCCTGGATCTTCTCCGACAGCTCGCCCATCGAGCTCAGCGTGCGCTCCACCATGCCCTGGCCTTCCTCGGCATCATGGCGCGCATCGCTGGCCTGCACCGATGCATCGGCAGCATTGCGCGCGATTTCCTGGGCAGCCGCGCCCAGCTCGTTGATCGCCGCCGCGACGCTGTCGGTGCGTGCGGCCTGCTCGCTGGAGTTGCCCATGGACGCGTTGGAGGCCTGCACCACGGTGCTCACCCGCGCATGCACCTCACGGGTCGCCGAGGCCACTTCGCGGATGGATTCGTGAATACGCTCGACGAAGCGGTTGAAGGCTCCGGCCAGCTCACCGAACTCGTCACCGGAAGCGATCGTCAGGCGCTGGGTCAGATCCCCTTCGCCGTCGGCGATACCGCCCATGGCGTGGCTCATCACGTGCAACGGACGCAGCAGGATGCGGATCAGCGCACCCAGCAGGATCAGGATGGCGACCACGCCGATGACCGTGACCATCAGCGCAGAAACGCGAAACTCGCTGAGCGCGGCGAAGGCCTTGCCCTCGTCGACGGACAGGCCGACGTACCAGCGCACGCCTGCCAGCCCCTGTACCGGCAGGAAGGTGACCAGCCGGGCACTGCCATCGCTGGCCGACGCCCCCTGCAAGCCCGGCTGCAGTCGCGGCGCACCGCTAGGGAACGCCTGCGCCAGGGTCTTGAGCACCAGGCTCTTGTCCGGATGCACCAGCACCGTGCCCTGCTCGTCGACCAGAAAGGCATAGCCCATCCCGCCAAGATCGAAGGAATTGAGGATGTCGTCGATCGTCTGCAGCTTCAGGTCGCCGCCGACCACGCCCTGCAAGGCGCCACCAGCGCTGACCGGCCGGGTGATGGTGATCAGCAGACCGTCACGCGGATCGGCCGCCAGATAAGGCGCGGTCAGCCCCGGGCCACTGCTGCCCAGCGCACTCTTGTACCAGGGGCGCTGACGCGGATCGTAACCGGCCGGCAGCTCACTGGCCGGGAACTGGGTGTAAGTGCCGTCAGCCTGACCGAAATAGGCATAGAGGAAGGCCGAGGCAATGCTGCGGTGCTGCAGGTTGCGGCGCAGCGAATCGGAGGAGCTGTCGTCCTGTATCGATTCGGCGAGGTTGTCCAGCAATTGCATGCGCCCATCGAGCCAGTGCTGGATGTTGCCGGTCGACGACAGGCCGACGTCATTGAGGTAGTTCGACAGGTTGTCGCGGATCGCGTTGCGCTGCAGGTAATCGTTGTACAACGCAAACGCCGCGAAGGCTGCGACGACCACCAGGGAAGCAGCCAGCATGATCTTGTGACTGAACTTGAGAGTACGCATGGAGAGAGCTCGCCAGAGAGGGTTAAGCGGATAGCGCGAAAATTATCGGCTGGGCATCCGCCGCCTTGAGCCGCAACGGCATCGGTTTGGCGACCTAAACGGATGGAAAACGGACGGACGAAGGGAATTTCCCAGAAAGGCCTGCCGTGCTAGTGTCGCCAGCTTTGTCGCCGCCTCACAAAGGACCCGTCGGATCATCATGAACCACGCCCTCGCCCAGCTGCAGCCCTACCCGTTCGAAAAGCTCCGCGCCCTGCTCGCCGGCGTGCAACCTGCCGCCGACCGTTCGCCGATCGCCCTGTCGATCGGTGAACCCAAGCACCGTTCGCCGGACTTCGTCGGCCAGGCACTGACCGCCAACCTGGACAAACTGGCGGTGTATCCGACCACCCTGGGCCTGCCAGAACTGCGCCAGAGCATTGCCAGCTGGTGCGAGCGCCGCTTCGGCGTGCCAGCTGGCTGGCTGGATGCCGCACGCCACGCTCTGCCGGTCAATGGCACGCGCGAAGCGCTGTTCGCCTTCACCCAGGCCGTGGTCGACCGCGATGCCAAGGGCCTGGTGGTCAGCCCTAACCCGTTCTATCAGATCTACGAAGGCGCAGCCTTTCTCGCCGGCGCGCAGCCGCACTACCTGGCGTGCCTGGAAGACCATGGTTTCAACCCGGACTTCGATGCGGTGCCGACAGAGGTCTGGCAGCGCTGCCAGATTCTGTTCCTCTGCTCGCCGGGCAACCCCACCGGCGCACTGATCCCACTCGAAACACTGAAGAAACTGATCGCCCTGGCCGACGAGCATGACTTCGTCATCGCCGCCGATGAGTGCTACAGCGAGCTGTACTTTGACGAAGACGCCCCGCCACCCGGCCTGCTCAGCGCCTGTGCCGAGCTGGGCCGCAGCGATTTCGCCCGTTGCGTGGTGTTCCACAGCCTGTCCAAGCGTTCCAACCTGCCTGGCCTGCGCTCCGGCTTCGTCGCTGGCGACGCCGAAATCCTCAAGCACTTCTTGCTCTACCGCACCTACCACGGCTGCGCCATGCCGGTGCAAACCCAGCTGGCCAGCGTGGCCGCCTGGAACGACGAAGCGCACGTGCGCGCCAACCGTGACCTCTATCGTGAGAAGTTCGATGCCGTGCTTGAGATCCTCGCCCCGGTGATGGACGTGCAGCGCCCCGATGGCGGCTTCTACCTGTGGGCCCGCACACCGGGCGACGACGCGCAGTTCACGCGCGCACTGTTCGCTGCCGAGCACGTCACCGTGGTGCCCGGCTCGTACCTGTCGCGCGACGTGAACGGCGTCAATCCGGGTGCCGGGCGCGTACGCATGGCGCTGGTTGCGCCGCTGGTCGAGTGCATCGAGGCCGCCGAGCGCATCGCCCGCTTCATTCGCGGCGCCTGAGGGCCTCAACCGTCGCGGCTAAAGCCCCTGCACAGGGGTTCTAGCCGCGAACGCGTGCCTATGGGCTACGCGTTTCTAGCGAATCAACTCCTGTTCAGGCGCGCTTCGGCGATATCCAGATCACGCAGGATTTCGCTCAGCATATCGTCGTCCAGCTCGTTGTCCTTGCGCATGCGATACAGCTCCAGGCGCTGAGTGCGCAGTGCCTGCAGACGCAAGCGATACTCCAGGCGGTCGACCTCACGCTGCTGCTCGCGCGCTTCGTCACCCCCACGGGCACGCTCCAGCAGATCGCGGTATTCGCTCATCAACCGCGCCTTCACCTCCACCGAGGTGATCGCACCCTCGGCATCGGCCGCGCGCTCATCCTCGGACTCCAGGTAGCGAATCGCCGACTCCAGCATCAACGCGCGATGGCGATTGAGTTCGCGCTCGCGCAGGGCGGCGTTGTCCTGCGGCAGTCGCGGCAAGATCCGCGGCAGGGCCACGCTGGCCACCAGCAATGACAGCAGGATCACCCCGGCAGCGAGCAAAATCAGCAGGTCGCGCTGCGGAAACGCCTGGCCACTGTTGAGCAGCAACGGCAGCGACATCACGCCGGCCAACGTCACCGCGCCACGCACACCGCCCAGGGTCAGCACCGCACTCAGGGCGATACGCGACTGCCCGGAAAAACGCGTCGGCTCCCCACGCAGGCGCCGCAGCGCACCTGAGACCCGCCAGTAGCTGTAGACCCAGACGAAACGCAGCAACATGAGCACCGCATAGACAGCCAGCACCATGCCCGCCGCTTCCAGCGCAAACGACCAGGGCGCCGCGTGTTCGCCCACAGCAGCGGCGAGGATGTCGGGCAATTGCAGGCCCAGCAGCAGGAAGATCAGACCGTTGAAGGTGAACTCCAGCAAGGTCCAGACACTGCGGTTGAGCAAGCGCGTGGAGGTCTGCCTGGGCAGCAGATCGAGGCGGCTCTGCATCATCCCCGCCGCGACCGCCGACAGAATGCCGGACAACCCCAGGTGCTCGGCGACCACATAGGCGGCGAACGGCAGCAGCAGAAGCAGCAGTACGTGCGGCGCCGGGTCCTCCCAACTGCGGGCGATCATCCAGGCGCGCAAACGTCCCAGCATGAAGCTGAGGGCGACACCGATGGCCAGACCGCCGAAGGCCACCAGGACGAACTGCAGACTGGCATCGGTGATCGAGAATACGCCGGTCAGGGTCGCCGCCACGGCGAACTTGAACGCCACCAGGCCGGAGGCATCGTTCATCAACGCCTCGCCCTGCAGCAGGTTGTTCAAGGTGCTCGGCAAACGGCCGTGGGTGATCGCCGAAACCGCCACGGCATCGGTCGGCGACAACACCGCAGCCAGAGCGAAACAGGCCGCCAACGGCACCTGCGGCAGCAGCCAGTGGATGAAATGCCCCGCCCCGAGAATGGTGAAGAACACCAGGGCGAAGGCGAGCAACAGGATCGGTGTACGCAACTGACGAAACTGCCCCTTGGGCATGCGCCAGCCGTCGACGAACAGCAGCGGCGGAATGAACAGCAGCAGAAACAACTCGGGATCGAGCCGAACATGCAGACCCAGTGCGGGAATCGCCAGCAGCGCGCCGATCAGAATCTGCAGCAGCGGCAATGGCAGGGGAATGAACTGGGCAGTAATACGGGTGCCACTGACCACCAGCAACATGGTCAGAATGGTGTAGAGCAATTGCATGGTGCGAAACCGGCGGGAACGAGCGGGAGGCTGCGATTCTAGCGCCGTAACACATCGCAGCGACAGCCACCGCCCAGCCGCGACATGACGTGGCATAATGGCCCGCCGTATTTCCCGGACCTTCCGGCACGCCACTCATCAGAGGAAGATCAATGAGTTACGTCCTGTATGGCATCAAGGCCTGCGACACCATGAAAAAGGCCAGAACCTGGCTCGATGAACACCAGGTCGACTATGCCTTTCACGACTACAAAAGCGTCGGAATCGACCGGGCAAATCTGGAAAAGTGGTGCAACGAGCATGGCTGGCAGACTGTCCTGAACCGTGCTGGCACCACCTTCCGCAAACTCGATGACGCGCAGAAAGCCGACCTCGACCAGGCCAAGGCCATCGAACTGATGCTGGCCCAGCCGTCGATGATCAAGCGCCCGGTACTCAACCTGGGCGACAAGACCCTGGTCGGCTTCAAGCCGGATAACTACCAAGCCGCGCTGGCCTGATCAATCTCACCCGATTTCGTTGCAAGGAACCCATCTAATGAGCACCTCCCTTTACAGCATCGCCTTTGGTGTTGGCACCCAGAACCGCCAGGGCAACTGGCTGGAAGTCTTCTACGCTCAGCCGCTGCTCAATCCGGCCAGCGAGCTGGTCGCCAAGGCCGCCGAGAAGCTCGGTTACCAGGGCGGCAACCAGGCCATCGCCTTCACCAGCGCACAGGCCGCTGACCTGGCCGAAGCCCTGAAGGGCGTGGATGCCGCGCAAGCAGCGCTGCTGACCCGCCTGGCCGAAAGCCACAATCCGCTGGTCGCCACCTTCCTGGCCGAAGATGCCGCGCTGACCAGCACCCCGGAGGCCTACCTCAAGCTGCACCTGCTGTCGCATCGCCTGGTCAAGCCGCACGGCCTGAGCCTGGCCGGCATCTTCCCGCTGCTGCCGAACGTGGCCTGGACCAGCCAGGGCGCCGTCGACCTCGCCGAGCTGGCCGAGCGCCAGCTCGAAGCGCGCCTCAAGGGCGAGCTGCTGGAAGTGTTCTCGGTGGACAAGTTCCCGAAAATGACCGACTACGTGGTACCGACTGGCGTGCGTATCGCCGACAGCGCGCGCGTGCGCCTGGGCGCCTACATCGGTGAAGGCACCACCGTGATGCATGAAGGCTTCGTCAACTTCAACGCCGGCACCGAAGGCCCGGGCATGATCGAAGGCCGCGTTTCGGCTGGCGTATTCGTCGGCAAGGGTTCGGACCTGGGCGGCGGCTGCTCGACCATGGGTACTCTGTCCGGCGGCGGCAACATGGTCATCAGCGTCGGCGAAGGCTGCCTGATCGGCGCTAACGCCGGCATCGGCATCCCGCTGGGTGACCGCAACACCGTCGAAGCCGGCCTGTACATCACCGCCGGCACCAAGGTGAACCTGCTCGACGAGGGCAACGCCCTGGTCAAGGTGGTCAAGGCGCGTGAGCTGGCTGGCCAGTCGGACCTGCTGTTCCGTCGCAACTCGCTGACCGGCGCCGTGGAGTGCAAGACCCACAAGTCGGCCATCGAGCTGAACGAAGCCCTGCACGCCCACAACTGAAAAGTTGGTTTAACGCTGCTGCGCTAGCCCATACTGCGTTGCAATAAGGCTCGGATCGGTCATTCAGATCAGTAAAGTCGCCCGCGACTCCGACCGTTCCGAGCCTTATCGCGCCTTGTCTGGCCGTCGCTCGCGACACGTTAACCCCAACTTTTAACTGCCAGATGATCTCTGGAAGCATCCATGTCACTGATTTCCCCCTGGCGCGCCGACTTCCCCGGCATTCTCGCCTTCGAAGCCGAAGGCCAGACCTACCTGGACAGCGCCGCCACCGCGCAGAAACCGCAAGCGGTGCTGGACGCCCTGCTCGCCTACCTGGCCAGCGGCGTGGCCAACGTGCACCGTGCCCAGCACCTGCCGGGTGAGCGTGCCACCCGCGCCTTCGAGGCGACACGCGGCAAGGCCGCGCAGTGGCTGAATGCAGCCAGCGCCGAGGAGATCATCTTCACCCGCGGCACCACCGAATCACTGAACCTGCTGGCCTACGGCCTGGAGCACCTGCTGCAGCCCGGCGAGCAGATCGTCATCAGCGCGCTGGAACACCACGCCAACCTCCTGCCCTGGCAGCAACTGGCCAAACGTCGCGACCTGGAGCTGCTGGTACTGCCGCTGGATGACACCGGCAGCGTGGACCTGCAGCAGGCCGCTCGGCTGATCGGCCCGCGCACCCGCCTGCTGGCAGTCTCACAGTTGTCCAATGTGCTTGGCCGCTGGCAGCCGCTGGACCAACTGCTGGCGCTGGCTCGCAGCCACGGCGCCATCAGCCTTGTCGACGGGGCACAGGGCGCGGTGCATGGCCGCCCTGACATGCAGGCACTGGGCTGTGACTTCTATGTGTGTTCCTCGCACAAGCTCTATGGCCCGGACGGCGTCGGCCTGCTCTACGGTCGTCGCGAGCAGCTGAACAAGCTGCAGCACTGGCAGTTCGGCGGCGAGATGGTGCTCGATGCCGACTATCAGGTCGCCCGTTTCCGTTCTGCTCCACTGGGTTTCGAGGCCGGCACACCGGCGGTGTCCTCGGTCATCGCCCTGGGCGCTGCGCTGGATTGGCTGAGCGGCCTGGATCACGCAGCTGCGGCCCGCCACGAAGCGGCCCTGCACGCCGAGCTGTTGGCCGGTTTGCAGGCACGTGACGGTATTCGCCTGCTGGGTCAGCCTCGCCTGGCGCTGGCCAGTTTTTGTGTCGATGGCGTGCATAACGCCGATCTGGCCCACCTGCTCAGCGAGCAGGGTATCGCCGTGCGCGCCGGGCACCACTGCGCCATGCCCCTGATGAAAGGGCTCGGCCTCAGCGGTGCAATTCGTGCCTCGCTGGGCCTGTACAACAACGGCGAGGACTTGCAGCGATTCTTCAGCGCCCTGGACAACGCCTTGGAGCTGCTGCGATGAACCACGGCCATCGTCTTTCCGTAGGAGCGGCTGGGCGGCATTCCGCTTCAGCCGCGAAAGGACGCGTACAACCCTTCGCGGCTGAAGCCGCTCCTACGCGCTACGCGAGCCTCTTGCCATGAGCCTGCCAGTCGCCGCTCAAGAGACACTGGAAGCATTCACCGCCTGCCCCGGCTGGGAGCAGCGCGCGCGCCTGCTGATGCAATGGGGTGAACGCCTGCAGCCACTGAGCGATGCCGAGCGGACTGATGAACACCGCGTATATGGCTGCGAGAGCCTGGTCTGGCTGGTCGCCGAACGCCGTGGCGAGCACCTGCACTTTCGCGCCAGCAGCGATGCCCGCCTGCTACGCGGTTTGCTGGCCGTACTGTTGGCTCGGGTGGAGGGCCTGAGCGATGAACAGCTGGCCTCGCTCGACCTGGCCGACTGGTTCGCTCAGCTTGGCCTGCAACGTCAGCTTTCCCCCTCTCGCAGCAACGGCCTGAATGCGGTGTTGCAGCGAATGAGAACGCAAACACGGGAAAACTAGACGCGCGCCCTGCTCGATCAACAGCACTGGGTTATATTCCCGCCCCCAAAAACTCATGGAGCGAGTCATGCCTGCAGCTATGCGCATCGGGCTAAGTGCCCTGGTATCTCTGATCGTGCTGTACTTCAGCCCACAGCTGTTTCCCCACCTCCTGGTCCTGCTTCCAGAGAGCGTCGCCGCAGCGCTGCCGATAGAGCCTTTTATTCTCAACCTGCTGCTATCGAGCCTGCTGAGCGGCGTCTGCCTGGCACTACTTGCGAGCAATCGCCGTCTGGCCACCGCCGGGTTGGTCGCGCTTGGTTTGCTGGGAATCTACGCTGTCGGCTTCTACAGCAATCTTTGCAGCGTGGAAGAAGTGCAGCGAATTCACGCCGAAATGGAGGCCATGCCCATGTACAACCTGGGACGCCCCGCAGATGCCGAGCCAATCCCCATCGACTCGATTTCCAACTTGAGCTACGCCTGCATCCTGCCGGAGGAGCGCAGTGACAACCTGTTCACCATGACGTGGGATTTCCTCCTCAGGCTGGCCGCGATGTTCGCGGGCACACTGCTGGTACCGCGTCGACGCTCGCAGGCGGAACGTCTCGCCCAGTGAACCGATGAATCGATCGGGCTCAGCCCCGCTCGCGCAGCGTCAGGCCACGCAGGAAATTGCGCAGAATCTGGTCACCACACTCCCGATAGTGCTTGTGGCCAGGTGCACGGAACAGGGCGCTCAGCTCGGTCTTGGTCATCGGCAGATCGGCCGATTGCAGAATCCCCTGGATATCCTCGTCGCGCAGCTGAAAAGCCACCCGCAGCTTCTTCAGGATGAGGTTGTTGCTCAGGCGCTTTTCCACCGGCACGCGCGGTCGGCTGTCGTCCTTGCCGCGCTTGTGAAACACCAGCCCTTCGAGCACATGAGCCAGCAATACATCGTTGCACGGACGATAACCGGCCTCGTCCTCGCGCAGCAGGCAGGCGGAAATCAAGCCTGGCTCGACGGAGTAATCCGCAAGCTGGCAGAACGCCTCAAGCGTGCTATCACTGACATCCAGCAGATAGCGCAGGCTGCGCAGCACATCGTTATTAAGCATGCAGATAACTCTAGGTAGAAGTAGGTCGGCAAGTGTCGCTCAATCCGGCGCGACGTGCGCAGAAATGCTCGGCATCCAGTCATCGGCATTGCCCGTATTCAGGGCCTGCTGCAGACGCTGCAGGTCACCCCGCTCGGCGAACGTGCGAAGGCCGGCATTGAACAGGCGCAGCAGATTGGCGGCCTTGGCATCGTCCTTGCGAAATAGCAGACGCAGCGGCTCGGTGTTGAGCTGACGCGGATGGTGGGTGATGTTGCCGCCATCTTTGGGAAACAGGCGACGCAGCATGGCGTAGCCTACCGCCCGGTCCTGAGGATGCAGGTCGACACGCCTCAGTTCAAGCAGGCGAAAGCTGGTGTCTTCCTTGCCGTTCTGCTGCACGCTCAAGCGGCCCGCCTGCAGCGCTTCGTCGAATGCCGGGCCGTAGGAATAACCCAGCGTGGTGCCGATGCGATATTTCGGCAGGTCCTCGACCCTGGCCCAGTCGAACGCCTGGTCGCGACGATGGAACAGGACAATCTCGCCGCGTACCAGCGCATCGCTACAGATACCGTAGTTGAGCCGACTGGGCGCGCAGCTATAGGGCATGATCGCGTGCAACTGACCCTGTTGCAGCATCAGCACGTTGCGGTCCCAGGGATGGAAGACGTACTCGACCTGATAGCCAGCCTCGGCAAACACCGCGCTGATCAATCGCGCCAAAGCGCCACCGTCGCGGCGCATCTGGTCGACGTAAGGTGCCCAGTCACCGGTGCCGATACGCAGCTTTTTCGGCTCGGCCTGAACGGCGCCCAGGGCTAGCAGCCACAGGGGCAGCGTCAGGGAGGCGAGCATCCGTGCCCAGCGTCTTCCTGGCGAGACGCAAACAAACAGGTACGACACAAATCACCTCGGATACGGATCATCTTCGACGCTTCCCTGTCCGTTACTGCACTCTCTCCCTTTGCCCCAACAGGGTCAAACGCACCGTTCTGCGGCGCTGCTCAACTCTTCGCCTGGCGCTCCGCCGGGCGCCGAGCACCGGCCACCAACTTGTCCACCAGCCTGGCCGCGGCGGCCATGCCGAAACTGGCGGTGACCATCATCACCGCCCCGAAACCACCGGCGCAGTCGAGGCGCACGCCTTCACCGACGAAACCCTTGGCCTGGCACACCGTGCCATCGGGCTTGGGATAGCGCAGCTGCTCGGTGGAGAACACGCAGGGCACGCTGTAGGTACGCCCCGGCGTCCGCGAAAAGCCGTAGTCGCGGCGCAGCATGCTGCGTACCTTGGCCGCCAGTGGATCGTTGAACGTCTTGTTCAGATCGGTGACCTGAATCTGCGTCGGGTCGACCTGCCCGCCCGCGCCACCGGTGGTGACGATCTGGATCTTGCGCCGCTTGCACCAGGCGATCAGCGCCGCCTTGGCCGGCACGCTGTCGATGCAGTCGATCACCCCGTCGAGCTGCTCGGTGATGTACTCGGCCATGGTTTCGCGGGTAACGAAATCCGCCACGGCGTGCACCACGCAGGCTGGATTGATGGCGCGGATGCGCGCAGCCATCTCATCGACCTTGGCCTTGCCCACCGCGCCTTCGACGGCATGCACCTGGCGATTGGTGTTGGTGATGCAGACATCGTCCAGATCGAACAGGGAAATCTCGCCGACCCCCGAACGCGCCAGGGCCTCGGCCGCCCAGGAGCCAACCCCACCGATGCCGACTACCGCCACGTGGGCTGCAGCCAGGCGTTGATAGCCTTCCTGGCCGTAGAGCCGGGCTATGCCGCCGAATCGCTGATCGTCTGTATTCATCCATCCCCCTGCCGAACCGCGCGCATTATAGAGATAGCACCTTGCCCACCCAACCCCGAAAGGCAGGTCAGCCGTCGGCCAGTCGTGGTTGCCTGCATTTACAGCGAATACGCCGTACGGCGCGCCTTATCACCTGATCGGTAACGACTTTTGCTTTAAGATGGCCAGCCTTCACGCCAGCCGCCGTACCGGAGCCATCATGACCGCCCCCCTCACCCCGACCCTGGAGCTCGCCTTCGACCTGATCCGCCGTCCGTCCGTGACCCCGGTCGACGAAGGTTGCCAGGAACTGATGATGCGGCGCCTGGCCGCCTGCGGCTTCGATGTCGAGCGCATGCGCATCGAAGAGGTGGAGAATTTCTGGGCCAGGCGCGGTGGCGATGGCCCGGTGCTGTGCTTCGCCGGCCACACCGACGTGGTGCCCACCGGGCCGCTGGACGCCTGGCAGTATCAGCCGTTCGACGTGCGCATCGATGAAGACGGCATGCTCTGCGGCCGTGGCGCCGCTGACATGAAAGGCAGCCTGGCGAGCATGATCATCGCCGTGGAGCGTTTTATCGCCGATTACCCGAACCACAAGGGCGCGATCAGCTTCCTCATCACCAGCGACGAAGAAGGCCCGGCCCAGCACGGCACCAAGGCGGTGGTCGAGCGCCTGCGCGAGCGCGAGGAACGCCTGGACTGGTGCATCGTCGGCGAACCGTCGAGCACCACCCTGCTCGGTGACGTGGTCAAGAACGGCCGCCGCGGTTCGCTCGGCTGCACCCTCACCGTGTACGGCAAGCAGGGTCACGTGGCCTACCCGCACCTGGCGAAGAACCCCATCCACCTGGCCGCGCCGGCCCTGGCCGAACTGGCCGCCGAGCACTGGGATCATGGTAACGACTACTTCCCGCCGACCAGTTTCCAGGTGTCCAACCTCAATTCCGGCACCGGAGCGACCAACGTAATCCCCGGTGAGCTGAAGGCGGTGTTCAACTTCCGTTTCTCCACCGAGTCGACCGTCGAAGACCTGCAGCAGCGCGTCACCACCATCCTCGACAAGCACGGCCTGGACTATCACCTGGAATGGGCGCTGTCCGGCCTGCCCTTCCTCACCCAGCCGGGCGATTTGCTCGACGCGGTGGCCGCCAGCATCAAGAACGTCACCG
The DNA here is from genome assembly GCF_965197125.1 of Pseudomonas spartinae. Classification (NCBI taxonomy): domain Bacteria; kingdom Pseudomonadati; phylum Pseudomonadota; class Gammaproteobacteria; order Pseudomonadales; family Pseudomonadaceae; genus Pseudomonas; species Pseudomonas spartinae. The sequence continues at coordinate 59,093 of NZ_CBDAMB010000004.1, forward strand.
GGCGCGACACCACCCCGTCGACCAGCGGCGGCACCTCGGACGGGCGCTTCATCGCCACCCTCGGCACCCAGGTGGTCGAACTCGGCCCGGTCAACGCCACCATCCACCAGATCAACGAGCGTGTGCTGGCAAGCGACCTCGACCTGCTGACCGAGGTTTACTATCAAACGATGGTAAAACTGCTCGCATGAAAATCCATGAATATGCCTGCTGCGCACACCGATAGCTGCGTGACTCGCGATGCTCGCCCTTCGGGCCCGCCTGCGGCGGTTCAGCCGCAAGCGGCTGTGAGGCGGTACTCGCTCCTCGCCTATCTATTCGATATGTCTCGTCGCTGCGTTCCGTCCGCCTTGCTCTCGGCGCGCTCGCGACGGCCTATTCACGGATTTGACGCATGTTGATCTGCCCCATCTGCCAGTCGCCGCTCGAGCCCAACGGCAGCGGCCTGGCTTGCGAAAACCGCCACAGCTTCGACCGCGCGCGGCAGGGCTACTACAACCTGTTGCCGGTGCAGCACAAGAACAGCCGTGACCCCGGCGACAACGCCGCCATGGTCGAGGCGCGCCGGCGCTTTCTCGACGGCGGCCACTACGCGCCGCTGGCCAAACGCCTGGCCGCACTGGCGGCCGAGTACAAGCCCGCGCGCTGGCTGGATATCGGCTGCGGCGAAGGCTATTACACCGAGCAGATCGGCCACGCCCTGCCAGCAGCCGACGGCCATGCCCTGGACATCTCCCGCGAGGCAGTCAAACGCGCCTGCAAACGCGCCCCGCAACTGAACTGGCTGGTGGCGAGCATGGCCCGCGTGCCCTTGGCCAATGCCAGCTGCAACCTGCTGGCCAGCGTGTTCAGCCCGCTCGACTGGAGCGAGGCCAAACGCCTGCTCGCCCCCGGCGGCGGCCTGCTGCGCATGGGCCCGACCCGCGGGCACCTGATGGAACTGCGCCAGAAGCTGTACGACGAAGTCCGCGACTACGACGACGAGAAGCACCTGGCGCTGATACCGCCGGGCATGCACCTGGCACATAGCGAAACCCTCGAATTTCCGCTGCACCTGGCCGATGCCCAGGCCCGCGCCGACCTGCTGGCCATGACCCCGCACGGCTGGCGCGCCAGCGCAGAACGCCGTGAAGCGGTGATCGCCGAGCCCTTCGAAGTTACCATCGCCATCCGCTACGATTGGATCGTCAAAACCCAGAGCCCAGGCTCTCAGGACTGAATGCCATGCGCCAACCCGACATCGAGATCTACCTGAAAGACGCCGAACGAGACGCCGTGGCGCAGTGGCTGGGCGAAGCCCTCGGCCCCTGCAGCGACTGGCAACAGAAGGGCCAGACCTTCAAATGCCAGGCCGGCGACGTGCCGGTGACCTGGCTGCCCAAGGCCGTGGGTAAATGGCACAGCCTGTACCTGGAAAGCGACGCCACGCCCTGGGACGATGACCTGGCCTGTGCCCGCGCCGCCCATGCCGCGCTCGGCGTGCAGGTGCGCTGCGCACCCGGCACCTGGGTCGAAGACGAGAGCGATGAAGAAGCCGACCGCTGGATCAAGGTCGATGCCGATGGCGAAACCGAGATCGTCTGGCGCACCGAATGAAAGCGGCCGCTTCGCGGCCATCTGATGCCCCTCTCCCCCAACCCCTCTCCCATAAAGGGGAGAGGGGCGCTATCCGTGCAACCCGCCACACCTTTCGCCAGCCCCTACGAAGTACAGCGCCCAGAAACGACAAGGCCCGTCATCGACGGGCCTTGTTGAGTAACGAGCTTGGCAGTCAGAGCGCGGACACGTCTTCCGCCTGCAGGCCTTTCTGGCCCTGGGTCACGCCGAACTCGACCTTCTGGCCTTCGACCAGAGTGCGGTGGCCTTCGCCGCGGATGGCGCGGTAGTGAACGAATACGTCCGGGCCGCTTTCGCGCTGAATGAACCCGTAACCCTTGGAATCATTGAACCATTTGACGGTTCCGGTCTCACGATCTGCCATTACCAACTTCTCCAAACTCGCTATGTTTTTATTGTCCCGAAGGTGCTTTGACGGCTCGGTAAAAACGGTCTTCTCAGCGTTCGCCACCCCTGGCAATCGAGCATGGAGCAGGTCAAGCGATTCGCGTTCTTGCTGCAGCCGAAGGCCGAGTATAAAGCATCAATTGTGACTGAAAAGCACTTTTTTAGAGCCGACACGAACCCAGAAGATACGCGGGTTACAGCGGGTTTTATGGGCTTTTGAGCAACAGATCGCGCAACTTTTTCGTCAAGCGCTGGACCAGTTCAGGCTCCAGCCGGTAAGCCCAGCCACTGCGCGCACTGACCTCGCCGGGCTTGAAACCACCCGGCTCACCCAGCACCAGCCAATGCTGATCGCCCTGCTTGTACAGTGCGCCATCGAGTTTCTCGCCAGCGAATCCCGCGAGGCTGAATTGCAGCAGCGGCGCCTGCTTGAAACCTATCTGCGCCAGCGGCGCGGCATCGGCGAACTGCAGGTTGGAGAACACCAGTGCAACGCCATTGGCCGCGCCCTCGAAACTGAGCGTCTGGTCCTTGCGCAGCTCTTTGATAGCGAAATTGTGCTGCTCGGCATCGCTACGCGTCAGCGAGAGTTTCTCGCCATCGGCGTAGCGCAGCTCGAGCCGCGCGATGCGGGTAAAGGGGATGTCGGCGACACGGCGATCCAGCCAGTCCAGCTCACGAGTCGGCACCTGCAACTGCTGATCGATCAGCCAGACCTGATCCTCCCCGGCACGCCGGACCAGTTGCCCATTGCCCTGCCGAGAGGGATTACCCAGGCGCAGGGCCAAATCCGGATGCCCAGCGAACGACAGCTTGAGGCGTAGCGCCTGTGCATCGGCCTCGCCCTCCTCGGCCAGGCCCAGACGAGCATGCCACTGCGCGTTGGCGGTCTTGGCCTCGACGCTACGCGCGTCGCGTAGCGAGCGCAGCAGGTCGGCCAGTAATTGCGGCGCCGCCGGATAGTCGGCCTTGGCCGGCACCACCCACGCCTCGCCACGGCGCTCGATCCGCACCGACGGCTGTCCTGGCGACTCGATCTCAAGTGCTTGCAGCGTGTTCAGATAGCCCTGCTCGGCGGCCAGCCACGGCGCCGGTTCGAGCGCCGCCGTGTCCTCTTGCTGGCTGCGCTGCAACGCCAGATACCCCAGCGCACAGAACAGTACGATAACGATCAATGCGATCAGACCTTTGCGTCCCATACCCATCTCACTGTTGATGACTCGGAAGCGGCGCAGGGTGGATCACGTTTCACCGTCGCGGTGGATGTAAAGAGCGACATCCACCCTACGCACGAGGTTATTCGTGGGAGGCGCTTCAGCGGCGACGGTCGCGGCTAAAGCTCCTCCCACAGGTGGAGCCTTCAGCCCCTCCCATAGCGACTGGCCTCACGCGCGACGACGGCGCCGCCACAGCCACAACGCCAGCACACCGAGGGTGAGCAAGGCCGGCACCAGGGCGATGTTGATTACCTTGAGCGTGCGCCCAAGTGCCTCGATATCGGCATTGAGCTGGTAGCGCACGTCACGCAGTTCCTTGCGCAGCTCCAGCTTCTGCTGGATGAAGTTCTGCAACGCGCCTTGCTGCTCCGGCGTCAGCTCCAGGGCCTTGTTCGGGTCGTCGCTCTGTTGCAGCGCTGCCAGCTGCTGCTCGGTCTCGGCCAGACGCGCCTGCAGGGCCTGTTCCTTGTCACGCAAGCGCTGTTCGGCGGCACGCTGCAGCTCCTCCACCACCGTGAACGGACGACTGAAACGGCCACGCGAGCGCACGCTGATCAGCGCCTCGGAGCCGGTCAGGTTGTCCAGCGCGTTGATGGTGAAGCTGCCGTTGTCGGCCCAGGGCTGCGGCATGCGCTGGCCAAAGAAATCCTGCACCTGCACCCACATGCGGTCGCTGAGGATGTCGGTGTCGGCCACGGCGATCACATTGATATTGTCGGCCTGCTTGAGCCCGTCCTTGCGCCCCTCGATACCGTCCGGGAAGGCGCTCTGTGCCGGGCCGTCGATACGCGCAGCGATGGCGTAGCGCTCGCCGGTCGGCTCCAGTTCGCGGATCAACTCTTCAGGGTTGCTGAGCATGGCGAAGCGCTGGGCATCGAAAGGCATGGCGTACTCGGAACTCTGCATCAACGGGGTGAAGTGCGTCTTCGCCCCCTCCAGCGGCTCGAGGACGCCAGCCGTGGCCACGGTGATGCTCTCCAGCCCGGCGGTGGCGATATCGGTCTGGTTCAGCGCCTTGCGCGGCAGGCTGAGCCAGGCGGCGTGGCGCACCGGGCGCTGGCCCTGACCACGGTTGACCGACATCGCGTAGGAGCCGTCGCCCAGCACCTTGTCCGGCACCATGCGCAGGCCCCAGGCCTTGAACAGCGGCTCGAGGTTGGACGACTTGTCCACTGCCACTTCACCCGGCATATCACCCGTATCGGCCTCGGCGTAAGGGTCGACGAACACCATCAGCTTGCCGCCGCGCAGGACGAACTGGTCGATGGCATAGAGCGTCTGCTGCGGCAGGTTCTTCGGGTGTACCAGCCAGAGCACCGAGACCTTGTCGGGAATCTGGTCGACATCGGCCTTGAGCTGCTCGATCTGGAACAACTGGCGCACCTGCTCCAGCACCATCCACGGCGACGTCGGCTGGCGCGCCATCATGTCGAAGCCGCCGGTCATCGGCAGCCCGGACAGCACACCAACCACCGGCAGCTCCGGCTTGGCCAGGGTCTGCACCAGGCGGCTCAGCTCGTATTCGAGGTGTTCCTCCTGATCCAGAGCGAAGAACGGAATCACCTGGGTATCGTCCAGTGCGTTGGTGCCGGCCAGGCCGAAGTAGACCGAGTCACCGCCCTGCTGCAGCGGGATGCCCTGCAGGCCGTACTGCGCGGCCTTGTCCTCGTCTTCGGAGAACGGCTCGGGGTCGATGATGTGCAGGCGGATCTTGCCGTTCGCCTGCGCCTGGTAAGCCTTGAGCATCTCCTCCACGCGCTGGGCATAGGTGCGCAGCGCCGGCAGGTCCTTGGCCACCTTGTCCGAGTAGAAGAAGTACAGGTTGATCGGCTCGTCCAACTCACCAAGGATCTGCTTGGTGCCATCGGAGATGGTGTAGAGCTTCTGCTCGGTCAGATCCAGGCGTGCACCGCCCAGACCAATACCAGCCAGCAGGTTGAAGGCGATAAAGGCGACCGCAATCAGCAACAGCCCGGCGCCGGAATAGATCAGCTTTTTCATGGGCGTTCCTCAGTCAGCTTTCTTCAGGTCGATGACCACCGCCGTGGCGGTCAGCCAGGCAGTGATCAGCGAGAGGAAATACAGCAGGTCGCGCGCATCGATCACGCCCTTGCTGATGGCGTCGAAGCGCACCAGAAAGCTCAGCGAGGCGATAGCGTCCACCAGCCACTGCGGTGCCCAGGCGAAGGCGTCGAGCACCATGGGAAAGCCGCTGACGATGAACAGGAAACAGGCACTGACCGCGAGAATGAAAGCGATCACCTGGTTCTTGCTCAACGCCGACATGCATGAGCCGATGGCCAGGTAAGCGCCGGCCAGCAGCCAACTGCCGATATAGCCAGTGACGATAGCGCCGTTGTCCGGCTCGCCCAGGTAGTTGACGGTGATGATCATCGGGAAGGTCAGCAGCAGCGCAATGCCGGCGAACACCCAGGCCGCCAGGAACTTGCCGGTGACCGCTTCGAAGCGGGTGATCGGCAACGTCATCAGCAGCTCGATGGAGCCGGACTTGCGCTCCTCCGCCCACAGGCGCATGGCGATCGCCGGCACCAGGAACAGATAAAGCCAGGGGTGGAAATTGAAGAAGGCCGAGAGATTGGCCTGGCCACTCTCGAAGAAGCCGCCCAGATAAAAGGTGAACACCCCGGACAGCACCAGGAAGATCACGATGAACACATAGGCCAGCGGCGTGGCGAAGTAGCTTGCCAGCTCGCGCTTGAAGATCACGGGCAACTGGGTCATCACTGCTCTCCCCGGGTCAGCGTGCGGAACACTTCATCGAGCCGGCCGCGTTCCACATTGAGCTCGCGCACCTGCCAGCCGCGTTCGGCGATCAACGCATTGACCTGCGGGAAGATCACCGCGCCCGGCTGCGCCAGCACGCTCAGGCTGTGCTCGCGCGCGTTCTCCTCGACCCCGACGACGCCGGGCAGCGCCGCCAGCGCGGCTCGGTCGAGCGCCTCGTCGGCTACCAGCGTCACCGCCTGGTGGTAGCGCGACCGGCTCTCCAGCTCCAGCGGCGTGCCATCGGCCAGCAAGCGGCCATGGGCGATCACCACGGCACGGGTACAGAGCGCCGTGACCTCTTCGAGAATATGGGTGGAAATGATCACGATCTTGTCGCGGGCCAGGCCCTGAATGAGCTGGCGCACCTGATGCTTCTGGTTGGGGTCGAGGCCATCGGTGGGCTCGTCGAGAATCAGCACGCGCGGATCATGCAGGATTGCCTGGGCCAGACCGACGCGGCGCTTGAAGCCCTTGGACAGCGTGTCGATGCTCTGCGCCAGCACCGTCTCCAGCTCAACCTGCTCCACCGCATTCTGCACACGCACCGTCTTCTCGGCGCCACGGAAACCGCGCACCTCGGCGATGAACTCAAGGAAACCGCGCACCGTCATGTCGCCATAGCACGGCGCGCCTTCGGGCAGATAACCGATCTGTCGCTGGGCCTTGAGGGTCTGGCTCTGGATATCGCAGCCGAGGATGCTCGCCGTGCCGGAAGTCGGCGCAAGAAACCCCGTGAGCATCTTCATGGTGGTGGATTTGCCGGCCCCGTTGGGGCCGAGAAAGCCCAGCACTTCCCCTGGCTGGACACTGAACGACAGATCATCGACTGCCGTGTGCTGCGCGAAACGCTTGGTCAGGTTTCTTATCTCGATCATGGCCTCTCACCGTCGCGAAAACGCCTGAGCCCCGCGAAACCACCGCGAAAACGCAGGCCGCAAGAACACCGGACCAAAAGTGCATGCCCGGACGAGGGCAAGACCATGACAAAAAACAAAAGTTCATTCGCAAGAGTGCTACAAGCTGTAAATGGAATATCGGCTCAGCGATCCAGAGGACTCATTACCGCAAGGCCACCGCGATTGAGCACATGGGTGTAGATTTGTGTGGTTCTGATATCCGCATGACCGAGTAACTCCTGCTCCGTACGAATGTCCTGGCCTGCTTCCAGAAGATGCGTGGCAAAGGAATGACGTAATGAATGTGGCGTCGCATGCTTGATCAGGCCAGCACGCCGCGCCGCCTCACGCACCGACCTCTGGATGGTCTTCTCATGCAGGTGATGGCGGTAAATACCGTGCCCGCGCGGATTCTGGGAGCGATTGCCCGACGGGAAAACGAACTGCCCCCCCACTCCTTCGCCGCATTCGGGTACTTGCGCGCCAATGCGAACGGCAAATTGGCCTCGCCAAAGCCTTCGGCCAGATCGCCCTGATGCACGTGCTGCACCTTGTTCAAATGCTGCCGTAACGGCTCGACGACTCGCATTGGCAGCATGGTTACCCGATCTTTCTGGCCCTTACCATCACGCACGATGATTTCTCGCCGGGTAAAGTCAACATCCTTGACTCTTAGCCGCAGCGCCTCAAGCAATCGCAATCCAGCACCATAGAGCAGATTCGCAACGATCCAGCTATCGCCCTGCAGTTGAGCCAACAGGGCATCGACCTCAATACGGGTAAGCACCACCGGCAGATGCTTGGGCTTCTTCGCCCGTACGACACCCTGCAACCAAGGTAAATCCAGCTTGAGCACTTCCTTGTAATAGCAGAGCGGCCAGAGCCTGGTTCTGTGTCGAGGCGGACACGTCGCGCTCAACCGCAAGATGGGTCAGAAAAGCCTCGATCTCCGCCGCGCCCATCTCCACCGGATGCCGATAGTGGTGAAAGCGGATGTAGCGCTTTACCCATTCGGCATAGACAGCTTCGGTACGGATGGAATAGTTTCTGACTCGAATCTGCTGACGCAGTTGATCCAGCAGTTTGGGCTTGCCGTCATCCATGTCGCGTTTCTCCCTGGATGCTGTCGCGTTTGCCGCGACAACCTTCAAGCTAGACAAGGACTTGCTGGGCGACAAGGAATGTAATGCGACAGGTGCCGTGGGTAAACGCGGCAGCTATGTCGTCTAATTAATAGTTACCCAATGATAGTTAGATCGGCGCAAGGAAACGTAAATGACATGGAATCAAGGTGACCAAAAAGCAAAAAATCTGCTATTAAGCGAAACCAAACAGCGCTGTCGCCTAACTGCTGTTAAGGCAAACAGCGCTGTTTGGTTTCGCTGGAAGTCGCTGTTTTCTGATTTTTGCCCCCTTGAGTTTTACCTGCATTTACATGCCCGCTGCGCGGGAGCGTGCAAATCATCGGATAACAACTCACTAGAGCGAACACTTCGTGTCGCTCACTTCGATCGTTAGAAGCACATGAAATATTTCTCCAGCCTTAGAGAAAAAACAGACTTGGTTCACCACCAATTTTCCGAGCTGATTGGCAAAGCAATTGTAGGCTATGAGTTAGCGCAAATCTGGTGTGAGGAAGCCGCCGCTTGGAGCGAGTGGAATGACCTTCCAGTATTTTTAGCAGTTGGTTCAGGTGAGCTCTCTATCTCATGGCAAAAATTTGATGAGCTCGCTATAGAGGTCGGTCGCATTCTGCCTTTTTCACTTTGCGGGAGCAAAGTGCGCTGGATAGATAGCGGAAATATCCATCTTGACGCTGCTATTGGACGTACCGTTGAGTCAGTTTCTTTAGCACAAGGAGAGATGACAGTAGGCAGCAGCGAAATAGAAATTTGGACGCGCTTGCTAATTCATTTCACAGGCGGTGGTAGCTTGGAAATTTTCAATGCGCTTGACGAAAACGGCTTTGAATTTCACACCAAGACTGTAGAGGCCGGCGTGTCGTGCCTCTAACTAGTGGTTCAAATCGCTCACTTCGTTCGCTGGGACGGGCTAAAGCCCGCCCCTTAACCAAGCGTTAGAGAACATCATGTCAGTCAGCGTCTACGGTTTCATTTCGGGGGTCACGACAGAATCTCAGGATGCTCATAATATTTGGCAGCTTCAAGCTTTGCCAGCGACCGGTGCTTATCTAATTAAAAGCCTTTTCTCCTATGTGCCACAGAGCAGATCGCACTCTTATTACGGAAGTCATATTCATTTCTCTGCGGGATACAAGGAGTTTTACTGCGTAGATAACGAGTGGCTGGAGGAGTTCGAAACACTGCTGTCCAATTTATATTGGAACGAAGCAGAGATAATCGTGACTTGGTCAAGAGAACGCTACACTTGGTGCTCCAACTACTCCAACGAGGTTCCCCCAAGCGAACCTAATGCAATTAGAGAGCGGGCAAGATACGAAAGTGCATGGGAGCTAAAGCAAATTCCATGGGACTCCTAAAACGCTATCTAACTAGTGGTTCAAACCGTTCGCTGCGCTCACTGGGACGGGCTAAAGCCCGCCCCTTAACCAAACGTTAGGCCTTCTATGTTCTGTCGCATTGACTACGAAAAATTGTTGCAGATTGAATGCTGTCGACTCCAACACCTTGGGGCATATCGGGGGCTCTTCTACATTTGTTATCCGCAGTACGCCTTTCAGGTTCCTGATGGTGAAGAGTCAATTCGCATTACTCGCTCTCCGAAGGCGCAAGGCGACAACGGCTTGCGCTTCTGGCTCGCTGCAGAACTTGCTGATGATTGGCGAGGGCGAGAGCCATATCTGCATGATTATTTGTCTGGCGCCTACTTTGAGCCAATCAATGAACTAGCATTCAACGATTTGGTAGCAACATATTGCAGCGGCCTAGTTACTCCTCCGATTCTTCCGCTGGCAAGTGATCAAGTATTCCTAGGCGCTCTGCTCATGTACTCTATGAAGACAGAGTTCTTTGTTTCAGTCATTGCAGAGTATGAGAGCGAATTCATTCACTTCGCTTGGGAAACAACGGCCTAACATGGCGCTCAACCTCGCTCCCTCCGGTCGCTGGACGCTGCGCGATAAAGCTGCGCAGCGCCGGTTAGCTCTACGTTAGGTGCCAACATGGCCCAGTTCACTGTTTACTCAAATGCCACTGTAATCGGCTACTCCGAGCTTGAGAGCGGCGATGCACCCATGGGCGTTGCATTTGGCGCTTTTAAACCCACAGACGAGTACAGCATGATTCGTCATGAGTGCCTCAATAACCATCTTAATCAAGATGCACTAAAGCTCTCTGTACACACTAATGCGGGCCTAGTCATTCCGTGTGCAGGGGTGAGCATTCTGGATTATTCTGCCGAAGCTGGCACAGAACTCATCGAGCTCAACATCCTTGGTATTCCCTACCAAATTTACAATGAGCTATTTCCTGAACACGTTGCGTCATATAACCAACAATTCCACTAAGCCCTGCTGCGAGCACCTAACAACTGTATATGGACTCTCCCCACAAGTAGTGAGCAAAGCTTTTCTTTTGCACTTGTCGTCAGCGCGGTTGCATTCGTATATCCGGCCTGTGTTGGGCTTTGCCGCCCTGGCCATTCTGTAGTTCGCGCAGCGGGGTCAAGCGTTCAATCGATCACGGGGATCATCATTGTTATCGGCCTTGTTCCGCTGCCGGACTCGCCTGTTCCGACAGAGCTGCAGTTCACCACAACCACAAGAAAACCATCTTCCTTACTGATTACCCCCGCCATTAGGCGGGCTTTGTGCTCTGCCAATTGCCATTGAAACGCCGCTCATGGCACCACACCGCCCAGCAGATCCTGACCAATTTGTTCGCCAGCGCCACAGCCGCTTTGTTGTGGCCAATACGGGCTGCCGTCTCGACGGCCCAGCGCTGTAACTGGGTCAATTTCTCTGGCGTTCGTGCCTGGCAACGCTGAGCCGCCAGCAAGGCTGCACATGAGCCGTGGATCAACAGGGTGCGTACATAAACATTGCCCTGACGGCTGATATGACCCAGTTTGCGGCGGTCGCCACTGCTGAACTCCCGCGGCGTCATGCCCAGCCAGGCGCTGAGCTGGCGACCGTTAGCAAAGCGCTCAGGCTTGCCGACAGCGGTGGTCAGGGCACTTGCAGTCAGCAGGCCAATACCGCTGACTTCATCCAGTTTGCGCACGATTTCATCCTCAGCATGCCAGCGCTTGAGTTGCTGTTCGCACTCGGCCATGCATTGTTCGTACAGGTTGATCTCGGCCAGGACGTGGTCAACCAGCTCATTGGCTGCCCGGATGAAGGCGACGGTTGAGGTCGGCGCTTCGATACCTGCCTCACGCAGCATGCCGCGCAGCAGGTTGATCCGCTGGGTACGGCTTTTCTTCCAGGTTTCCCGCAGCCCGTGCAATTGCTGGAGCTGTTGTTGATTACGACTCTTTACCGGCACGGGATGCATGTCGGCGCAGCGCGCCGCTTCCAGCATCGCATCGCAGTCATTGCGGTCGGTCTTGTTGCTACGGCGGTAAGGCCGTACATAGCGAGGATGCAACAGCTTCACTTGATGACCGAGCGATTGCGCCAGCTACCCCCAATAGTGCGCTGTGCCACAGGCTTCCATCACCCACTCGACCGGCTCGGCCTGCTCCTGTATATATCGACGGAACGCCTCTCGGTTCAGCCGCTTGCGCTGCACCACCTGGCCGGAACGGACACTCTCGGCAACTTGGTAAACGGACTTGGCCAGATCAACAGCGATTCGTTTCATCACGAATCTCCCGCTCAAAAATCCTCGACACCTTGGTATAGAGCTGTGGGGTGGGGAGAGTCCATTACAGCATTCAAGTCGCTCGATTCGCTCACTCGGGACCGGCTAAAGCCGCTCCTTAACCAAACGTTAGGCATTAAAGCGAAATCAAAATGGATCCACAAAAAGCCGTAAGTGAATATATATCAGCAATAGGAGCCGGAATAAGATTTATTTTAACACTTGTCATTTCGGCAATTATCGCTGGCAAAATAACCAAGTTCTTTGGGACTGATAATTTCTTTGCCTATGCATTGGCGTTACTTTGCGTAGCAGTCTTAATATATTCCGCAATAGACTTTTATTTAGGCAAACGGAAGTCAAAAAAAACAAGGTCAGTGCAGCGAGGCGGCTATGATTAACACCTGTAAATAGTTCAAACCGTTCGCTGCGCTCACTAGGACGGGCTAAAACCCGCACATTAACCAAACGCCAGGCCAAAACATGGATATACGCATTACCCTGAGCTTCCTACTAATCCTGAACGCAAGTATGGCAATGGCAGAGAAACCAGTCGATACAAACCAAGCGCTGATTGAATTGTCGCAATTATTTTACGAAGACCAAGAAACATTAGGTCAAGACACATTAAACCAAAGCAAGCTTGATTTCTCTTTAGAAAGCCTTAAGGAAGTCAACGTGTATTTGGAAAACGTTCGCTCAGATAAAGAAATTGAATCATCTTGGAACCGCGTTGTACTCAGAGCAGGCGCTTACGTTGGTGAGGTAATTCGCAAAAACGACGCAAAGGCAAATTGGCAGTGGCTTGACTATGAAAGTGCAAAGGCATTAGAGCCAGAGTTCTTCGAGTCGCTAGGAATGTCTCTATCCAGCGCGGCAGTTCTTTACAGCAAAGAGAAAGGCTTTACATTTCCTCTTGCAAAGGTTGAAAAGTTCTTAATAAACGGCCCCGAGGACGATGTACACTTCTTTGCAGCCGTTGCTATACGTGAGAAGTAAAGGCGTAACAACAAACCCTTCGCTCCGCTCACTGCGGGCAGGCTAAAGTCCACCCGTCGTTTAATCGTTAGAGGTAATACTCATGCCGCTTGCGAGCATCTGGCGACCGCCTGTGACACCTTCGCCAAACAGCCGGGCGAAAATGATTCACAAACACCGGGTTGCCAGGTAAAGCTGAATGTCCCACTCACCCTCTCGAGCAGACCACCTCGGGAGATACGCACCACGTCACATCAATGGCATGATCAAACACCCGTATCACAGTCGCCCTCTTTTTTAGCTGGAGTCTCTTCCATGGCATCTACAGAACGCATCTGGTCAGTCGCCAAAGCAACGATCGAAGGCAAGCCGATCATCTATAAGTTCATCGCCGACGCGCCCCCCGTGGACATCCAGCACAAGATGCCCTGGCTTACCGTGATTTCCTGGAAATACGAAGCGGCACAGAACAACGGGTTGCCGCCGGCCCGGATCAACAAGGAAATGATCAGGCTCGAGGACGGACTGGAGACGATAGGTGGCAATGGTTCGGTCTATCTGGACGCCTATACGGCAACCGGCAACGGCCTGAAGGAGTTTGTCTACTACATTGCGGACCGCGAAGCGTTCATGGCCAATTTGAACCAGGCGCTAAGCGATCACCCGGCCTACCCCATCGAAATCAACTTCTATGAAGACCCGCAGTGGAGCGACCTTGCCAAGCTGCATCAGAGCATGAGCACCGTCCACTGAATGCCCCGGCCCCGGCCACGTTGTTTGACCAAGGTAATGGCTCACCGCAGTCACCGGCGTGGCCTCAAGTCCGACCCTTAGCGCTCGAGCAGCGGAGCGATATCCATGGCTAACCGTAGCTATCTCTACTCAACCAATGTCATTCCCGGGCTAGGCGCCAAGGCCAATGGCCGGAAGCTGGTGGGTATTTCGGAGTGGAACTACGACATACCGCTGGTTTTCAAGATTCTGCTCTCTGGCAACCCCCGAACGTGCCCCTCTTCGATTTGGGACAATTCGGAGGACATCGCCTTGATAGGCGATTACGCCGACGGTGTAAAAAACCTGGAAGGCTTCTTCTCGCAAATAGACCTTCCCGCCGCGCAGGCTTTGATTGGCGAAGCCATCGAGTTCTTGAACAAGCCAGAGAACCAGAACCAGTACTTCGTTCTGGAGTGTGGTGAGATTTTCGATATGGGTGATACGCCGCTTCTTGAGCAGAACCGGGCGCTGCTGGGAGAGGTGAAGGATCTGCAACCTGAAATGGAGCAGGCATTGCAGTCCTTGCTACCGCCGCCTGCAGTGGCACCTGAACCCGCAGGCCTGTTTGCCAGGCTGTTCGGCCGCAGGCCTGAGCCTCCACCTCCGGCACAGGATGTGATGCCCGTCATCCACGGACTGGGGCTGGGAAACTGGTCGAACATTCTCTACTTCGACTTCAGCGAGGCCTGAAGAACGCGCTTTCTGCCGTCACCAGCCCTATCCGGCAAAGCAGTGAAAGCGGTTCTTGCCCGCGTGCTTGGCCGCGTACATGGCCTGGTCCGCATATTTCAGCAGCTGCTGACCGTTTTCACCGTGCAGAGGAAACAGCGCGGCGCCTACGCTTGCCGATATCCGCACCTCGCTGCCGTCCAGGTCAAAGGGGTTGCCCAGCACCTGCAGGACCTTGAGCGCCACGCTCTCGCAATCCTCGCGGCTGTACAGATTGGCAAGGACGATGCCGAACTCGTCGCCGCCGAAACGAGCGACCGTGTCAGTGCTGCGCACACAGCCTTCGAGACGCCTGGCGGCCATCTGCAGCAGGCTATCTCCCACCGCGTGACCGTGGCGGTCGTTGATCGCCTTGAAGCCATCGAGATCGATGTAGAGCACGGCCCCCAACTGCTGCTGGTCGCGCACCGACTCCAGCGCCTGGTCGAGCCGTTGCTGGAACCTGACGCGGTTGGCCAGCCCGGTCAGGGCGTCGTGCTCGGCGTCATAGCATAGGCGCGCTTCCAGGTGCTTGCGCTCGGTAATGTCCTGGGCGACCAACACCACGAACTCCGGGTGGCCAAGGCGATTGCGCACGACACTGAGGGCCTCGCATACCCAAAGCAGCGAGCCGTCCTCGCGGCGGTAGGTCTTCTCGATTTCCGGAGGGAGTGCCTGCACCTCGCTAGCCAACTGCTCGCTCAGCACCTCGCGGGCGGCGCTGGCCACTTCGGCATCGCTCAGGTCGAAAATGTTGCCGCCCTGCAGTTCGTCGGCCGGGCGACCCAGCATCCGTGCGAACTTCTCGTTGGCCCGCAGTATCCGGCCCTCGGGGCTGATGTGGACGATGCCCATGGCCGCCTGGTGGAAGGTGGCGCGAAACAGCGCTTCGCTGCCTTGCAAGGCCTCGGTGGCCGAACGCTGGCGAACCAGCATCAGCGCCAGCAGCCCCACCAGCAGCATGACCACCAGGGTGACCCCGACGGCGGCCATCAGATAGCTGCTGCGCCGCTGCAAGGTGGTTGCCATTTGCTCGTCATAGGCCGTCGCGACGGTCACCATCAGCGGATAGTCAGCCATGGTGCGGTAGCTGACGATGCGGGCAACGCCGTCCAGGGCCTCACCACTGTCGTAGAAATCATCGGTGTCTTGCAGTTTCTGGCGCTGAAACCAGGCCAGCGCCTCGGCTTCCAGGCCAAACTCGCTGCGGCTACCGACCTTGCGCGCACGCACCACAGCATCGAGGCCGGTGAGTTCCAACAACCCTTGCGGGCCCAGATCGAGCTGCTGAAAGATATGCGTGACGTCCTGGGGGCTGACAGCCATCACCACGACGCCGGCGAAGCTGCCGTCATCGCGCTCGATACGCAGCGACATGGGGATCAGCCAGCGTGCGGACACCCTTCCGAGCACCGGACGATTGATGAACAGGCGGTCGATGCCTGCATCGCGCTGAGCCTTGAAGAACTCGCGATCAGCGTAGTTCACCGAGCCGGTGGCCTGGCTGCTGCTGACAATATCGCCCTGCTCGTCCACCACGCTGACGATGGTGAACATCTCCTCACGGATCACCCCCTCCTCGACCCAACGGCGCAGATCGATGGCCTTGCCCTGCCGGCGGTACTGCTCGCGCACGAAAGCCGCCACCTGCTCGGCCGCCTTCAGTGCGCGAAACACCTGCTGCTCGAAGGCGATGACCAGGCTAGAGTTGGCTTGCATTTCTGCGGCAAGCGCCTGCTCGCGCTCGAAGGCGATGCGCTGCAGGGTGATCAGCCAGACGATGGCGATGAATACGCTCGCCAGAACGATCAGCAGGTTCAAGGGTGTCGCGATTCTTGGGCGTCGAGCGACGGCATCATGCACGTCAGGGGTCATCGCCTTGTTCTCCAGGCCATTGGCGGGCTGTCTTCCAGTGGTTCAGGGCCAACAGCCCTTTCGTTCAGCGTCGCGGGGCGTGATCCATTGCCTTGCATTGAATCTTAGGCAGTGTTGCGACACTGTGCTGACTTCAGGCAGTAAAGGGTTTTGCCCGAAAATCGCGCTTGCGGCAGACTGACGACCGCCACTGCCCCCCAGCCACATCAACTCGAACCGAGCGGCATGCGCACGGCTGCTGCTTGGTATGTTCGACAATCACCTGCCTTCGAGGCCTGCCTTGGAAACCACGGTTTTTCTCGCCGTCATCGCTGCCGCCGCCCTGCATGCCGGCTGGAACGCCCTGCTCAAGATCGGACTGGACCGCTTCCTCACCGCCACCCTGATCCAGATCGGCGCCGGTCTGGTGGCGCTCTGTGCACTGCCGCTGGTTGCCGTACCGCAAGCAGCGGCCTGGCCGTGGATCGCGCTGTCGGCGCTGCTGCACATCGGCTACAACTTCTTCCTCGCCCGCGCTTACCAGTATGGCGACCTCGGTCAGGTCTACCCGATTGCGCGCGGCAGCTCGCCGCTGATGGTGGCCCTGCTCTCGCTGTTGCTGTTGCACGACGGGCTCGGCGCCCTGCAGCTGCTGGGCCTGCTGGTGCTGGTGCTGGGCATCTGGCTGATGGCCCTGCGCGGCGGCCAGCACAAGGCGCCGCAGGGGGCGATGCTGTTCTGTGCGTTGATGACGGCCCTGTTCATCGCCGGCTACACCCTCAGCGACGCCGTGGGCGCGCGCAGCAACGGCGATGCGCTGAGCTATTCGCTGTGGCTGTTCACGGTCAACGGTGTAGTGATGGCAGCGGTGTTGGCCATCAGCCGTGGGCCGCGCGCCTTTCTGCAACTGGGCCCGCACTGGCGGGGCGGAGTGGCCGGCGGGGCGATGTCGATGGCTGCCTACACCATCGTCATCTGGGCCATGACCCAGGCGCCCGTGGCATTGGTTTCAGCCCTGCGCGAGACCAGCGTGGTGTTCGCCGTGCTGCTGGGAGTGGTGCTGCTCAAGGAGAGGTTGCGACCGATTCGCCTGCTGGCCTGCATGGTCATCGCAACCGGTGTGGTGGTGATGAAGCTGGCGTGAGGGCGCCACCTTGCCCCCGGATTTCATCCGGGCTACGGATAGGCAGGACAGCAGCAGGAGCTAGCTTTGCTCGCGAATCGCCACGTGCAAAAGCGTCGCAAGCAGAGCTCGCCTCTACCCGGTACCCAGGCGCAACCAGCAGGTCAGGAGACCATCCGCACCCGCGCGGCGGCCTGACTTGGCATTCTGATCGGGAACCCAGGCTCGTTTTACAGTTCTGTTGATCAACGGGCACTGAGTCACCGACCGTTTTTTCGTCACACGCCGCAGCCATGCTGGTCGGGCTGACCGCCTGGACGCGAGAGTTTTTTGCCCGCCAGACGCGGCTTGCGGCACACTAGCGCCCTTCCCGAGCACCTGCTCGTCTACCTGCTCAAGAGTCCGTATGACCCGTTCCCCCTTGCGCCGCATGGCCTTCAGCGCGCTGCGCCGCCTGCTGTACCTCTGGGTACGCTCGGAAACCATCAACCAGTCCGCCTTCACCCTCAGGCTCGACCGCAGCAAGCCGGTGTTCTACGTGCTGCAGCAGCCCTCGGTGAGCGACCTGGCCGTGGTCGACCGCGAGTGCACCAAGGCCGGCCTGCCGCGCCCGGTGCTGCCGGTGGCGGTCGGGGAGCATATCGAGCCCGCCGCCTTCTTCTACCTGATGCCGGAGCCGGACTGGTTCGGCCGCCAGGACAAGCGCGGCATCTCGCCGACGCTCGACCGTGTGGTCGGCGCCCTAAGCCAGCATGCCGTGGACGACGCGCAGATCGTGCCGGTGAGCGTGTTCTGGGGGCAGTCGCCGGACCGCGAGACCAGCCCCTGGAAGCTGCTGTTCGCCGACAGCTGGGCCGTCACCGGGCGTCTGCGCCGGCTGATCAGCATCCTGATTCTCGGGCGCAAGACCCGCGTGCAGTTCTCCACGCCGATCCACCTGCGCGAGCTGGTCGAGCAGGACAAGGGCCAGGAGCGCACCCTGCGCATGGTGCACCGCATCCTGCGTGTGCACTTCCGCAACCAGAAGGCGGCGGTGATCGGCCCGGACGTGTCGCACCGGCGCAACCTGGTCAAAGGCCTGGTGCATGACCCGATGGTGCGCCAGGCGATTGCCGATGAAGCCGAGCGCGAGAAGATCAGCCTGCAAAAGGCCGAAGCCCAGGCGCTGCGCTACGGCAATGAGATCGCCTCGGACTACACCTACACGGTGATCCGCTTCCTTGAACTGGTATTGAGCTGGTTCTGGAACAAGATCTACGACGGCATCAAGGTGCACAACATCGAGGGCGTGCGCGACATAGCCCAGGGCCACGAGGTGATCTACGTGCCCTGCCACCGTAGCCACATCGACTACCTGCTGCTGTCCTATCTGCTGTTTCGCAACGGCCTGACGCCACCGCACATCGCCGCCGGCATCAACCTCAATATGCCGGTGATCGGCGGCCTGCTACGCCGTGGCGGTGCCTTCTTCATGCGCCGCACCTTCAAGGGCAACCCGCTGTACACCGCGGTGTTCAACGAATACCTGCACACCCTGTTCCGCAAGG
Source organism: Pseudomonas spartinae (assembly GCF_965197125.1). Lineage (NCBI taxonomy): Bacteria > Pseudomonadati > Pseudomonadota > Gammaproteobacteria > Pseudomonadales > Pseudomonadaceae > Pseudomonas > Pseudomonas spartinae. The sequence goes on from NZ_CBDAMB010000004.1 coordinate 77,765, forward strand.
GCTTCCCGGTCGAGTACTTCGTCGAGGGCGGCCGCTCGCGCACCGGGCGCATGCTGCGGCCGAAGACCGGCATGCTGGCCATCACCCTGCGCAGCTTCCTGCGCTCGCACCGCCTGCCCATCGTCTTCGTGCCCGTATACGTCGGCTACGAGCGCGTACTGGAAGGCCGCACCTATTTGGGCGAGTTGCGCGGCGCGAGCAAGAAGAAGGAGTCGATCTTCGACCTGTTCAAGGTGCTCGGCGCGCTCAAGCAGCGCTTCGGCCAGGTCTCGGTGAATTTCGGCGAGCCGATCAAGCTCGGCGAATTCCTCGACCAGCAGCAACCGGGCTGGCGCCAGCAGGATCTGGGCCCGCAGTACCGCCCGGCCTGGCTCAACGAAACCACCAACCGCCTCGGCGAGCGTGTGGCACGCCACCTCAACGAAGCGGCGTCGATCAACCCGGTCAACCTGGTGGCCCTGGCGCTGCTGTCCACCAGCAAGCTGGCCCTGGACGACCGCGCCCTGGCCCGTGTGCTCGATCTGTACCTGGCGCTGCTGCGCGCGGTGCCCTACTCGCCGCACACCACCCTGCCCGATGGCGACGGCGCGGCGCTGATCGAACACGTCAAGGGCATGGATCTGCTGGCCGAGCAGAAGGACGCGCTGGGCAAGATTCTCTATCTGGACGAGCAGAACGCCGTCCTGATGACCTACTACCGCAACAACGTACTGCACATCTTCGCCCTGCCGGCACTGCTGGCCAGCTTCTTCCAGAGCAGCGCGCGGATCAGCCGCGAACAGATCCTGCGCTTTACCAGCGCGCTGTATCCCTATCTGCAATCGGAGCTGTTCATCCGCTGGGAGTCGAGCGAGCTGGAAGGCGTGATCGACCAGTGGCTGGCGGCGTTCGTCGAGCAGGGCCTGCTCAAGGTCGAAGGCGACGTGTACGTGCGCCCGGCGCCGAGCTCGCGCCAGTTCGTGCTGCTGACCCTGCTGTCGCGTTCGGTGGCGCAGACCCTGCAGCGCTTCTACATGGCCATCGCCCTGTTGCTCAACGCCGGGCAGAACGCGATCAGCGCCGAGGAGCTGGAAGACCTGTGCACGGTCATGGCCCAGCGCCTGTCGATCCTGCATGGCCTCAATGCCCCGGAGTTCTTCGACAAGAGCCTGTTCCGCCACTTCATCCAGAGCCTGCTGGATCAGGGCGTGCTGCGCCAGGACGAAGCCGGCAAACTCAGCCACCACCCATTACTCAGCGAACTGGCCGAAGGCGCCGCCAAGCGCGTGTTGCCCGCCGAGATTCGCCTGTCGATCCGCCAGGTGGCGCTCGATCGCAACGAGGACGAGCCGACCAGCGCCTGACCGTAGGGTGGATGTCGCTTTTTACATCCACCGTGCGGGTTCAATGTGCCAGGCGCGAATGAAAACGAACCCGTCACGCGTCTAGTAGTCAGTCGATAACCCCCACACCGGCAGGAGGCCCAGGCCATGATAGATTCCCTGATGTTGAGCGCTGCACGCATCACCACCCTGGCCGCTGGGCAGATACTGACCAATGCCAGTGGTTTCTTCTTCCGCCGCGATCAGCGGCTGTTTCTCGTCACCAGCCGCCATGTCGTACTCGACGAACCCAGCGGCCATCAACCGGACAGCCTGCAGATCGAGCTGCACACCGACGCCTACAACCTGGCCAGCACCGTCAGCTTCTCCATCCCGCTGTACGACGGCGAGCAGCAACTGTGGCGACAAGGCATGGATGGCGCCGGCGAGATCGATGTGGCAGTGATCGAACTGGATCAACCGGCCTTGCCCCGCAACGGCGCCTATCACGCCTTCACCCCGCAACACCTGCTGCAGCCTGACGAAGATGTAGAAATCGGCTCGACGCTGCTGGTAGTGGGTTTCCCGCTGGGTTTTCAGGACACCCTGCACCGCATGCCGGTGGCGCGTCATGCCGGGCTGGCGTCGTCTTTCGGCCTGCGTTTCCAGGGGCTGGGCTACTTCCTCACCGACGGCCGCACTCATCGCGGCATCAGCGGCGCGCCCGTGGTCAAGCGCGCGAACGTCGATGGCGAACTGCCCTGGCATCTGCTGGGCATCCATTCCACGCGCCTGCTCGGTGATCGCGACGAGGATCAGGACGAAGCGCTGGGCCTGAACTGCACCTGGTATGCAGACATTCTGATGACGCTGACCGAATGACTCCCTGCCCGTAGGAGCAGCCTCAGTGAGTAGCCCGGATGTAATCCGGGAAAGTGCGCCCTACCCAGTCGCGGCTAAAGCCCCCTCCCACAAGTACGCGTGGAACTGTGGGAGGGGCTTTAGCCGCGACAGCTTTGGCATGTGTGCAACCATCGCCCCGGATTGCATCCGGGCTACGGCACTTGGATGCATCCGTGGCGGACAAAAAACATCGCGGCTGAAGCCGCTCCTACAACGGCTGCGCGCATCTCGTAGGAGCGGCTTCAGCCGCGATCAGTCTGGCCATCGATGCGAACAGTCCCCGGATTTCATCCGGGGACTGTTCGCCACGAAATACGAACGGCCGCCCAATAAAAAACCCGCCCTGCGCATCACGCAGGGCGGGTTTCTTTTACAGCGCGAAACGCCTTACAGCGTCACGGCAGCCGGCTCGGGCTCGGCGGCCATTTCCACGTCCGGCGCTACCTCGATGTGCTGCAGCTCGAGGCGCTCGCTGCTCCATTGGCGAATGCGGTTGGTCAGCGCCAGGTCGTCGTTGAGCTTCTGCCCGTAGGACGGGATGATGTCCTTCAGGCGCGCTTGCCACTCGGGGGTGGCGACCTTGTCGGCGAACACCTTCTCGATCAGGTGCAGCATGATCGGCGCGGCAGTGGAAGCACCCGGCGAGGCGCCCAACAGCGCGCTGAGGCTACCGTCGGCAGAGGTCACCACCTCGGTACCGAACTGCAGCACACCGCCCTTCTCGGCATCCTTCTTGATGATCTGCACGCGCTGACCGGCGGTAATTAGCGACCAGTCGGCGTCCTGCGCGTCCGGGAAGTATTCGCGCAGCGAGGCCATGCGGTCTTCCTGGCTCAGCATCAGCTGGCCCATCAGGTAAGTGCTCAGCGACCAGTTGTCCAAGCCGGCGTTGACCATCGGCATGAAGTTGTCGGTGGTCATGCTGCTGAACATGTCGAGCAGCGAGCCGTTCTTGAGGAACTTGGTGGAGAAGGTGGCGAACGGGCCGAACAGCAGCACGTTCTCACCGTCGATCACGCGGGTGTCCAAATGCGGTACGGACATGGGCGGCGAACCGACCGAGGCCTTGCCATAGACCTTGGCCAGGTGCTGGGCAACGATATCCGGGTTGCTGGTCATCAGGAACTGGCCACCGACCGGGAAGCCGGCATAGCCCTCGGCTTCTTCGATGCCGGACTTCTGCAGCAGCTTGAGCGCGCCACCACCGGCGCCGATGAAGACGAAGCGCGCGTTGATGCTCTGCTCGGCGCCGTCCTTGGCCAGGTCGGCCACGGTCACCCGCCAGGTGCCGTCAGCGTTGCGCTGCAGGTCGCGGACTTCGTGCTCCAGATGCAGGCTGGCCTGCTCCTTGCCGATCAGCGAGTCGACCAGCTGACGGGTGATCTCGCCGAAGTTGACGTCGGTACCGATGGCCATGCGCGTCGCCGCGACCTTCTGCTGCGGGTCACGACCTTGCATGACCAGTGGCACCCACTGGGCGATCTGCGCGTGATCCTCGGTGAACTCCATACCGCGGAACAGGTTGCTGTGCTGCATCGCAGCGTGGCGCTTGCGCAGGTATTCGACGTTGTCGTCGCCCCAGACGAAGCTCATGTGCGGGGTGATGTTGATGAAGCTCTTGGGCTTGCTCAGCACTTGGCGCTCGACCTGGGTGGCCCAGAACTGCTTGGAGATCTCGAACGACTCGTTGATCGCGATGGCCTTGCTGATATCGATGCCACCGTCGGCGGTTTCCGGCGTGTAGTTCAGCTCGCAGAAGGCCGAGTGGCCGGTGCCGGCATTGTTCCAGCCGTTGGAGCTCTCGCCGGCAACGCGGTCGAGGCGCTCGTAGATTTCGATGCTCCAGTCCGGCTGCAGCTCGTGGAGGTAGGTGCCGAGGGTGGCGCTCATCACGCCAGCGCCGATCAGCAGCACGTCGACGGTTTTCTCGGGCTCGCGGGTCTTGGAGCAACCGATCACGCTGAGACAAAGCAGCGTCAGCAGGATTCTTTTCATGGGACAGTCCAGTTCGTCGCACGACGACAACGGCCGTGCAGGCAAGGTTTCGGGTAGCGGCCGTTTGGGCCGCACATGGGCGATAGCCGCAGATCTGCAGCGTGGCGACAGGAAGGGGGTTCCAGGCCTCTTGGCGGGCGTATTCCAATCGCGTTGCCGGCAGGAGCAATATGCGTGCCGCTGAAAGGATTCAGTAGTGTTTACTGGCGCCCAACGGCGTCGAACTGCTCAGGTGGTGGCGAGATGTCGCCACCACCCGGCAGCTGAGGACTTTCAGGTGGCGGGATTCCGCCCGATTCAGGCCAGCAGCAGTGGCAACAACAGGGCCGTGCCGATCCCCAGCAGGCTCATCGCCAGGGCGGCGAAGGCGCCGCACTCCTCACCTTCCTGCAAAGCATGTGCGGTGCCGATGGCATGGGCGTTGATGCCGTAGCTCAAGCCACGGGCAGCCGGGTGATCGACGCCCGCCCAGCGCAGCAGCAGCGGCCCCATGGCCGTGCCAATCACCCCGGTGAGCATGACCATCACTGCCGCCAGCGAGGCCACACCGCCAATCTGCTCGGCCACCGGCATGGCAATCGGCATGGTCACGAATTTCGGCGCCAGGCTCATCACCACGCTCCAGTCGGCGCCCATCAGCCAGCCGATGCTCAGGGTCAGCGTCACCGACAGCACACCGCCAGCGCTGAGGGTGATCATCACCGGCCAGAACAGTTGGCGGATGCGCTTGATGTTGTGCTGCAACGGCACCGCCAGGGCCACGGTGGCAGGCCCGAGCAGCCAGGCGACCGGCTCGGCGCCAGCGCGGTAGCTGGCGTAATCGACCCCGCACAGCAGCAAGGTAGCGACGATCAGCGTCACCGAGACCAGCACGGGCTGCAGCACCAGCCAGCCACTACGGCGGTAGAGCCAGGAGGCGATCAGAAAGGCGGCCAGCGTCAGGGCGATGGCGAACAGCGGGTGGTGCGTCAGCAGCGTCATTGCTTGCGCTCCTGACGGCGGATCAGCGTTTGCAGCAGCCAGCCGCAGAACGGCACGGTCACCAGCAACGACAGCACCAGCGCCGTGACGATCACCGGCAGTTCGCCAAGCAACAGGTCGCTGCTGGTCATGATCCCCGACGCAGGCACCGCGAGCAGCAACGGCAAATACGGCAGCAAGCCACCGGCAGCCTGTTGCAGCGGCTCAGGCACGGCGCCACGCCACATCAGCCAGACCGAAAGCAGCAGCAGGCCAATGATCGAAGCCGGCAGCATCGGCAACAGCCAATGGTTGAGGGCCACGCCGAACAACTGCAGCAATACCAGCCAGAACAGGCCACGCACCATCATGATCTCGATTCCTCCTTGTGGCGCCCTCGACGAAACAACGGACGCGGCTCGATAACCGAGCGACCATACAACACACTGAGCCCTTGCAGGCCCTTGATCGCATCCTCCAGCGATTTGTCGGCACGCACGGCGAAGGCATCGAAGCCGCACTGACGCATGTGCGCCAGCTGGTCGCGCAGCACATCGCCGACGGCGCGCAACTCGCCGCGCCAACCCAGGCGGGTGCGCAGCAGGTAGGCCTGGCTGTAGCCACGGCCATCGCGAAAGCTGGGGAAATAGATGGCGATCAGCGGCAGAACGGCGAGCAACGGCTGCAGCGCTTCGGGTTCGTCATCGACCTGCAGCAGCAGGCCGTCGGCGCTCACCGCCCTGCCCTGCAGCACCTCGGCGGGCTGCCGTTCTTGCCAGGCGGCCAGCGGCAGGATCAGCGGCGCATCGCCGTCAGCAGGGTGCAGCTGCCAGGGGTCGTCGTCGACGATGCAGGCCTGGCCTTCGATCAGGCGAATCAGGTTGTTCATGCCACCTCCTCGCGGCTGTAGACGCGCTCTTTGAACGGCTCCAGGCCAATACGCTGGAAGGTGTCGAGAAAACCTTCGCCCAGCTCGCGATAGCCGACATAGGTGTGCACGATGCGCTCGATCACCTCGGGCACCTGCTCGGCGGCGAAGGACGGGCCGATCACCTTGCCCAGCGCCGCCTGCTGGCCCTGGCTGCCGCCGAGGGTGAGCTGGTACCACTCGCTACCGTTCTTGTCGACGCCGAGAATGCCGATGTTGCCGATATGGTGATGACCGCAGGCGTTCATGCAGCCGGAGATGTTCAGGCTCAGCTCGCCCAGGTCGTGCAGGTAGTCGAGGTCGTCGAAACGCTGCTGGATGGCCTGGGCGATGGGGATCGACTTGGCGTTGGCCAGGGCGCAGAAGTCGCCCCCCGGGCAGGCGATGATATCGGTGAGCAGGCCGGCATTGGCCGTACCCAGCCCGGCCGCCTGGGCCTCCCGCCACAGCGCATGGAGATCGCTCTTGCGCACATCGGGTAGCACCAGGTTCTGTTCGTGGGCGACGCGAATCTCGCCGAACCCATAGCGCTCGCTCCAGTCGGCCAGCGCCTCCATCTGCTCGGCGGTGACGTCGCCGGGCGCTGCGCTGATGCCGGGTTTGGTCGACAGCACCACGCTGACGTAGCCCGGCACCTGATGCGCCATGACGTTGCGCGCGACCCAGCGGGCGAAGCCATCGTCACGTGAAAGCTGGCTGCCGAATTCCAGATCGGTCTGCGCCAGCTCGGCGTAGGCCGGCCGCCTGAAGGACGCGGCGACGCGCTGGTATTCGTCCTCGGTCAGTTGCGCCGGGCCGTCCTTGATCGGCTGCCACTCGCGTTCCACCTCGGCGGCAAAGGCCTCGATACCCAACGCCTTGACCAGGATCTTGATGCGCGCCTTGTACTTGTTGTCGCGCCGGCCATGGCGGTTGTACACGCGCAGGATGGCCTCGACGTAGGACAGGCAGTCCTGCCAGTGCAATCCCTCGCGCAGGGTCTGGGCGATGATCGGCGTGCGCCCCAGGCCGCCGCCGACCAGTACGCGCAGGCGCAGCTCGCCAGACTCGTCGCGGTACAGTTGCAGGCCAATATCGTGTACCTGCACCGCCGCGCGGTCCTGCTCGGCAGCGCACAGGGCGATCTTGAACTTGCGCGGCAGGAAGAGGAATTCCGGGTTGACCGTCGACCACTGGCGCAGGATCTCGGCCAGCGGCCGTGGGTCGAGGTATTCGTCGGCGGCGACGCCGGCAAAGGCTTCGGTGGTGATGTTGCGCACGCAGTTGCCCGAGGTCTGGATGGCATGCATGTCGTGCTCGGCCAGCCAGTCGAGGATGTCCGGCACGCGCTCCAGTTCGACCCAGTTGAACTGGATGTTCTGCCGCGTGGTGAAGTGCCCGTAACCGCGGTCGTACTCGCGGGCAATATGCGCCAGCGCACGCATCTGCCCGGCCGACAGCGTGCCGTAGGGGATGGCCACACGCAGCATGTAGGCATGTTTTTGCAGGTACAGGCCGTTCTGCAGGCGCAGCGGCAGAAACTCTTCTTCGCTCAGTTCATCGGCCAGGCGCCGCTGTACCTGGTCGCGGAACTGGGCGACGCGCTCGCGCACCAGCGCGCGGTCATATTCGTCGTATTGGTACATGCCGGCAGGCCTCCTGATCACGGGGCGTCGACTATGCCTGCCAGGCGTGCACCGAAAACAGCGCCAGAAAAGCTCTAAAAAACCGGATCAGAGCAATCAGGCAGTGCTCGCCATCCGGCGCTGATTGGCGCGGCGCGATGTCGCAGGGCGATCACTGTGCTGCTCGGATGGATAACTCTCGACGCCAGGCACTGCGAGACCTGCAGCGCTGCCCGCAGCTTTTCCTGACGCCCTTCCGGCTAATCTGATCCGCTTTTTTATCGAAAACCTGAGTCTGTTTTGCGATCAGTTGCCCTCGGATCATGGCGCCAGCCTGAATAAACGCCTGATGAGGGCAACGCCATGACTGATCTGATCCCCGTGCGCAGCGTCGAGACCATCGACCCCGCCAAACCCATTCGCCTGACACCGGCCCAGGCCGGCGGCCCGATTCACACGCGCAGTTTCACCGGACGTTTTCGCAACCTGCGTCTGCTCGGTGCCGGCCTGCTGTTCCTGCTGTTCTTCGGCACCGCCTGGATCGACTGGAATGGTCGCCAGGCCGTGCTCTGGGACCTGGACAACCGCCAGTTCCACATCTTTGGCGCGACCTTCTGGCCGCAGGATTTCATCCTGCTCTCGGCGATTCTGATCATCGCCGCCTTCGGCCTGTTCTTCATCACCGTGCTGGCTGGCCGCGTCTGGTGCGGCTACGCCTGCCCACAGAGCGTGTGGACCTGGGTGTTCATGCGCGTGGAGCAGATCACCGAAGGTGACCGTGGCCAGCGCATCAAGCTCGACGCCGCGCCCTGGTCGCTGAACAAGCTGCTGCGGCGCAGCGCCAAGCACGGCCTGTGGCTGGCGGTGAGTCTGATCACGGCGATGGCCTTCATCGGCTACTTCACCCCGGTGCGCCAGCTGGCCAGCGACCTGCTGACCCTGGAGATGGGCGCGACCACCGCGTTCTGGGTGCTGTCGTTCACCGCCGCCACCTACATCAACGCCGGCTGGCTGCGCGAGAAAGTGTGCCGCGACATGTGCCCCTACTCGCGCTTCCAGAGCGTGATGTTCGACAGCGATACGCTGGTCATCTCCTACGACGCCGCACGTGGCGAGACCCGTGGCCCGCGGCGCAAGGATGCCGACTACAAGGCTGAGGGACTGGGCGACTGCATCGACTGCACGGTCTGCGTGCAGGTCTGCCCCACCGGCATCGACATCCGCGACGGCCTGCAACTGGAATGCATCGGCTGCGGCGCCTGCGTCGATGCCTGTGACAGCATCATGGACAAGCTCGGCTATGACCGTGGCCTGGTGCGCTACAGCTCCGAACACGAGCTGGCTGGCGGCAAGACCCACTGGCTGCGCCCGCGCCTGATCGGCTATGCGGCGATGCTGGCGGTGATGATCGGCGCCTTCGTCTGGGCCCTGGCCGAGCGCCCGCTGATTTCCCTGGACGTGACCCGTGACCGTGGCCTGTTCCGCGAGAACGCCGTGGGCCAGATCGAGAACATCTACAGCCTGAAGATCATCAACAAGACCCAGCAGCCGCGCAGCTACGCCATCGCGCTGGTCGAGCCCGGAGACTTCGAACTGCACGGCCCGCGCACGCTGAACCTGGCTCCGGGGGAAATTCGCGACCTGCCGGTAAGCGTCGCCCTGACCGCCTCGCATAACGCCGCCGGCCCGCAGACCCTGCGTTTCGAGGTGCGTGACCAGGCCGATGCGGACAGCCGCGTCAGCACCAGGAGCACTTTCCTGGCGCCGCTGCGCTAGCGCTTCGCCCCGAGGCGGGGCTCCTACAGATATCCGTGTAGGAGCCCCACCCCACGGCGAATGGGCATCTGCGTCGTAGCCCGGATGCAATCCGGGGCGGCTCGAGATACGTCCCCGGATTGCATCCGGGCTACGGTTGCCAACACCCAAGGAGCGGCTGGGCGTCATTCCGCTTCAGCCGCGAAACCGCTGCGCCGCATTCATCGCGGATGAATCCGCTCCTACATCCGATGTCTGCCCTTCCACTCATGAGGCACTGCCATGTCTGCCGCTCACCCCGTAAAGTGTTCGCCCGTACCCTTTGCCTCGGTGAACCAGGACAGGATGAAACGCTACGAGAAATTTGCCGACGAGATCGCCGAGCTGATTCGCACCGGCGTGCTCGGCCCCGGTGAGAAGGTGCCGTCGGTGCGTCATGCCAGTCGCACCTACGGGGTCAGCCCGTCCACGGTGTTCCAGGCCTACTACCTGCTGGAAGATCGCGGCCTGATCCAGGCACGCGCACGTTCCGGCTACTTCGTTCGCGAGCATGCCAAACGTCCGCTGCACGAACCGGAGCTGACCGCCCACGCCGCGCAGACCACCGATGTCGGTGTCAGCGAGCTGGTGTTCTCGGTACTCGCCTCGCTGAAGGATCCGCACACCGTCGCCTTCGGCTCGGCCTTCCCCAGCCCCGACCTGTTCCCTCTGCCGCGCCTGGCCAAGAGCATGGCGCACGCCCTGCGCATGCTCTCGCCGCACGAGATCATCGCCGACATGACCGCCGGCAACGCCGACCTGCGTCGGCAGATCGCCCTGCGCTACATGGTCAGCGGCGTGATGCTGCCGATGGAAGAGCTGGTGATCAGCAACGGCGCCATGGAGGCGCTCAACCTCTGCCTGCAGTGTGTGACCCAGCCGGGCGACCTGGTGGCCATCGAGTCACCGACCTTCTACGCCTGCCTGCAGGTACTGGAACGGCTGCAGCTCAAGGCGGTGGAAATCCCCGTGCACCCGCGCGAAGGCATCGACCTGAACGCCCTGTCACAGAGCCTCGAGCAACTGCCGATCAAGGCCTGCTGGTTTATGAGCAGCCTGCAGAACCCGCTGGGCGCGAGCATGAGCGAAGCCAAGAAGCAGGCGCTGTACGAACTACTGGTGGAGCATCAGGTGCCGCTGATCGAGGACGACGTGTACGCCGAGCTGTACTTCGGCAGCCACCCGCCCAAGCCGGTGAAAAGCTTCGACCGCGAAGGGCTGGTGATGCATTGCAGCTCCTTCTCCAAGAGCCTGGCACCGGGTTATCGCATCGGCTGGGTGGCCGGCGGGCGTTATGCCGAGCAGATCGCCCGGCTCAAGCTGATGACCACCATCTCGCCCTCGGTGCCAGCCCAGGCGGCGCTGGCCGACTACCTGCAGCACGGCGGCTACGACCGCCACCTGCGCAAGCTGCGCCACGCCCTGGAAATGCAGCAGAGCGCCATGCTCGCCTCGGCAGCCCGGCACTTTCCCGCCAGCACGCGGGTCACGCGGCCAGCGGGCGGCTACTTCCTCTGGTTCGAATTCCCCGAGCGCCTGGACTCACTACAACTGCTGCGCCTAGCACTGGCCCAGGGCATCAGCCTGGCGCCAGGGCCGATCTTCTCCGCCAGCCAGGGCTTTCGTCACTGCGCGCGGCTGAACTACGGCTACCCCTGGAGCCCGCGCAGCGAACAGGCCATGGAAGTGCTCGGACGTCTGGTGGCTGGGCTGCTCTGACGCCTGGTGCGACGGTGCACCCTACAGGCTGTTGTAGCCCGGATGAAATCCGGGGCCGCTGCATGAATCCCCGGATTGCATCCGGGCTACGGTCCTGGTGCGCACCGCGCACCCTACGGATGACCTGCGCCACCTAACGTAGGGTGCGCCGTGCGCACCGACTGATTTGTAGCGGGCACAGTCTACGAGCGCCCTACTTCCACCAGTACTCCACCTGCACGCCGAAGTTGGAGCCGTTGCGTGCGCTACCGAAGGCGCCGTTCTCGGACAATGCCGAGCCGTCGGCCAACAGGTTGGCGGCCCGCTGCGCCGCCTTGTTCCAGCTGGCGTAGGTGTAGTACAGGCGGATTTCCGGGCGTTCCCAGAAGCCTGGGCCAGCGGGCGACCAGGTCGGTGCAATGGTGAACTTGGTCAGCTTGCGCGTACCACCGGGCGCTTCGACCTGATCGCGGCCAAGCTCACCGACCAGCTTGAACTGCTCGGTGAAGGCATAGCTGGTGCGGCCACCGACGGACAGCCAGTTCTGATCCGCACCATCGGGGCGCTTGTCCTTCTGGTAGACCAGCTGCACCTGGCCACCGAGACGCGGGGTCATCTGGAAGTCGAAGAACTCTACAAGGCGCCAGCTGCTGTTGCTGCTGTCGAGGGTCGGGTCGCCGGTATAACCCAACGCGGTACCGGGGCCGCGGCCGTATTGCAGGGCGACGGTATTGACCCCGCCGAGGAAGTCCTGCTGCTTGTGCTGCGCGGTCACCGCCCAGCCACTGTGGCTGTCAGTGCTGTCTGGCTTGTCGATATAGCTGACGCCGACTTCCAGCTCGCCACCGGGATTGACCTGGAAGCCGCCGACGTTGAAATCGTGGCGGTTGATATAGGGTTCCTGGTCGTAGTTGTCCTTGCGCGAGAACACGTAGCTGTACTTGAGGTCGCCGATCTTCATCTCGTCGATGCCAAAACCGGTGGCGCTCTGGTTCCAGTAATAGAAGTCGGAGATGTGGATGTCGTTACGCTTGTAGAAGCGCCGACCGGCCCACAGCGATCCGCCATTGAGGGCGGGCATGTTGCTCCACTCCGCGTACATCTGGTTCATCCGCGCGAAGCCGTAGTCGCCGGTGAACTTGGGCGTGTGGCCGTACTGGTTGTATAGCTGCGCCATGCCCTCGACGCTGACCACCGAGCCGTCGTCCAGACGCAACAGATCCTGGCGCAGGTCCAGCTCGATGTACTGCTCGCACTCGTTACCCAGGCGATACTTCGATTGCGCCCCCGGCAACTGGAAGCATTGCTGGGTGCCGCCGGTGTCCGCACCACCAATGCCGCTGCGCACATAACCGCTGAACTCGACGGCCTGCACCTGCGGCGTGGCCAAGGCCAGCGCCAGCAAGCAGGGGACGCCGAGCGAACAGGTGAGGGTTTGCTGTGTGGTCTTCATCGTTGCTCCTGATTGTTGTTATTGAGCGATGCTGCGGATCACCGCCGCAGCGACGGTTTTTCGTGTCCTTGGTGCACACGGCGCACCCTAGGTGACTGGGTGCTCCGCGTAGCCCGGATGCAATCTGGGGAGGTTGGTTGGGCAGTTCCCCGATTGCACCTGGGCTACGCGGCTAACCGAGCTTGAACTGGGCCACCTTGCTGTCAGTGGCCGGGCGCTTTTTTGCCAGCAGGCGCTCGCCGCTCTGGGCATCGAACAGCAGCGCACGGCTCGGTTCGAAGCGCAGTGCCAGGCTGGCGCCGACCTGCGGCACCAGGTCCGGCGCCAGGCGGCAGCAGACCTTGGTCTGGTTGAGATTGACGAACACCAGGGTGTCCGGCCCGGTGGGCTCGGTGACCTCCACTTCGGCGCAGATGCTCGGCACCTCGGCAGCGTCGTCGGCAGCCAGCTGGATCTGTTCGGGACGAATGCCGAGGATCACCTCGCGGTTCTCCATGCCCGCCTCCAGCTCGCCCAGCGGCAGTTCGCAGCGCGCCGTGCCGGCGACGCCAAGCGAGGAGTTGAGCGCGGCCCAGCACTGGCCGTCGCGACGTTGCAGGCGCACGGGGATGAAGTTCATCGGTGGCGAACCGATGAAACTGGCCACGAACAGGTTGGCCGGGTCGTTGTAGATCTGCTGCGGCGTGCCGAACTGCTGAATGATGCCGTCCTTCATCACCGCCACCTTGTCGCCCAGGGTCATGGCTTCGATCTGGTCGTGGGTGACGTACACCGTGGTGGTCTTCAGGCGCTGGTGCATCAGCTTGATTTCGGTGCGCATCTCCACGCGCAGCTTGGCGTCGAGGTTCGACAGCGGCTCGTCGAACAGGTAGATCTTCGGCCGCCGTGCCAGCGCCCGGCCCATGGCCACGCGTTGCTGCTGGCCGCCGGACAACTGGCCGGGTTTGCGCTGCAGCAGGTGCTCGATCTGCAGCAACTTGGCCACCCGCGCCACTTCCTCATCGATGGCAGCCGGGGCCATCTTGCGCATCTTCAGGCCGAAGGCGATGTTGTCGCGCACATTCATGGTCGGGTACAGCGCGTAGGACTGGAACACCATGGCGATGTCGCGATCCTTCGGGCTCATGCCGCTGATGTCGGCGCCATCCACCAGGATCGCGCCACCGCTGATGTTCTCCAGCCCGGCGATGCAGTTCATCAGGGTGGATTTGCCGCAGCCGGACGGGCCGACCAGGATCAGGAACTCGCCGGAATCGATCGACAGCTCGATGTTCTTCAGCGTGTCCGCCAGGCCGCTGCCATAGGACTTGTTGACGTTGCGCAGTTCGAGCGTTGCCATTTCATTTCTCCACGATGCAAGCGCAGTAGCGTTCAGCCTTTCACCGCGCCGGCCGTGAGGCCACGCAGGAAGTACTTTCCAGCCACGATGTAGACCAGCAGGGTCGGTAGCCCGGCGATCATCGCGGCGGCCATGTCGACGTTGTATTCCTTGGCGCCGGTGCTGGTGTTGACCAGGTTGTTCAGAGCCACGGTAATCGGCTGTGCGTCGCCACTGGCGAACACCACGCCGAAGAGGAAGTCGTTCCAGATCTGGGTGAACTGCCAGATCAGGCAGACCATGATGATCGGCACCGACATGGGCAGCAGAATGCGCCCGAAGATGGTGAAGAAGCCGGCGCCATCGAGCCGCGCCGCACGCACCAGGGCGTCGGGCACGGTGACGTAGTAGTTGCGAAAGAACAGCGTGGTGAAGGCGATGCCATAGACCACATGGACCAGCACCAGGCCGGCGGTGGTGTTGGCCAGGCCCAGCTTGCCGAGGGTGAACGATGCCGGCAGCAGCACGGTCTGGAACGGCAGGAAGCAGCCGAACAACAACAGGCCAAAGAACAGCTGCGAACCACGGAAGCGCCACATCGACAGCACATAGCCGTTCAGCGCGCCGATCGCGGTCGAGATCAGCACGCCGGGAACGGCGATCTTCACCGAGTTCCAGAAATAGCCGTCGACCACGCTCCAGGCCTTGACCCAACCCACCAGGGTGAAGGTGTCGGGCCAGGACAACAGGTTGCCGGTGCGGATGTCATCGGGCGTCTTGACGCTGGTCAGCAGCATCACCACCAGCGGCACCAGGTACAGCGCGGCGGCGAACAGCAAGGTGGCGTGGATGGCCAGGCGGCTCGGACTGAACGCTCTAGTCATGACGTTTGCCTCGCAGTTCCGAATAGAGGTAAGGCACCAGCAGGGTGAGGATCGCGGCCAGCATCAGCATCGCGCTGGCCGAACCGACACCCATCTGGCCGCGGCTGAAGGTGAAGGAGTACATGAACATCGCCGGCAGGTCGGAGGCGTAGCCGGGGCCACCGGCGGTCATCGCCGCCACCAGGTCGAAGCTCTTGATGGCGATATGCGCGAGGATCATCACCGCGCTGAAGAACACCGGGCGCAGGCTCGGCAGGACGATGCGCAGGTAGATGGTCGGCAGCCCTGCCCCATCCACCTGGGCAGCGCGGATGATCGACTGGTCGACGCTGCGCAGGCCGGCCAAAAACAGCGCCATGACGAAGCCCGAGGCCTGCCACACCGCTGCGATCACCAGGCAGTAGATGACCCGGTCCTGGTCCACCAGCCAGTCGAGACGAAAGCCTTCCCAGCCCCAGTCGCGCAGCATCTTGTCCAGGCCCAGGCCGGGATTGAGCAGCCACTTCCAGGCGGTGCCGGTGACGATCATCGACAGCGCCATGGGGTACAGGTAGATGGTGCGGATGAAACCCTCGCGGCGGATGCGCTGGTCCAGCAGCACGGCGAGGAACACGCCGATCAGCAGGCTGATGCCGATGAACAGGCCACCGAACACCAGCAGGTTCTGGCTCGCCACCCACCAACGGTCGTTGTCCATCAGGCGCATGTACTGCTGCAGGCCGACCCACTTGTAGCTGGGCATGAAGCTGGAGTTGCTGAACGACAGCACCAGCGTCCAGAGGATGTAGCCGTAGAAACCGACCAGCACCACCAACATGCTCGGCGCCAGCACCAACTTGGGCAGCCAGCGTTGCAGCACGTCGAGGGGTGAGGTCTTGGTCATTACCGTGGTGACACTCATCGGGCATTACCAGTTGGCGAAGGGAAATCCGGGCCGAGCGCCGCCCTGACGGGGCCAGAGCCCTGTCGTGCGAGGCGGTGCGTGGGAATGGGGCCGGCAGCGCCGGCCCGTGGCGCTACTGGGCGGCTTTGATCGCCGCGTAGATCTGCGCGCCGGCCTTGCTCGGGTCGGCGTTCTTCTCGCTCATGAAGTTGGTCACCACATCGAAGATGGCGCCCTGCACGGCGAGGTTGGTGGCCATGCTATGGGCCATGCTCGGTTCCAGCTTGCCGTTCTTGTCGGCCTCCTGGAAATCCTTCATCGAGGCCTGGGCGCAGCTGTCGAACTGGCTCATATCCAGGTCGGCGCGCACCGGGATAGAGCCCTTGTTCTGGTTGAACACGTACTGGAACTCGGGCTCCAGGGCGATCCGCGCCAGGGCGTGCTGGGCGGCGATGTCGCCTGGGTCCTTGAGTTTGAACATGGCCATCGAGTCGATGTTGTAGGTGTAGCTGCCGGCGGTACCCGGCATCGGCACGCACTGGTAGTCCTTGCCCGCGACCTTGCCGGCGGCCGTCCATTCGCTCTTGGCCCAGTCGCCCATGATCTGCATGCCGGCCTTGCCGTCGATGACCTGCGCGGTGGCCAGGTTCCAGTCACGTCCGGCGCGGTTGTCGTCCATGTAGGTGGAGAGCTTCTTCAGCGCCGTGAACACTTCAGTCATCTGCGGGCTGGTCAGGGTCGCCTCGTCGTTCTCGACGAACGCCTTGTGGAAGCCATCGGCGCCCATGATGCTCAGCACCAGGCCTTCGAACACGGTGCTGTCCTGCCAGGGCTGGCCGCCGTGGGCCAGGGCGATGAAGCCGGCGGCCTTGAGCTTGTCACCGGCTGCGTAGAGTTCGTCGAGGGTGGTCGGCGCCTTGTCGATGCCGGCCTTGGCGAACACCTGCGGGTTGATCCACAGCCAGTTGACCCGGTGGATGTTCACCGGCACGGCGACGTAGTGCCCGTCGTACTGCATGGTCTTGGCAACGGTTTTCGACAGCAGGCCATCCCAGTCGTTGGCCTGGGCCACCTCGTCCAATGGCGCGAGCAAATCCAGTGCGCCCCACTCCTGCAGATCGGGGCCCTTGATCTGCGCCGCACCTGGCGGGTTGCCGGATACCACACGGGTCTTCAGTACGGTCATGGCGGCAGAACCGGCGCCACCGGCCACCGCGCCATCCTTCCAGGTGAAACCATCCTTCTCGACCAGGTCACGCAGGACCTTCACCGCGGCGGCCTCACCGCCTGACGTCCACCAGTGCACCACTTCCACCGTACCTTTGGAGTCGGCGGCCAGCGCGGTGAAGGGGAACAGCGAGGCGAGGGAAACGGCGGTGGCGAGGCGAGTAATAGCGTTCATCGGAGTACCTTTCTTGTTGTTATCAGGCAAGTCGTGGCGCTTGCGTTGACAAGGAGTGTAATCAGGGTCGTTGCCGGCTCGGGTAACGAAAGGATGCATGAATGTCACCGCCTCGTTACATCCGCGGCGAGCGCCGTGGCCAGGCTCGGCGCCAGCGCCAGAGGCGGCAGCAGCAGTGCCTGATAGGCGTGATAGAGGTCGGGTTTGCCGGCCCAGATCCGGGCGGCCGGCCGGTTGTTTTCATCGAGTTCGTGGTGCCAGCTGCCGCCATTCAGGTCGATGAAATGCGTGGCGGTGAAGTCCCAGAACTGCCGATACCACTGCTCGTAGATCGCCTCGCCGCTTCGTTGCAGCAGCGCCGCAGCGGCGGCGACGGCCTCGGCATGCACCCAGTGCAGGCGGGCGCGCACCACCGGTTGCTGGTTCCAGTCGAGGCTGTAGACCAGCCCCGGCGCGCAATCGGCCTGCCAGGCATGCCGGCAGGCGCTGGCGAACAGGCCCTTGGCATCGACCAGCAGCCAGTCGGGCGCGGCGAGCCCGGCCTGGGTCAGCGCCGCTTCCAGATGCAGCAGCAGGCGCGCCCATTCGAAGGCGTGGCCGGGCGTACTGCCATAGGGGCGGAAGGGATCGGCGCGGCGGTCGGCGTTGTACTCAGGCTGTGCCTGCCAGTGCGCATCGAAGTGCTCGATCACGACGTGGCCGCACGCGGCGGCGTGCCGATGGATCAGGCGTTCGGCGATACGCAGCGCGCGCTGCAGCCAGAGCACATTGCCAGTGACATCGGCCAGGGCGAGAAAGGCTTCCACGCCATGCATGTTGCTGTTGGCGCCACGATAGGCCTCCTCGTCACGCCAGTCGCGATTGAAGCTCTCGCGCAGGGCGCCCTCCTCCTCGCTCCAGAAGTGCCTCTCGATGACCCCGATAGCATCGTCGAGCAGCGCTTGCGCATCGGGCCGACCGGCGACCCGGGCGGAGCTGGCCGCCAGGGCGACGAAGGCATGCAGGTAAGCGGACTTGCCGCCACTGCGCGTCGCATCGGCGAACCAACCGCCGTGCTCTTCGTCCCACAATGCCCCGCGCAGTGCGGCCAGGCCATGGTCGACCAGCCCGCCATGGCCGGCAATACCCTGGATATGCGCCAGGGCGAAACAGTGGGTCATGCGCGTGGTGTGGATCAGCTCGGCAATCGCGCCGTCGGGCAAGCGCCCCTGTGCATCGAGCGCGGCGAAACCCTGCGCGACCTTGGCGCCGCGTGCAAAGGGCAACAGGCGCAGGCCTTCGTCAGCCAGCCAGGAAAGGTGGGCGGGCCGGCGCAGCCAGCTGTCTGGATTCAATGCGGGTCTACTCATTGTTCTTGTTCCCTGTAGACGGGTGGGCCGGCTTCGAACAGCGGCACGCAGGTAGCGCTGAGAGGGGGGGACGACGCTGACATTCATTCCTTGCGCGAATACCCCGTGGTGGATGAAAAGAGCGCCATCCACCCTGCATCCGCGCCCGATAACGCCGGGGGTATGTCGCTTCAGCCATCCTGCAGAAAAGCGCGCTTCGAGACAGTCGGGATGCCACCCGGATTCTAACGAGCGCCTCATTACCGCCAGGTAACGAACGAGTTTGCCTTTGTCACCGCTCGGTGACATTCAGTCCGGCGTGCGCGGCAGGCGCAGGGTGACGCGCAAACCGCCCTCGCGCAGGTTGCGCAGGCTAACTTCGCCACCATGGCTGTGAGCGATGTTGCGCGCGATACCCAGGCCCAGGCCGTAGCCCTGCTGCTGACCGGCCAGGCGAAAATGCGGCTCGAACACCTGCTCCAGACGCTGCTCCGGTACGCCGGGGCCTTCGTCGTCGACATGCAGGACGAAAGCCGCGCCATCGTCCTCGATGTGCAAGTGGGCATTGCAGCCGTACTTCAGGGCGTTGTCGATCAGGTTGCCGATGCAGCGCCGCAGCGCCAGCGGCTTGCCCGGATACGGCGCGCAGGCCTGCCCATCGAGGGTCACGCTGCCGTTGCCCGACGGCGCTAGGTAGGGCTCGACCAGGCAATGCAGCAGGTGATTGAGATCCACCGGTTCGATGTTCTCGTGGATGTCGGTGTCCTTCACGCATTGCAGCGCGCCTTTGACCAGCAGCTCAAGGTCGTCCAGGTCGCGGCCGAACTTGGTCTGCAGGCTCTCGTCGTCGAGCAGTTCGACGCGCAGGCGCAGGCGCGTGATGGGCGTGCGCAGGTCATGGGAAATGGCGCTGAACAGCTGGCTGCGTTCGGTCAGGTAGCGGCTGATGCGCTCACGCATGGCATTGAAGGCGCGAGCCACCTCGACCACCTCGCGGCCACCGGCTTCGGCCACCGGCTCCACCTCGGCGCCCAGCGACATATGCCGCGCGGTGCGCGCCAGACGCTTGAGCGGGCGGCTCTGCAGGTGCACCAGCAAACCGATGAACAGCAGCAGGAAGGCCGTGGTCAGGAGGATGAACCACAGCTGCTGGGTCGGCAGGACGGGCTCTTCCAGACTGGTATAGGGCTCGGGCAGCAACGAGGCGATGTACAGCCACTCCCCCGGCGCCAGCTGGATCTGCGTCACCAGCACCGGTGGATTGACCGGCTCCAGGGTCAGTGCGTAATGCGCCCAGGAGCGCGGCAGCTCGTCGAGCTTCAGGCCGCCATTGAAGATGCGCAGATCACTCGGGCTGACGAAGGTCACCGAGATGTCGGCGGCATTGCCCAGCGACTGATGCAGCACTTCGGCCACCGCCTCGGTCACCGCCTGTTTGCGCGGCGTGTCCGGCAACACCTTCATCTGCAACGGGCGATCATTGAGGCTGACCACGAAACGCGTGCCGCCCATGCTGCGCAGTTGGTCGAGCACCAGCGGCCGATACGCCACCGGCAGCGAACGGAAGTAACGCACGCTGGCCGACATCGAATGCGCCAGGCTGCGCGCAGTGGTGACCAACCCTTCGAGCTGGGTGGCGCGCAACTGCGACAGCCAGATCACGCTGGACAGGGTCTGCGCAGCGAGGATCGCCAGCAGGGTCAGCAGCAGCATGCGCCCGAGCAGCGAGCGCGGCAGCCAGCGCCGCAGCTCAGCGCCCATCGCTTGCCTGCAAACTGACCGTGGCCGCCAGCTGATAGCCGCTGCCACGTACGGTACGAATCAGGCGCGGCGGTTTGTCGGTATCGCGCAGGCGCTGACGCAAGCGGCTGACGGCCATGTCGACGATGCGCTCCAGCGGCATGACCTCGCGGCCACGGGTAGCGTTGCCGATGGTGTCGCGGTCGAGAATCTGCTGCGGGTGATCGAGAAACAGCTTGAGCAGAGCGAAGTCGGCGCCGGACAGAATCACCTCCTCGCCGTCGCGGTGGAACAGGCGGTGGCTGACCATGTCCAGGCGCCAGTCCTCGAAGGCCAGCACCTCTCCACCTCGTTCCTGGGTGAACTGCGCCCGGCGCAGCAAGGCCTTGATCCGCGCCAGCAGCTCGCGCGGGCTGAACGGCTTGCCGAGGTAATCGTCCGCGCCCAGCTCCAGGCCAATCACGCGGTCGGCCTCGTCGGAACTGGCGGTAAGCATGATGATCGGCACCTGGGCGAAACGCTGGTGTTCGCGCACCCAGCGGCACAGGCTGAAGCCATCCTCGTCGGGCAGCATCACATCGAGAATCACCAGGTCGGCCGAGGCCGCACACAGGCTCTGGCGAAACGCGGCGCCGTCGGCCACGGCACGCACCTGAAAGCCGACGCGGCTCAGGTAGGTATCGAGCAGTTCGCGAATTTCCTGGTCGTCATCGACCAGCAGAATCGATTTGCCGGGCTGGCTCATGGTCCGCCACCTTTCTTGTTATGGCTCTACAGTCCGGGTGCCATCCGGGGTTCTATCAACAGCTTTGCCGGATTGCATCCTGGCTGCGCTCCGACGCCTGTTGCAAGGCCACACCGGCACCGGTCAGGCCGGGGTACTCGGCGGTCACCAGCCACACCGGGATGCCGTGAAGGTAATCGCTCATGCAACCCTTGTCGCTGAAACTCTTGGCAAAACCGCTGGCGAGAAAGCGCTCGGCAAAACGCGGTACCACGCCGCCAACGATATACACGCCACCGCGCGCGCCCAGGGTCAGCACGTTGTTGCCGGCCACACGGCCGAGCCAGCGACTGAACTGCTCCAGCACTTCGCCGGCGACAGGCTCGCCCGCCAGGCCGGCGGCGCTGATGGCCGCTGGCGTCGTATGCTGCGGCGGCTGACCGTCCAGTTCGCAGATGGCCCGATAGAGCACCAGCAAACCATTGCCGCTGAGTACGTCCTCGGCGCGCACGTGGCCCAGCTGTCGGTACAGCACCTGCCAGAGTTCGGCCTCGCGTGGGCTGCCGATGGGCAGGTCGACGTGGCCACCCTCGCCCGGCAGCACCAGCCAGCTGCCATCTGCTTGCGCCAGCAGCGTACCGACACCGAGACCGGTGCCAGCGCCGATCACCAGAGCCGGACGCTCGGCCTGCGGCTCGCCGGGGCACACCTGCAGGCGCTCATGCTCGGCGACACGGGTCATGCCCAGGGCCATGGCGGAGAAGTCGTTGATCATCAGCAAGCGGTCGATCTGCAACGCTTGGCAGAACGCCGCACGATCGATACGCCAGTGGTTGTTGGTGAAGCGAAACAGATTGCCGCTGACCGGTCCGGCGCAGGCCAGGCACACCGAACCAATGGCATCCGCAGACAGGCCCTGGGCACGCAGATAGGCGGCGATGGCCTGCTCGGGCCCAGGAAAATCAGCGGTCGCCATAACCTGCACCGCCTCCAGCTGCTCGTCACGCCACAGGGCGAAGCGTGCATTGGTACCACCGATATCGCCGACCAGTGCCAGTTTCACGCGAGAGCCTCCACACGCGGGGCGCTTCGCGCGATGGCGGCCGCAGAAGAATGAGGGTGCATGGCTATCGACTCCAAACCCGAATTATTTTTGTAGTTCAGACAACGCGCACCACAGTAAACCCGAAAAATCCCGCTATCAACCCGCTCAAAGTAGTAATAACAACAATATCCGGCGAGTCATCGTGGCCACTGCCACAGCCGCGACATGGCGGACACAGGATCGCCCGCAGACCGCATCTGCACCTGAGCATGACCCCGGACAATATCCGTGACCATGCTGCCGCCTAGACTTGGGCCTTTCCGAGTTCGCAAGGAGAGCAGCATGTCACCCGATGTCGTCATCGTCGGCGCCGGCCCCGCGGGCCTGTGCCTGGCGCGCGCCCTGTCCGGGCACGACCTGTCCATCCTCGTGTTGGAACGCCAGGCCGAACAGGCGTTGGCCGAACCGGCCTTCGACGGCCGCGAAATCGCCCTCACTCACGGCTCGCAGGCGCTGCTCGAACGCCTGGGACTCTGGGCACGCCTGCCTGCCGAGGACATCGCCGTACTGCGCGATGCTCAGGTATTCAACGGCCCGTCGCTGTTCGCCCTGAAGATCCGCGCCGAGCAGGCCGGCGCCGAACGCCTCGGCCACCTGGTGGCCAACCAGACCATTCGCCGCGCCGCCTACCAGGCCGTCAGCGACTGCGCCGACGTGCAACTGCTGTGCGCAACCAGCGTGAGCGCCATCCAGAGCAGTGACAACGAGGTGAAGCTGCTGCTCAAGGACGGCCAGGTGCTGCAACCGCGCCTCTTGGTCGCCGCCGACAGCCGCTTCTCGGAAACCCGTCGCCAGCTCGGCATCGGCGCGCAGCTCAAGGACTTCGGCAAGAGCATGCTGGTGTGCCGCATGCAGCATGAACTGGAGCACCAGCAGGTGGCCTGGGAGTGGTTCGGCTACGGTCAGACCCTCGCCCTGCTGCCGCTCAATGGGCGCCAGTCGTCCACCGTGCTGACCCTGCCACCGCGCGAGATCGAGCGTTTGCAGAACCTCGACGAAGCCAGCTTCGCCCGCGAAATGGAGCAACGTTTCGACCGCCGTCTGGGCGCCATGCAGCTGGTCAGCAGCCGCCACGCCTACCCGCTGGTGGGCGCCTATGCGCGGCGCATGGTCGGCAGCCGCTGCGCCCTGCTCGGCGACGCCGCCGTGGGCATGCATCCGGTCACGGCGCACGGTTTCAACTTCGGTCTGATCGGCGTACAGCTATTGAGCGACGCCCTGCTCGCGGCCCATGGCAAACACCAGGACATCGGTGCGCCGGCAGTGCTGGCCCGCTACGAACGCCAGCTACGTGTGGCCACCTGGCCGCTGTACCAGGCCACCAACCTGCTGGTGGAGCTGTACACCAACGACCAGCTACCCGCGCGCCTGCTACGCGGCGCCGGCCTGCGCGTAGCGCAGGGCCTGCTGCCACTGAAAAAGGGTATCGCCCGCCACCTGACCGCCCAGGCCTGAGCCCTGAACGCGCGCGCCGGACCTGGCGCGCGCACCGACCCGATCCATCTGATATGCATCAGACAACAGTTTCTGAGTCTGTTTTGTTTT
Source organism: Pseudomonas spartinae (assembly GCF_965197125.1). Lineage (NCBI taxonomy): Bacteria > Pseudomonadati > Pseudomonadota > Gammaproteobacteria > Pseudomonadales > Pseudomonadaceae > Pseudomonas > Pseudomonas spartinae. The sequence goes on from NZ_CBDAMB010000004.1 coordinate 101,330, forward strand.
GCCCAGCCTCCCTAAAGTTTCGCCATTCACGCGGCTGCGCCCGCAATCACTGTATGGAAGGTTACCGCGATGCAATCTGCTGCTTCCCATCCGGCCTACAACTACAAGGTCGTCCGCCAGTTCACCCTGATGACCATTTTCTGGGGCGTGGTGGGCATGTGCACCGGCGTGCTGATCGCCGCTCAGCTGGTCTGGCCGGCACTCAACTTCGACACCCCCTGGCTCAGCTTCGGCCGCCTGCGCCCCCTGCACACCAGCCTGGTGATCTTCGGTTTCGCCGGCAGCGCGCAGTTCGCCGCCAGCTACTACGCGTTGCAGCGCACCTGCCAGACCCGACTGTTCTCCGACACCCTGGCCGCCTTCACCTTCTGGGGCTGGCAGGCGACCATCCTGATCATGCTGGTGACCCTGCCCATGGGCCTGACCACCACCAAGGAATACGCCGAGATCGAATTCACCGGCGCACTGTGGATGGCCATCGTCTGGGTCGCCTACGGCATCGTCTTCTTCACCACGCTGACACAGCGCAAAACCCGTCACATATACGTCGGCAACTGGTTCTTCGGCGCCTTCATCGTGGTCATCGCCATGCTGCACATCGTCAACCACCTGTCGGTGCCGGTGAGCTGGTTCAAGTCCTACTCGATCTACTCCGGCGCCACCGATGCCATGGTGCAATGGTGGTACGGGCACAACGCGGTGGGCTTCTTCCTCACCACCGGTTTCCTGGGGATGATGTATTACTTCGTGCCCAAGCAGGTGAACCGCCCGGTCTATTCCTACCGTCTGTCCATCGTCCACTTCTGGGCGCTGATCACCCTGTACATCTGGGCCGGCCCGCACCACCTGCATTACACCGCCCTGCCCGATTGGGCGCAGAGCCTGGGTATGGTGATGTCGATCATCCTTCTGGCGCCGAGCTGGGGCGGCATGGTCAACGGCATGATGACCCTCTCCGGCGCCTGGCACCTGCTGCGCACCGATCCGATCCTGCGCTTTCTGGTGGTGTCGCTAGCGTTCTACGGCATGAGCACCTTCGAGGGGCCGATGATGGCGATCAAGACGGTCAACGCCCTGTCGCATTACACCGACTGGACCATCGGCCACGTGCATGCCGGCGCGCTGGGCTGGGTGGCGATGATCACCTTCGGCTCGCTCTACCATCTGATCCCCAAGGTGTTCGACCGCGAGCAGATGCACAGCATCGGCCTGATCAACGCGCACTTCTGGCTGGCGACCATCGGCACCGTGCTGTACATCGCCTCGATGTGGGTCAACGGCATCACCCAGGGCCTGATGTGGCGCGCGGTGAACGAGGACGGCACGCTCACCTACTCCTTCGTCGAAGCGCTGGAGGCCAGTCACCCCGGCTACGTGGTGCGCCTGGTCGGCGGCCTGTGTTTCCTCGCCGGCATGTTGCTGATGGCGTTCAACACCTGGCTGACCCTGCGCAGCAAGGCCGCAGTGACGCAGGCCAACGGAGAGCTCACCCATGCCGGCTGAAGCCTGGTGGATGATGGCCGTGGCGGTGTTCTTTCTCGGTGTGCAACTGAGCCTTGGCCGTGGCAGCCAGCGCGATCTCGACGAGGCGACCATGCTGCCGTTCGCCGACGACCCCGAAGTGGCGCGCCGGGTCGAACGCGACACCGGGCGCAGCATCCGCGGCTGCGCCTGCCCCGCTCGCTGCGACGGGCGCTGCGCCTACCTGGGCCAGCGCGAATTCTGAAGGCTCAGACCCACTGGTCGTTGCGCTTGCGACGTACCCGCAGCATGGTCGGCAGGATCAGACCAAGCAGCAGACCAGCACCGGCGATGCTGCCGCCATACGCCATGTAGCGCATCAGCGCCTGCTGCTGTTCGTTACCCAATTGCGCCTGAGCGTCGCGCAGTTGCGAGCGGGTGCTGGTCAGTTCGGCGTCCAGCGCGCTGCGCGCTGCCTGCAGCTCGTCGATGAGCTTCTTGCGCGTGTCGAGGGTTTCCTGCATGCCCTGCACGCGCGCCTTCCAGGCATCATCGATGCCCTTGAGCTCAGCGGTAAGATCAGCGACTTTCTGTTCCAGTTGCGGCAGCCGCTCGGCCTGGCCGGGCACCGATTGCAGATCACGGCTGGGAATCCACACCGTGGAGCCGCTTTCACTGCGAACCTGGCTGTAGTCACCCTGGGTGCGCAACAGCTCTACCTTCTCCCCGGATACCAGGGTGCCGACGATGCGGTAACCATCGGTGGGGCCGCTGCGCACGTAGGTATTGAGGCTATCGCTGACCCAACGCTGGTTACTGGCGGCCTCTTCAGCCAGCAGCGGCTGAGCACCGCCGAGCAGTCCGCCAAGCAGCAGGCAGGCGCCGAGAATGCGGGGTTGGAATGGAGCATGACGAGATAAAAACATGGGGCGATCTTCACGTGGCAGTCAGACGAACCCGGAGAACGGGATGAGCGATGCCGGCCGCACGCAGGAACGCGTACTGAATCATGATCCAGGCAGGATCCGCGACGAAGACGCCACCCTAGCGGCAATTAGCCATCCATTCCTGCCGGTACGAGCCGACAGCAGACAGACATTGGGCCATTGCCTCAAGTTCACTCGGAGCGGGCGATGGGAGATGGACGGAACACCGAATCAGGCGTTCTGACGCTGCACGAAGGTGCAGAAATCCGTCACCGGCATCGGTCGACCAAGCAGATAGCCCTGGAACTGACGGCAGCCATTGGCCGCCAGAAAGCAGCGCTGCGCCTCGGTTTCCACGCCCTCGGCGACCACCGTCATACCCATGCTCTGGCCGAGGGCGATCATCGTACGCACGATGGTTTCGCTATTGGCATCAGTGAGCACATCGCAGATGAACGAGCGGTCGATCTTCAGCTTGCTCAATGGCAAGCGCTTGAGATGGCTGAACGAGGAAAAACCGGTACCGAAGTCATCGAGTGAAAAACGCACGCCGCGCTCGACCAGCGCCGCCATCTTGCGCGTGAGGTCCTCCATGTCGTGGACGATCAGTGTCTCGGTCAGCTCCAGTTCCAGGTGCGGCGCCTCGACGCCGTAACGCTCGATCAAACCGAGCACTTCAGCGACGAAGCTGCTCTGCGAGAACTGCTTCTGGCTGATGTTCACCGCCAGGTCCAGATCGCGAAACGACGGCTCATCCTGCCACCGCCGCAACTGCACGGCTGCCTGCTCCAGCACCCACTGACCGATGGGGATGATCAGCCCGGTGCTCTCGGCATGCTCGATGAACTCGCCCGGCGCCAGCAGCCCACGCTGCGGATGCTGCCAGCGGATCAGCAGTTCGGCACCGATCACCCGGTTATCGCCGTCGAGCTGTGGCTGGTAATACAGCACGAACTGCCGCTCACGCACGGCGGCCCGCAAGTCGCGATCCAGCTCGGAGCGCTCGGCGGTGTCGCTCTGCAGGATGTGTAGCAAGAAGAAGAACAGCGCCATGGCGACCAGGCCCTGAACCCAGGATCCGGCGATGCGCACGTCGTCGGGCAACGCATAGAGGTCGGTTGGTCGCCAGTTGGAGGCGGCCAGGGCGACGAAGAGCAGCAAGGCGAATATCGAAATACCGTAACGCAGCCACAAGGGCTCGTCACGAAAGGCCATCAAGGCCCCCACGGCTATCGGCAGCAGATACAGATGAGTGGCGCGCGGCGCTGCGACGGTTGGCGGGTCGAGCAGCAGGGTCGAGGCGACGACGACCAGCATCAGCGTGCTGAACAGAATCAGATTGGCGCTGCGCGCCTGATCGCGCAGGGTCAGCGCAAAAACCGCGATGCCACTGAGCACGATCGCCACATCCATGACGACGATGGCCCAATAGTCCCGTGAAGAAAAGAACAGCCCCCACGACAAGCCAATTACCACCATCACCCCGCTCGACAGCATACGCATCCGGCGCTCGCGACGCTGGCCGACCAGGGCCAGGTCCGAGCCATGCCAGAGTTTGCGCACACGCCTGCCGAAGGTCGAAAGTGATGGCATGGTGGAATCCTTATCCGATCCCTTCATTCTTGAAGCTGGCTGGCCGAATGCAAGTTTCCCAGCAGGTTTAATCCGGCCACAGCCAAGCCGAGCACTGGCTGCAGCGCATTGGTGCCGGCGCCTGACGCCTGGCAGGGCCAGCTGACACCTGCCTCGTCGGCAGCGACCAGCCGCGAAACCCCATACCACCTGCACAACCGGCGGTGTGCCTCGGCACCCTTGCACCAGTGCGCATGAAAGGGCTTGCAAAACGGCCCAAACAGCTATACAAAAACTATACACAAATAAATTTTGTACAATTTAAGGTAAGCCCACATGCCGTCCTAGCCTGCTGCGCTACGTGATATGCGCGTCGTGTTCGAACGATTACCCGAGGCCTGCGTAGTGCTGCCAGCCTCGGCAGCGCGGCCCTCGAAGAACGGCCAGGGCTTGGTACGGGTGACGGCCTTCGCTGGCGAGAAGTTCGCCGCCTGATTGCGGCGGCACTGAAAAGCTGCGCAATCCGACAACCCACTTCTCCCCTTCTTTGGGTTGTCGGATTTTTTTATTCATGATCTGTGGCCAGCGTCTGGCTGCAGCGGCTCGCAACTGCACAAGGAGGGATCATGATCAGCATGACCTCGCGTCTCTGCTCGACGCTGCTGCTCACGCTTGCACTGGCCTGCAGCCTCGCGCACGCCAACAGCCAGGGCCAATGGCGTGAGCAGTTGCCCCAGGCCAGCCTGATCGGCAGCGGTGATTTCAGCTGGTTCGGTTTCTCGGTCTACAACGCCAAGCTGTGGAGCCCGGTCGCGCGCGTGGACTTTACCCAGCCCTTCGCCCTTGAGCTGACCTACCGGCGCAGCATCAGCCGGGAGACCCTGGTCGACACCAGTCTGGATGAAATCCGCCGTATCAATGGCGGGCCCCTCGACAACGAGCAGCAGGACGAATGGACACAGCAGATGCGCCAGGCCTTCGTCGACGTCAAGGATGGCACGCGCATCACCGGGGTCTTCCTGCCGGACCAAGGCTGCCGCTTCTACGTCGACGGCAAGCTGCAACATGTCATCGACGATCCGCAGTTCGCCCGCGCGTTCTTCTCCATCTGGCTCGCCCCGCAGACCCGCAGCCCGAAACTGCGCGCAGCGCTGTTGGGCCTCAACCCATGAGGTATTCCATGAAAACCCTGTTGATTGTGCTGACCAGCCTGCTGCTGATCAGCTGCGGCCAGGTACCGGTCGAGCGCTACGCCAGCGAAAAACCGGCACTCGACCTGCCCACCTTCTTCGCCGGGCCGGTGCAGGCCTGGGGCATGTTCCAGGATCGCTCCGGTGAAGTGATCAAACGTTTTCACGTCGACATCCAGAGCCGCCGTGACGGCGAGAAACTGATCCTCGACGAGCGCTTCCTGTACAGCGACGGCACGCGCCAACGCCGGGTCTGGACGCTGACGCCGGATGGCTCCGGACGCTGGATCGGCACCGCCGACGACGTGGTCGGCGAGGCCATCGGCGAACTGGCCGGCAACGCCCTGCGCTGGCGTTATCACCTCAACCTGCCGGTCGATGACAGCACCTATGTCGTCTACTTCGATGACTGGATGTACCTGATGGACGACGACACCCTGATCAACCGTTCGAGCATGAGCAAGTTCGGCATCGAACTGGGCCAGGTGACGCTGTTCTTCCGCCGGGGCGCCGCTCAACCATGAGCCTGACCAGCCTGACCAGCCTGGGCAGCGGCTACAAGGCGCTGGTCATCGGTGCCAGCGGCAGCATCGGCCAGGCTTTCTGCCAACAGTTGCGGGCCGACCCGAACTGCGCCGGTGTGCGCGAGCTGAGCCGCAGCAGCTCGCCGGCGCTCGATCTCGAAGATCCCACCAGCATCGCCACTGCGGCTGCCGCGCTGGCCGGGGACAGTCCGTATCAGCTCATCCTGCATGCTGCCGGGTTATTGCATCGCAACGGCATCGCACCGGAGAAAAGCCTGGCGGCCATCGATGCCGAGGCGCTGCAGGCGGTGTTCCAGGTCAACGCACTGGGCCCCGCCCTGGTGCTGCGCCACTTCCTGCCGCTGCTCGACAAACAGGGCGCCATGGCCATGCTCTCGGCCAAGGTCGGCAGCATCGGCGACAACCGCCTGGGTGGCTGGTATGCCTACCGCGCCTCCAAAGCGGCGCTGAACATGCTGATCAAGACCGCCGCCATCGAGCTGGCGCGCAGCAAGCCCAAGGCGCGCCTGCTCGCCCTGCATCCCGGCACGGTCATATCAAAGCTGTCACAGCCCTTTCGTGGCGCTGCCGCCGCGCGCCCGGCAGAGCTCGCCGCCGCGCAGATGCTGCAGGTGATCGACAGCCTCGGCCCCGCGCACAGCGGCAGCTTCCATGCCTATGACGGCCAGCCGCTGCCCTGGTGAGGGTCCGCTACAAACCGCTGAACAGATCGTTGGAGTCGAGCAGGCGCCAGGCGATTTCCGGCCGCCTCTCCATGGCCCGGCGGATCGCTGCCGGTATGCTTTGCCGGGTCTTGCGACACAGCCCCGGATGCGCATCGAAGTGCATGTGGATACCACGCATGCTGCGCACCTCGCCGTGACTCGGTTCGATGTGCAGGCGAATGCCCAGTTGCTCGAGCAGGCGCTGCTGCATGCGCTGCAGGTCCTCCAGGCTTTGCAAACTTTCCAGGCGCTCAAGCAGGCGCTGTTCCTCGTTGCGCGTCAGCAGCAGCACACGCGTGTCGGCGCCCGGCACCTCCAGCAGCTCATCGCGCTGACAGTCGCAGGCACCCGGAGGGCAGGGATTTCGGAGGGGAAGCGGTGAATTCATGGCACTGATCATAGCCATAGCCGCGCGTGCTGCCCATCCACGCCCATCGGCTGGCTTGCCAGTGCCGCAGACTCCGTTAAGCTGACCCTATTGCCCTACAACCCCGATGCAAGGAAGAACACTATGTTGCGCCTCACCACGTTCGCTGCTGGCCTGCTGCTTTCGGCCAACGTCTTCGCCCTCTCCCTCGCCGATCTGAGCCAGCAGGACGCCAGCGGCGGCCTGAAAGATGCGCTGGTCCAGGGCGCCCAGGTAGCCGTCAAGCAACTGAGTGCCCCCGGCGGCTTCAGCAATAACCCGGAGGTACGCATCGAACTGCCGGGCAAGCTCGGCAAGGCCGCCAAGACCATGAAGATGATGGGCATGGGCGCCCAGGTCGACCAGCTCGAAGCGAGCATGAACAAGGCTGCCGAAGCCGCCGTGCCACAAGCCCAGGCGCTGCTGGTCGATGCGGTGAAGAAGATGACCGTGGCCGATGCCAAGTCGATCCTCAGCGGCCCACAGGACTCGGCCACCCAGTACCTGAACAAGACCAGCCGCGAACAGATTCGCGCCAAGTTCCTGCCCATCGTCAAGCAGGCCACCGACCAGGTCGGCCTGGCCCAGCAGTACAACGCCTTCGCCGGCCAGGCCGCCAGCTTCGGCGTGGTCGATGCCAAGAGCAGTACGGTGGAAGGCTATGTCACCGAGCAGGCGCTCGATGGCCTGTTCGAGATGATTGCCAAGCAGGAAGCCAGCATCCGCCAGAATCCGGCCGCTGCCGCTACCAGCCTGGCGAAGAAGGTGTTTGGCGCACTCTGAGCGTCCAATCGCCAGCCAAACGCCCTGATGCAGCATCGGGGCGTTTTCGTTTGTGCATCAGGGTAAGCACAGCCGGTCGATCTGCGGCCTGGCGAAGAAGTAGCCCTGCATGTAACGGATGCCCATCTCGAGCAGGGCGTCACGCTCACCCGCGGTTTCGATGCCTTCGGCAATGATGCGAATGCCCAGGCGCTGTGCCACCAGCACGATGCCGACAACGATGGCCTGGCGCACCACGTCCTGATCGATGCCACGGGTCAGGGCCATGTCCAGCTTGAGGATGTGCGGCTGGAAGGTGGCCAGCAGATTGAGGCCCGAATAGCCGGCGCCGAAGTCGTCGATGGCGGTGGTAAATCCCTGCCGCCCATACTCGGCGAAGATGCTTTTGAGGTGCTCGGCATCGTGAATCTGCTCACCTTCGGTGACCTCGAACATCAAGCGCTCGCGCGGAAACTCGAAACGCCTGGCCGCCTCCAGCGTGGCACGGATGCAGGTTTCCGCGCGATACACCGCATTGGGCAGGAAGTTGATGCTGAGCAGGCAGTCGGGGATCTCGAGCAGCCCCAGGCCGGCCGCCTGCTCGATGGCCTTGACCCGACAGGCCTGGTCGAAGCGATAGCGATTGCTGTCGTCGACCCGTTCCAGCACCTGCTGCGCCGACTCGCCATTGGTGCCACGCACCAGTGCCTCGTACGCGAACGGGTGCTGTTGCTGGACATCGAGAATCAACTGGAAGGCCATGGTGAAGTCGAACCCCAACGCCTTGAGATCGCGGCACTCGGCGCACCCCAGCGCGCGAAAGGGTTGGGGAAAGTTGCTGAGTCCATGTGGGTCGAGCTGCATATCCTTCTCCATCGCCACGTGCGGGAAGCCACAGTTTCCAGACTAGTCAAAAGCAAGAGAGCGTCATGTTTTTCACGCGCGGACCCAGCTCACCGACTCGATAGCGCAAGCTGATGCGCGGAAAGACCGCCCACCGATGACCGCGCGCCACGCACAGCGCCTCAGGTTTACCACGCTCACGCGCAAGCCCGACATCCAGGAAAAAGAAAACCCCGCCCAGCGAGTAGCCGGGCGGGGTTTCTTGGTGCCGTTGCCAGGTCAGGCGCAGGCGGCTTGCATCTGCCGATGCGTGTCGATGAGGTGCTGCACCACGCCAGGATCGGCCAGCGTGGATATGTCGCCGAGAGAATCGTATTCGGCGGTAGCGATCTTGCGCAGGATACGGCGCATGATCTTGCCCGAGCGGGTCTTCGGCAGGCCCGGAGCCCACTGAATAACGTCCGGTGTGGCGATCGGGCCGATCTCCTTGCGCACCCAGTTGCGCAGCTCCTGGCGCAGTTGCTCGGAAGCTTCCTCGCCAGCATTCAGGGTGACGTAGACGTAGATGCCCTGCCCTTTGATGTCGTGCGGTACACCGACCACTGCAGCCTCGGCCACTTTCGAGTGGGCGACCATGGCGCTCTCGATCTCGGCGGTACCCATACGGTGGCCGGAGACGTTGAGCACGTCGTCGACGCGGCCGGTGATCCACCAGTAACCGTCTTCGTCACGGCGCGCACCGTCACCGGTGAAGTACATGCCACGGAAGGTCTTGAAGTAGGTGTCGACGAAGCGGTCGTGGTCGCCGTACAAGGTACGCGCCTGACCCGGCCAGGAGTCGATGATCACCAGATTGCCTTCGGCAGCGCCTTCGATGATGTTGCCCAGGTTGTCCACCAGCGCCGGCTGTACGCCGAAGAAGGGACGCGCGGCGGAGCCCGGCTTGAGGCCATGAGCACCCGGCAGCGGGGTCATCAGGCAGGCACCGGTTTCGGTCTGCCACCAGGTGTCGACGATCGGGCAACGGCTCTGACCGACGTTCTCGTAGTACCACTGCCAGGCTTCCGGATTGATCGGTTCACCGACCGAACCGAGCAGACGCAGGCTGGAACCATCGGCGCCTTCGACCGCGGCCTTGCCCTCGGCCATCATGGCGCGAATGGCAGTCGGCGCGGTGTAGAGGATGTTGACCTTGTGCTTGTCGACGATCTTGGCGACGCGCGAAACGTCCGGATAGTTCGGCACGCCTTCGAACATCACGGTAGTGGCGCCGTTGGCCAGCGGCCCGTAGACCAGATAGGTGTGACCGGTGACCCAGCCAATGTCGGCAGTGCACCAGAAGACTTCGCCCGGACGGTAGTCGAACACGCGCTCATGGGTCAGCGAGGCGTATACCAGGTAGCCGCCGGTGGTGTGCAGCACACCCTTGGGCTTGCCGGTCGAGCCGGAGGTGTAGAGGATGAACAGCGCTTCTTCGGCGCCCATTTCCTTGGGTGCGCAGACGCTGCCGGCGACCTTCATCAGGTCTTCGTACCAGATGTCACGATGCTGGTTCCACTTGATTTCGGAACCGGTGCGCTGCACCACGATGACCTTCTGGATGCTGCGAGTCTCGGGGTTGGTCAGGGCGTCGTCGACGTTGGCCTTGAGCGGTACTTTCTTGCCGCCACGCAGCCCTTCGTCAGCGGTGATCACCACCTTGGACTGGCAGTCGATGATGCGCCCGGCCAGGGCCTCGGGCGAGAAACCGCCGAACACCACCGAGTGGATCGCGCCAATGCGCGCACAGGCCAGCATGGCCACCACGGCTTCCGGGATCATCGGCATGTAGATGGTTACCACGTCGCCGCGGTGCACGTCCTGGCCGCGCAGGGCGTTGGCGAACTTGCACACTTGCTCGTGCAGCTCGCGGTAGGTGATTTCCCTGTGCTCGGACGGGTCGTCGCCTTCCCAGATGATCGCGATCTGGTCGCCGCGCTCTGCCAGGTGACGGTCGAGACAGTTGTAGGAGACGTTCAGGGTGCCGTCGGCGAACCACTTGATGTCGACGTGGTGATCGTCGAATGTGGTCTGCTTGACCTTGTTGTAGGGCTTGATCCAGTCGATCCGCTTGCCCTGCTCGCGCCAGAAACCCTCGGGGTTGACCACGGACTGTTGGTACATGGCCTTGTAGGTGGCCTCGTCAGTGAGGGTCCGCGCGGCCACTTCGGGACGCACAGGGTAAAGAGACGCAGCACTCATGAAATCACCTCGACGGGGAGTTGTTTTTGTATGGTGTCTTTTGTATCCCCCGACCCTTCGTGAGGCCATTCGACCATGGTCTTACCGCTCTAAGACCATGGTCTTGAGGCCCTGCCTGGCGCATGCCGAGCCAATTCGACAGCGTCATGGATACGTCGACATGACGAAAAAAAGCCCGGCACAAGGCCGGGCGCAGAGGTAGACGCGGTATCGACAGCTGCCCTAGTTCATCCCCAGCCAGTTCGGCAGGGCCATGGACACGGCCGGGATGTAGGTGATCACCATGAGGAAGCTGATCAGCATCATCAGCCACGGCAGCGCCGCGCGGATCACCGCCGTCAGCGGCATGCCGGTCACCGCCGAGGTGACGAACAGGTTCAGCCCCACCGGTGGCGTGATCAGGCCGATCTCCATGTTCACCACCATGATGATGCCCAGGTGGATCGGGTCGATGCCCAGCTGCATGGCGATCGGGAACAGGATCGGCGCCAGGATCAGGATGATCGCCGACGGCTCCATGAAGGCACCGGCGATCAGCAGCACGATGTTCACCACCAGCAGGAACTGCCACGGCTGCAGGCCCAGCTCCACCACCCAGGCGGTGATCTGCTGCGGGATCTGCTCGGTGGTCAGCACGTGGGCGAAGAGCATGGCGTTGGCGATGATGAACATCAGCATGATGGTCAGCTTGCCGGACTCCAGCAGCACCTTCGGGCACTCGCGGATCTTCAGGTCCTTGTACACGAACAGGGCGACGAAGCCGGCATACACGGCGGCCACGGCCGCAGCCTCGGTCGGGGTGAACATGCCGGTGTAGATGCCGCCGAGGATGATCACCATCAGCAGCAGGCCCCAGAACGCTTCACGGGCGGAACGCAGCCACTCGCGGAAGCTGGCGCGCGGCAGCGCCGGCAGCTTCTTGATGCGCGCGACGATGTAGATCGCCACCATCAGCACCAGGCCGAGCAGCAGGCCCGGTACCACGCCGGCCATGAACAGCTTGCCCACCGACTGCTCGGTGGCAGCGGCGTACACCACCATCACGATCGACGGCGGAATCAGGATGCCCAGGGTACCGGCGTTACACACGATGCCGGCGCCGAACGCCTGCGGATAACCGGAACGCACCATGCCGGCGATGGCGATGGAGCCCACTGCCGCCACGGTGGCCGGCGAGGAGCCGGACAGCGCGGCGAACAGCATGCACGCCAGTACTGCACCGATGGCCAGGCCGCCACGGATGTGGCCGACGCAGGCGTTGGCGAAGTCGATCAGGCGACGCGCCACGCCGCCGGTGGTCATGAAGGCGCCCGACAGCAGGAAGAACGGAATCGCCAGCAGGGTGTAGTGCTCGGAGGTCTCGAACAGCTTGATCGCCAGTGAGCGCACCGAGTCGGGGCTGAACAGCATGATGGTGATCGAACCGGCCAGGCCGAGCGACGCGGCGATCGGCACGCCGATGAACATCAGCAGGAACAACAGCAGGAAGAGGAACAGAACGGTCATTGCTTGGGCTCCTCGTGCTCATTGATCTTCAGCGCATCGGCGGCTTCGTCCGCCAGGCCCAGGCCGGTCTGCTCGTTGCGCAGGATACGCACGAGGATTTCCGTGAAGCGGATGAACACCATGGCGTAGCCGAACGGCACGATCATGCCGATATGCCATTGCTGGATGCCGTAGTGGCCGAGGTCCTCGGCACCGATACCGGCGACGAACAGGGTATGTACCCAGTCGAAGCTGCCGACGGCGATCAGGCCGGCGTAGCCCAGGCAGCACAGGCAGGCGATGACGCCGATGATGCGTTGAATGCCGCGTGGGGCGAGCTTGACCAGGGCGTCGACGCCGATGTGGCCGGCGGTGCGCACGCCATAGGCCAGGCCGAAGAAGATCAGCCAGCCGAACAGGGCCTTGGTCAGCGCGTTGCTCCAGGTCATGGCCTGGGCAAGGTCGAGAATGAAGTCGCCGATACCGAGCAGAAACTCGTTACCGCCGAGATGGTCACCCAGCCAGTAGAACAGGGTGTAGAAGTTGTTGAGGATCACGTAGACGAACGTGATCAGCGTCATGGCTGCCAGGAGAAAGGCGATGAAGCCTTCCTCGAAGTGCTCCCAGACGCGCCGCAAGGCGTTCATGGCATCTCCGCGTATGTTCTTGTGATTGTCAGGCGTCGGGCGAATCTAACCGAGCCTGGAACGGCGCGATATTCGTGATTGGCAAACGCTGTCTTAGGCGACGGCGAATGAAAGACCGCCCCAGGTGCGTGGGCCCGGGGCGGTCATGGGCTCATTGCTGGTTGGCGGCTTGCGCGGCTTCGATCACATCGGCACCGATCTCGGCCTCGAACTTCTTCCAGGCCGGACGCACGGCGTCACGCCAGGCGGCACGCTGCTCGGACGTCAGGGTGATGATCTCGCTCTTGCCGGTGTCGACGATGCCCTGCCGGGCCTGGGCATTGAGCGCTTCGGCCTGCTTGTTCACCTCGACGGTGACCTCGTCGACGATCTTTTCCAGCTCGCTGCGAATGTCCGCCGGCAGGCCGTTCCAGAACTGGGTGTTGGTGATCAGCAGGTAGTTGCCGATGGCATGGTTGGACTCGGTCATGTACTTCTGCACCTCGAAGTACTTCTGCGAGTAGATGTTCGACCAGGGGTTGTCCTGAGCATTGACCACGCCGGTCTGCAGGCCCTGGTAGATCTCGGCGAAACTCATCTTGCGCGGCACTGCACGCAGGGCGCTGTATTGCGCAGCCTGCAGGTCGGATGGCTGCACGCGGAACTTCAGGCCACGGGCGTCGGCCGGTTCGATCAGGGGTTTGTTGGCGGTGAACTGGCGCATGCCGTTGAGCCAGTAGGCCAGCCCGGTGATGCCCTTGCTTTCCATCGACTTGAGCAGCGCCTTGCCCTTGTCCGAAGACTGGAATCGCTGCGCAGCGGCCACGTCATCGAACAGGAACATCATGTCGAACAGCTGCAGCTGCTTGGTGTACTGCTCCAGCTTCGACGGTGCCGGCGCCAGCATCTGCACTTCGTTGAGCAGCAGCGCTTCCATTTCCTTGCCATCGCCATAGAGCGAGGAGTTGGCATAGACCTCCACCTTGACCTTGCCGGCCAGGCGCTCGTCCACCAGTTTCTGGAACAGTAGCGCGCCCTGCCCTTTCGGCGTGCTGTCGGCGGTGATGTGGGAGAACTTGATCAAGATCGGATCGGCTGCGTGTGCCGAGAGTGCGCCAAGCAGCGCACAACCCGCGAGCACGCCGGCCAGGCCACGGCGGACGAATGAGAACTTCATGGATAGCTCCTGTTGTTTTTGTCTGAGCGTCGAGGGAGAAACCCCTTCGATTGGCCCGGACTGTACTGCGCCCATCCCCCGAGCTGAAATTCACATTTGGACAAGCGAGCCTTCGGCATTCACGAAGGCAGCGCTGAAATATCCTCTATCGATGGGCTACTGCGCAGGTGATCGAGCATCTGCTTCGCGGTCAGCGAAAGGTTGTCCTGATTGCGCACCGCCACCTTGAGCTCGCGCCGGGCCCAGGGGTCGTGCAGCGGAATCACCCGCACATCCAGCGCCGGCAGGTAGGTGCGCACCGCCAGGTCCGGCAGCACACCGACGCCCATGCCGGTGTGGATCATCCGGCAGATGGCTTCGAAGCTGCGCACCTGAATACGCAGGCGCAAACTCACGCCCTGGCTCTGCGCCGAGTGCTGCAACAGGCCATGTAACGAGGCGTCCTGCTGCAGGCCGATGAAATCGAAACCCACTGCCTCGCGCAGGAACAGGCCGTCGCGCTCGGCCAGCGGATGCTCACGCGGGGTGACCAGCACCAACTGGTCGTGGTGGTAGGTGAACACCTGCAGATCCTCGGCCGGCACGTGGCCAGCGAAGATGCCGATATCAGTCAGGCCCTCGCGCACCGCGCGAATGGTTTCGCTGCTGACCCGCTCCTCCAGATCGATCTTCACCTGCGGGTGCAGGCGACTGAAGCTGGCCAGGTCCTCGGGCAGAAACTCGATCACCGCCGAGGTGTTGGCATGGATGCGCACATGGCCTTTCACCCCCTCACTGAACTCGCTGAGGTCGGCGTTGAGCTGCTCGAGGTTGTCCATCATGTTGCGCGCATGGTGCAGCAGCGCGTGGCCGGCCGGCGTCAGCTCGACACCCTTGGGCTGACGATAGAGCAGCGCAATACCCAGCTGGCTTTCCAGGTCGCTGACGCGCTTGCTCACCGCCGCCAGGGCCAGGTGCTCGCGCTCGGCAGCGCGGGTCAGGCTGCGCTCGTCGGCGATGGCGACGAACAGCTTGAGGGTGACGAAATCGATACGGCGCATGAGGGTCTCCATTTCGTGCCTGGCGAAGCGAAGCTGCCAGAAAGCCGATTTACAGCATGCCACTTCGCGATACGCGAAGCCTAGCTTGGCCATTGGGCAATTGTCGCCACCGCTGCGCTGCGCCATTCTGCGCACCACGAGAAACGCACAGGCAAATCAGGTGCAGCCATGAATCAGAGCAACAACAGCAACATGGCCCTGCAGGGGCTCAAGGTGATCGAGATGGGCCAGCTCATCGCCGGTCCCTTCGCCAGCAAACTGCTCGGCGAATTCGGCGCCGACGTGATCAAGATCGAGCCGCCGGGCGTCGGCGACCCGCTGCGCAAATGGCGCAAGATCAAGGACGGCACCTCGCTCTGGTGGCACGTGCAATCGCGCAACAAACGCTCGCTGACCCTCGACCTGAAGCAGGCCGAAGCGCAGGACATCGTGCGCAAGCTGGTGAGTGAAGCCGACGTGCTGGTGGAGAACTTCCGCCCCGGTACGCTGGAAGGTTGGGGTCTGGGTTATGACGCACTGAAGGCGATCAACCCGCGGCTGATCATGTTGCGCATCTCCGGCTACGGGCAGACCGGCCCCTACCGCGACCTGCCCGGTTTCGGCGTGATCGGCGAAGCCATGGGCGGCCTGCGCCATCTCTCCGGCTACCCCGGCCAGGCGCCGGTGCGCGTCGGTATCAGTATCGGTGATTCGCTGTCGTCGCTGTACGGCGTGATCGGCGTGCTGCTGGCCCTGCAGGAGCGTGCGCGCAGCGGCGAAGGCCAGGAAATCGACGTGGCGCTGTACGAGTCGGTGTTCGCCATGATGGAGAGCCTGATCCCCGAATACGATGCCTTTGGCTACGTCCGCGAACCGGCCGGCAGCGCCCTGCCCGGCATCACCCCATCCAATTCCTACCCCTGCAACGACGGCAGCTACGTGCTGATCGCCGGCAATGGCGACAGCATCTACAAGCGTCTGATGAACCTGATCGGCCGTGACGATCTGGGCAACGACCCTCGCCTGGCGCAGAACGACGGACGCAGCCAGCACGCCGAGCTGATCGACGGCGCCATCGCCGAATGGACTGCCCAGCGCGGCCGCGATGAGGTGATCGAAGCGCTCAAGGGCGCGCGCGTACCGGCCGGCTACCCCTACACCGCCGCCGATATCGTGCAGGACCCGCACTACCTGGCGCGGCAGATGATCGAGCAGGTGCAGACCAGCGTCGGCCCGCTCAAGGTGCCGGGCGTGCTGCCCAAACTCAGCCGCACACCGGGCCGCATCGGCACCGGCGGCCCGCAGCTGGGCGAGCACAACGACGACATCCTCGCCGGGCTTGGCCTGAGCGCCGAACAGGTCGCCGGTCTGCGCGAGCGCGGAATCATCTGAACCGTGGCCAGCGGTGGATGGATAAAGCGTCATCCGCCCTACGCAACTGAAATACGTAGATCCGTGTAGGGTGGACCGGGGCGCGTAGCCAACGCGAAGCTTGTCCACCGCTGTTACGGCTCGCAAGAACAACAGGACTCCCCTCATGAGCAAACGTCTCTATATCCAGGACGTCGCCACCCGCGACGGCTTCCAGATCGAAGCCAGCTTCGTGCCCACCGAAGACAAGATCGCCCTGATCGACCGCCTGTCCCACACCGGCCTGGCCAAGATCGAAGTCACCTCCTTCACCTCGCCCAAAGCCATTCCCAACCTGCGCGATGCCGAAGAAGTGATGCGCGGTATCACCCGCGTGGCAGGCGTGGAATACACCGTGCTGGTGCCCAACGTGAAAGGCTGCGAACGCGCGCTGTCGTGCGAGGTGGACGAGATCAACCTGGTGATGTCCGCCAGCGACACCCACGGCCTGGCCAACCTGCGCATGACCCCGGAGCAGTCGCTGGCGCAGTTCGCCGAGATCATCGAAGTGACGCGTGGCAGCGGTGTGTTCATCAACGCCTCGCTGTCGACCACCTTCGGCTGCCCGTTCGAAGGCGAAGTGCGCGAAGCCCGCGTATATGAACTGACCGAGCGCCTGCTGGAGATCGGCGTGCAGGGCGTGACCCTGTGCGACACCACCGGCATGGCCGACCCGGCGCAGGTCGAGCGTATCTGCCACGAAGCCCTGCAGCGCTGGCCCGAGGCGGTGTTCACCGCGCATTTCCACAATACCCGTGGCATGGGCCTGGCCAATGCCCTGGCGGCGCTGAACGCGGGCATCGACCGCTTCGACGCCTCACTCGGCGGCCTCGGTGGCTGCCCCTACGCACCGGGCGCCAGCGGCAATATCTGCACCGAGGATCTGGTGCACATGTTCCAGCGCATGGGCCTGGATACCGGGGTCAACCTCGATGCCCTGCTCGAAGCCGCCGCCACCCTGCCCGGCCTGATCGGCCACGACGTGCCGGGCGCCATCCTCAAGGCGGGCAAAGCGGATCGCCGTTACCCGAAGCCCAAATGGATGAGCGAAGCCAGCGCGTGATCCTAACCCAGCTTGCCAGCGCATGACCCCGGCCAGGCCAGGGTCATCACGAGCTCTGCGCGCGGCGGCTCAATGCCCGCCGCCCGCCTCCGCGCCCTTGGCCGAGAACGGCGGCTTGGCCAGCCAGATGATCAGGATCAGGCCAAAGAACAGCCAGCCCAGCAGGGTGAAGTAATCCACGGTCGAGAGCATGTAGGCCTGGCTTTGCACCAGTCGGTCGATCTGCGCATAGGCCGACTGCGAGGCGCCGCCGAGCTGCTCCAGATACTGGTGCGTGGCCGGGTCGTAAGGCGTGATGTGCTCGGTCAACTGCGCGTGGTGGTAGATCTCCCGGCGATGCCAGATCCAGGTGGTCAACGACGAGGCGAAGCTGCCGCCCAGCACGCGCAGGAAGGTGGCGAGGCCGGAGCCGTCGGCGATGTCCTTGGGCGGCAGGCTGGAGAGCAGGATGCTGGTGGTCGGCATGAAGAACAGCGCGACCCCCAGGCCCATGAACACCTGCACCTCGGCGATATGCCGGTAATCCACCTCGGTATTGAACGAGGCGCGCATGAAACACGAAGCGCCAATCACCAGGAACGAGCCGCCGGCCAGCAGGCGCAGGTCGAACTTGTGCGCGTACTTGCCCACCAGCGGCGACAGGAACAGCGGCAGGATGCCGATGGGCGCCGCTGCCAGCCCGGCCCAGATCGGCGTGTAGCCAAGCTGGGTCTGCAGCCACTGCGGCAGCAGCAGGTTGATGCCGAAGAAGCCGGAATAGCCCAGCACCAGCGCCAAGGTGCCGAAGGTGAAGTTGCGGTACATGAACAGGCGCAGGTTGATGATCGGGTGTTTGTCGGTCAGTTCCCAGATCACCAGAGCCACCAGCGAAACCACCGAGATGGTGGTGCCGATCTGGATGAAGGTGGACTCGAACCAGTCCAGGTCGTTGCCCTTGTCGAGCACCACCTGCAGCACGCCGACACCCAACACCAGCAGCATCAGCCCGATGTAATCGATGGGCTGGTGCTCGGTGCTTTCCGGGCGGTTGCGCATCTGCGTCCAGACCACCAGGGTGGCGAGAATGCCGATGGGCACGTTGATGAAGAAAATCCACGGCCAGCTGTAGCTGTCGGTGATCCAGCCACCGGCAATCGGCCCGATGATCGGCGCCACCACCGTCACCATCGCCAGCAAGGCCAGGGCCATGCCGCGCTTGGCACTGGGAAAGATCGCCAGCAGCAGGGTCTGCGCCATGGGATACAGCGGTCCGGCCACCAGCCCCTGCAGCGCACGAAACACCACCAGCTCGGGCATCGAGCGGGCGATGCCGCAGAGGAACGAGCTGATCACGAACAGCACCACCGCGGCGAGAAACAGCTTCACCTCACCGAAGCGCCGGGCCAGCCAGCCGGTGAGCGGCAAGGCGATGGCATTGCACACGGCGAACGAGGTGATCACCCAGGTGCCCTGCTCCGAACTGACCCCCAGGTTGCCGGAAATGGTCGGCAGCGCGACGTTGGCGATGGTGGTGTCGAGCACCTGCATGAAGGTCGCCAGGGAAATGCCGATGGTGGCCAGCAACATGCTGGCCGGGCGGAAATTGGCGTCGCTCATCTCAGTTCTGCCGCGCCGGCTCGGCCGCCGACGCCTGCGGCCCATTGGCGTGGATGATGCGCTCGATCAAGGCGTCGGCTTCGGCCATCGGCTCGTCATAGACCGCCGTGCTGAAGCGCGCCTGCTTGGGCATCTGCGTCGACAGCTGCGGGCCGCTCTGGTCATGCAGGTCGACGGTTACCGAGGTCGACAGGCCGATACGCAGCGGATGCTTGTCCAAGGCCTCTTCATCCAGCTGGATACGCACCGGCAGGCGCTGCACGATCTTGATCCAGTTGCCGCTGGCGTTCTGCGCCGGCAGCAGCGAGAAGGCGCTGCCGGTGCCCACGCCCAGGCTCTCGACATGGCCCTGGTAGATCACATCGTCGCCGTACAGATCGGCCTCGACGGTCACCGGCTGGCCAATGCGCATGTCGCGCAACTGGGTTTCCTTGAAGTTGGCGTCGATCCAGAGGTCATGCAACGGCACCACGGCCATCAGCGCGGCGCCCGGCTGGATGCGGCTGCCCACCTGCACCGAACGCTGCGCCACGTAACCACTGACGGGCGCCACCAAGGTGCTGCGCGCGTTATTGAGAAAGGCCTGACGCAGTTGCGCAGCCGCGCTTTTCACCTCCGGGTGGGAGGCGATCACCGTGTCGTCGACCAAGGCCTGATTGGTGTCCAGTTGCTGCTGGGCGGAGATCAGTGCGCTCTGCGCGCTGTTGAGGGTGTCGCGGGCGTGGGCCAGCTCCTCACGGGAAATCGCTCCCTTGCTGGCCAGGGCGACCCGCCGCTGGTAATCGGCCTGGGCGCGCTGCACGTCGATCTTGCGCGAAGCCACTTGTGCCTTGTAGCTGTCGACGTTGCTGTACAACCCACGCACCTGGCGCACCGTGCGCGCCAGGTTGGCCTCAGCGCTCTGCAAGGCCACCTGGGTGTCGGCCGGATCCAGCCAGACCAGAGGCTGACCGGCTTCGACGTAATCACCGTCATCCACGGCGATGCGGATGACGGTGCCGGTGATACGTGGCGTGATCTGCACCAGATTGCCGCCGACGTAGGCGTCGTCGGTTTCCTCGTAGAAACGGCCGTACAGCTCGTGGTAGGCGAAGATCGCCGCACTGCAGAGCACGACGATGGCGCCGAGGCCAAGCAGCAGGCGTTTGCGCTTGCTGGAATTGGCGGCAGCGGGAGAGGCTTGAGAGTCAGTCATGGCGAGTGCTCAGCGTGCGGAAGTGGATAACGGAGCGGCGGCCTCGAAGCCACCACCCAGGGCCTGCATCAGCAGCACCGAAGCGTCGATACGCTCGGCCTGCAAGCTGGCCAGTTGTCGTTCGCTCTGCAGCAACTGCTGCTCGACGCTGAGGGCATCGAGGTGGTTGCCGATGCCATCGGCATAGCGCTGCATGGCGATGTCGTAGGAACTGCGGGCGATGTCACGCGCCCGTTGTTGCTGGTCGATCTGCTGCTCCAGGGAGTGGATACGGCTGATGCCATCGCCGATATCGCCCAAGGCACCGAGCAGGGTCTGGTTGTATTGCGCCACGGCCACGTCGTAGTCGGCGTTACGCCCGGCCAGGGCGGCGCGGCGGGCGCCACCATCGAAGATCGGCAGGCTCAGCGCCGGGCCGATGCTGAAGAAGCGACTGGCGCCGCCGAACATGGCATCACCGAGCAGCGACTTGCTGCCAACGGCCAGACTCAGGTTGAGGTTGGGATAGAAATCCGCCTTGCTGGCCTCGATGTCGCGGCTGGCTGCTTCGACGCGCCAGCGCGCCGCGACCAGGTCGGGACGACGGCCGATCAGCTCGGCCGGCACATGGCTCGGCAGGCTCACCGCGCTCGGCGCGATCAGCTGCGGACGCGGCAGCCTGGCCCCGCCATCAGGCCCCTGACCGAGTATCACGGCCAGGCGAATGCGGGCGCTGTCGACCTGCCGGGTCGCGGCGGTCAGGCTGGCTTCGGCAGCGGCCTCAAGACTCTGGGTCTGCTGCAACTGGTAGTCGCTGTCGAGTCCGGCCTCGACCCGACTGCGGGCCAGCACGAGCATGTCACGCGTGCGCTTGAGGTCCTGCTCGGCCAGGTCCTGGGTGGCGTAGGCCAGGCCCAGATCGTTGTAGGCACGGGTCACCTCGGCGGCCAGGGTCAGGCGCGCGCCCTGGCGATCCACCTCACTGGCGCGAGCCCGACCCAGGGCCGCTTCCCAGGCAGCCCGGTCGCCGCCCCACAGATCGAAGTGATAACCGCCTTGCAACGACAGGCTGCGCAGGGTGCCATAGCGGCGGCCCTGGCCGCTGGGGTCATCGACCCGCGCGGCGCGTGAACGGGTCACCCCGGCCTCGATGTCCAGGGTCGGCTGACGCTGGGCATCGGCCGCCAGCACCGCAGCGTTGGCCTGGCGAGCGCGGGCATCGGCGACCTGCAGATCCGGGTTGCTGCGCAGGGCTGCGGCGATCAGCCCGTCCAGTTGTGGATCACCCAGACTGTTCCACCAGTCATGCGCTGGCCAAGTCGCCGGCGACAGCTTGTCGCTGAAGGTCGGCCCTTGCAGACTGGCACTGTCCAGGGCCTGGCCTTGCGTGTGCAGGCCTTGCGGTGAAGCACAGGCGGCCAGCAGCAGCGCGCTGAACATCAGGGATAAGGGGGTACGCAACGGCATGGTGCTCATCATTCTCCGGGCAACTGCGGCAAGGCGTCGGCCGCCATCAGCATTTTTTTCGTCAAGCGCTGGAATTCGTCGAGCTCGGCGCGCGTCAGGCAGCCAGTCAGCTCATTGATGGCGTCCGCCGCGATCCGCGGCACCAGAACGCCCAGGGCATCGCCGGCCTCGGTCAGCCGCAGGTGCACCTGACGGCGGTCCGCATGGCTGCGCTCGCGGGTCAGCAGGCCCTTCTGCTCCAGGCGATCGAGCATGCGCGTCATCGCACCACTGTCGAGGTTGAGCAGACGCACCAGATCGGCTGGCGTATCAGCACGGTTCTGGCTGACAAGCAGCACCACCTTGAACTGCGCGGCCGTGATGTCATGGTTCACCAGATGGCGCTCCAGGATGCGGTCCTTGAGCTGGTTGATCAGGGCAATGAGATGGCCCGGTGAATGTTGCAGGGAGAAGTGTTCGCGGTCGAAATGTGGCATGAAAAATTACCTGCCCAGGCAGTGATTGCCATGTAGGTTACTGCCTAGGCAGCGATCAGCCCAATTACATTTGGTAATACTTGTTATCGACATCCGACATAATTTGAAATATTCAGCGCACAGAAGACTGACTCTCAGGCGCTGAACGAGTTCAATGCCCCCAGCCTGCGAAGGGCTTCCGGCCTGCGCTGGGCAGACTCCAGGGAACCGGCGCCTGCAGCGAAGCTGCCAAACGCAAACGCCCGGCATGAGCCGGGCGTTTTCATTTCAGGGCGAAACTCAACCCTGGTTGGATTTCTCCGCTGCCTGAATCAGCTCGGCACCGATCTCCTTCTCGAACTTCTTCCACACCGGGCGCATCGCTTCACGCCACTCAGCGCGTTGCTGCGGGGTCAGCTCGATGATCTCGGTGGTGCCAGCCTTGGCGATGTCCTGCTTGGCCGTACGGTTGAGCGCGTCAGCCTGCTTGTTCACCTCGACGGAGACCTCGGCCATGACCTGTTCCAGCTCGCTGCGCACGTCATCCGGCAGGCCGTTCCAGAACTGGGTGTTGGTGATCACCATGTAGTCGATCAGGCCATGATCGGACTCGGTCATGTACTTCTGCACCTCATGCACCTTCTGGCTGTAGTAGTTCGACCAGGTGTTCTCGGTGCCGTTGACCACGCCGGTCTGCAGGCCCTGATAGACCTCGGCGAAGCTCATCTTGCGCGGGTTGGCACGCACCGCCTTGAACTGCTCCTCCAGCACCGCCGAGGCTTGCACGCGGAACTTCAGGCCACGGGCATCAGCCGGATCACGCAGCGGCTTGTTGGCCGACATCACCTTCAGGCCGTTGTGCCAGTAGGCCAGGCCGGTGATGTTCTTGTCCTCCATGGACGTCAGCAGCGCACGCCCCTCGGGGCTGGCCTGGAAGCGATCGACCGCGGCCATGTCATCGAACAGAAACGGCAGGTCGAACAGCTGCACGGGCTTGGCGTACTGCTCGAACTTGGCCAGCGACGGCGCCAGCATCTGCACCTCACCGAGCAGCAGCGCCTCCATTTCCTTGCCATCGCCGAACAGCGAAGAGTTGGGGTAAACATCGACCTTGACCCGCCCAGGCAGGCGCTCCTCGGCCAGCTTCTTGAACAGCAGAGCGCCCTGCCCCTTGGGCGTGTTGTCTGCCACCACATGGGCGAACTTGATGATGATCGGCTCATCGGCAGCCTGCACCAGGCCGGCACAGGAAAGCATGGCGGCGCAAGCGAGCGCCTTGGCGGTGAGTTTGAACATGACGTTACCTCATTGTTGTTGTTGGTCGGTACGTGGGACGAAATGACCGGCGACGCCGTGCCGCCGGCCGGTGTTCAGGCTGGGCTCTCGCCGGCCCGTTGCAGCAAGCGACGGGCACGGCCCAGCACCGGGGCGTCGACCATCTGGCCGTCCACCACGAATACGCCGGCACCACTGCTGGCAGCGGCCATCACCCGTCGTGCCCAGGCCAGTTCCTCGTCCGCCGGGCACAGTGCGCGGTGAACGATCTCGACCTGACTGGGATGGATGCAGAGCAAACCGTCGAAGCCCATGTCACGCGCATCGCGCGTGGTACGAGCCAGACCGTCGCGGTCTTCGATGGCTGGAAACACGCTATCCAGCGGCGCCGCCAGGCCGACCGTGCGCGAATGCAGCAACAAGGCGTAACGGGCCTGGTCGAGGATGCGTTCGGCCGCCGCGCTGCCGCTGCTCAAACCGAGGTCCAGGCCCAGGTCGAGGGCGCCGAACGACAGTCGCTCGACGCCATCAGCGCGGGCGATTTCCGCCAGTGCCAGCAACCCCGCCGCACTCTCGATGATCGGCCACACCGGCTTGCCGCAAGCGGCGACGCGTGCCACCTGGGCGGCGCTCTCCACCTTGGGCAGCAGCACGCCGACGACACCGGCATGGCGGGCGCAGAGTTCGATATCGGCGCCATGCCCGGCATGCTCGGGGGCATTGATCCGCACCAGCAGACGCGCCTGCGGGTTGGCCGTTAAAAAGGCATCGAGATTGGCCCGGGCCTCCAGCTTGAGGCTCTCCTGCACGGCATCTTCGAGGTCGACGATGACCGCGTCGGCGCCGACGGCAAGCGCCTTGGGGATACGCTCCGGGCGACTGGCCGGCACGAATAGCGCACTACGAATGATGGGTTTGTTCATGCTCGAACCTCTGCGCGGTTGGCAGGCATGCGGTGGACGAAAAGAGCGTCGTCCACCCTACGCGGCGACTGCCGGGCTACGGTCGAACTCATACCGCCCCCTGTTGATGCAGGCGCAGGATGTCGCCGGCGGCATAACCCAGTTCGGCGAGCAGCGTGTCGGTGTGCTGGCCCAATGCGGGGATGGCGTCCATGCGCGGCTCGAAGGCGCTGTTGCGCCCCGGCGGCAGCAGCGCCGGCAAGCTGCCGCTGGGGCTGTCGACCTGGCGCCAGCGCTGGCGCGCTTGCAGTTGCGGGTGGGCCCAGACACCGGCCATGTCGTTGACCTGGGCATTGGCGATCTGCGCCAGCTCCAGGCGCTCGATGACCTGCGCCGTGCTCATGCGCGAGAACGCCTCGACGATCAGCGCGCGCAGCTCAGCGCGGTTGGCCGAGCGCTTGAAGTTGGCGGCAAAGCGCTCGTCGCTGGCCAGCTCCGGCTGCCCCAGCACCTTGGCGCAGAACGCCTGCCATTCGCGCTCGTTTTGCAGGCCGAGCATCACCGTGCCGCCGTCGCCGGCCGGGAACGGGCCGTAGGGATAGATGGTCGAGTGCGCGGCACCGGCGCGCGACGGCGGCGTGGCACCGTCGTAGGCGTAGTACAGCGGGTAGCCCATCCACTCCACCAGGCTCTCCAGCATCGACACGTCGACGCGGCTGCCGACGCCAGTCCTGCCGCGCAGCATCAGCGCCGACAGCACGCCGGTGTAGGCGTACATACCGGCTGCGATATCGGCGATGGAGCAACCGGCCTTGGCCATCTGCTCCTCGCCCTCACCGCCGGTAACGGAGAGAAAGCCGCCCTCGCTCTGGATCAACAGGTCGTAGGCCTTCTTCTGCTCGTAGGGGCCACCTTCGCCATAGCCGGAGATGTCGCAGACGATCAACTGGGGAAAACGCTCGTGCAGCGCCTCGAAGGACAGGCCCATGCGCGCGGAGGCACCCGGTGCCAGGTTCTGCACCAGTACGTCGGCCTTGGCCAGCAGACTGCCAAGCACCTGCATCGCATCGTCCTGCTTGAGGTCGAGGGTCAGGCTTTCCTTGGAGCGGTTGGTCCATACGAAATGCGAAGCCAGTCCGCTGACGCGCTCGTCGTAGCCACGGGCAAAATCACCGCTGCCGGGGCGCTCCACCTTGATCACCCGCGCACCGAGGTCGGCGAGCTGGCGGGTGCAGAACGGCGCGGCGATGGCGTGTTCCAGGCTGACCACGGTGATACCGTCCAATGGCCGGGGTTGTTGTACGTTGTTCATATGCAGATCCCTGATCCGTAGGGTGGATCGGGACGCGTAGTCCGCGCTTCATCGATCCACCGCAAAGTCGAAGCGAGCCGTCAGGCCAGGTTGCTCAGATCATCGGTCTGGCGCAGGCGCCAGACTCGCTCGATCAAGATGCCGGCCTCATCACTGCTGCGCTTGCCGGCGAAGGCCAGCAGGCGGCGGAACTTGTCCTCGAGTTCGGCGCGGCAGAGGCTGTTGCCGGGGTCGCCCTTGGGCTCGTCGATGGCGCCACGCAAGGTGCGGCCATCGCCGGTGATCACCTCGACACGGCCCAGCCAGCGCTGCGGGTAGGCCACATCCACCTCCGGGTCCAGGCGCATCTGCACCTTGTCGCGAAAGGCAGCCACGGCCGGGTCCTGCAGTGCCTGGTTGGTGAATTCGCTGAGCCCAGCCTTGCCATGCACGGCGATCAGACCGAGCACGGTGCCCATGGAGAACTTAGCCTGGTGCACGGTCTGCGGCACCTTCACGCGACCGAGCACATCAATGGCGCCCTGATGCACACGGGCGATGACCTGGGCGATATCGCCGTGGCGCAGCCCCTCGCGCCACATCAGATCGAGCAGCGCGTCAGCCGCCGGATGGGTGTGACGGCAGGAGGCGTGGAACTTGAACGAGGTTTCCGCCAGCGCCCAGCGCCGTCCGAGGCGATCGGACAGCTTGCTCGGCTCGGCATCGCGCGACATGCCGGCGGCCATACCCTGCTCGCCTTCGAGAATGTTCTGCGCGCCGGTCAGGCCCTGCTCTGTGAGGTAAGCGGCCAGCAGGCCATCGGCGGCGGCCTTGGCGGTGTGCAGTTGCTTGGAGTCGGCCGCATCACGCAGAAATTCCCACAACCCCGCCGCCTGGGTGCCGGCATTGCCGAGCAGATGGATGAACTGTCGCTGGTCGAAGTCCAGCAGCTTGCCCACCGCAACCGCAGCGGCCAGGGTGCCGACGGTGGCCGTGGTGTGGAAGATGCGGTAATGCGAGCGCCCCAGGAATTCGCCGATGCGAATGCCCGCCTCGTAGCCGGCCACCGAGGCCAGCAGCAGCTCGCGACCGGACTTGCCGAGATCCTGCGCCGCAGCCAGGGCTGCGGGGAAGACCACAGTGGCCGGATGCAGCACCGAGCTGTTGTGCAGGTCGTCCTGCTCCACCAGGTGTGAGGAGGCGGCATTGACCAGTGCGGCGAAGTAGGCCGAGGTGCCCCGGCCGTTGACCAGGATGCGCGCCGGGCCATCGGCTGGGCCCATCTTCTGTGCATAGGCTTCGAACAGCGGGATCGGCCGCGCGCCCTCGCTGGCCAGCGCCGAGCCCAGCCAGTCGAGCAGCAGGTCTTCGGTGCGATCGAGCACGTGCTCGGGCAGGTCGTCGTAACGCAGCTCGGCGAGGAAGGCCGCGAGCTTCTGGGTGTCCGTGCTCATGGTCGGTTCCTCAGAAACTGCGTGGCAGTTCGAGCAGATGCTCGGCCACGTAGCTCAGGATCAGGTTGGTGGAGATCGGCGCCACCTGGTACAGGCGGGTTTCGCGGAACTTGCGCTCGACGTCGTATTCGTTGGCGAAACCGAAGCCGCCGTGGGTCTGCAGGCAGGCGTTGGCCGCCTCCCAGCTGGCCTTGGCCGCCAGGTACTTGGCCATGTTGGCCGCTGCTCCGGCGTTGCGCCCGGCGTCGTATTCTTCGCAGGCGCGCCAGCGCATCAGGTCGGCGGCCTCGATCTCGATATGCGCCTCGGCAATGGGAAACTGCACGCCCTGGTTCTGCCCGATGGGCCGGCCGAACACCACGCGGTCACGGGCGTATTGCGCGGATTTTTCGATGAACCAGCGCCCATCACCGATGCACTCGGCGGCGATCAGCGTGCGCTCGGCGTTGAGACCGTCGAGGATGTAGCGAAAGCCCTTGCCCTCCTCGCCGATCAGGCTGCTGGCGGGAATTTCCAGGTTGTCGAAGAACAGCTCGTTGGTCTCGTGGTTGACCATGTTGGCGATCGGCTGCACGGTCAGGCCGTTGCCGATGGCCTCGCGCAGGTCGACCAGGAAGATCGACATGCCCTCGGACTTGCGCTGCACCTCGGCCAGCGGCGTGGTACGCGCCAGCAGGATCATCAGATCCGAGTGCTGCACACGCGAGATCCACACCTTCTGCCCATTGATCACGTACTTGTCGCCCTGGCGCACGGCGGTGGTCTTGATCTTGGTGGTGTCGGTGCCGGTGGTGGGTTCGGTGACGCCCATCGACTGCAGGCGCAGTTCGCCGCTGGCGAGTTTGGGCAGGTAGTAGCGCTTCTGCTCCTCGCTGCCGTTACGCAGCAGGGTAAACATGTTGTACATCTGCCCGTGGATGGTGCCGGAGTTGCCGCCGCAATGATTGACCTCTTCGAGGATCAGTGACGCCTCGGCCAGGCCCAGGCCCGAACCGCCGTATTCTTCCGGGATCATCGCCGACAGCCAGCCGGCTTCGGTCATGGCGCTGACGAAGGCTTCGGGGAAGCCCTTCTCTTCATCGATCTTGCGCCAGTATTCGGCGGGAAATTCCGCACACAGGGCGCGCACGCCTTCGCGGATCGCATTGAGTTCTTCGTTGCTGTTGGGGTTCATCACAGTTCCTCGATAACGCGTAGCCCGGATGCAATCCGGGGCGATTTCCCGGATTGCATCCGGGCTACGGACAATCAGTCGAATTGCACTTCGGCGCGCTGCGCCAGGCCGGCCTCGTTGCCCGCCCAGAGTTCGGCCTGGCCCTCGCCGCTGATGCGCCCGCCCACCTCGAAGGGCCTTGGCGCAATCAGCGGACGCAGGCCGCGATAGGCGAAGTGGCGCAAACGCGCCTGCGGGTTGGCGCGGCAGAAGGCACGCAAGCTCAGGGTGGCGATCAGCGGGCCATGTACCACCAGGCCGCTGTAGCCCTCGGTTTCGGTGACGTAGGGCCAGTCGTAGTGGATGCGGTGGCCGTTGAAGGTCACCGCGCTGTAGCGAAACAGCAGGGTGCTGGACGGCGTGACCGCCTCACGCCAATCGCCGGCGACCAGCGGCTCGCCACTGCTGGCCTTGGGCGGGCTCGGCTCGCGGTAAACGATGTCCTGCTCCTCGCGGATGGCCAGCTCACCGTCCTGCAGGTAGTCGTGCTGCACCGTGACGAACAGCAGTGCACCGCTGCGCCCGTGCTTTTCCTCGATGTGCTTGATGGTCGATACCCGGCTGGCTTCGCCACCCACGCGCAAGGGCTGGATGAATTCGATACGGCCACCGGCCCACATGCGGTTGCGGTTATCCGCCGGCGGCAGGAAGCCACCGCGCGCCGGATGGCCGTCCTCGCCCAGACCGATCTCGGCGACCGGCTCCTGAAAGAACGCCCAGTGCCACAGCGGCGGCAGTGCCTCGCCATGGGCTGGCGTGGCTTCGCCAAGGGTGGCGGCGATGCGCTTGACCAGATTGCGGCTGAGTTGGTCGTGCACGTCTTCGCGACGACCGATCCAGGCGGAAAAAGCAGAATCACTCATGGGCAGGTTCCAGCTCGGTTCTTGTGTGAGCTGGAGCATGCGACGCCGACCGCGTTCAGAGAATCCGCATTTATTTAAACCAGCGTTCGGTTAAGCTGAACGCCATATTTCTATGTGGGAGGGGCTTTAGCCGCGATGTTTTCCGGGGAAGCCAGGGCGTCGCGGCTAAAGCCCCTCCCACAGAAGCAGAGGAACCCATGCATTTCGATCTTGCCGACCTGCGCCTGTTCATCCATATCGCCGAGTCGCCCAGCCTGACCCAGGGCGCGCGCAAGGCGTTTCTTTCCCCGGCTGCCGCCAGCGCGCGAATCAAGGCACTGGAAAGCCAGCTTGGCAGCCGCCTGCTGTACCGCGACAGCCGTGGCGTCGAGCTTACCCCTGCCGGCCAGCGCCTGCTGCAGCACGCGCGGCTGATCATGCGCCAGGTGGATTACCTGAAGAGCGAGTTCACCGAATACGGCACCGACGCCGCCGGACACATCCGCATCTTCGCCAACACCACGGCGGTGACCGAATTCCTCCCTGAAGTACTGGCCGGTTTTCTCGCCGAACGCCCTGGCGTTACCGTCGACCTGCAGGAACGGCTGAGCCGCGACATCGTCCGCGGCGTGCTCGATGGCGCGGCGGATCTGGGCATCATCGCCGGCCCGGTGCAGGCGCCCGGCCTGCAGGTGCTGCACTTCAGCACCGACCGCCTGGTACTGGCCGTTCCGCTGGGCCACGCCCTGGCGCAGCGACACTCGGTGAGCCTCGCCGACACCCTCGCCTACCAGCACATCGGTCTGCACGAGGGCAGTACCCTGCTGAGCTTCTTGCGCGAGCAGGTGGAACAGCTCGGCGGCAACCTGGCGCTGCGCATTCAGGTATCGAGCTTCGAGGCGATCTGCCGGATGATCGAAGGCGGCGTCGGCATCGGCATCATCCCCGAATCGGCCGCACGCCGGCACAGCCGCACCATGCAGTTGGCGATCCTGCAACTGGACGAAACCTGGGCGCTGCGCGAACGCAGCATGCTGGTGCGTGAGCTGGATGCGCTACCGGGCAGCGTGCGCGCGCTGATCGAGCGACTGAACCAGGGTGTGTAGCGCCAGACGAATTCGCGGGCAAAAAAAAGGGCGACCAATTTGGTCGCCCGCCCATTCAAGGCATTCCCCAAGAGGAATGCGGAAACGCTTGCACCCAAATCACGCAGGATGATCGGGACGGCTTCAGTGTCGCCGCAGGTGCCTGCCCTGCCTATTGCACCAAGGTCGTAGGCCGCGGCTATTCCTTGCCCAGGCCATGCTGGCGCAACTTGTTGGCGATGGTGGTGTGCGAAACCCCGAGCCGCTTGCCCAGCTGACGGCTACTGGGGTGCTCGTGATACAGGCGCTCCAGCACCGCCTTCTCGAAACGGCCGAGAATATCGTCGAGGTTGCCCTCCACCGAAAACTCGCCCAAAGGCTGCGGCGCACCGTAGTCCGGCAGGCGGATATGCTCGGCCTTCACCATCCCGCCATCGCACAGCGATACGGCCTGGAACAGCACGTTCTCCAGCTGCCGCACGTTGCCCGGCCAGTGGTAGTGGGCCATGCGCTCGAAGGCCTGCGGCGCCAGCCTGGGCAGGCTGCAGCCGATCTGCCGACTGGCGGAATCGAGAAAGTGCTCGACCAGAGGCGCCAGGCCATCGAGACATTCGCGAAGCGGCGGAATATGCAGACTGAGCACGTTGAGGCGGTGGTAGAGATCCTGGCGAAACTCGCCACGGGCGCAGAGTTCTGACAGGTCGACCTGGGTCGCACAGATCACCCGCACATCCAGGTACACCTCCTCATCGCTGCCCACTCGGCGGAAACAGCCGTCCTGCAGAAAGCGCAGCAACTTGGCTTGCAGACGCGGGCTCATCTCGCCGACGCCATCGAGGAACAAGGTGCCGCCAGCCGTCAGCTCCAGCAGACCGAGCTTGCCTTCCGGGCGTGCGCCTTCGAAGGCACCGGCGCCGTAACCGAACAGCTCGGTCTCGGCCATCGACTCGGGCAAACCGGCACAGTTGAGCGCCATGAACGGCGACTGCCCGCGCGGGCTGGCCAGGTGGCAGGCACGCGCCAGCAACTCCTTGCCGGTGCCGGTCTCGCCTTCGATCAACAGCGGCGCGTCCAGTGGCGCCATACGCCGCGCCTCACGCACCACGGCCGCCATCACTTTCGAGCTCTGGAAGATCGAGTCGAAGCCTCGCAGTTCCTGCTTGCGCACGTGATAGATGCGCTCGCCAACACGGTCGGCACGGTGCAGGGTCAGCACCGCACCGGCCAGCGCTTCACTCTCGTCGTGCTCACTTTGCAAGGGTGCGATATCGGCGAGGAACACATCGCCCTTGATCTGCACGCGCAGGCCATTGATGCGGGCCTTGTTGGCGCGCACCAGCTCGGGCAGGTCGAAGTCCTCGGCGTAACGCGACAGCGCAATGCCCGGCACTTCGTCCACGCGCACGCCGAGCAACTGCGCAGCGCTGCGGTTGGCGGCGACGATGGAGCCGCCCATATCGATCGACAGCACCGGAAAGTCCAGCGCGCCGAGCAGGGCATTGAGTTCCAGGTGGCGCCGCTCGCTGGGCATCAGGCCGACGCGCTTGATGCCGAAAACGCCGGGAATGTCCTCGAACTTCGGCCGCAGCGACTGGAACTGCAGATTGATCAGGTTCGGGCAGTGCAGGTAGATGGCATTGCCCTGTTCGCCCCCCACTTCACCGCGGGCGACATTGATGCCGTAGTCGACCAGCAGGTTGAGCATGTCACGCAAGATGCCGACACGGTTCTGACAATGCACCTTAATACGCATGGCAGGCCTCCTGCTGATATCTCGCAAGCACGGCACGGGAAGTCACTCGTAAATCAACAACTCTCAATGGTCTTTTATCCTTGTGTGAGAGAGTGTCACGCCCGCAGGCGCAACACCCATGACCATTTTGTGCACGCTCATGCGTCATTGGTTGCAGGCACCTCATCGACCGTTCCACCCTGCCCCGCGTCATCTGCATGACAGAGCAGATAAAGGGCAGGCAGGAATATCAGCGTCAACACCGTGGCCACGGCAATGCCACCGATCATCGCGTAAGCCATCGGCCCCCAGAACGCCTCGCGGGCAATCGGGATCATCGCCAGACCGGATGCCGCAGCGGTCAGCAGGATCGGCCGGCAGCGATGTTCGGTGGCATGCACCACAGCAGCCTGCAACGCGAACCCCTGCTGACGGAAAGACTCCACCTGGCTGACCAGGATCACCGAGTTACGCACGATGATACCGATCAACGCCAGCACTCCGAGAATGGCGACGAACCCCAGCGGCGAGTCGGTCACCAACAGGGCTCCCACCACGCCGATCAGTCCCAGGGGCGCCACGCTCAGCACCAGCAAGACCTGTTTCACGCTCTGCAACTGAATCATCAACAGGGTCACCATAAGAAACAGCATCCAGGGCACCACACGCAGGATGGGTTGCTGCGAACGCGCACTGGCCTCCACCGCGCCGCCCACCGCCACCTTGTAGCCCACCGGCAACTGCGCGGCGAAATCATCGAGCGCCGGCTGCAACCCGGCGACCAGCGCATCGGGCTGCAGGGTGCCGACGATGTTCGCTTTCAGGGTGATGGTCGGCAAGCGGTCACGGCGCCATACCAGGGGCTGTTCCTGCTCATAACCGATACTAGCGAATGCCAGCAGCGGAATCGATTCACCTGTACGAGCAGAAGGTATCTGCAAGCTACCGATCAGCTCCGGTGACTGCCGTTCGGCAGCCTGCGCCCGCGCCACCACGTCGACCAGATGAATGCCATCGCGGATCTGCGTGATGCTCGAGCCGGACACCACGCTGTGCAGGATCTGTGCAGTGTCCTGGGAGGAAAGACCGAACTGGCGCGCCTTGTCCTGCTCGATGTCGATGCGCAACACCTTGGCGGGTTCGTTCCAGTCGTACACCACCTGGCCGATGTGCGGATGGGCATCGACGATCGCCGCCAGGCGCATGGCCTGAGCCCGTACCTGCTGGATATCCGGGCCACTGACCCGGTACTGGATCGGCCAGCCCACCGGCGGCCCCATGTTCAGCGGCTGCACGTTGAAACCGATGCCGACGAAGTCCTGGTGCAGGCGTTCGCGCAAGCGCGCGAGCAGGCGATCACGCGCCGCGCCACCCTGGCTGACGATGACCACCTGACCATAGAAGGGGTTGCTCAGCTGTTGATCCAGCGGCAGGTAGAAGCGCACGGCACCCTTGCCAACGTAGGAGCTCCAGCGCAGCACGTCCGGGTCGTCGCGCAGCGCCTGCTCGAAGCGATCCATCACCGCGCGCGTGGCGTTGATCGAACCCTGCTGCGGCAGGTGGAAGTCCACCAGGATCTCCGGTCGATCCGAGTCGGGGAAGAATTGCCGCTGCAGCAGCGGGGTCGCCGCCAACGACAGGGCGAAGGCCAGCAGAGTCAGGCCCACCGTCCAGTTGCGATGACGCAGCGCCAGTGCCAACCAGGCGGAAAACAGTCGCTGCCAGCGGCTGCTGCCGTGTGTCTGAGTCGGGCGCCGCAGCAGGTAGACACCCAGCAAGGGCGCGAACACCACCGCCACCAGCCAGGACAGCAACAACGCCACGGCAATCACCGCGAACATGGTGAACACATACTCCCCGGCGGAACTGGAGTTGAGGCCGATGGGCACGAAACCGGCCACCGTCACCAGGGTGCCAGTGAGCATGGGAAAGGCCGTCGAGGTGTAGGCATGCGTCGCGGCCTTGGGCAGGGAATCGCCCAGCTCGATGCGCTTGATCATCATCTCCACGGTGATCATGGCGTCATCCACCAGCAGCCCCAGGGCGATGATCAAGGCGCCGAGGGAAATGCGCTGCAAGGTGATGCCGCTGTAGGACATGAACAGAAAGACCATGGCCAGCACCAGCGGGATGGAACAGGCCACCACCAGACCGGCACGCAGGCCGAGGCTGATGAAACTGACCACCAGCACGATCAGCACGGCCTCGAACAGCGCCTTGGTGAAGGTGCCGATGGCCTTGTCCACCACCTGGGCCTGGCTGGATACCAGATGCACATCCAGGCCCAGCGGCAGGTCGGCGGTCAGCGCGTCGATGCGGTGCTGCAAGGCCGCGCCGAAATCCTGGATGTTACCTCCGGCCTGCATGGCCACGGCCAGACCGAGCGCCGCTTCACCGTCATAGCGAAACAGAGAACTCGGCGGTTGCGCATAACCGCGCTCGATGCGCGCCAGATCACTCAAGCGCAGCAGGCGATCACCGAAGCGCAGGCTGACGGCCGCGAGATCCTCCTCGCTGGCGAAGGCGCCACTGGCCTGCACCGCGATACGCTCCTGCTCGCCGTCGATGAGGCCCGCCGGAGTGACCGCATTCTGCGCCTGCAGGCTCTGGATCACCTGGCGCAGGTCGATGCCCAGGGCCGCCAGACGGCGAATGGAAAAGTCCAGATAGATGACCTCGGGCTGACTGCCGAGCAGCTCTACCTTGCCCAGGCCGGGCACGCCCTTGAGCCCCAGGCGCAGGCGCTCGGCGTAGTCGCGCAACTGCCGCGGCGAGAAACCTTCGCCGGTCAGGGCATAGATGTTGCCGAAGACATCGCCGAACTCGTCGTTGAAGGCCGGCCCCTGCACGCCGCTGGGCAATTCGCCGCGGATGTCCTGCATCTTCTTGCGCACCGCGTACCAGGCATCCGGGATCGCCCGCGCTGGCGTCTCACTCTTGAGAAAGACGAACAGCGTGGTCTCGCCAGCCAGGGTGTAGCTGCGCACGTAGTCCAGGGCGTCGATTTCCTCGAGTTTCTTCTCCAGGCGGTCGGTGACCTGCTGCAGGGTTTCATCCAGCGTCGCACCGGGCCAGCGCGCCTGGATCACCATGGTCTTGATGGCGAACGCGGGATCCTCTTCGCGCCCCAGTTGCAGGTAGGCGAAAGTGCCCATCAGCAAGGTGACCAGCATGGCGTACCAGACCAGTGTGCGATGACGCAGTGCCCAGCCAGACAGATTGAATCCTTCCCTCATGAACCACTACGCTCCTCGAGCCTGACCCGCTGTCCTTCGCTCAAGCGCGCCACACCCGCGCTGACCACCCGATCACCGGGCTGCAAGCCTCCCCGCACGCGCACCCGCGATCCACTGCGATCGACTACCTCGACCTCGACGGCCTGCACCTGCGAACTCTGCCTGTCGATCCGCCAGACGTAGTGCTGCCCAGCCAAGGTCCACAACGCCGAAGCAGACAGAACCGGCTCGGCTATCGCGGACTGCCTGGCAAGCTCCACGCTGACCAACGAACCCAGGTGCACCTCTGCCGGCAGCCGCTCCACCGCCAGCCTGACCCGCTGCACGCGGGTAACGGCATCCAGCTCCGGGTCGATCTGCCGCACATGCGCCCAACTGCCGACGTCCGGCTCGCTCATCGACGCGACCCAGATACGGGGCGGCCCGTTCTGCGCCGCCAGCTCGCTCACACCCAGTGCGGGCAGATCGACCCACACTTCCAGACTGTCCAGCCGGGCCAGACTGAGCACGGCTGCACCACTGGCCAGGACCTGCCCGACCTCGGCATGCCATGCCGTGACCACGCCATCGGTATCGGCCAGCACCTGCGTCTGCCGCAAGTGCTCCTGCGCACGGTTCAAGGCGGTGCGCGCCTGGCGCAAGGTCGCCGCACGCACCCGCACCTCGCTGGACAACTGCTCGAGCCTGGCCAGGCTACCAACCCCCTGGTCATGCAAGCCCTGGTAGCGCACCAGCTCGTCGCGAGCGTTACGCCATAGCACCTCGGCACGAGCCAACTCGCCCTGGCGGTTACGTACCTCGCTCTGCTGATCGCTGCTTTCCAGGCTCGCCAGCAGTTGCCCCTTGCTGACTCGCTGCCCGACCTCGACCTGCCTGCTGAGCAAACGACCGCTCTGGCGGAACGCGGCAACCAGCTGATAACGCGGCTGAACGGTACCGGTGAAGCGTGTCCCGGCCGAACCTGATGACGGAGCGATTTCATCGAACAGGACGGGACGCTCGATCTGCGCAGACGGGGCCTGTTCACCACAGGCCATCAGCAGGACACAAAGCAGCACCAGAGCCCCCTGCATCCACCTCATGGCTGCAGCCCTGCATCTGCCGCGGCCTGGACGGCAGCCACCTCGACCCGCTGACCGGGATAGAGCAACTGGCCACCCTGGGCCACGATCAGGTCGCCGTCCTGCAAACCCGCCGCCACCAGCACCCTTCCCGTTTCGTAGCGCGAGACCTCGACCGGAACCAGGCTGACATGCTGCCGGGCGTCGATGCGCCAAACGGCCGGCCTCCCCTGATCACGACTCAGGGCCGACCAGGGCAGCACTGTGACCTCGCCCTGCGGCTCGGCCAAACGCGCCACCACCACGCTTCCCAACGGCCATTGCTCAGCCTCGGCCGGCAGGCTGACACGCAGGCGCACGGTGCCCGAGCCGGCCGCCA
Organism: Pseudomonas spartinae; assembly: GCF_965197125.1. Lineage (NCBI taxonomy): Bacteria > Pseudomonadati > Pseudomonadota > Gammaproteobacteria > Pseudomonadales > Pseudomonadaceae > Pseudomonas > Pseudomonas spartinae. The sequence continues at coordinate 137,922 of NZ_CBDAMB010000004.1, forward strand.
CGCGGGGCGCGATCTCTCTTACCCGTCCACTGATCTCGTGCTCAGGCTCGCTCAGCGCATGCAGATGGACGATGCTTCCGACCTGCAGCCCTGCAGGCAGTGCTTCATACCAGTCGAAAACCGCTTCAGGCGCTTCGTCATGCGCCATCGACAGCACCACCTGCCCGGCCTGGACCACCTCGCCTGCGGTCACCCGGCGCGCAACTACCACGCCATCGGCCAGAGCCAGCAGATCGGCATCCGCTACGGCGTCCACGGCTATCTGGCGGCGCGCCATTGCCGACATCAACTCGGCCTCGGCGCCTTTGAGCGCTGCCTGTGCTCGCTCGTATTCGTTGCGATTGGTGTACCCCTGCGGCAGCAACCGGGCCTGGCGCGCATGATCCGCACGCGCCAGTTCCAGCCGCGCCTGCTGGGCCTGCACTTGCGCTTCGCTGAGTTCCAGAGTCGTACGTAACTCCAGTGGATCCAGGCGCCCAAGGCGTTGCCCGGCAACGACCCTGTCGCCGACGTCGACCGACAACTGCGTCACCTTCCCCGCACTGGGAAAGGCGAGCTCACTGACGAAGCGGGCCTGAAGATCGCCGGTCAGGACGGTTTGCGCCAGACCAGGCATCCGCTCGACCCGCTGCGCCACGACGCGCACCGCGCTCTTGTCAGGCGCCGACTCCACGGAACACCCCAACACCAGAACCACCAACCAGCAGGTCGCAGCGAAGCGCAACAGCGTCCAGCGCGCAACGGCATCCAATCCAACCCCCATCCCCTGTCACGCCCTCTGCAAATCACACCAACGACGGTGACAGCTCCGGAAACACCCGCGTAGCGACCTCGGCACCGAAGAAAGACAGCGCCGACTCACGCGATGCAAGCCAGGCCGATTTGCTCTCCAGATCGAGAAAATGCCCTGCCCCCTGGACCACCGTGAAATGGCTGTCCGCGACATAGTGGGCGAACTGCCGCGCATCCGCTGCCGTGGTGTATTCGTCCCGCTCACCATTGACGAACAATACCGGGATTTTTATCTGGGCAAAGCGCTCCACATAATTTTTGGCACTGAGTTCACGGACCTGGGCAATATGGAACTCGATCTGCCGGTATTCGTGCTCGGCCAGACTGATCAAGTGCTTGAAGTTGTAGAGTTTGAACAGGCGCGGCAAGTATTTGCCCACCGTATCATTGAGCAGGCTGCCGATCTTTCTCTTGTCCCGGGTCGCCAGGTAAGCCTGCCCCTTGTCGAGATAGTCCCGCATCGCTTCATTGATGACCGGGGAAAACGAACTGATGATCGCCCGCTCGACGCTTGGTGGAGATTCAGCAAGCGCCAACATGGCCGATACCCCACCCCAGGATACCGACAATAAAAAATTGACCTGAAAACGTTCGATAAGATCCAGAATAATACGAACTTCATCTTCCTTGCTGACCACACGCCCGAGCGCATTGTGCTCACGTGACTTCCCGGCAAAGGGAAGATCGAACAACACAAGATTAAAATGAGGCTGCAAGTACTTTACTGTTTGCCCGAAAGATCCCGTCGTGGACAGAGCGCCATTGATGAGCAATACCGTCTTGGCCTGCTCTCCGCACCAATACATCTCCGTATAAACATTGAAACCCGCCGCCGTCAGTACCTTCGTTTCCATGCCCTGTACTCCAGAAATATAAACATAAACACGATCATTCTCATCCGTGAAAGCGGCGAATACGTCAATAAAACGTCACAATACAGAATGAAAGATTCGCGAAAGGTTCGAATCCCTGCCCCCTCCTGCAGGAATTGGAATTTTTATAGCCCAGGGCATCCGTGACCGACAAGTCAATGACGCCATGTTTCAGGCGTTCTTGATTGAAATAATGCACCCAAAACGCAGCGCCCCACCTCGATCCTGTAGGGTCACCATCGCCCCACGGGCAGGCCTCACGGGACGTCATGTCAGGGTGTAGCAATTTGCTTACGGATTAATTGACCACTATCGAGAAACATTTTGTTACACATGTGCGGCGCAATTAAAAACTGATCTACCCGTAATTATCCACACGGTCAGCCTGTAAACTTTTCATGACGTAAAAATATACTTACAGAACAGGGCATCGTTTCGCTGAAATTTCGAGAGCACCTGTAAGGCTACTCGTACGGCGCCAGGTGGTTACTTTATTTCCCCCGCTGCTAATTCCAAGAAAACTCAATATATTAAGATCGGCCCAGGCAATTACCAGGCAACTTGAACTGCAATCGAAAGCTCACTTCATTTATCCAACCGTTATCATCCCCCGCAATCAGGCAATCACTCATAGCGCGAGTCACATCCGTTATTCCCTCAGCGGCGGCGCCGTACTACATGAGATATATCGACGTACTGAACTGGCTTTTTTCACTGACATGCGTTCGCCATGCAAATCAACAACCCAGTTAAGTGGCTGAAGCCTCGGCAAAACGTCACGAAAAGTTTGAAGTTGTAATTAGGGGTTGGGGCTTTTCGCGTAGCGAACCCAACATCAAACCAGTCCAGAAATGACATATGACAATCCAGTCAATCAGCTGGCACCACGACCCTCGATACGCACATGGAGCACAGGCAGGAATCAGGCAGCGCAAGTAAAGCCGAAATCACTGTCGCCAGAAAATATCGTAATGAAAAGTTTACAGGCAATCGAAAACGAACCCACATCAGCCGGACACTGGGCAAAAGAGTAAAGAAATAGTTACGAACTACTCGCATCACACCGTCCTCCTGCACTGCCGACCTCTGGCCCACAGGCGTCGCCGGCACCATGCTGGAACTCAACAAGAACAACAGCCCCAGCAGGAGGCAACGATGAAGAGCACGCAGTACCTAGCCCGGGAACCGGACGAGAGTGGCTTTATCCATTACCCGGAACGCGAGCATCGGGTGTGGAACACCCTGATCACTCGCCAACTGGAGGTGATCCAGAACCGCGCCTGCCAGGAATATCTGGATGGCATCGAGCAGCTCGGCCTGCCACTCGAGCGTATCCCGCAGCTAAGTGAAATCAATCGCGTGCTCGAAACCGCTACCGGGTGGCGGGTGGCGCGGGTACCGGCGCTGATTCCCTTCCAGACCTTCTTCGAGCTGCTGGCCAGCAAGCAGTTTCCCGTCGCCACCTTCATTCGCACGCCCGAAGAACTGGACTACCTGCAGGAGCCGGATATCTTCCATGAGATATTCGGCCATTGCCCCATGCTGACCAATCCCTGGTTTGCCGAATTCACCCACACCTACGGCAAGCTCGGCCTCAAGGCCACCAAAGAGCAGCGCGTCTATCTGGCGCGCCTGTACTGGCTGACCATCGAGTTCGGCCTGCTTGACACTCCAGCAGGCCGGCGCATCTATGGTGGCGGTATCCTCTCTTCGCCGAAGGAAACGCTCTACGCGCTGTCCGATATGCCCGAGCATCAAACCTTCGATCCACTGGAGGCGATGCGCACGCCCTATCGCATCGATATCCTGCAGCCGGTGTACTTCGTTCTGCCGCAGCTCAAGCGCCTGTTCGAGTTGGCTCAGCAAGACATCATGGCGCTGGTGCAGCAGGCCATGCAGTTAGGCCTGCACGCGCCGAAGTTTCCACCGAAAGCCGCGTAGACCGTGACGCGCTCTTGCCCACGGCTGCCGCTGCCCTCTCGCTTCGCTGCCTGGGCGCGGCTGCCACACACGAGCGAGTAGCCCGGATCAAGTCCGGAGCGGCTCGCAGACATCGACCCGGTTTTCATCCGGGCCAAAAAACAGGAGAACCCCATGAGCCTTGCCCAAGCCCAATGCGAAGCCTGCCGCGCCGATGCGCCGAAAGTGTCCGATGAGGAACTGGCCGAGCTGATCCGCGAGATCCCCGACTGGAATATCGAGGTACGCGGCGACCACATGGAGCTGGAGCGCGTGTACCTGTTCAAGAACTTCCGCCATGCCCTGGCTTTCACCAACGCCGTTGGCGCCATCGCCGAGGAAGTCGGCCACCACCCGGCCCTGCTCACCGAATGGGGTAAGGTCACCGTCACCTGGTGGAGCCACGAAATGCGCGGCCTGCACCGTAATGACTTCATCATGGCTGCGCGTACCGATGTACTGGCCGCCCGCGCCGAGGGCCGCAAGTGAGCCATTTCGCCAAGGTCGCCCGCGTGCCGGGCGACCCCATCCTCAGCCTGATGGAGGCCTATCGCCTCGACAGCAACCCGGCACGCCTCGACCTCGGCGTTGGCGTCTACAAGGACGCCCAGGGCCTGACACCGATTCCCCGTGCAGTGAAACTGGCCGAGCAGCGCCTGATCGACATCGAACAGAGCAAGACCTACATCGGCGGCCATGGCGACGCCGCGTTCGGCACGCTCTTGAGCCAGCTGGTGCTGGGTGCGGACTCGGCATTGCTCGCCGAGCAGCGCGCCGGCGCGACGCAAACGCCGGGCGGCACCGGCGCTCTGCGCCTGGCTGGCGATTTCATCCACCACTGTCTGCCAGGGCGTGGCATCTGGCTGAGCGATCCGACCTGGCCGATCCATGAAACCCTGTTCGCCGAGGCCGGGCTCAAGGTCGGTCACTACCCCTATGTCGGCAGCGACAACCGTCTCGACGTGGAGGCCATGATCGCCACCCTGGCCCACCTGCCCAAGGGCGACGTGGTCTTGCTGCATGCCTGCTGCCACAACCCGACCGGCTTCGACCTCGCCCCGCATGACTGGAAACGCGTGCTGGAAGTGGTCAAGGCACGCGAACTGCTGCCGCTGATCGACTTTGCCTACCAGGGCTTCGGTGACGGTCTGGAAGAGGATGCCTGGGCGGTACGTCTGTTCGCCGCCGAGCTGCCCGAACTGCTGATCACCAGTTCCTGCTCGAAGAACTTCGGCCTGTATCGCGAGCGCACCGGTGCCCTGATCGTCTGCGCTGGCGAAGCCGGGAAGCTCGTCGACATCCGCAGCCAACTGGCATCCATCGCCCGCAACCTGTGGTCGACGCCACCTGCCCACGGCGCTGCGGTAGTCGCGCAGATCCTCGCCGACGACGACCTCAACCGCCTGTGGCAGGAGGAACTGGAAAGCATGCGCCTGCGGGTTGCCAGCCTGCGTCGCGGCCTGGTCGACGCACTGGCCCCACACGGCTTGGGCGAGCGCTTCGCGCACATCGCCGAGCAGCGCGGCATGTTCTCTTACACCGGTCTGTCGCCGCTGCAGGTGCAACGCCTGCGCGAGGAATTCAGCGTGTACATGGTCGGCAGTGGTCGCGCCAACGTCGCCGGGCTGGATGCCGGCAGGCTGGATCAACTGGCCAGCGCCATCGCTCGGGTGTACGTGAACTGAGGCAGCAGGCGAAGGTCTTTAAGACCTGCCGCCTGCCATCTTCAGCGCTATAGTGCGGTCATCGCCATTCACGACGGACTCGCCAATGGCCGTACCCAGCAACATCCTGTTTCGCGCCTACCAGCGCATCATTCACAGCCTGGCGTTCTACCCGACGCTGATCGCCATCGGCTTCTTCGTGCTCTGCCTGCTGACCATGGCCGCGGAATACCAGCCCTGGATAATGTCGCTCAAAAAGCAGTTCGACCTTGGCCTGGTGCGCAACGCCGACAATGCCAGGCTGATTCTCGGCACCCTGGTGGCCGGCATTCTGTCGCTGATGGTGTTCAGCTTCTCGATGGTCATGGTGGTGCTCAACAACGCCGCGGCCTCGCTTTCGCCGCGGGTGATTCCGGGGCTGATCAGCAGCAAGGGCCACCAGAAGACCCTGGGCATCTACCTCGGCAGCATCCTCTACGCGCTACTGCTGATCACCACCATCGAACAGGGCGACAGCGACCGCGTACCGAGCCTGGGCGTGCTGATCACCCTGGTGCTGGGCATCACCTGCCTGGGCTTGTTCGTGCACTTCATCCGCTCGATCTCGCAGTCGATTCAGGTCGAACACATCCTCAGCAACCTCTACGGCGCCAGCCTGGAGAAGCTCGACGCCTGCAGCCTTGGCGCGGCCTCGTACGACGCCGAGCCACAGTGGCCGGACGACAGCGACTGGGTCACGGTCAACGCGCAGCGCAACGGCTACTTCAAGGAACTCAACGTCAACGAGGTCAACGTGCTGCTGCAGCGCCACCAGGTACGGATGACCGTACTCGCCCACCGCGGTTTCTTCGTCAGCGAGGGGCACCCGCTGTTTCGCCTGGAACGCCCGCTGGACGAGGCCACCTGCCAGCAACTGCTCGACTGCTTCGACTTCTTCATCGAAGAGTACGCCAGCAGCCATTACTTCTTCGGCTGCCGGCAGATGTCGGAGATCGCGGTGAAGGCGCTGAGCCCCGGTATCAACGATCCGGGCACGGCAATCAAGACGGTGGATCTACTCAGCGTGCTGCTGAGCAGACGCCTGGCGCTGCCCGAACGCGACTTCGCCAGCCTGCCCGACGAGCCGCCAAGGCTGTGCTATCGGGAACTGTCGTTGGACCAGTTGCTGCTGCAACTATTGGGGCCGATACGCGCCTACGGTGCAGCAGACCTCAGCGTCCTGGTCAGCCTGCTGCAAGCCTTCAAGAACCTGCTGCACCGCCCCGCCAGCCCCCAGCAACGCGCCGACCTGCTGCGCCATGCGCGCAGCGTGCGAGATACCGCCGAACGACATCTGAGCGAGCGTCGCGAACGTGAAGAAATCAACGACTTCATCGCGCGCATCAATCGTACGTTGCAAGGCGCAGACCAGCCGCTGATGCCCCTGCAGGTCGCAAGCCAAGCCCCATGATGGGGCGAGTTTTGCCTCGAAAAAATTGCACGACCGTTTATCAGCAAAAATAATCATTAAAAATCAATAACTTACTAATGCATAACGAAATCCATGGCGTGCTTCATGCTTGCTATCAGGGGCACAGTTCCCTAGGGTAGTTCGCATGTGGTCCCTGATTGCCCCCATCAGCTCATTGCTGAGCGGGGTCGCGTTACTCCTGCTCGGCAATGGCCTGCTCAACACCCTACTGACCCTGCGTGGCGTCGCCGAAGGCTACTCCACCACGATGCTCGGACTGATCATGTCCGGGTACTTCGTCGGGTTCCTTCTCGGCACCTGGCTGGCGACTCCGCTGGTCAGACGCATCGGGCACATTCGCGCGTTCGCCTGTTGCGCAGCGCTGGCCGCAATCGCCGCCCTGCTCCACCTGCTGCTGATCGACCCGTGGGTCTGGCTGGGTTTGCGCGTGCTCTACGGCCTGGCCCTGGTGACGCTGTACATGGTCATCGAGAGCTGGCTCAACGCCCAGGCGCCCAATGAGAAACGCGGCCAGATTTTTGCCGTGTACATGGCAGTCAACCTCGGTGCATTGGCACTGGCCCAACAACTGCTGCACCTGGCTGATCCGGTGCAGTTCACCCTGTTCGCCATCGCTGCCATCCTGATCAGCGCCGCACTGATGCCCATCACTCTCACCCGGCAGACACAGCCGAGCCTGCCGGAAACGCTGCCGAGCAACCTGCGCCAGCTGTGGGGTATCGCGCCGCTGGCCATCGTCGCTGCAGGCCTGTCCGGCCTGGCGCTCGGCGCCTTCTGGGGCATGGCGCCGGTCTACGCCAGCCTGGCCGGCTTCGATACGCCCGGCGTCGGTCTGCTGATGACCGCGACCATTCTCGGCGGCGCCCTGCTGCAGTGGCCCATCGGCATCTACTCCGACCGCCACGACCGCCGCCAGGTGCTGTTCTGGGTCGTGGTCCTGGCCGTGGTCCTGGCACTGGTCATGAGCCTGTTGCCAGCCGGGCCGCTGCTACTCGGCGCGATCTTCATCTGGGGCGGCCTGGCCTTCGCCATCTACCCCATCGCCGTGGCACAACTGATCGACCAGCTACGCAGCGACGAGATTCTTTCCGGCTCCGCCAGCCTGCTGATGGTCAACGGTATCGGTTCGGTATGCGGGCCGCTGCTGGCCGGCGTACTGATGGAACAGCTGGGCGCCGGTGCATTGCCGCTGTATTTCGCCTGCACCCTCGGTCTGCTGGCTGCCTATACCCTTTACCGGCTGCGCCACGTCAGCGACCTGGTGACTGGCGACGCTGCGCACTTCGTACCGATGCTGCGCACCAGCCCTACCGTGCTTGAGCTGATGCCCGATGCACCACCCCATGATTCGACGGAGGAGACAACTCAGTCCTGAAGTCATAGAACCTGTTCAAAGACTCGCGAGCTAGAGCCAGGCAAAGCGAAGTCGAGCGAAGAAGCGATCGGAGTCGCGTTCGACTTTACGAGTTGTAAATGAGCATTCTGAGCTCGGCTACAACGCAGCACGGCATACGCGCAGCAGTCTCGGGACAGGTTCTTAAAGGCTGTTTCGGCAAGGCCTTGAGCCTACCCCAAGCAGCCAGAAACCCGGCCCGTCGGCCGCTCACAATCGAGCAGAACCGTACCGGCCACTTCTGGAGAAACAACGATGCTATTAGCTACCGACCTGGATGGAACCTTTCTCGCTGGCAATCCCGAAGATCGTCTGAGCCTCTATCAGACCATCGCCGCGCACCCGGAGATCAAGCTCGCCTATGTCACCGGGCGCAGCCTGGAGGCCGTGCTGCCACTACTGGCGGACCCGACGCTGCCGCAGCCGGACTACATCATCGCCGACGTCGGCGCGACCCTGGTGCATGGCGATAGCCTGCAACCGATCCAGCAATTGCAGAGCCTGGTCGATACCCGCTGGCCCGGTGAGACCCAGGTCGCCGGGGCCGTCGAGCCATTCGGCCTGGAGCGCCAGGACGTGCCGCAGGCGCGCCGCTGCTCCTACTTCTGCACGCCCGAACAGGCGGGCAATCCACAACTGCGCCAGATCGCTGACGAGCTGGGTTGCGACCTGCTCTACTCCGCCGAGCTGTACCTGGATTTTTTGCCCAAGGGCGTGAACAAAGGCAGCAGCCTGCAGGCCCTGGCCGACTGGCTGGAGCTGAGCCACGACCAGGTGCTGGCCGCTGGCGATACGCTCAATGACCTGTCCATGCTCAGTTCCAGCTTCCACGGCGTGTGCGTCGGCCAGTCGGAAACCGCCCTGCTGGAAGCCACGCGCAGCCACTCGCGCACCCTGCACGCCGAGCGCCCGGGTTGCGGCGGCATTCTCGAGGCCTTCGCCCATTTCGGTTTTCTCGGTGAACACGGTATCGCCGCCGAACGCCGCCAGGCCGCACAACCGGGCAAGGCCGAGCTGGTGATGGTCTATCACCGCCTGCCCTATGAGGAATACCGCAATGCCGCCGGCAAGCTGCAGCGTCGTCGCCCGACCTCGCCCAACGGCATCATTCCCACCCTGCTCAGCTTCTTCGGCGATGGCCGCCCCGGGTCCTGGGTTGCCTGGGCGGTGCATGAGAATGACGACGAGCCGTTCGACAGCCACACCACGGTGGACGCCGAACGCTATCCCAAGCTCACCGCCGCGCGGGTCAAGCTGAGCAAGGAAGAAGTCGACATCTTCTACAAGCGCTTTTCCAAGGAAGCCTTCTGGCCGACGCTGCACACCTTCTGGGAACGCGCCACCTTCAACGAGGACGACTGGCAGGTGTTCTGCAAGGTCAACCGCGCCTTCGCCGAACGCACCGCACTGGAAGCCGCCGAAGGCGCCATCGTCTGGCTGCACGACTACAACCTGTGGATGGTGCCGGCCTACCTGCGCGAGCTGCGCCCGGACCTGCGCATCGCCTTCTTCCACCATACCTACTTCCCCTCGGCGGACGTGTTCAACGTGCTGCCGTGGCGCCGACAGATCGTCGGCAGCCTGCTGCAGTGCGACTACATCGGCTTCCATATCCCACGCCAGGTGGAGAACTTCGTCGACGTCGCCCGTGGCGTGTTCCCGCTGAAAACCCTGGAACGGCAGAACTGCGCACCGCGCTTCATCACCTATGGCTGCGCCGTGGGTCTGGAGCGCATGACCACCGCGCTGGATACCGGCACCCGCCAGGTCAAACTCGGCGCCCATCCGGTCGGCCTGGACATCGAGCGCGTACGCAACGCCCTGGAAGCGCCGAAGATCAAGGAACTGATGGCGCAACTGCGCGAGGAAATGAAGGGCGTGAAGCTGATTCTCTCGGTGGAGCGCCTCGACTACACCAAGGGCATCCTGGAAAAGCTCAATGCCTACGAGCGCCTGCTCGCGGACAACCCCGAGCTGATCGGCAAGGTCACCCTGGTCACCGTGTGCGTGCCGGCGGCCAAGGAAATGACCATCTACGACGAGCTGCAGACCCAGATCGAACAGGCGGTCGGCCGCATCAACGGCCGCTTCGCCCGCATCGGCTGGACGCCGCTGCAGTTCTTCTTCCGCAGTTTGCCGTTCGAGGAGGTCAGCGCCTGGTACGCCATGGCCGACGTCATGTGGATCACCCCACTGCGCGACGGCCTCAACCTGGTGGCCAAGGAGTTCGTCGCAGCGCAAGGCCTGCTCGGTGGACGTGGTGTGCTGGTGCTATCGGAATTCGCCGGCGCCGCCGCCGAGCTCAAGGGTGCGCTGCTAACCAACCCGCATGACCCGGCTGACCTGGCGCAGACCTGCTACCTGGCCCTGAACCTGCCCAAGAGCGAGGCGCAGGCGCGCCTGCGCGAGCTGTTCGATATCGTCTGCTACAACGACATCCGCCGCTGGGGCGAGGAGTTTCTCGCAGGCGTGCAGGTGCAGCACGAACCCACGCCGCTGACGCTGGCGAGCTAGGCTTTGTACGAAAAGTGCCTGCGCTCGGTGATGCTGCGTTGAAATCACTCTCAGAATGCTCATTTACAGCACGTAAACTGCGCTTCTTCGAGCGATTTCGCCTTGCCTGACCTTCGCTCGACGACTTTTCGTACGGAGCCTAGCAGCGCTCACACGCGGAGGCTGCGCCTTGTGGGAGGCGCTTTAGCGGCGAGCTTCTCGCTTGATCGCGGCTAACGCGCAATGCCGCGCAGGGTGCAATCCCACTTTCCCGGATTGCACCCTGCCGCCGTCAACCCTCCTGGCTATCGACCACGCAGTTGATCATCCAGGACACACCGAAACGGTCGGTGAGCATGGCGAAGCGGGTCGCCCAGAAGGTTGCCTGCAGCTCCATCTGCACCGAACCGCCAACCGACAATGCCTCATACAGGCGCTCGGCCTCAGGCACGTTGTCCACCTGCAGGGAAACGGAACAGCCCTTGATGCCCTCATAGGGGTACTGCGGCAAATTATCGGAGGCCATCAGCACCTGTTCGCCGACGGTCAGGCAAACGTGCATGACACGCTGCTGGTACTCGGCCGGAACCTCCATATCCTCGGGGCTGTCAGCGTAGCGCATCATCTCCAGCTTCCCGCCGAAGACCTCGGCGTAGTGGTTGAAGGCCTCCTCGCACTGGCCGTCGAACATCAGGTAGGCATGTATCTTCATCATTACTCTCCTTGATTTTCACTGCTCATGCGCGCGCGAATACGTTCTTCCTGCTCGCGCAACTCGGGGGTGAACTCGGCGCCGAAATCCTCGGCCTCGAAAATCTGCCGAATCTCGATATCGGACTCGCCAGGCATGGGGTTGGGGCAACGCTTGACCCACTCGATGCAGGCCTGCAGCGACTCGCACTGAAAGATCCAGAAGCCGGCTACCAGCTCCTTGGTCTCCATGAAGGGGCCATCGATCACCGTGCGCTGCGCACCGGAAAATCTCACCCGCGCACCCCTGGAGCTGGGGTGCAAGCCTTCTGCCGCCTGGATCACGCCCGCTGCAGCCAGCTCCTCGTTGTAACGGCCCATGGCCGTCAGCAACTCTTCGCTGGGCATCGCACCGGCTTCGGAATACGCGGTCGCCTTGACAATCACCATGAAACGCATCGCCTTTCTCCTTGTTCGAGTCGAAGTCGCGCGCAGGGTGTCTCCCTACGGCTGACAGTGAACCCAGGGCGGGGTTCTGTGCAGTAGTCGAATGGGCGAAGAAAGAATCGACAGACCGGCTGAAAAAAGTTGGCGCGTGCTGCGCGCACCGCGTCATTCGCCGTACTCACCGTCATTCACCTTGGTATCGCTGCCCCAATCTGCGGGATACATGCCCTCCTTCACCAAGCGATGAAAGCTGGACCACGGCCAATCTGCCACGCAATCGACCAAGCCATGCTTCACCGGATTGAAATGCAGGTAATCCATATGCCGACGGTAATCCTCTTCGTCGCGAATACGCTGTTCCCACAAGCGCCGCTGCCACAGATCTGACTCACGACGCAAACTGCGGCTCAAACTGATCGAACCGAACCCCGGCAAGGCCTGAGAAGTCAGGCGCTTGATCATCGACCAGCGTGAGCCAAAATCTGCATCCCCCTCAGGCAGACGCCAGACACAATGCAGATGATCGGGCAGCAGTACCCACCCCTCGATGATGAAGGGACGGTGTAAACGGACTCGTTCGATGGCGCGGCGCAAGGCTGCGCGCAATGGCGCATCGGTCAATACGCAGAGGCGCTGGTGGCTTACCAACGTAAAGAAATGGCAGGCGCCCGCTTCACGGGCGCGGCGGTAATTGGACATTCCCTGTCTCCTGAATCCATGCCGGCAGATTCAGGATAGTCGGCGGTGCGCGCAGCGCACCCTAGGGGTTGAACGGCGCAATTCCCGCAGGGTGCACCATGCGCACCTGTGCCGCCCCCCAATCAAACGCGGAAGCGGCTGACCATTGCTTGCAGCTGACCGCCCAGGCGCGCCAGCTCGGCCGAGGATTTGGCCGTTTCGTCGCTGGCGGTGGCGGTCTGTTCGGAAACGTCACGCACACTGAGAATGCTACGGCTGATTTCCTCGGCCACGGCGCTCTGCTCTTCCGCTGCGGCGGCGATCTGCTGGTTCATCGACTGAATGCTGGACACCGCCTGGGTGATGCTGCCCAGCGAGTCACCAGCCTTGCGCGTCAGCTCGACGCTGCTGTCGGTCAGATCGCGACTGTTGCGCATCACCGCAGCGACCTGCTGGGTGCCGCTCTGCAGCCCGGCGATCAAGGCTTCGATCTCTTCCGTGGACTTCTGCGTGCGCTGGGCCAGACCGCGGACTTCATCGGCGACCACGGCAAAACCGCGCCCAGCCTCACCGGCACGCGCCGCTTCGATGGCAGCGTTGAGCGCCAGCAGATTGGTCTGCTCGGCCACCGACTTGATCACGTCCATGACGCTGCCGATCTTGTCGCTTTCCTGCTGCAGGCCATTCATCGCCTCGCTGGAACGGCTGACCTCGGCGGCCAGGCGCTCGATCTGCGCAATCACCTCGGCAACCACCTGATCTCCCATGCGTGCCTGACCATCGGCCTGGTTGGCGGCCTGCGAAGCCTGCTCCGCATTGCGCGCGACTTCCTGCACCGTGGCCGACATCTCGTGCATGGCAGTGGCAACCTGATCGGTCTCGCTCTTCTGGCTGTTGGCACCGGCGCTGGTCTGCTCGGTAACCGCCGACAACTCCTCGGCAGCACTGGCGATCTGCGTCACGCTGTCACGAATGCCTGAGATCAGCTCGCGCAGGGTACTGGCCATGTACTGGATACCCTGCTGCAGCTGGCCCATCTCATCGCGACGCTCGACCTGCACGGTAGCGGTCAGATCGCCCTCAGCGATGCGCTGGACTGCGCCCAGGGTTTCCTGCAGCGGACGCGTGATCTGTCGAGTGATGATCCAGGCAGCCAGCACACCGAACAACAGCGCCAGCAACGTGGTGATGATCTGCAGACTGCGCGCAGTGGCGGTTTCTTCGTCACGACGGTCGATCTGGAGCTGTACCAGCGCCTTGTTATCCTTGACGATCTGGTAGCCTTCCTGGGTCATTTCAGCACGAGCGGCGACGATATTGTCGTTGGCCTGACTGAAGCGCTGCACTTGCACCTGATAGGCATCGAGACCAGCGCGCACAGCGCTGATGGCGCCGGCCTGCTCGCCGGCGAAGGCCGCCGCCAGCGCGTCGATGCTCTGCACGCCACGCTCGACCTGGGTGCGCATCGCCTGTTCGGTAGTGGCGTTGGGATTGGCCGTAAAGCCGCGCACTTCATAACGGGTCAACTGCATGTGTTCACGCACATCGCGCACGGCCTGGTAACGCTGGAAACGACGCTCGTCGTCCTGCGGAATCTGCTGCACGACCTTGTACAGGTTTTCAAGCTCGGCAAATGCCTGCTTCGCCAGGCTGCCCATTTGCTCGCGGGCAGCACGTGCGGTGCGATAGCCCTCGTCCATGCGCTTGAAGGACTGCCGGTACAGCTCGATCTGCTCGGCCTGCTGCTTCAGCAGGCGAACGTTCTCGGCACTGCGAAAGCGACTGCGTACGTCGGCATGCGCGTCGCTGTAGCTGTTCAGCGATTTCTGCACCACCTCGGCCATCTTCTCGTCACCGTTATCCAGCATGTAACGCAGACGGTCGACACGCAGCTCAGTCAGCAGATTGCTAAGGTGATTGATGTCGGCAGTCCAATTGCTGCGCTGGATAAGGCTGCCCATGCTGGTCCAGGCAACGCTTGCGAGGATCAAGGTCAGGGCCAGCACCATACCGAAGCCTAGCGCCAGCTTATGGGTCACGCGGATGTTAGCGAACCAGGTATTCATAACAATTCTCCAACTGCGGGTGTTTCAGGTTTCGCTGGAGAATTGTTTTTGTTGAAGCCAGCACAGGGAGTAGCTGACGAACAGGGCGGCCGCTACGACACAGAATTTAAACCCATACGCAGTGCTGTGGCGTCGCAGCGGCCATTCTGCGACGCCGTTCAAACTATTCAGGCCAACAGCTGCAGAGCCTCGGCGCTGCATTGCTGGATCCGCGCCCAATCGCTGTTGGCCACCCACTCGCGCTGGAACATCCAGGTGCCGCCCACGCACATCACGTTGGGCTGTGCCATGTAGCGTTGCAGGTTGTCCGGAGTGATGCCGCCGGTTGGGCAAAAACGCACGCCCCCGAAAGGCCCGGACAGCGCCTTGAGCGCCGCGACACCACCGCAGACCTCCGCCGGAAACAGCTTGAAGCGGCGATAGCCGAGGGCGTAGCCGATCATCAGATCCGACGCACTGCTCACGCCTGGCAGCATGGGCAGAGGGTTGTCCAGCGCCGCCAGCAGCAGCTCACGCGTGCTGCCTGGCGTGACGATGAACTGCGCACCGGCAGCGGTTGCCGCGGCAAGCATGTCCTGATCCAGCACGGTACCGGCGCCAACGCAGAGCTCGGGACGCTCGGCGCGCAGGCGGCGAATCGCCTCCAGGCCATGCTCCGAGCGCAGGGTCACTTCCAGCACCCGCAGGCCACCGGCGGCCAGGGCGTCGGCCAGCGGCAGGATATCCGCCTCACGGGCGATGGTGATCACCGGCATGATCCGCGCCTGAGCGCAGATGCGGTCGATCTCGGCGATTTTGTCGGCCATGCGCGCACGCTGGTCTTGGTCGAGGCTGGTCATGTCAGGGGCACCAGTGGATTTCAAGAGGAGAATTGAGGAACGCACGGATCGGCATCTGGGCGACCTCGCCCGGCTGCAGTGCTGCGCTCAGGGTGTTCAGTTTCGCCTGGCCCTGGATCGCCAGCAGCGGCAGACGTGCGCTGGCCAACACCGGCAGGGTCAGGGTCAGGCGTTGTGCTGGCTCGCTCGGGGCGAGCATCGGCAACACCCGGCGCGCGCAGTCCGGCTGCAGTGCCTCGAGCAGATTGGGGCTGTGCGGGAACAGCGAGGCCGTGTGGCCATCGTCGCCCATGCCCAGCACCAGCACGTCGACAGGCGCCAGCTCGGCAACCGCAGCGTCGGCCAGCTCGGCCGCTTGCTCGAGGTTGCCAGCGACCTGGTAGAGACCTAGAAAGCGGGCTTCGGCAGCCGGCCCCCGGAGCAGATGACGACGCACCAGCGCCTCGTTGCTACCGGCATGATTGACCGGCACCCAGCGCTCGTCGGCCAGGCTGACGCACACCTGCGCCCAGGGCAGCTCCTGCTGCGCCAACGCGTCGAAGAACGGCACCGGGCTACGTCCGCCAGAGACCACCAAGGTGGCCCGACCGCGACTGGCGATGGCCTGACGCAGCGCATCGGCCACGCGTACCGCCAATGCCTGGGCCAGCTGCCCGGCATCGTCGTGCGAACAGGCCTGCACGCCTTGCGGCAGTTTCAGTTCAGAGATCGCCATACCAGCTCCTGCCGTCCCGGGTGATCAACGCGACCGAGGCCATGGGACCCCAGCTGCCGGCGGTATAAGGTTTCGGCGCTTCGCCGAGGCGCTGCCAGCCGTCGATCAACTGATCGCACCACTGCCAGGCGTATTCGATCTCGTCCTTGCGCACGAACAGGTTCTGGTTGCCGCGCATCACTTCCAGCAGCAGACGTTCGTAGGCGTCGGGGATCCGCGCACTGCGGTAAGTGTCGGAGAAACTCAGCTGCAGCGGGCCGCTGCGCAACTGCATGCCCTTGTCCAGGCCCTGATCCTTGGTCAACACCTGCAGGGCGATGCCTTCGTCCGGCTGCAGGCGGATGATCAGCTTGTTGCCAATCAACTGGCGCTGCTCCGGGGCGAAGATGTAGTGCGGCGGCGCCTTGAAGTGAATGACGATCTGCGACAGCTTCTGCGGCATGCGCTTGCCGGTCCGCAGGTAGAACGGCACGCCCGCCCAGCGCCAGTTGCGGATGTCGGCGCGCAGGGCGACGAAGGTTTCGGTATCGCTCTGGGTGTTGGAGTTCTCCTCCTCCAGATACCCGGGCACCGGCCGCCCATCGCTGCTGCCGGCGACGTACTGGCCGCGTACCACGCGCTGGCCGAGCTGCTCGACGCTGATCGGTTCCAGCGCCTTGAGCACCTTGACCTTCTCGTCACGGATGCTGTCGGCGGACAGGTCGCTGGGCGGATCCATGGCGATCAGGCAGAGCAACTGCAACAAGTGGTTCTGGATCATGTCGCGCAGCTGCCCGGCCTGATCGAAGTAGCCCCAACGGCCCTCGATACCGACCTTCTCGGCCACGGTGATTTCCACGTGGGAGATGTGGTTCTGGTTCCACTGGGTTTCGAACAGGCTGTTGGCAAAGCGCAGGGCAATGAGATTCTGCACCGTCTCCTTGCCCAGGTAATGGTCGATGCGATAAACGCGGTTCTCCGGAAACACCTGAGCCACGGCGTCGTTGACCGCACGCGAGGAGCTCAGGTCATGGCCGATCGGCTTCTCCAGCACCACCCGCGTGCCCTCGGCCAGCCCCACCGCGGCCAGGTTGGCGCAGATGCCGCCATATACCGAAGCGGGCGTGGCGAAGTAGGCGATCAACTGATCCTGCGGGCTGACCTGCTCGAGCAACACCGAATAGTCATCGGCCTTGAGGAAGTCCATGGCCAGGTAGCTCAGGCGTGCCAGAAACCGCGCCATGTCGGTTTCCGTCAGCTCCTTGGCCGGCACGTACAGGCGCAACGCCTGTTCGATGGCAGCCAAGTGGGCGCTTGGCTCGCCGCCGTCACGCGCCAGGGCCAGGACGCGCGTGCCATCGTGCAATAAACCGGCACGATCGAGCTGGTAAAGCGCGGGAAACAACTTGCGCAACGCCAGATCGCCCAGCGCGCCGAACAAGGCAAAGGTGCAGGATTCAAGCTTCATCACGGGCATGAGATTGTTCTTTTATCAAGATGCACTAGAAATACCGGGTGATACTGCTTTTATCAAGAAAAAATGTTGTGATAGCAACAACATTTTTTGCCTTGCTTGATAAGTCAGTGGTGGGCCGGAGGCGGCATCAGTAGGATAGGCCGGTTGTTTTACCGCCCATCGCCTGTCGCCGGGCCCGTTCAAACGCCTGTTAGGAGCCCCTATGGACCGCGTGCGCAACCTGCTGGAACAGATCCAGAGCCGCCTGGACGACCTGAACAAGGCCGAACGCAAGGTCGCCGAAGTGATCCTGCACGATCCGCAGCAGGCCACTCGTTTCAGCATCGCTGCGTTGGCCCAGGCCGCCGCCGTCAGCGAGCCGACGGTCAACCGCTTCTGCCGCTCGTTCGGCGCCAACGGCTACCCGGAACTGAAAATGCAACTGGCGCAGAGCCTGGCCAGCGGCGCCGCCTATGTCAGCCGCGCGGTATCGGCCGACGACGGCCCCGAGGCCTACACGCGCAAGATCTTCGGCAGCACCATCGCCTCGCTGGACAGCGCCTGCCAGAGCCTCGATCCGCAACACGTCAGCCGTGCCGTCGACCTGCTGATCCAGGCCAGGCAGATCCACTTCTTCGGCCTCGGCGCCTCGGCATCGGTGGCGCTGGACGCGCAGCACAAGTTCTTTCGCTTCAACCTCGCCGTCTCGGCCCATTCCGACGTGCTGATGCAGCGCATGATCGCCTCGGTGGCGCACACCGGCGACCTGTTCGTGATCATTTCCTACACCGGGCGCACCCGCGAACTGGTGGAAGTGGCGCGCCTGGCCCGTGAGAACGGCGCCTCGGTACTCGGCCTCACCGCTGCCGGCTCGCCACTGGCCAAGGCCAGCACCCTGAGCCTGGACATTCCCCTGCCGGAAGACACCGACATCTACATGCCGATGACCTCGCGCATCATTCAGCTCACCGTGCTCGACGTACTCGCCACCGGCGTCACCCTGCGCCGCGGCGTGGATTTCCAGCCGCACCTGCGCAAGATCAAGGAAAGCCTCAGCGCCAGCCGCTACCCGGCGGACGAAGAGCCACTGTAAGGCTCAGCCTGCTGGCTGATTTCATGGCGCTGACGCAGCCGAACAGCGTCAACCGAATAGGCCACAGGAGGCGCTTCGGCGGCGAGTGTCTGGGGCACAAGGCCTCATGCACACCTTGCGCAAGAGCGCCACATGGAGGGCCGGGCTGCGGTCGCTTCTGCTAGGCTTGGCGGTTTTGCGAACCTGCCGGAACAGACTTCATGCAAGCACTGATCGCCCTCAGCCGTTTCATCGGCAACACCTTTGCCATCTGGGTGTTGCTGTTCGCCGTCATGGCCTTCTTCCAACCCAGCTGGTTCCTGCCGCTGACCGCCTGGATCGTCCCGCTGCTCGGGCTGATCATGTTCGGCATGGGCCTGACCCTCAAGGGTGCGGACTTCCAGGAAGTGGCGCGTCGCCCGATAGCGGTGCTGATCGGCGTACTGGCCCAGTTCATCATCATGCCCTGCACCGCCTGGCTGCTGTGCCAGGCTTTCGCCCTGCCGCCGCAAATCGCCGTGGGCGTGATTCTGGTGGGCTGCTGCCCGGGCGGCACCGCGTCGAACGTGATCACCTGGTTCGCCCGTGGCGACCTGGCACTGTCGGTCTCGATCACCGCCGTCAGCACCCTGCTCGCCCCGCTGGTGACCCCGGCACTGATCTGGATGCTGGCTTCGGAATGGCTGCCGGTGTCGTTCAGCGCCATGTTCGTCTCCATCCTCAAGATGGTACTGCTGCCCATCGCCCTGGGCCTGATCGCCCAGCGCCTGCTGGGTGAACGCGTGAAGACCGCGGTCGAGGTGCTGCCGCTGATTTCCGTGGTCAGCATCGTCGCCATCGTCGCCGCCGTGGTCGCCGCCAGCCAGGGCAAGATCGCCGAATCCGGCCTGCTGATCATGGCCGTGGTGATCCTGCACAACGGCATCGGCCTGGGTCTGGGCTATCTGGCCGGGCGCCTGTTCGGCATGTCGCTGGCGCAACGCAAGACGCTGTCGATCGAAGTCGGCATGCAGAACTCCGGCCTCGGCGCCGCGCTGGCCAGTGCCCACTTCAGCCCGCTGGCGGCGGTCCCCAGCGCACTGTTCAGCGTCTGGCACAACCTGTCCGGCCCGCTGCTGGCGACCCTTTACCGCCGCATGGGGCAGAACGCGAAGCAAAGCGCAGACTGACCCGACACCTCGCACCAATCCAGGGCGCCTTGCCCTGGACGCGCCAATATGCACAATAACGGTGCGCGCGAGGACGACCTCCACACCCTGACTCCAGGGTGGCTCATCCGGGGACGGCCCCTTCAACTGCTGGAAGTGGATATGTCCTGGATCATTCTGTTTCTCGCCGGCCTGTTCGAGGTCGGCTGGGCCATTGGCCTGAAATACACCGACGGCTTCAGCCGACCACTGCCAACGGCGCTGACCGTCTGCGCCATGCTGGTCAGCCTTGGCCTGCTCGGCCTGGCCATGAAGGAACTGCCACTGGGCACCGCCTACGCTATCTGGACCGGCGTCGGCGCGGTGGGCACGGTGATCGCCGGCATCATCCTGTTCGGCGAGTCGATGGCGCTACTGCGCCTGGCCAGCGTGGCGCTGATCGTCTGCGGCTTGATCGGGCTCAAGCTGAGCCATTGAGAAAGCCGGATTCCACCCTCGTGGGAGGCGCTTTAGCGGCGAATCGCGGCTGCGATTGCAGGGATGCAGGAGGTAGAGCGAAGCAGGATGCCCGAGCCGAAAGCCCCTCCCACACGACCGTTCGCTATCGCCAATCCCCACGCAAGGCCGCCACCCGCGCCTGCAGCGCTTCGCGCTTGGCCTGCTCCGGTGCGACTGGCGCTCCCGCCACCAGGCACACCCGCGACCACAAGCGCCTGAACAGGCCCTTGTGCGGATCGCGGCTGAAGAAGCTGCCCCACAAACCCTGCAACGCCATGGGAATCACCGGTACCGGGTTCTCTTCGAGGATACGCTCGACCCCAGACCTGAACTCGTCGATCTCGCCATCGACGGTCAACTTGCCCTCGGGGAAGATGCACACCAGCTCGCCGTTACGCAGGTACTCGGCGATCTTCTTGAAGGCAGCGTCGTAGATCAGCAGGTCTTCGCTGCGCCCCGCGATCGGCACGGTGCCGGCGGTACGAAAGACGAAGTTGAGCACCGGCAGATCGTAGATCTTGTAGTACATGACGAAGCGCACCGGCCGGCGAATGGCGCCGCCGATCAGCAACGCATCGACGAACGACACATGGTTGCACACCAGCACGGCCGGCCCTTCCTCGGGAATGGCATCCAGGCCCTTGTGCTCGACGCGGTACATCGAATGCCCCAGCAGCCAGATGAGAAAACGCATGCTGAACTCGGGGACGATCTTGAAGATGTAGCTGTTGACCGCGATGTTCATCAGCGACACCACCAGAAACAGCTGCGGAATCGATAGCCCGGCGACGCTGAGGAACAGGATCGCGACGATGGCCGACACCACCATGAACAGCGCATTGAGGATGTTGTTGGCCGCGATCACCCGCGCCCGCTCATGCTCGGCGGTGCGCGACTGGATCAGCGCATACAGCGGCACGATGTAGAAGCCGCCGAACAGGCCGATACCGAGAATACAGCCAAGAATCCACCAGGCCTGGCCATGGCCCAGCAGCGCCAGCCAGTCATGCGGCGTGGTGCCCTCGGGAAACCCACCAGAGAACCACCAGAGCAGGATGCCGAACAGGGTCAGGCCGATGGAGCCGAACGGCACCAGGCCGATCTCCACCTTGTGCCCGCTCATGCGCTCGCAGAGCATCGAACCCAGGCCGATACCCAGCGAGAACACGGTAAGAATCAACGTCACCACGCTTTCATCGCCGTACAGCCATTCCTTGGCGTACGCCGGAATCTGCGTCAGGTAGATCGCGCCGAGAAACCAGAACCAGGAATTACCCACCAGCGAGCGCGACACCGCCGGGCGCTGGCCTAGGCCGAGCTTCATGATCACCCAGGACTGACGGAAGATGTTCCAGTCCAGCGGCAGCTCCGGCATCGCCGCTGCCGCCTTGGGAATGCCCTGACTGGCCAGGTAGCCGAGCAGCGCCACACCGACCACCGAGCCAGCGACGAGGGACGCATAACCGCTGCTGGCCATCATCACACCGGCGCCGATGGTGCCGGCCAGAATCGCCAGGAAGGTGCCCATTTCCACCAGCGCGTTGCCGCCCACCAGCTCTTCTTCCTTCAGGTGCTGCGGCAGGATCGAATACTTCACCGGGCCGAACAGCGCCGACTGCGTACCCATGGCGAACAGCACGGCGAGCATCAGCGGCAGGTTGTCCAGCAAAACCCCGGTAGCGCCAGCGAACATGATGCCGATCTCGGCGAGCTTGATCTTGCGGATCAGCGAATCCTTGGCGAACTTCTCGCCAAACTGCCCGCCGAGGGCGGAGAACAGAAAGAACGGCAGGATGAACAGCAAGGCGCAGAGATTGACCAGCAAGTCGCGGTCGACGCCCGTGTTGAGCTTGAACAAGATGGCGAGAATCAGCGACTGCTTGAAGATGTTGTCGTTGAAGGCGCCGAGCAATTGCGTCACGAAAAACGGCAGGAAGCGCTTCTTGCCGAGCAGGGCGAATTGCGATTGTTGGGTCATCGTCCATGGTCCTCGCGGGAGTCGGTTTTTGCCCGCACAGGCATTTGACTGCAAATACCCCCACGAAAGCCACAGGACAAATGCGAACGCCTTGGCGGTTCGCCCCTTCGTGGGAGAGTCTTTAGCCGCGACGACAACTGCACAAAGCTCGCCGCTAAAGCGCCTCCCACAACCGCGTGCACCTTCAGAATCCGGCACTGCGAAACCGCAAATCCCCCACCCAAGCCACAGGACAAATGCGATACGCCACCTGTGGGAGGGGCTTTAGCCGCGACGGCACCGGCACAGCCCTCGCCACTGCAGCGCGTCCTACAACGCGCGCGTCGCTGAACGCAGCGCAAAAAAAACGGCAGCCCAATCGGGCTACCGTTCTCGAACTCGGAGAAAACGTCAGTGCCCTCGCACCGACTACAACCTCACCTGCATTCCTTGGGGAATGCCGACACAGTCTGACAAAGGCCAGGCACGGCGTCCGTTTAGCTTTGTTAACTGCCTGCAAAGAAATGTAAACGGCGGATGACTGCATAGTCCGTCGCGCGGCACAATCGCGCCCATGAACGCTCACCACCCCGCCTGCTGCAGCCCTCTCGACACGCACAACCCGTTGCCCAACGCGCTTGCCGGCGCGCAGCTGATCAGCACCCGCTTCGACCCCGGCCTGCTCGCCGAGGACGACTTCGCCCGTTGCGCCATCGCACCGGTGCGCGGCGTGGCCAAGCGTCAGGCCGAATACCTGGCTGGACGCCTGTGCGCCCGCGAAGCGCTGCGCCGCGTGACTGGCCAACCCGGCGTGCCGGCCGTCGGCGCAGACCGCGCGCCGCAGTGGCCGCTCGGCGTGGTCGGCTCCATCACCCACGGCGACAACTGGGCCGCTGCCCTGGTTGCCAAACGCGAGCAATGGCGTGCCCTTGGCCTGGACGTCGAGCGCCTGCTGCCGGCCGAGCGCGCCCAGCGCCTGCAGGGCGAAATCCTCACTCCAGCCGAACTGCAGCGCTTGCAGGGCCTGGACGACGAGACTCGCGCCACGCGCATCAGCCTGACCTTTTCGCTCAAGGAAAGCCTGTTCAAGGCGCTCTACCCGCTGACCCTGACGCGCTTCTATTTCCATGATGCCGAGCTGCTGGAGATCGACCACCACAACGCGCGTTTGCGCCTGCTGATCGACCTGCGCCCGGAGTGGCGCGCGGGCGCCGAGCTGGATGGCCAGTTCGCCCTGTTCGATAACAAGGTGCTGAGCCTGGTGGCCGTGGCGGCGTGAGCATGGGACGGCCATAGGTGAATAACCCGGTCTGCACAGTGCGCTACGTAGGGAGGATGACGCTTTTCTCATCCACCACCCAGGCAACCACGATGGATCGGTCGGGCCGCGCAGGCGAAGCGCGCTCCACCCTGCACGTCTGGCCGCCCCGCCATACTCCATTGGACACTCCCGCCGCGAGCCTTTCGCCGCTAAAGCGCCTCCCACGGTGCCGGGTGGACAAGCTCCGCAGCGGTGCACAAAGCCGCAGACGCCTTACTCCCCCTGCTGCCGCGGCCACACCAGGCTGAAGCGCGCCCCACCGAGGCTGTCACTGCGACCGATCTGCGCCCGGCCGCCGTGCCAATAGATGATGCGCCGCACGATGGACAAACCGAGACCGTGCCCACCCGAGGCCCGAGTGCGGCTGTCGTCGAGACGCAGGAAGGGGCTGAACAGGCGCTCCCAGGCTTCTTCCGGCACGCCTGGTCCGTCGTCCTCGACATCGATGCGACAACGCCTGTAGCCGACCTGGCAGCTGATCAGCACCTTGCCTTCGGCATAGCGCATGGCATTGCTCACCAGATTCTGCAGCGCCCGGTGCAGATAGCGCGGCTCGGCCTCGACCCAGCAGGCGCCCTCGGCCTGCACGCTGAGCACCGCACCGGCTTCCACGCGTACCTTGTTGCTCAGCGGCGCCAACTCGTCGATCACCTGATCGATCAATGCCTTGAGCTCCACCTGCTGGAAATTCAGCGCCGGCGAGCCCTGTTCCAGGCGCGCGTAGGTGAGCATCTCGTCGACCAGCTTGTCGAGGTCCTGGATATCGCTGTCCATGCCATCCATGTACTTGCGCCGGGCCGCTTCACTCGGCGCGTCGGCGATCATCTCCAGGCCAAAGCGCAGCCGCGCCACTGGCGTGCGTAGCTCGTGGGACACCGCGCGCACCAGCTCGCGCTGCGTGCTCAGGGATGTCTGCAGGTGCTCGGCCATGGCGTTGAAGGCACTGGCCAGGCGCCCCACCGAATCGGCGCCACGGGTCGGCACGCGAGCATCCAGACGGCCACTGGCGATATGCGTGGCGGCGCTCTCCAGCCCGCGCAGGCGCTGCTCCAGCGAGCGCACCAGCAGGTAGACGATCAGGCCGATCAGGCTCAGCCCCAACGCACCGATCAACACCAGCAGCTGCGGCGGATAGGGGTTCATCTGGTACAGCGGGCCGATCTCCAGGACCCAGGGCGTATCGACGATGCCGGAGAACACATAGATGGAATCGCCCCCCTTGCCCAGCGCCATCACCGTATCGCCCTCGTCGATGCGCCGGCGCTGGTCGAGGTCGATGGTGGCGTCCTGCAGACGCACCAGCTGCAGGTCGAAGCCGAACTGCTTGGCCGCCTTCAGCTCGGCCAGGCGCTGCGGCTGCTCGGCCACCGGATAACGCATCAGCTCGTCGATCAGCAGGTAGTTGGTGGCCCGCGCCAGCTGCTCGCTGATCTGCTGGATCTCGCCGGTCAGCAGCAGCGGCTGCTTGCCGTCGAGCAGGCCGTAGACCTTGGCCGAGTGCGGGCCGGTCTGCTGCACCAGCACATGACCGCGCTGCAGGTGGTTGCGCTCGCTGCTCTCCAGCGCCACCTCGCTCAGCGCCTGCAACTCCAGCGGAATACCGAGCAGGCGCGACCACACCACCAGGGCGCGCTTGCGCTCCACTGCGTTCATCGGCAGCAGGTTGTCCGCCATCAGGCGAAAGGTGCCGCGCGCCAGGCCTTCGCGGTACTGGTCGCCACGTACCTCGTTGACCAGATGCAGGGTGCCGACGCCCAGCAGCGCCACCAGCACCAGCGCGGCGAGCATGCCGCCATAGATGCGCAGGAAGATCGAGTTCATGATCGCCCGATCAGTCGCGCAGCAGTGGAGGCGTATCGCCGAACGGCAGCGCTTCGGCGGCCTCGGCGACGAACAGATAGCCCTTGCTGCGCACCGTCTTGATCAACCGTGGATGCATCGGGTCGTCGCCGATCTTCGGACGGATGCGTGAAATGCGCACATCGATGGAGCGGTCCTGGCCGTCGTATTCGATGCCACGCAACGAGTTGAAGATCTCCTCGCGCGAGAGGATGCGCCCGGCGTTGACCGCCAGCAGCCACAACAGGTCGAACTCGGCGCTGGTCAGCTCGATGCCCTGCTCGCCCAGCCAGGCCTCGCGCATGGCGCTGTCGATGGCCAGCACGCCGAACTGCAGGCGCCGCGGCTGACCTTCGTCGCGCTCGCCTTCGCCGCCCTCATGACGGCGCAGCAGCGCACGAATGCGCGCCAGCAGCACGCGCGGGCGAACCGGCTTGCACACATAGTCATCGGCGCCCATCTCCAGGCCGAGCACCTGGTCCATGTCGTCGGTGCGCGCGGTGAGCATGAGGATCGGCCCCTTGTAGCCACTGCGCACCTTGCGACAGATGCTCAGGCCGTCTTCACCCGGCAGCATCAGGTCGAGAATCACCAGGTCCGGCTGCTCGGCCAGAATCCGCGCCGCCGCACTGCCGCCATCGGCCTCGATGGCCACGCGCAAGCCGTTGCCTTCCAGATACTCGCGGGTCAACTGCGCCAGGCGCTGGTCATCCTCGACGATCAGAATCTGCCACGCTTCTTGTTCCACACCCTCTCCCCTTGGCATACCGGCAAGCGCCGCCAACACAGAGGCCATTCTAGGGGCTGAGCGCGTCTCGGCGCGAGCGGCAAACCCATGCCAAAGCCTGGTCGCTTCGTCAAGCACAGCACATGCCAAGGCCACTATATATAGTGGTAGTCTGTGCGACGCCGAACAGCTTCGCCAACTCGTGGAAATCCTCTCGCCAAGGACGACGAACGGTCATCAACAGACAGAGCCAGAGAACACGCGGGCTACGCCGTTCACACCCACAAGGCACTCACAGCTTATCCACAGGCAGTTCCTTTCCTCGCGCCTTGCAATGCCTCAAACAGCGCACTATCTTGTATCCCCATCGCGCGCCACCCACCAGATATTGGGTTGCCGTAGGAAACCGGACACAAAAATAACGAATCGCGCAAGCCCTTTTCAGTGGGTTTTCCAGATGTTCCGGCCCAGTGTTTCGCCCTAACCCAGGCCTGGCCTGGGTTACAGCCACGCAGCAGCGCTCGACGCTGCGCGTGAGCCGGTCAGACAGCGGTCTTATCCGCCAGTCGACCACTATATGTAGTAGGCGGGGTGTGGTAATGCCCCGCTGTGACTTATGCGCCAGGACGGCACTTGAAGTCGTGCTTACCCTGCCCGCTCTTGCGACACCCGTACCCGGCCCCGCTGCTGCGTGCGGTTTAGTTGTTAATGGAATGAACGGCGGACAAGGCACGGTTTCCAATCGTGACGTCCAACCAGAAAATTACAGAACACGGAGATCTCCATGCATACCGACACTACTCGCGAGAACCCGCAGGCCGTGGCGCCGCAGGCCGCTGAATCCTCCCAGGATCTGGCTGCCACCGCGCCTGGCCAGCTGCGCGTGATCAAGCGCAACGGCACTGTCGTCCCCTACACCGATGACAAGATCACCGTCGCCATCACCAAGGCCTTCCTCGCAGTAGAAGGTGGCACCGCTGCCGCTTCGTCGCGTATCCATGACACCGTCGCGCGCCTGACCGAGCAGGTCACTGCCACCTTCAAGCGTCGCATGCCCTCCGGCGGCACTATCCACATCGAAGAAATCCAGGATCAGGTCGAACTGGCCCTGATGCGTGCCGGCGAGCAGAAGGTCGCCCGTGACTACGTGATCTACCGCGAAGCCCAGGCCAACAAGCGCAAGAGCGCCAATGCCGGCAACGACATCGCCCAGCCGCACCCGAGCATCCGCATCACCACCGCTGGCGGTGAAATGCAGCCGCTGGACATGGGCCGCCTGCAGACCATCATCCGCGAAGCCTGCGAAGGCCTGGCCGAAGTCGACGGTTCGCTGATCGAGCGCGAAACCCTGAAGAACCTGTACGACGGCGTAGCCGAGAAGGACGTCAACACCGCCCTGGTGATGACCGCCCGTACCCTGGTCGAGCGTGAGCCGAACTACAGCTACGTCACCGCCCGCCTGCTGATGGACAACATCCGCGCCGAGGCCCTGAGCTTCCTCAACATCACCACCAGCGCCACTCACCACGAGATGGCCGAGCTGTACGCCAAGGCCCTGCCGGCCTACGTCGAAGCCGGCTCGCAGTTCGAGCTGCTCGATCCGAAACTCAAAGAGTACGACCTGGAGAAGCTGGGCAAGGCGCTGAACCACGAGCGTGACCAGCAGTTCACCTACCTCGGCCTGCAGACCCTGTACGACCGCTACTTCATCCACAAGGACGGCATCCGCTTCGAACTGCCGCAGGTGTTCTTCATGCGCGTGGCCATGGGCCTGGCCATCGAAGAGCCGAACAACCGCGAAGACCGCGCCATCGAGTTCTACAACCTGCTGTCTTCGTTCGACTACATGGCGTCGACCCCGACCCTGTTCAACGCCGGCACCCTGCGTCCGCAGCTGTCCTCGTGCTACCTGACCACCGTACCGGACGACCTGTCGGGCATCTACGGCGCCATCCACGACAACGCCATGCTGAGCAAATTCGCTGGCGGTCTGGGCAACGACTGGACCCCGGTGCGCGCGCTGGGCTCCTACATCAAGGGCACCAACGGCAAATCCCAGGGCGTCGTGCCCTTCCTGAAAGTGGTCAACGACACCGCCGTGGCGGTCAACCAGGGCGGCAAGCGCAAGGGCGCCGTGTGCGCCTACCTGGAAACCTGGCACATGGACATCGAGGAATTCCTCGAGCTGCGCAAGAACACCGGTGACGACCGTCGTCGTACCCACGACATGAACACCGCCAACTGGATCCCCGACCTGTTCATGAAGCGCGTCTTCGAAGACGGCAAGTGGACCCTGTTCTCCCCGAGCGAAGTGCCGGACCTGCACGACCTGACCGGCAAGGCCTTCGAAGAGCGCTACGAGTACTACGAAGCCCTGATCGAGTACGGCAAGATCAAGCTGTACAAGACCATTCAGGCCAAAGACCTGTGGCGCAAGATGCTCTCGATGCTGTTCGAGACCGGCCACCCGTGGCTGACCTTCAAGGACCCGTGCAACCTGCGCAGCCCGCAGCAGCACGTCGGCGTCGTGCACAGCTCCAACCTGTGCACCGAGATCACCCTGAACACCAACAAGGACGAGATCGCCGTCTGCAACCTGGGCTCGGTCAACCTGGTCAACCACATCACCGACGGCAAGCTGGACATCGAGAAACTCGGCCGTACCGTGAAGACCGCTGTACGCATGCTCGATAACGTTATCGACATCAACTACTACAGCGTCGACCAGGCACGTAACTCCAACTTCAAGCACCGTCCGGTCGGCCTCGGCCTGATGGGCTTCCAGGACGCCCTGTACCTGCAGCACATCGCCTACGGTTCCGATGCCGCCATCGACTTCGCCGACAAGTCGATGGAAGCCATCAGCTACTACGCCATCCAGGCTTCCTGTGACCTGGCCGAAGAGCGTGGCAGCTACAGCACCTTCGAAGGCTCGCTGTGGAGCAAGGGCATCCTGCCGCTGGACTCGCAGCAGATCCTGATCGAATCCCGTGGCCAGAAGTACATCGACGTCGACCTGTCCGAGTCGCTGGACTGGGCACCGATCCGCGAGCGCGTGAAGAAAGGTATTCGTAACTCGAACATCATGGCCATCGCGCCGACCGCGACCATCTCCAACATCATTGGCGTGTCGCAGTCCATCGAGCCGACCTACCAGAACCTGTACGTGAAATCGAACCTCTCCGGCGAATTCACCGTGATCAACCCCTACCTGGTACGCGACCTGAAAAACCGCGGTCTGTGGGACCCGGTCATGGTCAACGACCTGAAGTACTACGACGGCTCCGTGCAGCAGATCGAGCGCATCCCGCAGGACCTGAAAGACCTGTACGCCACCGCGTTCGAAGTGGAAACCAAGTGGATCGTCGACGCTGCCAGCCGTCGCCAGAAGTGGATCGACCAGGCTCAGTCGCTGAACCTGTACATCGCCGGCGCCTCGGGCAAGAAGCTGGACGTGACCTACCGCATGGCCTGGTACCGTGGCCTGAAAACCACCTACTACCTCCGTGCCCTGGCCGCCACCAGCACCGAGAAATCCACCATCAACACCGGCAAGCTCAACGCAGTTTCCGCGGGTGGTGACGACGGCTTCTCGGCCAAGGCTCAGGCCCCTGCCCAGCAGGCCGCCCCGGCCCCGGCGCCCGTGCCAAAAGCCTGCGCCATCGACGAACCCGACTGCGAAGCTTGTCAGTAAGGCTGGCGCGTGGATCTGAGCGGCGCCCGCGTCGTTGCCTGGTAGGCCGGCCCCCATCACGTACTGAAGTACGCTCAGGGGCTCCGACCTACCAGGCGCCTAGCGCTCACTCGCTCAGCTACACGCTCGAAGGTTGGAAGAAAAGCTAGAGCAACACACTGATCAAACTAGGGAGAGGGCAAGGCTTTTCGTAGGAGCGGCTTCAGCCGCGAAGCTCGCGGACAAATCCGCTCCTACCGAGCCTTGCCACTGCCCACCAATTCCCGCCCCTCCTCCTCCGGGTCGAGCGGCAAAGAGTCAGCCAGCAATCCACCGCCTGCTGACCAGTGGTACCCGTTTACCCTTGCGCGCATCACGCAACGGAACATAATTCAAATTATCTGTATATCCATACAGGCCGGCATTCTCCGCCGGCCCTCACGCAGGAGCCAAGCCATGCTGAGCTGGGATGAATTCGACAAGGAAGACGGCGCAGAAGCAGCCGCCGCAAGCAATGCCAACGCACAGAGCGCCGGCACCAACTTCGACAAGCTCGACAGCGAAGCTGCCGGCTCGGTCGAGCAGGCCCGCGCTGTCGACGCCAACGACTCCGACGCCGTCGCCCGCGCCAAGAAAGCCCTGAACGACCTCGACATCCAGGAAGGCCTGGACGACCTCGAAGGCGCCTCCGCGCGCGTACAGGTCGGCGACAAGCAGATGATCAACGCCCGAGCCGACCTCAACCAGCTCGTACCCTTCAAGTACGACTGGGCCTGGCAGAAGTATCTGGATGGTTGCGCCAACCACTGGATGCCGCAGGAAGTGAACATGAACGCCGACATCGCGCTGTGGAAGAGCACCGATGGTCTCTCCGAAGACGAGCGCCGCATCGTCATGCGCAACCTCGGCTTCTTCTCCACTGCCGACAGCCTGGTTGCCAACAACCTGGTACTGGCCGTGTACCGCCTGATCACCAACCCCGAGTGCCGCCAGTACATTCTGCGCCAGGCCTTCGAGGAAGCGATCCACACCCACGCCTACCAGTACTGCATCGAGTCGCTGGGCATGGATGAAGGCGAGATCTTCAACATGTACCACGAGATCCCGAGCGTCGCGAAGAAGGCCTCCTGGGGCCTGAAGTACACCCGCTCGATCTCCGATCCCAAGTTCGAAACCGGCACCCCGGAAACCGACCGCCAGTTCCTGCGCAACCTGATCGCCTACTACTGCGTACTGGAAGGC
Source organism: Pseudomonas spartinae (assembly GCF_965197125.1). Lineage (NCBI taxonomy): Bacteria > Pseudomonadati > Pseudomonadota > Gammaproteobacteria > Pseudomonadales > Pseudomonadaceae > Pseudomonas > Pseudomonas spartinae. Next base: position 168,913 of record NZ_CBDAMB010000004.1, read on the forward strand.
ATCTTCTTCTACTGCGGCTTCACCCAGATTCTCTCCATGGGCCGCCGCAACAAGATGACCGGCACTGCCGAGCAGTTCCAGTACATCCTGCGTGACGAATCCATGCACCTGAACTTCGGCATCGACGTGATCAACCAGATCAAGATCGAGAACCCGCACCTGTGGGATGCCCAGATGAAGGACGAAGCGACCCAGATGATCCTGCAGGGCACCCAGCTGGAGATCGAATACGCGCGTGACACCATGCCACGCGGCGTACTGGGCATGAACGCCGCGATGATGGAGGACTACCTCAAATTCATCGCCAACCGTCGTCTGACTCAGATCGGCCTGAAGGAAGAGTACCCAGGCACCACCAACCCCTTCCCGTGGATGAGCGAGATCATGGACCTGAAGAAGGAGAAGAACTTCTTCGAGACCCGCGTGATCGAGTATCAGACTGGTGGGGCGTTGAGCTGGGATTGATTCCGGTGACTCATCAAAGAGACTAAGAGCGCTTTACCTGAAATGGATGTTTGGGGCAGCGAGTAGAAACTTGAAGCCCCGCATTGTGCGGGGCTTTTCATTTTAGAGAGTTAGATAATGCCACTCATCTCTAGCTATGCAATCTGGAACAACAAAGGCGGCGTTGGCAAAAGCACTATCACATTCCACTTAGCGACAAGATACGCCGAACAAAACCCAGAAAAAGATGTATTAGTGATTGACCTTTGCCCTCAATCAAACTCCAGCATGATTCTCCTTGGCGGGGGAATAACTGGCGAGAACAATGTACTAAACCTTTGTAGCCAGACAACTCCACAGACAGTGGTGGGATATCTCAGCGAGGTCATTTCCCGAGGCTCCGGCGCCCCTCTACCCCAGCCAAGTAACTTTATTGTAAATGTAAATACATTCAACAAATCCACCCCAAACAATATATTCCTCCTATGCGGCGACGGAAACCTCGAGCCAATGGCTCCAGCAATAACTGGCGCGGCAGCAGCACCAGCGCTTACACCAGCAGTTCAACCGTGGAAGTGGGTACACACAATATTCCGCGAGCTAATCAACAACCTAGCCTCAACAAGCAAAAAAGATTTAATAGTCTTCATTGATACAAACCCAAGCTTTTCAATTTACACAGAGCTAGCTATTTCTGCTGCCGACCGACTGATTACTCCTGTAAACGCGGATGACTCTTCAAGGGTTGCAACAAATGCAATGTTTATTCTCCTGCATGGACAAACCCCTCCGCATCCAATATATGGATCATGGACATATGCAGCCCAAGCACAACGCCACGGAATGACTATCCCGCAAATCCACACGATAGTTGGAAACAGACTAACTCAATACGATGGTGCCGCAACGGCATTTATGGCTTTATCAGATGCCACTGCCGACACATTATTCTCAGCATACCTCACGCACCCGAGCTATTTCACAAGTAGAAAAACTCCCGCATCAAACATTCATGACTTTAGAAACCAATACTCTGTAGCCTTACGAGACTTCAACACAGCTGGGGTAGTCGCAGCCCACTTAGGCATTCCCCTATCGAAGCTTACTCAAGGCTATCACGCAGTACATGGGACACAGGTAAAGGTCAATGCTGAAAGAGTGGATGAGTGTTTATCAGCTATTGATGACGTGATAACCCATATCAGCTGATATATGATTGATCGTTCCCACGCTCCGCGTGGGAACGTAACTCTTTAAAGCAAAAGAGCTGACACATTTATTTTCTTCGTCACCCTCTTCTACTGGTTTCGCCCTTACGGCGAGTCACTTTCTCTTTGCTCGCGCGAAAGAGAAAGTAACCAAAGAGAAAGCGCGCCCGGCATCCGGGTTTCGCTGCGCGAAACTCCCCTCGCTCCGGCACTGTTCCGAGGGTCGTCACGGTGGGCCATCCTTGGCCCATCGCTCCTCGTTTGGCATCCATGCCAAACGCCCCTCTCCACAGCACCTCCACTCGGCCTCCTGACGGGATTCGGGGACCGCGGTGTTTGAACATTTTGTGGAAGACGGAGCAAAAGCAAAGGCACAACGAGAGCATCGCGGCTAACGCCGCGATGCTCTCGTTTTGTTTGGTGCTAGAACATCAATCTGCCAGACGATGCCAAACGCCCCATCAGGAGGCCGAGTGGAATCGTTGTGTAAGGGGTTGAGCGGCATGGATGCCGCGAGAGCCGCGATGGTGCAGGGATGGCCATTTTAGTCAAGCATTAGACCCCATCAGATTTTGATCGGGGCGGGCAAGGGTACGGAGGCTCTGCATCCGTACCCTTGGTTGCCAAGCTCTGGAAGGCAAAAATGGTGGGAAATTCAGGGCAGGGCCGACATAATCAATAATGGCAGGATGCCGCACAACAGGGAGATTTATGTATACACTCTATGCCATCGGAATATTCTTTGGGCTGCTAATTCTTAGCTTTACGCTTGCAGGTATCAGCCACCACATTAAAGCTATTAGCCCCATCTGGTATGTCGCATACATACTAAATAAACTTTCTGCCACTGCTATCCCAATCTGTATATTAATAGACCTTTTTAATCTAGCATTTTGAGAGCGCCATGTTATACAGTGCGAATGATTTGAACCGCATCCAAAAAGCAACAGGCATTAAAATTGGGCAAGATCAAATAAACTCTATCCTCACTCTGCAAAGCCCCGAACAAACAGAGCAATTTATTGAGGATCTTCAAAAAGTTGTTTTTATTTATGAGGATTCGCTGCCAGCAGGCGGACGGGTGCAGGATCAATATGCCGAAGAATGGGGGCTGGTCTGCAAAAGGATTGGTATATGGTTCTCTTACCTTTCCCTCCTTGAACCCAAGCGACGTGGATGGTTTGGTAAAAAGGAAATACCATTCCCGGCAAAAATGATGTTATCGCAAGTTTTATCCCCAGACGCTCCGATTCGAAAAACTGGGATTCTCGAAATTTGAGATATTGATCAGGCTCTGCCTCATCGTGCGGGAACAATCGAACAATCGGGGACAGACCACGATTTACCGGCGCCACCCATACCCCTTTTCGCCCTTACGGCGAGTCACTTGACTCGCTTCGCTCGCCCTTCGGGCCATCCTGCGGCTGTTACTCCGCTTCGCTCCGTTTCTCTTTACTCGCGCAGAAAGTAACCAAAGAGAAAGCGCGCCCGGCATCCGGGTTTCGCTGCGCTCAACGCCCCTCGCTCCGGCGCTGTTCCGAGGGGCGTCGCGAAGGGCCATCCCTGGCCCATCACTCCTCGTTTGTCATCCATGCCAAACGCCCCTCTCCACAGCACCTCCACTCGGCCTCCTGACGGGATTCAGAGACCGAGTCGCCTGGTCTGACGATGTGGGTAAATCAAAAGAAAAAGCAGAGCTAGAGCATCGCGGCAATGCCGCGATGCTCTAGCTCCTTAGTTTTGGGGCACCAATCTCACAAGCGACGCCAAACGCCCCGTCAGGAGGCCGAGTGGAATTGTTGTGTAAGGGGTTGAGCGGCATGGATGCCGCGAGAGCCGCGATGGGCCAGGGACGGCCCTTCGCGGCGGGCCCCTGGAGCAACGATGGAACGAGGGAACCCGACGAAGTCGGGCCGGATGGTAGGGGCAAGACCTTTTGCTTACTTTTGGGGCGTTTGCCAAAAGTGAGCCGCTGTAAGAGCGGAACCGGTATCGGCAACAACGTAGAAGAGGCGAGTTCACGCCAAAGGGAAGTGAGCCGACTACCATCGCAATGGTGGATGAAAAAAGCATCATCCACCCTACGCCTGCCGAAACGTTGGAGCTATCGAGCTGCCATGGTTGTTGATAGAAAAACACTGCAGCACACTGCGCTTTCATCGTAAGGAGACGACACCAAATGCCGGACATGCCCAGCCCAATCCCCTTGATCATTCTCGACGTCCAGGACGCCATCGATCAGCCCGTCTGGAATGACAAAAGTCACCCCGGTTACCTGGCCGTCATCCAACGCCTCCTGCAATTCTGGCGATCAAACGGCTGGCCGGTCCTTCACGTAAAACACGATGAAAAGACACCCACCTCCAGCTACTACCTTCACGGCCCCTGGAATGGCATCAAAAAGGAAGTCGCGCCGATAGAGGGCGAGGCCGTCATCATCAAGCATGAAAACTGCGCGTTCATAGGTACCCAACTGGATGCCACGCTGAAGGGAATGAATGCAAACCGCATCGTGCTGACGGGCGTTGTGATTCACAACAGCATGGATGCCACCATCCGCGCAGGCAAAGCGCTCGGATACAGCATCATCCTCCCTTCTGATGCCACGACCGCCGTGCCTGTAGCAGGGCCAGGTGGAACCCGCTGGGAAGCCTCGACCGTATACGAGCTAACCCTGGCCATACTGGGCGCTGAATATGCTGAGGTCATGTCATCAGAGGATGTGATTGCACGACTTGGTAAGTAGCCCGGACAACCGCTGACGGTGGATGAAAAGAGCGTCATCCACCCTACTCATTCAATCATCTGACAGCCAAAACCGCGTTAACCGATTGCAGCAGAATCGGCACTGAACACCGCGCAGTCACGTCCACGCGCCTTGGCTGAATAAAGCGCTTCATCCGCACGCTTCAGCCAGATATCAGCAGTCATTCCCGGCAGCCAAGGTGCCACGCCAAATGACACCGTTACTTCCTTACCATCGGGTGTTTTCAGGTTGTTTTTGATGGCCTCTCTAAGGTTGTTGATACAGGCCTGTTGCTGCTGAAGGCTGACCTCAGGAATGAGCAGGACAAACTCCTCCCCGCCGAACCGGTAAAATTGATCATATTTGCGGATATTGGCCATAGTAATGGCGGAAAAATCCCTCAAGACTTGATCACCAACAGCATGACCATAATTATCATTCACCACCTTAAAGTGATCGATATCCACAATAGCCAATAACTGTTGAGTGCCATTACGTTCCGCACTGGATAATGCCGCCGCCATACCTGAGCGCAACGACCGTCGATTAAAGGCACCCGTCAAAGGGTCAACAGTATTCAGGGTTTCCAGCAAATCAAACTGCTTCAAACTATGACGGGCATACACGTAGGCACTCATTGACAACATCACGCCTGTGATAATAAAAGAATTCAGCGAGACAATATTAAATACATCAGCCAAAGCCACCACCACTGCACCGGCGGCTGCATTTATAAACAGGGCTTCAACAGGCCTTACGAGAATAAACGTACTGGCGCATACGGGGTAAACCCACAAAACACCATCCACCCCATTATTAATAGCAACGATCACTGCGCCAGCGTTAATAAATACGGCAGCTATTGCACTAACAATTCGAATTTTTTTGAAATAGTACGCGCAAGCAACAATACTTATGAGCCCAACAATCAGCAGCACATCAATGAGCATTGCAATGAAGTCACCTTCCTGATACCGGATAACCACAAAGGGCAAAACACCCAACACAGCAACTGCACCGAGTAACGCCAACATCGAAAGCTGATATTTTTGCTGCAGTTGATTAATCATAATTCACTCAAAAATAAAAACGGCTAGCACTGAAATCTAAAGACACTCAACCACGTTGAAAAGCCCGGCATCTGGTTACTAATTTCTCACCCCCCATGCGAAAAGGGGACAGATTTATTATCCTCGTTGCTCAATACCACTGATTTCGCCTTTACGACAAGCGAGCGAGTTGCCCGGACAACCGCTGACGGTGGATGAAAAAGCGTCATCCACCCTACGGTCAGAACGCAGGTTTCGCGCCCGTAGGGTGGACAACGCGAAGCTTGTCCACCCTGGTTCATGGCATCACCACCGCTCAGGGATGAGCCGCCATGCCCAACTATCGGCGCGCCCGCGTTCTTGGCGCCACTTACTTTTTCACCGTAAACCTGCGCGATCGCACCAGCGATCTGCTGATCCGTGAAATCGACTTGCTGCGCGATACGGTACGCGCCACCAAAGCTCGCCATCCCTTCCATATCGATGCCTGGGTGGCGCTGCCCGAGCACATGCATTGCCTGTGGACACTCCCGCCTGGCGACGCCGATTTCACCCTGCGCTGGAAGGTCATCAAGTTCGCCTTCAGCAAACGCCTGCCCGCCACCGAAGTGCTGAACGCCAACCAACAGAACAGGCGCGAGCTCGGTATCTGGCAAAGGCGCTACTGGGAGCATCTGATTCGGGACGAGTATGATTACCAGCGCCACTTTGACTACATCCACTACAACCCGCGCAAACACGGCCATGTGGAAAAGTTGATGGATTGGCCCTATTCAAGCTTCCACCGGGCGGTGGCGACCGGCATTTATGCAGCAGATTGGTGTGGAGCGCCGGAGCGGGCCGACGCTGATTATGGTGAGTGAGTTACCCGGCAAGGCGCCCGGTGGTGGATGAACACAGCGTCATCCACCCTACTGGCCTTCTCGAACCATTCTCACGGAAACTCGGCCGGCTCAGCCTCATGGGCCTTGTGCAGCAACTCGATGAACGGCCTTGCCTCAGCGAGCGTATGAGCGGCAATGGCAGTGACCGGAATCCCCGCCCCGGTGTCCATGAATTCATCACGGCGGCACCGGAAAGCGCCTTCACCCGCTCCAGCGTGATCAGCTCAGTACGCTGCGGCACGCCGAGGCGGGCAAGTTGACTGGTGCCTTTGAGCATCTCGGCCTCAGGCCAGATCACCGTCTCACCATTCCAGAAAGCCAGGTTCCATATGGTACCTTCACTCAGGTGCCCGCGATTTTGCAGCACTTAAACTGCGCTTCTTCGAGCAATTTCGCCTTGCCTGGTCTTCGCTCGACGACTGCTCCTACAGAGTCTAGCCAGTGTCAGCCCCTGGATTTGCCATTGCTATAAATATCAGTAATGCCGCGAACGCTCGTCAGATTTCCAGTCTGGATCACGATCGTCTTGGCGAACATGTCGCCCAAACGTGTACGTGACTCCATGAAAATCCACACCCAATCGACAATCATCAGTACGCCTGAATTTCGGGTAAAAGACTGCGAAACGCTGCAGCCCTTGAGCGTCTTTTGGTCGACCGTGGCGATGCTTAACAGGCGCTTGCCCAGGCTTTGGCCGTTGGGCAACGCATCCGCCAGCAAGAAATAAGTAAAGCCAGAAAAACATGCCAAGAGAAGAACCGTTTTAGGGGTGATTGCAGGCACGACGGCAGACAATGCTCCGGCGCCGAATTTGACGGTCAAAAAGATCAGCACAGCGATTGCGCAATCAATCAGGCGTGCTGCCAACCGGCGATTGACGCTAGCCAAAATCGTTGGTTTTGCAGCGGCTTTTTTTGCTCCCACTCAACTTTCTCCAATTCCCTTGTTTAAAACTTCCCAGTATTTTGTCGCGATCCGACTGGTGATAAGGGTTCTGAAGAACTCCCACACATTTACCCCAGCGCCCGACAGTTAAACTCGTCACGTAGCAAGTAGCCCGGATAACCGCTGACGGGAGATGAAAAAAGTGCCATCCCCCCTACGAGCTACGAAACCAAATATGGATATAGGATTAGCACTCGATACCGATCAGCCACTGGGTTTTATCACCATTGACGCGATCTAGGTCCGGACGGCGAACCAGTGGCTGTGTACAGCCCCTCGGTTCGATGTAGGCCTCGGCTATGCTGACTGCTTCCGCGCTTGATAACGGGCCAGGTGCCTCACGCTGAACGCGGATGTAGTACGGCTGCTGAAACGGCACGATAAAACTATCGAGTATGTATCGCTGAGCCCCATGCTCGACCGTGGCGTGGTTTTCCTCCACCAGCGTCAGCCCTCTGGTATCGATCTGCTGGCCAGTGGAGGCGCAGCCGAAGCTCGCCACAGCGAGAAGCGATACGCTAGCCAGTTTCAATGTACTCATCGTCAAGTCCCTTGTCGTTTAATGGTCGCCAAGCCTAACAGGGTTGCTAGGCACCTTTTGATAGCGCAATCGTAGCGCAATCGGGGACAGCCCCTGAGGAGTCCCCCACAAATCTACTCCAGCACCCGAACTTGCAGGTGAACCCCGTCACGTAGCAACAGTTCATCCTGGCGAGTAGCCCGGACAACCGCTTCAGACTCTGGCTCACAATCACGCCCATGGCCGCCATCGATGACCAATTAGTCACTCCATTGACGATTACCGAGCTGGAAGGTGTGATGCAAACCTCATGGCATTCATCCAACAGCTGCTACCCGCTCGCGTTTACCTAACAATGCCCGCCCAGCCGGCGCCCGCCTCGGTCGAGTGAAGGTTGCTCTGATGAGTTCTGTTGCGTGACCGCTGCATGCCTGCCGCCCATCGAACCCGACTGCGCGTGAAGAAGGCATGGCGCGCAATCCGTTCGGCCGACTTCAACCTCACGCATCAAATTGGACAGCGAACCGCAGAACGTTCGCGTCACGACAACCAAGGTCACAAGGAACTGCCCATGCTTAACAAGACGATCCGCCGCGTAGCAATCGCACTACTGCCCCTGTTCGCGGGCACCGCCCAGGCGGCCAATGTGGTTCAGATCCTGACGCAGAATTATCCGCCATTCAGCATGTCGACCAATGCCAAGAACTTCGAACGCGAAGACGGTATCGAAGGGATCGACAAGGAGGTGGTGGTCGAGATGTTCAAGCGGGCCGAGGTGCCGTACCAAATGACGCTGCGGTTCCCCTGGAGCCGCCTGCAGGAGATGGCCGAAAAGCAGCCCGACTTTGCCGTGTACTCGCTCAGCCGCTCGGCAGATCGCGAGTCGCGCTTCAAGTGGGTCGGGCCGTTGAGTGAAATCCAGCTGGTGCTGCTGAAGATACCCGGCAACCCGATCACGCTGAACAGCCTCGACGACGCCCGCACGTACCGTGTTGGTTCGGTCGCCGGCACCAGTGTCAGCCAGTATCTGACCCAGCGAAACTTTACCGTGAAGAACGTCTTGAGCAACGCGCCAGCCAAGCTGCAAGCCGGTGAATTTGACCTGTGGGCGACCACCAACCCGGCAGGCAACTACGAGGCCGGCAAGGCCGGTATCGGCAAGCTGGAAGTGGCCTTTGCCATCAGCAGCACGCAGCTCTACCTGGCGATGAACAAGGAAACCCCGGATGAAGTCGTGCAGAAACTGCAAAGCGCTCTGGATCAGATGCGCAAGGAAGGCTTCATCAATCAGGTGGCCGCCCGCTACCTGAACAACTGACCGACGCGTGATCGTTCCTCCGCACTGCGCGGGAACGGTCACGCGCTCGCTAGCCCTTGCTCTTCTTCTTGGCTATCGCCTTCATTCGCGCTGCCGCCCGCTGCACGGTCGCCATTTTCTCCGGCCGTTTCATGCCCCGCCATTTGCGGATTTCCTCGCGCGTGCGCCCACAGCTGACGCACAGCTCGCTGTTGAGCTGACACAGCGACACGCAGGGGTTCTCAATGTCCTTGGCCACGCTTGCCCCTTGCCGGTTGCTCGACGGCGAACGCCACGTGTTCGGCGATACGGGTAACGCTGATGCCCACGTCATCGAAGGCCGCCTGGGTCAGCGCCAGCATCCTCGCCTTGTCCGAACCGGCCTTGTGCGCCTCGCTATCGAACATCCAGGTCACCACCAGGCTCTGCGGAAACTGTTCGTAGTCCACCTCATGGGTCAGCCACTGGAAACCGACGATTTCGCTTTTTGCGGTTTCGCAGGCAGTGGTCAGGCTGCGAATCAGCTCGCGCTCGATGCCTGAGTATTTTCGTTTCGGCGATGGCATAGGGCTCTTCCGGGGTGGCGTTCGGTGCGCCGCCATATTACCCGAGGCGAACGCTGGCAATCGCGACGCCCGAGCAAGGCGGCACACGGGTTACAATCCAGGCCCACTTGCCCAGCGGAGCCCACCTGCCGATGTTTACCCTCTCCCACCTCAGCAGCCCGCCGCCCGAGTCCCTGAAGAGTCAGGTACTGCAGATGGTGGTGGACTACTTCGGTGACGTCAGCGTGGTGCCACTGCAGCCGAGCAACCCATTGTTTCAGCTGTACCAGTACGTGATCGGCTACGAGGTGCATCTGCACCTGCAGAGCATGAACGGCGAGGCCGAAGGCCCGGTGCAGTTGCTGCTGGCACTGGACGATGAAGACCCGGCCCGCGTAATGGGTTTTGCCCTGTACCTGCCCAGCCCCGATGATGCTGCCGCCTGCACCCTTGCCTATCTGGCGGTAGATGCCGCACACCGCCGTCAGGGCATCGGTCGCGCGCTGCTGCAGCGCGTGCTGGCACATCGGCCGCATCTGGAACTGGCCTGTGCGGCAGACAAGGTGCTGCTGTTCGAGGCGCTGGGCCTGCAGGTGCTGGCCGCTCAAGGCGCGCAGGTGCTGATGAATAGCCGCGACTATCGCTCCAGCGGCATGGTGGCCGTGGCGGACCTGGCGCCGGTGTTCGCCTCCACCGAGGTCAGGCAGATCCACGCCTACCTGCTCAAGCAGCACGGCCAGCGCGCCATGCAGCAGGCGGAAAAACAGCGCGATGCACATCTCGATGCGCTTGCCCTGCAGGCGCAACAACTGGTCGACGAGCGCCTGCCTTCACGCGCGCTGCATTGAGGCGATGCCCCACGCCGGGCGTGGGGCTCCATCAGGCGCCAAGCGCCATCAGCAGCGGCGATCAGCTGGCATCGCGCATGCACACGCGCAGCCGGTGGCCGTCCGGGTCGAGCGCGACGAAGGTCGGCCCGAACACCGCACGGGCCAGGGGTTGCTCAATCTCGACGCCCAACGCCTGCCAACGCTCGTAGAGCATTTCGACATCGGCCTCACGCTCGACCTGGTAACCGAACTCGCTGCGGTGGCCATTGCCGGATGACTGGAAATTGTCCGCCTGCTCCGACCACAGCCCCAGGTGCAGCTGGTCGCTCAGCGCAAAGGACACGAAGCTGGGAAACTCGCTGGTGGGCGCCTGTTGCAGCAGTTGCCGATAGAAGGCGCTGCTGCGCAGTGGGTCGGCAACGTAGAGGATTAACAGATTGGGACGGTTCATCGTGGACCTCCTGAGATTGGAAGGCTCACGTTAGTCGACCCTACTGACAGTTCCTGTCAGCATGGTGCAATGACACGCACCGAACGATTGCTGAAGCTGCTGCAGATCCTGCGCAACCACCGCCTGCCCGTCAGCGGCCAGACGCTCGCCGGTGAGCTGGGCGTGAGCCTGCGCACGCTGTACCGGGACATTGCCACCTTGCAGGGCCAGGGCGCGGATATTCAGGGCGAGCCGGGCATCGGCTACCTGCTGAAGCCGGGTTATCTGCTGCCAACGCTGATGTTCACCCAGGAAGAGCTGGCGGCGTTGCTGCTCGGCCTGCGCTGGGTCGAGCGCAGGACGGACCCGGCGCTGCGCCTGGCAGCGCAGAACGTGCAGGGCAAGCTGCGCGCGGTGCTTGGCGCCGAGGCCCAAGCACAATTGGAGAAAACGCCGCTGTTCGCCGGGCCCGCCCCTTCCACGAGCGATGACGGCGCCACGGCACGCGCCCTGCGTGAAGCCATCAGCGATGAATGCAAGGTGCTGATCGATTACACGGATGAAGCGGGATCGCTGACCCAGCGCACACTGCGCCCCATAGCACTGGGGTATTTCGACGGCTTTCAGGTATTGGCCGCCTGGTGCGACCTGCGTAACGACTTTCGCCACTTTCGGCTGGAGCGGATCAGCGCCTGCACGCGTTCGGCCGAGCGCTTCACCGGTCAGGGAGGCTGGCTGTTGGCGCAGTGGCACGCGTACAACAAGAAACGCGGCATCGTCGTCCAGCCCGGCAAGTAGCAGGTCGCGAACCGCAGCACTCGGGGCGCTTCTGGGCAGGTCTGCAGCAAAAACCACGTCCATCATCGACACAGCGTCTGGCTGTGCACCATTTCGAGGCAGCCTCCCTCCAGCAGCAACAGGATGCCCGCCAGCGGCACGTCGAGGACACACGGATGAAAGATTCAGCACGCGGTTTGCTACTCGTCACCAGCGGCATCGTGATTCTCAGCTTCGATGGTCTGCTGGTACGCCTGGCGCAGGCCGATGGCTGGAATATCGTGTTCTGGCGTGGCTTGCTGATGTTCCTGGCCCTGGGCGTGTTCTCGCTGTCGGCCAGGAGCCGTGCCAGCGTCCGCGCGCAACCGTTGCTCAGTGCCTGCTCGGCCCTGCTGCTGGCGCTGATCTCGATCTTCTTCGTGCTGGCGGTGATCCATACCCAGGTCGCCAACGTGGTGGTCATTCTTTGCACGGCGCCGCTGTTCGCGGCGCTGTTCACCCGCTTCTTTCTCGGCGAGCAGGTGGCGCTGCGCACCTGGCTGGCGATTGGCGTGGCGGCGCTGGGCATCATGCTGGTGTTCGCCGGCGCGTTTAACACGACCGACCTGGCCGGTAACGGCTATGCCCTGCTGTCCTCGGCGGCGGTCGGCGCCAACCTGACGCTGTTGCGCCGTCACCCGTCCCTGGAGCGCATGCCGCTGATCGCACTGGGTGGGCTGGCGGCGGCGCTGATTGCCTGGCCCAACGCGCAGCCCTTCACCCTGGGCGCCTCGAGCTACTGGGCGCTGGCCATCATGGGTCTGGTGCAGATGCCGCTGGCCACCTTGCTGATCAACAACGCGACCCGCTATCTGCCTTCCGCCGAGGTTGCGCTGTTCTACCTGCTGGAAAGCGTGCTGGGCACGCTCTGGGTCTGGTACTTCCTGCAGGAAACGCCGGCCAACGCCACGCTCTACGGTGGCGCCCTGGTGATCGCCACACTGGCAGTGCATGCCGGCGTCACCTTGCGCGTGCGCCAGCCGTTGCCGGCCTGAGTCGCGGCTGGCGGCTGCTGCGAGCACGAGCCACCGGGTAGCTGCAAGATCTGCCTACATGCCCGGGGCGGACGCGTGGCGGCGATGGCTCACCCATAAGCCACAAACTGGCGTTTGCGGCAGCATCGATATTTCAATTGGCACTCGCATCAGCAACTGAGGAACAATGCACGGCGGCGCTCGCCCGATGGCGCCGGCCTGGCCGTACCGGCAAGGCAAGGAATCGCCGTTTCACTACTGCGAACAAGGAAGTCCGATGCGTATCCTCCCCCTTCTGATCCTGCTGCTGTGCCAGGCCGCGCACGCCGTGGAAATCGTCAACGACGTCAGCGGCATGAACCCCATTGCGGTGTCGCAGGTGCTGGCGCCTACCGAGCTCGAGCAGATCGTCGCAGCGGTGCGCGAGCACGCCGGGCCCATCGCCATTGGCGGCGGGCGCTACAGCATGGGTGGGCAGACCGCTACCGAGCAGGCCCTGCAACTGGACATGCGCCAATTCAACAAGGTGCTGGCGTTCTCCGCGCAGCGCCGGGAGATTCGCGTGCAGGCCGGCATCACCTGGCGCGAAGTGCTGGAGTACATCGACCCACACGGCCTGTCGCCGCAAATCATGCAGTCCTACGCCAATTTCACCGTTGGCGGTGCCCTCAGCGTCAATGCCCATGGCCGTTACGTCGGCCAGGGGCCGTTGGTGCTCGGCGTGCGCTCGTTGCGCCTGGTGTTGGCCGACGGCCAGGTGGTGGACGCCAGCCCGACGCACAACAGCGAGCTGTTCCATGGCGCCATCGGCGGCTATGGCGGCCTGGGCGTGATCGTCGAAGCCTCCCTGCCACTGGTGGAGAACAGCAAGCTGGTGCGCCAGACGCAACTCATGCCGCTCAGTGACTATGCGCAGTTCTTCGCCAGTCAGGTCAGCGGCAACCCGGACATGGTGATGCACAACGGCATTCTCTACACCGACGATTACGACAGCGTTCGCGCCGTGTCCTACCTGCGCACGGACGCACCGCTGACCATCACCGAGCGCCTGGTACCACTGGACCGTGACTACAAGGCCATGCGCGCAGCGCTGGCGGTGGCCAGCAGCAAGGGCGGCGCGAAGGTGCGCGAAAACCTGGTCGACCCGCTGCTGCTCAAGCGACCGCAGGTGCAGTGGCGCAACCATGAGGCCAGCCTCGATGTACGTGAGCTGCAGCCCATTTCCGGCCCCGACTACAGCTACGTGCTGCAGGAGTATTTCGTTCCCGAAGCGCAGCTGGAACACTTCGTCGCGGGCATGAAGGATGTGCTCAAGGCGCACAAGGTCAAGGTCGCCAATATCTCCATTCGCCATGCCAAGGCCGACCCGGGCACGCTGCTGGCCTGGGCTCGCGAAGACACCTTCGCGCTGGTGCTCTACTACCGACAGGGCGTCTCACCCAGCGAACGCGCCGCCGTAGCCGACTGGACACGGCAGCTGATCGACCTGGCCATCGCTCACCAGGGCAGCTACTACCTGCCGTATCAAATCCACGCAAGCCGTGAGCAGTTTCTCGCCGCCTACCCCGGTGCCGAGGCCTTCTTCGCGCTGAAACGGCGCGTCGACCCGACCAACAAATTCCGCAACAAGCTGTGGGATGCCTATTACCGGCGGCCCGACGCCGGGACACCTGCCGCATCAGGCCACTGATTGATAATCGCGCCGCCACACCTGGCGCACTTCACCCTGAACCAACGGATGCCGCGTATGTATTACCCACGGGAAGAAAAAAGAGACTTCCTCACCACGCTATCCACACTGTCGTTGATAGCGATCATCCCCCTCGCCATTCTCGCCCTCATGAGCAACCACGGCGCCACCGCCCTGTTCATGCAGCTCGGCAATCAGCAGACCCAAGCCCGCATCACCGAGATACAGAACACGCCCAACCCCGCCCTGAACATCATCACCTACCGCTATGAGGCGGACGGCATATCCTTCACCGATACCTACACGCAGAACACCCAGTACAACCCTGCTACGTACGCCATCGACGACAAGATTCCCTTGATCCACTCCACCTGGTCACCGTCGATAAAGATGACCCAAGCCACTTACCAAGCCAGCGGCGCGGACGCCAAGGTCTTCCTGGGCTGCTCGACAGCGATTCTCCTGCTCCTGGGCTTGTCGTTCTTTGCCTTGATGCGACAGAGAAAGCATGCCGCAGAGGATATTTATTATTGAGCGCTCAGGCGGGCCGATGCAGGGCTCAGGCTCAACCCGCCAGGCCCTGGATGACTGGTCGTCAGATCGAACACAAGCCACCCGGCACCGTCAGGATCCATTCCCTCACCGCCTGAATGCTCGGGTCATTGCGGCGGCTTTCCGGGTACACCAGAAAGAACGGCTTGCCCTCCAGCTCCGGGCCGAAGGGCTGCACCAGCCTGCCCTCGCGTAGCTCGTCCTCGATCAGCTGCCGGCTCATCAGCGCCACCCCCTGGGCGCCGACGGCAGCCGAAACGGCGTGGGTCTCGTCGGAGAACACCAGTCCGGCAGCGACGTCCAGCCCCGGCACCTGGGCCTTCTTCTGCCAGATGGCCCAATCGATAGGCGAGGAAATCGCCGCCTGGTTACGAAAGTGGATCAGCGAATGCCCGGGCAGCTCTGCGGCGTCGTGCAGGTTCAGCAGAGGGCTGCAGGCGGGGATGAAGGTGTTGTCGAAGAGTTTTTCCGCCACCAGCCCGGGCCAGCGGCCGTCGCCATAGCGAATGGCGATATCGGCGGTGACACCATCGAGCGCCACCGGCTCGTGCGAGGCATGAATGCGCAGGTCGATATCCGGGTGGGAGTCGCGCAGCAGGCAGACCCAGGACAGCAACCAGCGTACCGCCACCGCGGGCGTGGTGCTGAGGGTGACGGCTCGCCGGCGCGGTGCGGCGCTGAGCCGTTCGACCGCAGCGCCGATGCTGTCGAAGGCGCTTTCCAGCACCTGCTGCAACTCGCGCCCGGCCATGGTCAGCTCCAGCTGGCGCGGCTTGCGCACGAACAGCGGGACGCCGAGGGCATCTTCCAGCGCGCGAATCTGGTGGCTGATCGCTGTGGCGGTGACCGAGAGTTCTTCCGCGGCCTGCTTGGCGCTTTCGTGGCGAGCCGCCGCCTCGAAGGCACGCAAAGCGGAAAGCGGAGGTAGCCTGCGCCGGCTCATAGCTGAACTTTCCTCATCCGTTACGAAAAAAATTGCTCGTTTGTCGCCAGCCATTGGCGAACTTAGCCTGATTCTGCTGCCAATCACAGATGAATTCAAATTCAATCAGGAGACTCGCCATGACCCATATTCTGCACCTCGATGCCAGCGCCCGCCCCGGCCTCGCCGGCAAGGTTCAGCACGGCTCGCACAGCCGTAACCTCAGCCATCGCTTCGTCAGCCAGTGGCAGGCGCGCCGCCCGCAGGACCTCATCACCTACCGCGACATCGGCCAGAACCCGCCGTCGATCATCAGCCATGACTGGATCGCCTCGTCCTTCACTGCCGAGCCGAAGCGCGAGGCCTGGATGCGCGACACACTGGCCGAAAGCGATCGCCTGGTCGATGAGTTGATTGCCGCCGACGTGCTGGTGATCGGCACACCGCTGTACAACTTCGGCATGCCGGCAGCGCTCAAGGCGTGGATCGACCAGGTAGTGCGCCCTGGCCGTACGGTGGAGTTGGACGAGAGCAACCCGCTCGATCCCTATGTCCCCATGCTGGCCGACCGGCCGCGTGATGTGGTGATTCTCACCGCACGCGGTGGCATTGGTTTCGATGCGGGCGGCGAGATGGCGCACATGAACCATCTGGAGCCGAACCTGATCACCGCGCTCGGCTTCATCGGCCTCACCCGCGTGCACCAGATCGCCATCGAGGGGCAGGAAGTCGGCGGCGAGCTGCTCGCCGAATCGGTCGCACGGGGTTTGAACAAGGTCGATGCACTGGTGGCCGAGCTGCAGCGTTTATTGCAAACCGAGCGCGTCGAGGAGCCGGCGTGACGGCCACCCGCGCCGTGGAGGGGCGCACCGCCACGCGCTACACCCTGCGGCGCAGGCCTCGGTTGTCGGTGCTTTCCAGCAGCTTGCGGGCGGTGTCGATGAAGGGCTGCACGATCAGGCTGTAAAGGCTCTGGTAGCGATGCGCATCGCGCTCGGCCGTGCCGAAGCTGAGGCGCTCCGGTGTGTGCGTGGTGGTGTAGAGCGTGCCGAACATCCAGTCCCAGATCGACAGGTTGGTGCCGAAGTTCCTGTGGAAATGGTGCGGGGCATCGCTGTGATGAATCTGATGCTGCGCCGGGCTGTTGAGCAGGTGCTCCAACCTGGGCCCGAAGGAAAGCCAGATGTGCGTATGGCGCAGGTTGGCCGCCAGGCAGTTGAAGATGAATACCAGATAGGTGACGCCGAACAAGGTATAGCGGCTGACCTCCCCCCCGCACAGATACCAGAAAGCCCCGGAGTAGGCGCCAAGCAGTACCAGGGTGAGCAGACTGTCTGCGAGCTTTTCCACGACATGCACGCGGCTGGCCGTCAGCGGCACCAGCACGGGCGCGACGTGGTGAACCTTGTGAAACTCCCACAACCAGCGCGAGTGAAAGGCGCGATGTGTCCAGTAGCTGGCGAAGTCGTTGATCAGGAACACGCCGAGGCCATAGAGCAGACTCAGGCCGAGGTTCTCTCCCAGCTGCGGCCGGGCGCCCCAGAGCCGGGTGAAGAAGGCCATGTAGTCGGCCGAATGCAGCACATGGGGGTCGACCAGGCCGATCACCGGAACGATCAGCACCACACGCAGCAGTGCGCGCACGAAGTAGTAGCGGTAGTCGAGCAGCGCCGACGGATGCAACAGCACCTGTCGTCCACCGATGAACTGCCAGAACGATGTGCAACCACTGCCCACGCGGCGCTGGCGATAAAGCAGGTAGGCCACGCTGTAGGAAAGCAGGATGAAGAGCAGGCCGATGCGCCCGTTGAGGTCGAAAAGCCCCTGAAACTGCCTGACCAGAGCGTCCAGCAACTCGGTCAATGGATTGGCTGCCAGCGACAGCTCTTGCATCACTCCAGCCTCCCCCGGCAAAAGTGGCGCAATGATAAGCAGGATTGACGCTTTAACAAATGAGAATAGTTATCCAGCCTGCGGCTCAGCGCTTGCTGCAGGCGAACAGCGCATTGCCGGACGTGCTATCCCACTGACTCAGGCGCTGATAGTCGTGCTCCAGCACCTGCACCTCGAAGTACGGCGCCAGCAGCGCCTGCAGTTCGGCGAAGCTCACCGCCACCATCGGGTGCTCGTCGTGCCAGACCTCGGTCTGCTCGCCCTGAGTACGCTCGATGCGCAAACGCAGCGCCTGTTGCTCACCCTCACCGCAGTAGTACCAGCCGGAGCTGAAGCGCAACTGCCCCTCGGCATGCCGCGCGCTGTGGGAAACGAACGAGGCGTTGTCGATGCGCTGCTTGTCCACGGCGTTGAAGCAGAACACCCCGCCCGGCGCCAGAGCGTCATGCACGCTGGCGATGCACGCTTTCAGACGTTCGATGCTGGCGCTGTAGTGAATTGAGTAGAGAAAGCAGGTGATCAAGTCCAGCGGCTCGTCGACCTCAAAGCCACACATGTCCTGCCGCGAGAAGCGTGCCTCGGGGCAGCGCAGGGCGGCGCGGTCGAGCATTGGCTGGTTGATGTCCAGGCCACGGCTGGCATAGCCAGCATCGAGGAAATGGCGCACATGCGGGCCGGTGCCACAGGCCAGATCGAGGTGGCGTTTGCCGCCGTTACCGAACAATTGCTGCAGGCGATGCACGCAGTGACTCTGCGCGGCGTAGTCGATGTCTGCACACATCAGATCGTAGTAGCCCGACAGGTCGGTATAGAGGGCGTTGCCGGACATGATGACCCGCCAGGGTGTCGAGGGGCGCGCATCATAGCCCAAGCGCAGCTGCGCGCCGATAGAGAAAGCAGCGCAGCCCTGCTGGTTTCTGCACGGGCCTGTACGCATGCCATGTCCCGGCTAAACTCCTGGCACTTGCAGCCGAAACAATGGCGTCAACTTTCAGCGAGATGGCCCTCATGTTCAATGGACGACTGAAGCAAGAGTTGCAGGCATTGCGTGATGATTTCTCTTCCGTGACGCAGGTTTGCACCAGCCTGGAAGAGGAAATGCTGGTGCTGATGCTCGACCCGCAAGGTCGCATCGAGCGCGCCAACGACAATTTCCTCAAGGAGATGGGCTATACGGCAGATCGCCTGCAAGGCCAGCACGTGCTGCAGCTGATACCCGAACATGTGCACAATCTCGACTTCCATCACCGCGTGCGCCAGGCCCTGGAACGTGGCGAGCACCTCTCCGGGGTGATCCGCCTGCTGCGCGGCAATGGCGAAGAGGCCTGGCTGCGCTCGATCCTGCAGCCGGTGCACGACAGCAGCGGGCGCATTCGCTTCTTCTCGATCCATGCCAGCGACCTGACCCGCACCATCGAAACGTCGCGCGAGCATGAAAACCTGATCAAGGCCCTGCAGCGTTCCACTGCGGTTATCGAGTTCAATCTGAATGGCGAGGTGCTGACCGCCAATCAGCGCTTTCTCGATGCCATGGGCTACAGCCTGGCGCAGATCCTGGGCAAGCATCACCGCATCTTCTGCGACCCGAGCGAGTACAACGCCCCCGAATACCAGCGGTTCTGGGAGCAGCTGCGCCGTGGCGAGTTCGTCGTCAACCGCTTTCGTCGTATCGATAGCCACGGCCGCGACGTGTGGCTGGAGGCGTCCTACAACCCGATTACCGACGCCCATGACAGGCTGTACAAAGTGGTCAAGTTCGCCACGGTGATCACCGACCAGGTGCAGCGCGAAGAGGCCGTGGCCCAGGCCGCCGGCATCGCCTTCGAGACCTCCAAGGGCACCGACGAAAGCGCGCGCAATGGCGCCTCGGTGGTGCAGCAGATGCTCGACGCCATGACCGAGCTGGCCTCACGCATGCAGGAGGCCGCGCAAGGCATCGAAGCGCTGGACAAGCAGTCGCAGCTGATCGGCTCGATCGTCAAGAACATCAGCAGCATCGCCGACCAGACCAATCTGCTGGCACTCAATGCCGCCATCGAGGCGGCGCGAGCGGGCGATCAGGGCCGTGGCTTCGCGGTGGTGGCCGACGAGGTCCGTCAACTGGCTTCGCGTACCAGCGCGGCCACCGAGGAAATCACCTCGGTCGTTGGTCAGAACCAGCAACTGGCCGAACGCGCCGTGCAGATCATCGACCGCGGCAAGACCCAGGCCGAGCTGGGCCTCGAGCTGTCGGGCCAGGCCGGCCAGGTAATCGACGAGATCCAGGACGGCGCGCGGCGTGTGGTCGCAGCGGTGGAGAGCTTCGCCACCAAACTGTGAGCAGCGCTGCGGCGGCACATGCGCCGCCGCACGCAGTCAGCCGACGTTACCCGTCAGCCCGGTCAGAGTGTCGGCCAGCTCGCGGGTGCGCAGCGAGGTCTGCTCGGTCAGTTCGGCGGAATCACGCAACGAATCGATCATCCCCCCCAGCGTGGAGACCTCGCTGACCTGCTGCTGGATATGTCCGGACACCACGCTGATGGCCTGGGACAGTTGATCGACGTCGGTACCGATCTCGGCGGCGTTCTTGTGAGTGATCTGCGCCAGGTTGCGCACCTCGTCGGCCACCACCGCGAAGCCACGACCCATTTCCCCGGCACGCGCCGCCTCGATGGCGGCATTGAGCGCCAGCAGGTTGGTCTGCCCGGCAATCTGCTGGATCACCTGAACGATGGACTGGATGCGTAGACTGGATCGCGCCAGCTCGTCGGCACTGCGTACCACCGATGTGCCCTGCTCGCCCAGGCTGCGTACCACCGCCTCGGCCTGCTCGGTGACATCGCCCTGGCGAGTGATGTTATCGCCCAGCGCATCCATGCTCTGGTGCAATTCATGGGCATGCAAGTGTAACTGCTCGCCAATCTCGCGCTGCCGCGCCTCGGCCGCACGCAACACCTGACCAAGATCGGCCAGCCCCTCGAAAACCGGACGAATGTGCTCGTCGAGGCCGTGGCTGTCGATGCAGCTGTCGTAGTCATGCCGTTTGAAGGCGTTGATCTGACTGACCACCACCTGGCTGAGCCCGGCGAGCTTCTTGATTTGCCGACGCAGGAAGAAGGCCTTGAACTCGCCGTAGTGGATGGGAAAGCGGTCGATGTAATCGTCACTGAACGCCGCGCCCGGCGGGACCTGGAAGAAGAAGATCGCGGTCAGTGTCTGGTTGAGGTTGAGGCCGAGAATCTCGCCGAAGGTGGAAAAGCCGATGACCGGCACCCGGCCGAACACCGACCCCATCTTCCCCAGCTCCGCCGCGTTGTTGAGCCGGCGCAGGATGCAGTCGTTGAGTAGGCCGAGCAGGGGCGTTCCCCCCTTGCCCTGCAGAAAGCGTTCGAAATCACGCCGAGTGCCCTCGACCAATGGCGTGCGCCTGACCAATACCAGTTCCTCGCCCGGCGCCACGTCACAGAACAGGTGAACGATCTCCTGCTGCAGGTCGATGCGCGCGATGGAACGCACGAACAGCTCGCTGCCGACGCGAATGGCGAACGAGTAACTGGCTAGCTTGCCCTCCAGCTCCTGCGGCTGGCACTGCAATTCGGCGCACAAGGCGGCGACCATACTCAGAATATTGCCGCGCGCGTCGATCACCTGACGGATGCTGCGCTCCTCGAGCGAGGCGGTGAGCACACTGAGGCTGATCGAAGTCGGCTCGAAGTTCTGGCTTTTGAACACGCCAAAGCGAACGCCGGGTGCGCTCTTGAGAAACACCACCAGGGCATGGTTCTCGTAGCGACGCTGGCCGTCATGCAGGAAGGTCTGGCGAAAGTCGCCCTTGCCACCGGCCGAGCCACCGACGAACAGGCAGGGAAAACGCCCTGACTCATAGAGCGCTTCCATGAAGAACGACTCGGAGGCCGACAAACCGTCGAACAACACATAAGCCAGGGTGTCGCGGGCATCGATAGGCGTCTTCACCTGCAACGCCTGCAGCGATCGAGTCAGCTTGGCGATGCGCTCACGCAGCGACATGCGCGCGCCACCAGCCCGAATGTCCTGGCTCTCCAGCGGCACGCTGACCAGCTCCGCACTGAGCAAAACACGGCTGTCGAACAGCGCCAGCACCAGGCGATCCCACTGCCCAGTGGCGTCACAGTAGAGCCGCCCTTCGCTGCCACACAGTTCGCCAGCGCTGCTGCTCAAGCTCAGCGTGACACCGGGAAAGCGCTCGTGAATCTGCCGGGCGATGCGTTCGAGATCCAGGTGCGGTGAAACGTAGCCAGTGATGAAGCTCGGCCGCATGCGCACTGCCGCCAGCTCAGCGGCAAGTTCGCCGCCGCGACAACTGATCTGCGCGGTTGCCCCCTGCAGCGATTGAGTGAAGCGTTCACGACGGAAAAAACCCATAAGCGCCTCTCTTCTCGAACGGTTCTCCGTCTCAAGAGTAGAGGCAAAGTCGCTCCGCTTCTCTCGTCCTTTGGGCGTAAAAATGTCGCAGGCGACAGCGCAAACGACTAGCCAGAGGTCGACTCCAGACAATCTCTCCATGCGTCCGGCGCCTATGGTGAAGGCCCTTTTTTTGCACCGGGAGCCAGACATGGCCAACAAACCGATCACCGTTCTGCGCGACACCCAGCCGATGCCCGTCGTCGATGCCTGCAAATGGGAACGCATCGAAGGTGACCCGCATACCGTCAACCTCAACGCCTACACCTCCGATGATGGCAGCAAGATCATGGGTACCTGGATCTGCACGCCCGGCAAATGGCGCGTGGAGTACGTGAAGTGGGAGTACTGCCACTTCCAGGAAGGCTATTGCATCATCACTCCGGACGGCATGGAGCCAATTCACCTGAAAGCCGGTGACATCTTCGTGGTCGAACCTGGCATGAAAGGTACCTGGGAAGTGGTCGAGACCGTGCGCAAGTACTTCGTCTTCGCCTGATTCCCTTGCATCGGTGGGTGTCACGCACGGCCCCCGCCGACTGGCCTGAGCGTGCTTGATTAGCGCAAAAGCAGGCCGCCCTCCCTCGCCCGTGAAAGACTGCGCAGTTTTTCACGGAGCGTGCACGGTCAGACTCACCAGCTTGATCACGACCGGCCGCACCAGCATCACGCAGCAGAAAGCCACCGGCATGGCCAGGCTGTAGGCACTCAGTACCGCTTGCAGGTAACCGTCACTGAACCCTCGGTTTGCAGCGGTGATCACCAGCGACATGAGCATCGCCATGATGCCCGACATGAAGAAAGCGAAAGCCACCGGCATGGCTCGGGCAGGCAGCTTCCAGCTACGCGCAGGCAGCGGCGTTGAGTCGAGATCGGACATGTTCTGATTTCCTGATCATTGAATGTGCCAGCACTTTAGCGACCAGGACGATTGCTCCGGTAGAGGCCGGAAGGTAAGTTGAGTATCAAGCTCAACTTACGACCGAGGCCAGCATTGCAAAGCAAAAGCACGGACACCCTTCGCGGCCTTGAGAGCTTCGTCAAAGCGGTGGAAAGCGGCAGCATCGCCGCCGGAGCGCGCCTGCTGGGTATCAGCGCCGCTGCGGCGAGCCAGAACATCGCCCGCCTGGAACAAAATCTGGGTACCCGCCTGCTCACCCGCACCACCCGCAGCCTAGCGCTTACCGACGCTGGCGCGCTGTACTTCGAGCGCGTGCAAGCGGTGCTTCAGGAACTGGAACTGGCCCGCGCCGACGTCGCCGACCTGCAGGATGAACCGCGCGGCCAGTTGCGCATCGCCGCCAGCGCGGCCTTCGGCCGCCACGTGCTGGCACCACTGATCCCCGGTTTCATGGCGCGCTACCCGCGTATACGCTGCGAGCTGCTGACCACCGACAGCTCCGTCGACCACATTCAGGAAGGTGTCGACGTCAGCATCTACATCGAGCAGCAGTTGCGCAGCGGCCTGGTTGCCCGGCGTATCGCCACCGCGCAAACTCGCTTCTGTGCTGCCCCGGCCTACCTGCAGCGCGCCGGTCGCCCGAGCGAGCCCGAGCAATTGCGCGATCATGATTGCCTGCTGTTCCGTTTCGCAACCGATGGCCGCTTTCTGCGCTGGGGCTTCGTTCGCGATGACGAGCATTTCGATGCCCAGGTCAGAGTGGCCATGAGCAGCAACGATATCGATGCCTTGGCACAGTGCGCTGCGTCAGGCGGCGGCATCACCCGCCTGGCGTCCTTCGTCGCCGACCCGT
The DNA here is from genome assembly GCF_965197125.1 of Pseudomonas spartinae. Classification (NCBI taxonomy): domain Bacteria; kingdom Pseudomonadati; phylum Pseudomonadota; class Gammaproteobacteria; order Pseudomonadales; family Pseudomonadaceae; genus Pseudomonas; species Pseudomonas spartinae. The sequence continues at coordinate 192,834 of NZ_CBDAMB010000004.1, forward strand.
ACCTGGCCCGCGGCGAACTGGTCGAGTTGTTCTCATCAGCCACCCCCGCAAGCAGTCGTGCGACCAGCGCACCGCTGGATTACTACCTCTGCGTGCGCAATCGCTACGAGCTGACCCCCAAGGTACGTCTGTTCGCAGACTATCTTCAGCACGCCCTTCCCGCCGAGTTGGCCCCCTCGGCCGAGGCGCGTTGAGACGGCTTGAAAGGCACAGGAACTTGGCCTATCCACAAAGGTCTGTGCTGCGCTGCCGATCCGGCGGCTTCCCAACAACGGACGACCCACAAGGTCTTTCAGCAAGGAACCCTCATGAACCGACTCAAACTGCCGCTGCTCTCCCTCGTCTGCGCCCTGCCGCTGGCCGCCTGCGCTGCCACGCCCGAGGCGCTCAAGCCCTACCCTGCCGCTGCCGACGGCTACAGCCGCCACGTGATCGAGCTGCCGGCACAGGCCAACGAAGCCGAGCACAAGGTGGAGATCATCGCCGGCAAGACTCTGGAAGTGGACTGCAATCAGCAACGCCTGGGCGGCCAGTGGCAGGAAAAAACCGTGGAAGGCTGGGGCTATAACTACTACGAACTGAGCCAGGTCGGCCCGGCCATGAGTACCCTGATGGCCTGCCCGGATGGCAGCCGCAAACCGGCGTTCGTGCGCGTCGGCGGTGAGCCGCAACTGGTGCGCTACAACAGCAAGTTGCCGCTGGTGATCTACGCACCGAAGGATATCGAGGTGCGCTACCGGGTGTGGTCCGCCGCTGCAGAGACCAGCGCGGCGCCACGCCAGTAAGGCTATAGCTACAAGCACCAGCCCCCTTCCCGGCTGGTGCTCTGGTGTGCCTGTTCTAAGCCGGTAGCACGACGAAAAAGGCTCTAACAAGCGGCTGCGAGACTGGCTGCGACCGCAGGCGCGACTATGCTCAAAGAGCACTTTCTCACCGGGCGCGAGCGCCGCGCCCGTAGCTATCGGAGCCAACATGGATATTGACAGTCTCTTTGCCCAGATTCACACACTGCCGAGCATTCCGAAGGTCGCGCAGGAGCTGATCCAGCAGTTCGACAACCCCTCCTCCAGCCTGGAAAGCGTGGCACGCAACATCGAGCGCGACCCGGTTATCGCCGCCAAGGTACTGCGCCTGGCCAACTCGCCCCGTTTTCGCGGCGCGCGTGAAGCCGTAAGCGTCGAGGACGCAGCCATGCGCCTGGGATTCAACACCCTGCGCACGCTGGTGCTGGCTTCGGCGATGACGGGCGCATTCAAGGTCGATACCGGCTTCGACCTCAAGGGCTTCTGGATTCACAGCTTCCGGGTGGCCAGCATCGCCCGCAGCCTGGCCAAGCAACTGAAGCTGGACACGGACGCCGCCTTCACCTGCGGCATGATGCATAACATCGGCGAGCTGCTGATCCAGACTGGCGCACCGGATTTTGCCCGGCGCATGAACCGCCATCCGAAGCGCGAGGCCGCGGCACAGGCCGCCGAGGAAACCCTGCAACTGGGTTTCGGCTACCCGGAAGTGGGCGCCGAACTGGCACGCCGCTGGCAACTGCCAGCGCTGATCCAGCATGCCATCGCCTACCAGGCGCGCCCAAGCCAGGCGCCCAGCGACGGTCATTACGCAAGGCTGATGGCGCAGTCGGTGATCATTGCGGAAACCATCGAACTCGATGGTGTCAGCGAACAGGCGCAGCAGAGCCTGGAAGGCCCATTGTTCGAGGAGGTCGACCTGGCCACGCTGTTCGAAGCCTTGCCAGCCGTGCTGGAGGCGGACAAGGCGTTTGCCGAGTTGCTTGGCTGAGCAGCGGCCCCAATGGCTTGAACTGACGCAGCCGGCCGACTGAGGTAGCGACCCTCAGCCGGCCGGTACCGGCGAAGATGCTGTCAGCGCATGCAGCACTGCTTGTACTTCTTGCCACTGCCGCAACTGCACGGGTCGTTACGCCCCACCTTGGCATCGTCACGACGTACCGGCAGCACCGGCTCCAGGTTCTGTTGCCAGTATTGGTAAAGCTCGACAGCCGCCGGTTCGAGCAGTGCCGTGCTGGCATCGTACTCGGCGTCGGACATGGCCTTGAGCGTCGCGCTGCCGCTCTCATCACCGTGCAGGGTGATCAGCGCCCGGGCTGCTGCCACTGACTCGGGCAACGCTGCCTCCAGCCAGCCGGCCACCGCGGCACCGCGCAGGTAACCCGCGCACCACTCGGAGACGATCAGCTTCTCACCCTTGCCGTTGCCGTCGGCGAGGAAGATTGCCTCGTAGTCGTCCGGCTCCTCGCTGAGCATGTAGGTGGCTTCGCTCATCAGCTCGATAGCCAGCTTCATGAAGCGCTCGCCATCCTTGTCGCTCGGCCACTGCGGCGGCTGGTCGGCCCAGATCGCCGAGTACCAGACGGCCGGGGCGACCTGGCGCGGGGCGGAGACGATGGCGGCGAAGTAGCCATCCAGCTCGCTGGCGGACAGGATCGAGTCATCGTTGCCGTACTTGAGCAGCCACTGATCAAGCTTCTCCAACCCTCTGTTATCCATCGCCACACCTCCCCTGAAAAAGGGCGCTACTGTCCCACAGATGAGGCGCTGCAAACAGCCCGAGCCGCCGTCCGGCATATCACGGATGCCCCGTGCCCCCAGGCCCGCTACAATGCGCAGCTTGCCCGTGCCCAGCCTGATAAAAGAAACCACCATGTCCCTGCCCAAACACCATCTGGAACTGCTCAGCCCTGCCCGCGATGTCGAGATCGCCCGCGAGGCCATCCTGCATGGCGCCGACGCCATCTACATCGGCGGCCCGAGCTTCGGCGCGCGGCACAATGCCTGCAACGAGGTGAGCGAGATCGCCAGGCTGGTGGAATTCGCCCGGCGCTACCACGCGCGGGTGTTCACCACCATCAACACCATCTTGCATGACGACGAGCTGGAGCCGGCGCGCGCGCTGATCCATCAGCTCTACGACGCAGGCGTGGATGCGCTGATCGTGCAAGACATGGGGGTGATGGAGCTGGATATTCCGCCCATCGAGCTGCATGCCAGCACCCAGACCGACATTCGCACCCTGGCCCGCGCCAAGTTTCTCGACCAGGCCGGCTTCTCCCAGCTGGTGCTGGCGCGCGAGCTGAACCTGCAGGAAATCCGCGCCATCGCCGATGAAACCGATGCGGCCATCGAGTTCTTCATCCACGGTGCGCTGTGCGTGGCCTTCTCCGGCCAGTGCAACATTTCCCACGCGCAGACCGGGCGCAGCGCCAACCGTGGCGACTGCTCGCAGGCCTGCCGCCTGCCCTACACCCTCAAGGATGAGAAAGGCGGCGTGATCGCCTACGAGAAACATCTGCTGTCGATGAAGGACAACAACCAGAGCGCCAACCTGCGCGCCCTGGTCGAGGCCGGCGTGCGCTCGTTCAAGATCGAGGGCCGCTACAAGGATGTGGCCTACGTAAAGAACATCACCGCCCACTACCGCCGCGAGCTCGACGCCATCCTCGAAGATCGCCCGGACCTGGCTCGCGCCTCCAGCGGCCGCACCGCGCACTTCTTCGTGCCCGACCCGGACAAGACCTTCCACCGCGGCAGCACCGACTACTTCGTCACCGAGCGCAAGGTGGACATCGGCGCCTTCGACTCGCCAACGTTCACCGGGCTCGCTGTTGGCGTTGTCGAGAAAGTGAACAAGCGCGACCTGATCGCCGTCACCCATGAGCCGCTGTCCAACGGCGACGGCCTCAACGTGCTGGTCAAGCGCGAGGTGGCGGGTTTTCGCGCCAACATCGCCGAACTCAAAGGCGAGTTCGACGAAGATGGCGAGAAGCGCTACCGCTACCGCGTCGAGCCCAACGAGATGCCCGAAGGGCTCTTCCGCCTGCGCCCGAACCATCCGCTGTCGCGCAACCTCGACCACAACTGGCAGCAGGCGCTGCAACGCACCAGCGCCGAACGCCGCATCGGCGTCAGCTGGCTGGCCGAGCTGCGTGAAGAAGCCCTCAAGCTCACCGCCACCAGCGAGGAAGGCATCAGCGTCGAAGTCGCCCTGCCCGGCCCGTTCGGCGTGGCCAACAAGCCGGAGCAGGCACTCGATGGCCTGCGCGACCTGCTGACCCAGCTCGGCACCACCATCTACCACGCTCAAAGCGTCAGCCTCGACGCGCCGCAAGCGCTGTTCGTGCCCAACTCGCAGCTCAAGGCGCTGCGCCGCGACGCCATCGAAGCGCTGACCGCAGCCCGTGTCGCCGCCCACCCGCGCGGCAGCCGCAAGGCCGAGAGCGCCCCGGCGCCGGTATACCCGGAATCGCACCTGAGCTTCCTCTACAACGTCTACAACCAGAAGGCCCGCGACTTCTACCATCGCCATGGCGTGCAGTTGATCGACGCGGCCTACGAGGCGCACGAAGAAGAAGGCGAAGTGCCGGTGATGATCACCAAGCACTGCCTGCGCTTCTCCTTCAACCTGTGCCCGAAACAGGCCAAGGGCGTGACCGGCGTGAAGACCAAGGTTGCGCCGATGCAGCTGGTGCACGGTGATGAAGTGCTGACCCTGAAGTTCGACTGCAAGCCGTGCGAGATGCACGTGATCGGCAAGATGAAGGGCCACATCCTCGACCTGCCGCAGCCGGGCAGCGCGGTGACCCAGGTGGTCGGCCAGATCAGCCCGGACGACCTGCTCAAGACCATTCGCAAGCCCAGCGGCTATTCGCACTGATTCACCGCCCGCGCCCGCATGCTTTTGGCGGCGGGTGCATGGCGCCTGAATGGGCGCCCTCGAACCCTTGACCACCGGAGGTCCGCGAGTGACCGCGATGATCGTGCTGACGCTGCTGCTGGTAGCGGCCCTGCTGTTCTGGCCACGCGTCGCCAAGGCACCGATGTGGCGCGCCACCGTGACCCCGCTGGCTTCGATCATCGGCAGCGGCTTTCTCATCCTCGGCCCGGTGATGCTGGTCAACTTCGGCAGTTGGGCGCCACTGGCCATGCTCGCCCTGTGCGCCCTGGGCTACGCCTTCGGCAGCGCCATGCGCTTCAACATCCGCTACCTGGGCGACCAGCCACAAGGGCGCGGCACGGCGCTGCAGAATGCGGGCGAGCGCCTGTCATCCTGGGTACTGGCGTTCGCCTATTTCATCTCGGTGGCTTATTACCTCAACCTCTTCGGTGCCTTTGCCGCGCGCATCGTCGATGTGCGTGGCGGCACGCTGCCCAAGGTCATCACCACGGTGATCTACCTGCTGATCCTGGCCGCCGGTTACCTGCGTGGGTTCAGCGTGATGGAGCGCCTGGAAAAATTCTCGGTGAGCCTGAAACTGGCAATCATCGCCAGCCTGCTCGCCGGCCTCGCCGTGCATACCGCGTATCAGGATCTGGCCAGCTCACTGACCTACAGCCCGGCCAGTGCACAGGGCACGCTGGCGTTGCAGCTGCTGCTGGGCCTGATCGTCACCGTGCAGGGTTTCGAGACCTCGCGTTACCTCGGCCAGCACTACGACGCCGCCATGCGCGTGCGTTCGATGCGCCACGCGCAGTGGCTCGCCAGCGCCATCTACCTGCTCTACGCTGCCCTGCTGACGCTGAGCTTCCACCAGCAGAAGATGACCCTCGACGAGACCGCGATCATCGACCTGATGGGCGTGGTCGCCGTGGTACTGCCGCCGCTGCTGATCGCCGCCGCTCTCAGTGCCCAGTTCAGCGCTGCCGTCGCCGACACCAGCGCCTCGGGTGGGCTGATCAACGAACTCAGTGGCCAACGCCTGCGCGCCCGCCACGGCTATGTGCTGCTGACCCTCATCGGCCTGCTGCTGACCTGGCTGTTCGATGTCTTCGAAATCATCAGCCAAGCCTCGCGCGCCTTCGCCCTGTACTACGGCATGCAAGCGCTGCTGGCCGCCGCGCGAGCCGCCCAGGCGCCGGCCAGCGCCCGACGCAACCTGCAGATCACCGGCTTCAGCCTGCTCGGCCTGATCGGCCTGGCGGCGGTGGTGTTCAGCATTCCGGTCGAGGGCTGAGTACGGCGTCAATCCAGCCAGGCCAGTACCGCTCCACTCAGGTACAGGCCCAGGCCGAACACCAGGTGCGTCAACAGCGCGCGCTGGCGCACCAGCCAGGGCTTGGGCGCAAGCCTGGCGGCGATGCCCATGCCGAACGCCGGCTGCATCAGCAGCAGCGGCGCGGCCATCGTGAGCACTCCGAAGGCCAGCGCAGGCAGCAACGCCGGACGCTGCAGCCAGGCCTGACCGACCCAGGCCAAGAAGGCAGCGGCGAACAGCAGCCCGGTCAGGTAGTGAAAGCCCCACCCCAGCAGACGCTCGCCGCGCAGCGGCGGCGCCTTGGCAATCGCCGCATGGCGGAACTGGCCATGGCGCATATGCCCCAGCCAGCGCCCGACCCAGCCATAGTCCAGCGCGGCGATAGCGAACCAGCGTCGCCTCAGCAGCGCCCACAGATCCATGAGCAGTGTCGCGCCGATACCCAGCACAATGATTTCGACTACCATGACCACCTCCATCCAATATTGCTGAAATGCCTGCAACACAAGGCTGCCAGCTAAAGTCGACTTGAGGTCAAGGATGAAAGAGCTGGATATCAGCAAGGTCGCGCGCTGGTCGGGTCTACCGGCCTCGACCCTGCGTTACTACGAAGAGAAAGGGCTGATCCGCTCCATTGGCCGCAATGGTTTGAAGCGGGTCTTCGCCGAGTCGGTGTTGCAGCGCCTGTCGCTGATCGCACTCGGACGCACGGCGGGCTTCTCACTGGATGACATCGCCGAGATGCTGACCGCCGAAGGTGACCCCGCCATCGACCGTGAGCGCCTTCAGCACAAGGCCGAGCAGCTGGATCAGACCATCCGTCGTCTGTCCGCCATTCGCGACGGGCTGCGCCATGCGGCGCTGTGCCCAGCCGACAACCACCTGGACTGCCCGACCTTTCAACGCCTGATGGGCATGGCCAGCAAGCAGGTCAGCCGACACAGACCGGCGCCGGCCGTTCCCGAGCAGGGTTGAGCGGCCGCAGCATTCAGGGCACCAAAAACTACCTGCGTTGCCAACGCGGCGGCAAAAACAGGCTCATGCGCGAGCCCGATCAAAATGCTCATTTACAACACGTAAAGTCGAACGCGACTCCGAGCGTTTTTCGCCTGTTATTGCGGGGCCGCCACCGGTATTGCGTTGGCTGCCTCGGCTCGGGCTTCCTGCTTCGCTCTACCTCCTGCATCCTTGCAGTCGTCGCCTACGTTGTTAGCGGCGCCCATTCATGGGGCCGGGCTGAGCATCTCGATCTGGCGAATCTCGAAATCACGGCGCAGGTAATCCATGCGCTTGTCATGGAAGTCGCGCATATGCGGCAGCGCCGTGTGCTCGGCCAGCGCCGCCGGTGATGCCCACACCTCGTAGAAGATGAACAGCGTCGGGTCCTGCGCGTCGCGCAGCATGTGGTATTCGATGCAGCCAGGCTCGGCGCGGCTGGGTTCGACATAGGCGCGAAACAGTTGCTCGAAGGCCTCGGCCCGCTCGGGCTTGGTGTGGGCATGAAGGATGAAGCCGTGCATGGGCAGGTTCCTCAGCGGGGGAAGAGGCCTCACCTTAACGCAGCATTCAGCGCGACTTTCATGACTTTAAGTCAATAATGATTTGACCGTTCCGGGGTGTTTCGCCCGCGCAGGGCCCGATAACCTGCCGCCACATTTTCTGGAGAACCCCGATGAAAAAGATCCTCCTGATCAACGGCGGCAAAGCCTTCGCCCACTCTCACGGCCAATACAACACCACCTTGCATGACGCGGCACTGGCCTTCCTCGACCGAGCCGGCTGCGACGTCAAGACCACCTTCATCGACGGTGGCTACGACGCTGAAGAAGAAGTGCAGAAGGTCCTCTGGGCAGACGTGGTGATCTATCAGATGCCCGGCTGGTGGATGGGCGCCCCCTGGACGGTAAAGAAGTACCTCGACGAGGTATTCACCGTCGGCCACGGCAGCCTTTACGCCAACGACGGCCGCACCCGCTCCGATGCATCGCAGAAGTACGGCAGTGGCGGGCTGATTCAGGGCAAGCAGTACATGCTGTCACTGACCTGGAACGCCCCGCTGCAGGCCTTCGAAGATCCGAGCGACTTCTTCGAAGGCAAGGGCGTGGACGCGGTGTACTTCCCGTTCCACAAGGCCAACGAATTTCTCGGCATGACCGGCCTGCCCACCTTCATCTGCAATGACGTGATGAAAGTGCCGAACATCGAGCACGACGTGGCGCGCTACGAGCAGCACCTGGCGAAGGTGTTCGGCGTCGCCTGAGGCGAGTGCTCACTGCCCGCCAAACAGCGCCGTCCAGTAGATCCCCGCATCGCTCTGCGGATCGTTGGCATAGGCGGCGCCTAGCTCGCTGAACTCCGGGTTCATGATGTTGGCGCAGTGCCCGGAGCTGGCCAGCCAGCCCTCGACCACCTTGGCAGTGGTATCCAGCGCGGCGGCGATGTTCTCCCCCACCTTGGTGCCGCTGTAGCCCGCCAGTTCGGCCCGGTCACCCGGCGTCAGGCCATCAGGCCCCTGGTGAGCGAAGAAGTTGCCGTTGGCCATGGCCCGGCTGTGGCTCTCGGCGGCGCTGCCCAGCTCGTCGTTCCATACCAGTGGCGCAGTGGCAGCAAAGCGCTGATCCCCACATTGGCGCGCCTCGGCGCGGGCCGAGTTGATCAGCAGCAGCAGACTTTCCCCCTCGGTCTGCCAGGTTTGCAGACGCCCACTGAGCAGCGGACGAGCCAGTACGATGCGCCAGTCGCGATCATGCTGACTGACGCCTATGTCGATGAACTGCGGATCGAGCAGCACGCGGCAGAAGCTCTCGCTCAGTGCCTGCATCGCAGCCTGGGCATTGCGCGGCCCGGAGAGCGTGATGGCCTGTACGTTGACCAGCGGATAACCGGCGGCGCTCAGCGAGTCCTGCAGATCACCGGTGCCATTGGCGGGCAGTATCAGGCGCGGGTCGTTGCTCAGCGGCGGCAGTGGCTCGGAGGCCTGCACGCCACAGCGCTGCACCTCCGCGCGATAGGCGTTGATCGTTTCGATCAGTGCCTGATCCTCGGCAGCCTGCGCCGCCCCCCAGACGCCCAGCAACAGCAGCGCCATCAGGCAGCGCGGCCATCCCCAGTTGCTCATTGTTGTTGTCATACAGCCCTCTCCCAACTAACGTCGTGATTCTGACGCATTACCCGGCGCAAGATCACCGCCGGCTTCCTAGTCCCGTCGAACGTCCGCGCACACTGGCATCGCGGACGAACGGCAGGGTTCCTGCATGACGCCATCTATCGTCATCACACAACTTGCGCACTCGCTCTTCCAGCTCGAGAACATTGATGCCCGGTTACCTCGCAAAGACCGAACAACATCGCCGCCAGGTCCTCAAGGCATTGCTATGGATCACCTTGAGCGGCGGTTTGTTCTTCTCGGTGGTCAATCTGCTGCACGACAACTGGCTGTTGGCCGGTCTGGAAATCGCCTACGCCGGTGTGTCGCTGTATCTACTGAACATCATCGATAGAACGCGCAACCTGCAGCTATTGACCGCGATTTACCTGCTGCCGTTCTTCAGCATCATGATTGTGGCGCTGGCTCAGACCACCACAACCTTCGCGGTGTTCGCCTGGATACAGACAATTCCGATCATCTGCTATCTGCTGCTGGGGCTGCGCCTGGGAATGTACGGCTCGATTCTGTTCGTCGGCATCGGCCTGTTCGTGTTCAGCCGACGGTTTTCCTCCGACGAACTCCTGGCAAACGTGGAGATCGTCGCCAATCTCGGCCTGTCCAGTCTGGCGGTGATGATCTTCGCCCATATCTATGAACGCAGCCGTCTGCTCAACGAGAAGCACCTGACCGAGCAGGCCACCACCGATGCCCTGACCGGGCTGCCGAACCGGCTGAAGCTGGCCGAGGTGTTCGAGCGCGAACGCGCCCACACGCTGCGCAGTGGCAAGCCTCTGGCGCTGGTGTTCATCGACATCGATCACTTCAAGCAGATCAACGACCGTTTCGGTCACGACGTCGGCGATCGTGCCCTGGCTCACTTCGCCAAGGTGCTGGCACAGCGCCTGCGCATCAATGATCTGTTCTGTCGCCTGGGCGGCGAGGAGTTCGCTGTGCTGCTGCCGGGCAGCACGGCGTGGCAGGCTCGCGACATTGCCGAGAGCCTGCGCGAGCGCCTGGCTGCGCAGCCGCTGAGCGTGGATGACAGCCCACTGCAGATGACCTTGAGCGCTGGCGTCGCCTGTTTCGGGGTGGACGGGCAATCACTGGACGAGCTGATGCTGGCAGCGGACAGACGCACCTATGCGGCGAAACGCGCCGGGCGCAACCGGGTGATCAGCCGTGAGAACATGCAACCGGCCCTGGGCTGAACGGGCATGAGTCAGGCGTAAACGCTGAGCCCGCCCTTCTCCTGCAGCCACTGGCGGTAGGTTTCCAGCGAGTCGGTCTGCTTATCACCGTTATGGCCGGCGATCACGACGCTGCCATCCATGCCGGCATCCACCATCTTCTGCACCTGCGCCAGCAGTTTGGCGGCATCGTCGCGATCGAGCTGCATCACGTCAGGCAACTGAATCACCGAAGGTTGCGCTGGCTGGCTGTCAGCATTGCGCTGCACGGCTTGACTGGAGCCCGATGCACCGCCATTCATGGCGCGCAACAGCCCGCCTTCGCTGCGCGCCACCACCTGCTGGGCAAAACGACGCAGATCGGCAATCGGATCCTGACCGGCCTGCCCTTCTGCTCCCGCACTGTTCGACGCCGACCGATTGTTGAGCTGACTGCCGTAGTAGCTGAGCATGGCAGGCATGCTGTTGTTGATGCTGGTCATGGAGCCTCCGTGAAGTCCGTTTGCCTCATGCAAAGCAGATTCCGGGCCAGCCGCTGCAGACCAGTGATGACGGGCTTTGCTCACACCGCTGCGGCATGGACTTGCCACCCCGAGGCAAGGTGTTGCCTGCCACGCTCAACCCAGTTGATCGACCATGACCGCGTTGCTGTAGATCAGGCAGCCATCTTCGGCGCTGTAACCGAGCAGATGAAACTGGCCACGTGCTTGTTCACCGCCGATGTACACGCGCCACTTGCATTCGCTGAGCGCCCCGAAGCCGTCCGGCATGACCAACTCCAGCGCCTGCGTGTCGGCGTCGATCATCATGTCGCGGATTCCACTGCGCTGAAGCTCCTCCTCGGCCTGCTCAAGGCGCAGGTGCTCGGCCTCGCTGACATGGAAGCGCAGGGTACCGATGGGAATGGATTTGCTGTCGTCATCGGCTTTGCGCCAACCGTCGATGCTCAGAGTGTTCATCTGCAAGTCTCCTCAGTCAGGCCTGAGTTCAGGGCAAATGCCCGCCTACAGAAGTTGGGACAAGCCAGGTACAGAAACGACTCCTGACAGATGGACGAACGGCCTACCGTTTGCTTGTCGAAGCGATTGCGCTAGGCTCTGCACCTTCACTTAAAGGAGGTACTCCCATGGCCCGCGCCACCGCCCGCCACATCCTGGTTGCCAGCGAAGACAAGTGCAACGAACTGAAAGCCGCCATCGAAGGCGGTGCCGACTTCGCCCAGTTGGCCAAAGACAATTCCTCCTGCCCGTCCGGCCGCAGCGGCGGCGACCTCGGTTCGTTCGGCCCGGGCCAGATGGTCAAGGAATTCGACACCGTGGTCTTCAGTGCGCCGGTCGGCGTGGTGCAAGGTCCGGTCAAGACCCAGTTCGGCTACCACCTGCTGGAAGTCACCAGCCGTCAGGACTGATGGCCGATGATGGAAGGGCCGCCAGCGCGGCCCTTCTTGTCCCAAGCCTTTTTTCGATACTCCTGCAGTAGGGCTCTGGGTTTCAGCCATGAAACGCGGTATTCGGCTCACCTCCATTCTGCTGGTATTCATTTGCCTGTCGCTGGCGTTGCTCACCGCCTGGCAGGTCTGGTTCTCTCGTGAGCGCGCGTTGCATGAACTGAACGTCGCCAACCTCAACCTGGTCCAGGCACTGGACAACTACACGGAAGGGGTCATCCGGCAATCCGAACTGGTACTGATCGAGCTGAGCGATCGTCTGCAGAACGGCCTGGCGATGCAGCAACCAGAGCGCCTGCGGGCCTTGCTGCAGAAGCAGAGAGCAGTGCTCGGCCTGGCCAATGCAATCATCATCTATGACCCACAGGGCAATCGCCTGCTGTCATCGCCCCGGCCTCCCGAGCAAAGCCCCAACGCCGCTGATCGCGCCTTTTTCCTTCATCACCGCGCCGATCCCTCTACCGACACGTACATTGGCCCCACCATCAAAAGCCGTATCACCGGAGACTGGGTCTTCACGGTAAGCCGGCGGCTGAACGACAGTGACGGGCATTTCGCTGGCGTGGTTGCGGTGACATTGGATGTCGAGCATTTTCTGAGTTTCTTCGGCAGTCTGGACCTCGGCGAGCACGGCTCCATGAGCCTGTCCACCGGCGACGCCAAGCTGCTGTTTCGCCAACCCTTCCGTGAGCAGGATGTCGGCATGGACTGGTCCGACTCGCCCGTCCTGCAACTGCTGCGCGACCATCACGAAGCGACCTCCGAACAGACCTCACGCATCGACGGGGTCAAGCGTGTCTACGCCTTTCGTCGCAACGATCGCCTGCCGCTGATCACCATCGTCGCGCTCAGCCGCGAGGATGCCCTCGCTCCCTGGCGCCACGATGCCCAGCTGTTCACTGGCCTGATTCTGCTGTTGCTGATCGCCGTCGGGGGCATCGGCCAGAGCCTTATCGTCGATATCCGCCGCCGCTCGCGCACCGAGCGCCAGTTGTTGCTTGCTCAGGAAGAGCTGCTCGACGCCAACTCGCGACTGGAAGTGCTCGCCTCGCAGGACAGCCTGACCGGCCTGGCCAACCGCCGCAGTTTCGACCAGACCCTGGAAGTGGAGATCCGCCGAGCGCAGCGCCGGGGCTCGTCACTGTCACTGCTGCTGTTCGATATCGATCTGTTCAAGCGCTACAACGACCGCTACGGCCATGTCGCCGGCGATGACTGCCTGCGCACGGTGGCGGCGCTGCTCAAGCAGTGCGTGCGCCGACCAGGCGATCTGGCCGCGCGCTATGGCGGCGAGGAACTGGCGGTGATCCTGCCGAACACCACGGGCGAAGGTGCCGAGGCCGTGGCACTGGGCTTCATGCAGGCGTTGGAGCAGCGCCACCTGGCTCATGAAGCGAGCCCTTTCGCACGCGTCACCGTCAGCGCCGGCGTGGCCAATCTCACGCCTGACCAGCAAGACAGCTCGGTACTGGCGCTGGCATTGATCGAAGCAGCCGATCAGGCGCTGTATCGGGCCAAGAGTAAGGGCCGCAACCGCATGGAAAGCACCGAGGCTGATAGCGAACATCGGAGATGACAAGCGGTCTGAAGCGGTTCAGCATCGCCTCAACGTCTCTGCCTCGGATAAATGGCCACGATGAGCAACAACACCGCACACCCACTGCAACAACTCGCCCAGCACCTGCTTGGCAAAGCCATTCACGAACTCGAGCCGGAAGAAAGCCATGTGCTCGAACAGATCCGCCAGCGCCGCCCTATCAGTCGCGACGTGGCCGATGTTTCGGACCAACAGTCGAGCTTCGGTGAGCGGCTCTCGGACAAGGTCGCCGCAGTCGGCGGCTCCTGGACCTTCATCATCAGCTTCGGGCTGATCATGCTCGGCTGGATGCTGATCAACACCGACGTGCTGTCGCACTTCGGCATGGCCTTCGACCCCTACCCGTACATCTTTCTCAACCTGATGCTGTCGACCCTGGCCGCGATCCAGGCGCCGATCATCATGATGAGCCAGAACCGCCAGGCGGCGAAGGATCGCCTGGCCGCGAGTCTGGACTTCGAGGTGAACCTGCGCGCCGAACTGGAAATCATGCGCCTGCACGAGAAGATCGACCAACGCATCCAGCAACGCCTGGATCAGATCCTCGAACGCCTACCGGAAAAAAAACGCAGGACTGAACAGCCCTTACGGCAGCGTCGCCGCGCGCTGCCGCCAACTATCGAGCAAACGCCCGCCCCAGACGTTGATCAACAACCCGGCCATGACCAGCGCGGCGCCGACCATCTGCAATGCACCAAGGCGCTCGCCCAACAGAAGCGCCGAAGAACTGATGCCCACCACCGGCACCAGCAGCGAGAACGGTGCCACCTGGCTGGCCGGGTAGCGCGACAACAGGCGGCTCCATAGCCCGTAACCGAGAATGGTCGCGCCGAATGCCAGGTAGGCCAGCACCAGCAGCGAGTCCAGGCTGAGCGTGCGCAGCGAGTGGCTGATCAACTCCGGCCCCTCCAGCCATAGCGACAATGCCAGGAACGGTAGCGGCGGGATCAGGCTGCCCCAGACCACCAGGCCAACCAGGTTGACCTTGCCCAGCTTGCGCGTGACCACATTGCCCAGCGCCCACATCGACGCGGCGGCGATGGTCAGGGCGAAACCGGCCAGGGTCATCGCCTGCCCGCCCTGCAAACCGATCAGTACAAGACCGCTGGCCGCCACCAGCAGGCCGAACAGGTTGCTGCCTCGCAGCCGTTCGCCGAGAAACAGCGCGGCGAAGAACAGGGTGAAGAAGGCCTGCGACTGCAGCACCAGCGAAGCCAGGCCGGCCGGCATGCCGACGTACATGGCATAGAAGAGAAAGGCGAACTGCCCCAGGGAAATGGTCATGCCATAGGCCAGCATCCAGCGCAGCGGCACTTGTGGCCGACGCACGAAGAGGATCGCCGGGAACGCCGCGAGCATGAAGCGCAGCGCGCCCATCAGCAGCGGCGGCATGCCGTGCAGGCCGATCTTGATGACCACGAAGTTCAGCCCCCAGACGACGATCACCAGCAGTGCCAGCAGCAGATCCTTGGGTGACATGAGCACGAGCCTCGCATTGAGTGAGCGGGCATTAGAGCAGCCTCGCGCGGCAGCAGACAGACACAGACGCCGAGGAAAAAAGCCACACAGCAGTAAGCGACTGCTAACCTGCGCGCCTCTGCATCGTTACTGCACATTCATGACCCTGCACGACTTTCTCCTGTTCGCCCTGCCGGCGGTGTTTCTCACCGGACTGTCCAAGGGCGGCTTCGGTGGCGCCCTGGGTGGCATCGCTGTGCCGCTGCTGGCACTGGCCACCTCACCGAAACAGGCAGTGGCGGTGATGCTGCCGATTCTCTGCCTGGCCGATGTGGTGGGCCTGAAGGCCTACTGGGGCAAATGGGATAGCGCCAACCTCAAGGTCATGCTGCCCGGCGCGGTGATCGGCATTGCCATCGGCTCGCTGACTTTCGGTTTGTTCGACGAACGCGCCATCGGCCTGCTGATCGGGGGGATCGCCATCGTCTTCATCGGGCTTGGGCTGGTGATTGGCAACCAGGCGCCGCGACCGCTGCACAAGGGCCGTGGCACGCTGCTGTCGAGCCTGGCCGGATTCACCAGTTTCGTCGCCCACGCCGGCGGCCCGCCGGTGATGATGCACCTGATGCCACAGCAACTGGACAAGGTCCGCTTCGTCGCCACGATCAACCTGTTCTTCCTGCTGACCAATGCCGCGAAGCTGTTTCCCTACGCGGCTCTGGGCCAGTTCACCCAGGAAAACCTGCTGCTCAGCCTGATGCTCGCGCCCATCGTGCCGCTGGGTGTATGGAGCGGCCTGTGGCTGCAGTCACGGGTCAACCACCTGTGGTTCTACCGCATCGCCCGGCTGGGCATTCTGCTGGCAGGCATCCAGCTGATCTGGCGCTACCTCTGACCCGTGCTCTCGCTCAAGGCTCGGCTACGCGCCACAGCTGCGGCCACTCGCCGGGGTTGCCGCCGGCACAGCGCCCCATGAAGCTGAACGAGGCCAGTCGAAAACGCTCACCGTCGAAGCGCCAACTGCCGGTCTCGCCGCAGTCGGCAATTCCGCGCCCCTTGTACAGATAGGCCAGCTCACCGGTATCGGGGCTGTAACTCACCCATCCGGACAATCCGCCATGCCCCAACGGTAGCGGATCGAGCTGCAGATCCCGCTGCGCATGTGGCCGCTGACGATCCACGCGATACACCGCGAAATCGCAGTTGTAGGCCGCGCACCAGGTACGAATGATCACCAGCGCCTCGCGCTCGTTGAGGGCGAAGGCCTCGGCCTCCGGCTCGTCGTCCATTTCTTCCTCGATCCAGGCGTCACGCGTCTGCGCCATCACGGCCTCAGCAATGCTCCGACTCTCGGCCTCCGACAGCGGCGTGGTACCCGGATAGGCAGGCAGATGCGCTGCCGGCGCTGCAGACGGCACCTCGCTGTCCGGCCGCGGCCCCGGGCGGTACAACGCACTGCGGGTAGCGACCCGGCCCTGGACGGCATCCATCAGCAGCAAGGCGGCGGAAAGCCCACTGAGCGACACCACAGCGTCGGATTCGCGCTCCGCCGGCATGCTTAACTGCTCGCCATTGCGCAACTCGGCCAACAGCGCCTGCGCATCGGCGCCCTCGGCCAGCAGCAGCGTCTCGTCGTTCTGTTGCAACCGGTGCAAGGCCTTGGCGTTCGCCAGCGCTTTGCCGTCGAGCAACAGCGGCGCGAAACCCCGCTGCTCGACATCACGCACATACAGCTTCACCGGCGCCTGCGCACCAGCGTCACGCTGCAGGTGCAAAGCCAAAGGGGTGTATTCGAAACCGTCACGGGCGCTCAGCGCCTGGCAACCGCGCTGGTTGTCGCAGGCCACCACCCAATCCTTGATTTCCCGGTACAACGGCACCTGTTCGGCGGCTGCCTGGGCAATCCCCGTGACCAGCATCAACCCGGTGATCAGCGCCCAACGCGACATGAGCAACTCCTTCTGACGAATGCGCAGGGCCGCCATGTTCCTGCGCCCGGCCAAGTCAGGCAAGCGTCGTCAGAGATCAAGCAGCTCGCGCGCCGCTGCCGTGGCTCCGAGCGCACAGGTTGTAGGCAGTGATGGCATCGAAGGCCTGGAAGCAACTGTCGCGAGGCCAGCACGGCGCCCACCTCGACAGCCGCCTCGACCGCTGAACAAGCCACCCAAATATCGACCGGCGCTTGGCCACAACCTGTTACTCTCCAGCGACTATGCTTCATACAGCGCATGCGCTTTGCAGACGGCCCGGTGGCCGAGGAGGTGGTAGTGACCAGTACGTATACGTCCAGTCCATGATCCATTTTCCGGAGTAACCACCATGAGCAAGAGCCAAGATTCACACAAGGAAAGCAAGAAGAAGCCGCAGAAGACCGCGCATGAAAAACGCGAAGCCAAGCGATCGAAGAAACAGGGCCATACCACCCTGTTGGGCAGTCATTCTCCCCTCGCCTGACCTGCGCTTTGCCCCGGCACAGCCCTCCTGTGCCGGGTTCTACCTCCCGTCGACGGAAATTGCAGGTGCCGTT
This sequence comes from Pseudomonas spartinae, assembly GCF_965197125.1. Taxonomy (NCBI): domain Bacteria; kingdom Pseudomonadati; phylum Pseudomonadota; class Gammaproteobacteria; order Pseudomonadales; family Pseudomonadaceae; genus Pseudomonas; species Pseudomonas spartinae. The sequence goes on from NZ_CBDAMB010000004.1 coordinate 210,202, forward strand.
GAGCGCGCAAGGCACTAGAATCCGCAGCCTATCCGATCGTCACGCCGCAACCTGCGCTGACGCCGTATCACCTATCGGCCAGGAGACCCCAGATGGGCGCCCAGTGGAAAGCCAAACCCAAAGAAGCCGCCGCCAATGCCCGAGGCAAGATCTTCGGCAAGCTGGTGAAGGAAATCATGCTCGCCGCGCGTAACGGCGCCGACCCGGACATGAACCCCAAGCTGCGCCTGGCCGTGCATCAGGCCAAGAAAGCCTCGATGCCCAAGGACACCCTGGAGCGCGCCATCAAGAAAGGCGCCGGTCTGTCCGGTGAGGTGATCAACTACGAGCGCACCCAGTACGAAGGATTCGCCCCGCACCAGGTGCCGGTGATCGTCGAGTGCCTGACCGACAACGTCAACCGCACCGTCGCCGAAATTCGCGTGCTGTTCCGCAAGGGCCAGCTCGGTGCCTCCGGTTCGGTGAGCTGGGACTTCGACCACGTCGGCCTGATCGAAGCCACCACCGAAGATGACTCCGACCCGGAACTGGCGGCCATCGAAGCCGGTGCCCAGGACTTCGTGCCCGATGACGAAGGTTCGACCCTGTTCATCACCGACCCGACCGACCTCGACGCCGTGTGCAAGGCGCTGCCGGAGCAGGGCTTCACCGTCAACTCGGCCAAGCTCGGTTACCGCCCGAAGAACCCGGTAAGCAGCCTGACACCGGAGCAGATGGAAGAAGTCGAGGCCTTCCTCGAAGCCATCGACGGTCACGACGACGTACAGAACGTCTACGTCGGCCTCGCCGGCTGATATTCGTCGGGCGCCCGGCTCGGGCGCCCGACGCTGACCTCATGAAAACCACTCTCCACATAGCCGCAGCCTGCCTGTTCGACGAACGTGGCCGCCTGCTGCTGGTGCGCAAGCGCCACACCCGTTTCTTCATGCTGCCTGGCGGCAAGCGCGAAGCAGGCGAAGACGCACTGTCGGCGCTCGAACGTGAACTGCTGGAAGAGCTGGAGCTGCAACTGCCTGCCGCCGCGCTGCAACCTGTCGGCCAGTTCCAGGCGCCCGCCGCCAACGAGGCCGACACCTGGGTGCACGCTGACATCTTCCGCGCCACCCTGCCCCACGCCGTTCAGCCCGCCGCCGAGCTGGAAGAACTGCGCTGGCTCGACACCACCGAGCCGCTGCCCGATGACCTGGCGCCCCTGCTGCGCGATCAGGTGCTGCCGGCTCTGGCGGCCACCCTTTAGGGCCGTCGCGAGCGACGTCAACACGACCTCCAACGGTTTCTTGATCCACGGCAACGCAGGTGACAGCCCCAGCGATTAGGCTGCGCCGATAACCAGAACCATTCGCCTTGCCTGCAAACCCCATAGGAAACGAGGTTTGCCATGAGTATCACGTCCGCCCAGATCTGCCAGGCAGCCGACCAGTTGCAAGGCTTCGTCGGCTACAACGCCAAGACCGAGCAGTACCTGCTGCGCTTCTCCGAAGACAGCTTCGGCCTCGATGTGCCGGCCGACACCATCACCCCCACCTGCGAATACGTCTGGCACGCCGACGAAGGCGAGCTGATGCGCCTGGATCGCCAGCGCCTGGCCTGGCTGCAGGAACAGCGCATCGATGACCGGGTCAATCTCAGCGAGCCGTTGCGCGTCTATCTGCGCCGCAGTGATCTGCCGGAAATACGCGCCGAGCGACGCCGCCTGGCCCCAGCCTGAATCGCCGCCAGGGTGCGCACGCGCACCCTGGCGGCCGGCTTCTGCTTAAATGATCCACCGCCCCGCTGCTTCCGTACCGATGACCCCACTGTATTACCGCCCCCTTCCGCCGCTGCTGCGCCCACTGGTCGACAAGTTCTACCGTAGCCAACGCTCACCGATGCGCAGCCAAGCGGGCGACGAGATCTGGGTCGCCGAACAGGTGGGGGAAATCGTCGCAGCACTCAGCCTGCGGGCAGTCGCCGGTGGGCAGTGGCTCACCGGCCTGTTCGTCGCTACCGCGCTGCGCCGCCAGGGGCTGGCCGCGACCCTGCTCGATCACGCTCTGGCGCAGCATCCCGAGGCGATCTGGCTGTTCTGCCATCCTGATCTGCAAAGCTTTTACCAGCGCCAAGGCTTCGAGGTTGGCCACCCCCTGCCGGCAGAACTGGCCGAACGGCTGGCCCGCTACCAACGCAGCAAGTCGTTACTCTCGCTGCGCGCCCACTGAGCAGCCTCTCGGCCTGGGCCAAAACACTGGCACTTTGCTCAGGAATGCCCCTTGCCATTAGCGGTCAAAGCTCTGCATGCTAGGTCCATAACGACGAAAAGAAACGCTATGGCCACCCAGACCGCTCGTTTGCTGAAGCGCTTGCGCAAGGATTTCCAGCTATCGATCATCACCCTGATGGGGCTGTTCGGCGTCCTTGGCATCTCTCCTTACGCCGTCTACCGTTTGCTCACTGGCAACTACCTGGTCGGCATCGCCGACACCGTCATCGTCTTCTCCACGCTGGCCGCCGTGCTCTACGCCTGGATAACCCGTGACACGGTCAAACCCGGCATCTACCTGGCCGCCGTGTTCTCCGTCAGTGCCACGCTGATCGCCATCAACCTGGGGGTCAATGGCCTGTTCTGGATCTACCCACTGATCCTCTTCAATTTCTTCATGGTCACACCCGGCAAGGCCCTGCTGGCCACCTCACTGGTGTTGGTCAGTCTGGTCAGCCATGCCCTGCTGGTGCCCGGCAGCGTGTTCGAAAGCCACTACCAGATGGTGTCGTTCCTGGTCACCTGCATGATGGCCAGCGTGCTCAGCTTCATCTTCGCCTTCCGCACCCGTACCCAGCGCGACCAGCTGCAACTGCTGGCCATTCATGACCCGCTGACCGGCGCGCACAATCGCCGGGCGATGAACGAAGAGCTGAAAATCGCCATGGCCAGCCATCGCCGCCACAGCGACAGCTACGGCCTGCTGGTGATGGACCTGGACCATTTCAAGCAGATCAACGACCGTTTCGGCCACCATGTCGGCGACCAGGTGCTGGTGGCGTTCGTCGAGCTGATCAAGCGCTGCTCACGCAAGGAAGACCAGCTGTTTCGCTTCGGCGGCGAGGAGTTCCTGCTGCTACTGCCCAATACCGAGGTCGAGGGGCTGCGCGCCGCTGCGCAGAACCTGCTGAGCCGCGTCGCCAACGAACTGCAGAGCCCGGGCGGCGCGGTGACCGTCTCCATCGGCGGCGCCATCCTGCACGGTGGCGAGCACTGGGAAAGCTGGCTGCAGCGCGCCGATGAATGCCTGTATCGAGCCAAGAGCGAGGGACGCAACCGCGCGGTGATCGCCGAAGCCCCGAGCGGCCAGAGCAAGACCACCGCCAGCCATTGAGGCGTCAGCGGCTGCGCTGTTGTTGATAACTGCCGCTGCCAGGCTGGCGCTCGATGATCAGCCCACCTGGATATTCGGTGCTCTGCCGGATGCCACCACGGCTTTCGCTGGAGTAGCTGCCATAATTGCTTTCCTGGCGCACGCTGCCCTGCGGCAGACGCTGCCCGCCATAGAGGTTGTGCTGCTCATAGCTCGACGAACCCGAGACGCTACCGCTGGCCCCTGGGCTGACGTAGCTCTTGGGAATGACGCGAATGGTCTGCGGCTGGTCGGCGAACGCAGCACCGGCCAACGTCGCAGCCAGGATCAACACCAGCGAACGAATGAACATGAGCACCTCCCATCTGAGCCCGGGCAGACGTCGAACGCCTGAAACCCGAAACCATCATCACCCCGGCTTTGACAACAGCGCGAGGGAATTTTCAGCGCTGAAACGACAAAGGGTCAGCCGAAGCTGACCCTTTGCTGGAAATGGTGCCGGAGATAGGAATCGAACCTACGACCTTCGCGTTACGAGTGCGCTGCTCTACCGACTGAGCTACACCGGCGGGAAACGACGGCATTATGCGAGTTGCCGCGCTCGCGCTCAAGTCACGGCAACATCAGTTGTCGAGCAGTTCGATGCGGTCGTCGTGGATGCGAATCAGGCCCTGCTTGTAGAGACCACCGATGGCCTTCTTGAAGTTGCCCTTGCTGACCCGGAACTGCTCGGCGATCAGCTCTGGCGAGCTCTTGTCGCCCAGCGCCAGCATGCCGCCCTGCGCCCGCAAGCGCTCGATGATCTGCTCGGCCAGGCCACTGGCAGCTTCTTGGCCGATGGGCTGCAGGCTCAGGCTGATCTTGCCATCGGCGCGCAGCTCCTTGATGTAGCCCTTCTCGCGCATGCCACTGCGGATGAACTTGAACAGCTCGTTCTTGTGGATCAGGCCCCAGTGCTTGCCGTCGATGATGGCCTTGAAGCCGAGATCGGTACGCTCGACCACCAGCAGATCGACTTCCTGGCCGACCTGATAGTTGGCCGGCACCTTGTCCAGGTAGCGGTCCAGGCGCGCAGTGGCGGTGAGGCGACGGGTGCGCTTGTCCAGATAGAGGTAGATCACGCAATAGTCGCCGATCTGCAGCGGGCGCTTCTCTTCGGAATGCGGCAGCAGCAGGTCCTTGGGCAGGCCCCAGTCGAAGAACAGGCCGACACGGTTGATGTCCACCACCTTGAGGCTGGCGAACTCACCCAGCTGGATCTTCGGTTTCAGCGTGGTGGCGATCAGCTTGTCTTCGCTGTCGAGGTAGAGAAACACGTTGAGCCAGTCTTCGACTTCGCTCGGCGTGTCCTTGGGGATGTAGCGCTTGGGCAGGAGGATTTCGCCATCCGCACCACCGTCCAGATACAGACCGAAATCGGTGTGCTTGACCACCTGCAAAGAATTCATCCGCCCAATCAAGGCCATCGCGTTTCACCTCACCAAAACAGCCGGCCATTCTACCCGAGTTAATCCGCGACCGGGCTGGCAGCGTGGCGAAGCGACGGCCGGTCGAATGGCGGCATAAGTACCTGGGAAACAAGCCATAAATTGCAGCGAAAAGCCCTCCATGCGCAGCGTTATGGTATGTATCCGGGCGATTAAGCGAGCAGAAATAGGCGAATTGAGGCATAATGGCCGGCCGCCCTTCTGAAAGAGATCAAGGTCATGGCCACCCTGCGCGTGAAGTCTTCCTCCAGCAAAGTCAGCAAACCCGCCCCTGCCGTGGAAACCCGCGAGTCCATCGAGGCGCAGATTGCTGCCTTCCTGCAGGGTGGCGGCGAAATCCAGCAGATCGCCAAAGGCGTCAGCGGCCAGACTTACGGCGGTACTCGCCAGATCACCATCAGCAAGAAGTGATCGCTTCGGGTGTGCATCGCGCACCCAGCCCCTCCCCGCTCAGGGCACCTCTTAAAACTACCTGCGTTGTCATCGCTGCGTTAAAAACAGGCTCGTGCGCGAGTCCGATCAAAATGCTCATTTACAACTCGTAAACTGCGCTTTTTCGCCCGTTTTCGCCTTGCGCTGACTGCCTCGCCTACGTTTTTAGAGGCACCCTTTACTCGCTCGCCAGCCCCAGGCGCAGCAACTGCCCTTTCGGCGCATCCGTCAGCACGTAGACATAGCCATCCGGTCCCTGCCGCACGTCGCGTACCCGCACCTTCAGCGATTCCAGCAAGCGTTCCTCATGGGTGATCCTGTCGCCGTCGAGCTGCAGGCGAATCAGTGCCTGACCGGAGAGCGCACCGATGAACAGGTTGTGCTGCCAGGCCGGGAAACGCTCGGCATCGTAAAAAGCCATGCCGCTGATGGCCGGTGATTTTTCCCAGACATGATGAGGCGCCTCGGTGCCTTCCACGGTTTTGCCCTTGGCCTCGGGAATCGCCAGCATCGAATAGTTGATGCCGTGGGTCGCCAGTGGCCAACCGTAGTTCTTGCCGGCCTCGGGAATGTTGATTTCGTCGCCACCGCGCGGACCATGCTCATGGGTCCACAGGCGGCCACTCCAGGGGTTGAGCGCCGCGCCCTGCTGGTTGCGATGGCCATAGGACCAGATTTCCGCACGCGCGCCGTCACGGCTGACGAAGGGGTTGTCCTCGGGGATGCGCCCGTCCGGGAAGATGCGCACCAGCTTGCCCTGCAGCTTGTCGAGGTCCTGCGCGGTGGGACGATTGTTGTTGTCGCCCAGGGCGATGAACAGGTGGCCATCGCGGTCGAACACCAGGCGCGAACCGAAGTGCGTGCCACTGGACAGTTTCGGTTGCTGGCGGAAGATCACCTCGAAACCCTCCAGCGCCGTGGCATCGGCCGACAGCTTGCCGCGCCCGACAGCCGTACCTGCCGCGCCGTCGCCCTGCTCGGCGTAGGACAGATAGACCAGACGGTCCTCGGCGAAATCAGGCGACAGCACCACGTCAAGCAAACCGCCCTGACCGACGGCGAAGACCTCGGGCACGCCACGCAGCGGCGCGGACACCTCACCCTCTGCACTGACCCGGCGCAACGCTCCCGGCCGCTCGCTGACCAGATAGCCCTGCCCGTCCGGCAGGAAGGCGACCGCCCAGGGGTTGGCCAGACCTTCGGCGACGGTGTGAACGTTCAGCGGCCCCAGCTCGGAGCTCAGCTGCCGGTCTTCGGCGAGGCTTTGCTGGTAACCGAACAAAGCGACCAGACCGAGGGCAGCGAGGGGTTTCAGGCGCGGCATCGTGGCGTCTCCAGGCGTCAGACAAGCGGCCATAGTGCAACAGCCCCTCAGCCGTGGCAGCCTTGCAAAAGTTTCCTCAGGTTTCAGTCCATCTGGTAACGCTGCTCGATGCGCTGGTATTCGCCGGACTCACGCAACAGGCGCAGCCCTTCGTTGAAACGCCGGCGTTGTTCGTCAAGACGAAAGCCGACGCGGTAAAGCGTGGGCGGAAAAATATCGAACCAGGCCAAGGGCTGGGTCACGTCAACCTGGTCGGCAACATCACGATCCAGGTAGCGGATGATGCGCTTGTCGCCCACCACGATATCGATGCGCCCGCTGTAGAGCAGGCGGTTGCGATTGATCTGCGATGCCTCCTCGCGGTAGCGCGGATTGTTCTTGGCCATGCGCTCGAACTCCGGCCCCATCAACCACCTTGCACGCTGAAAGGTGCTGATGGAGTAATTGCCGAGATCGGCGATTCGTTCGATGTGATAACCGCGCTTGGCCAGCGCCACCGCCATGTTCTGATAATGGATGTAGACGTCCGAGTAGAACGCCGGCACGCCACTACTTTCGTTAGTGGTGGTGATGGCATCTATCTCGCCGCGACGCAGCATCAGGTGCAGACGTTCCATGGGCGCGTAATAGGCGGTCAGCTCGAAGCCGGCATTATGCGCGGCGCGCTCCACCAGCTCATATTCCAGGCCACGCGGCTCCCCCTCGAACACATAAGGCGGCTTGTGCGTACCGAAGCCGACGTGCAGCACCTGCGCCGCAGCCGTCGCACTCAGGCACGACAACATCAACACCAGCCACGCTCTGAACATCATCTCCCCCACTGTCGGTCCCGCCAGAGCATAGACGCCAGGCCACCTTCATAACCACAGTGGATGCCGGCCGATTCATTCCGCTTTGCCTTATCGAGGCTAGACTGGCTGCACGCATTTTGCGCCTGCCTTCAGGAGACCAAGACCATGCTCAAAGCCGAATACCAGCAACGCGGCCCGGTGCCGCAGGACGTGATCAGCGCGGTGCCACTGCAACTGCCGGAGCCCGCTGCCGGGCAAGTGCGGGTCAAGGTACTGGCTGCGCCGATCAACCCGTCCGACGTGCTGACCCTGACCGGCGCCTACGGCATGCTGCCGCCGCTGCCCGCCGTGGGCGGCAACGAAGGTGTGGGCAAGGTCGAGGCGCTCGGTGAAGGCGTGAGCAACTTCAAGGTCGGCCAGACCGTGCTACTGCCGGTCGGCTGCGGTACCTGGGTCACGGCTCTGAATGCCCCGGCGGAGAAACTCATCCCGCTGCCGGACGCCGACCCGCTGCAGCTGGCCATGCTCACCGTCAACCCACCCACCGCCTCGCTGCTGCTCAGCGAGTTCGTCGACCTCAAGCCGGGCGACTGGGTGATCCAGAACGCCGCCAACTCTGGGGTCGGCAGCTACCTGATCCAGCTCGCCAAGCTGCGCGGTTTCAAGACCATCAACGTGGTACGCCGTGATTCGGCCATCGCGGGCGTCGAGGCCGAAGGCGGTGACCTGGTGCTGGTCGACGGCCCGGACCTGGCCAAGCGTGTGCGCGCAGCCACTGGCGGCGCCGAAGTTCGTCTGGGCATCGATGCGGTCGGCGGCGTCAGCACCGACAACCTGGCAGCAGCCCTGGCCAACGGCGGCGTGCTGGTCAACTACGGCATGATGAGCGGCCAGTCCTGCCAGGTTTCGCCCTCCTCGTTCGTGTTCCGTGACGTGACCCTGCGCGGTTTCTGGCTGGCCAAGTGGTTCCAGCAAGCCAGCCCGGCGCAGCAGATGAAGGTGTTCGGCGAGCTGGTGCAACTGATCGCCAGTGGCAAGCTGAAGACCCGCGTCGCTGCTACCTATGACCTGGAACACATCAAGGACGCCGTAGCAGCCGCCGCCAGCGGCGAACGTGACGGCAAGATCCTGCTGGTGCCCTGAGCGCACCAACCGAGCGCCGTAGGGGCGGTCACGCTTTACCGATCCACCGCTCTGGTGGATGTAAAAAGCGACGCACCCTACGGCTTCACACTGCCCAGGGTGCGCCGGCCAGGCCATGGCCGATGGTGACGGCCGCACCGATCAGACCGGGCTACAGGTCGCTCAGGCTCCACCTCCGGCTAATCGCCTCGGTGATGCTCGCCGCAATGCTGCGGTCGAAGAAGTTGAACAGCTTGGCCAGAACAAGCAGGAAGAGAATGCCCAGGCATTCGCGGCTTGCTGGGTAGGCTGCACGACAAGCCCTCCTTTTTTTGTCCGCGTGCGGCTTACTGCGGTGGCGCCTACCGAGCGCGGAATGACGCGCTGCGACCATTGGTTTGATTGATGCAGACCGATGAGGTGACGGCAAACCGGCGTCAATATTAGACCGAAGAACGCAAAGTGCTTTTTTCCGTGCTAGAACCAATGGGACTGGTCAATTCATGGCCAATGGCCAATACCCCACGGACTCGCCGGATTGTCACTGATGAAAACAAAAAAAGACGCCGTACCCCCCACCAAGGAAGCCACCCTGGCGGATATCGCCGACAACCTACTGGCGCCGCCCGCGCTGCCGGCGTTGAGCGAAACCGGTGAGCAGTATCTGTATTTCACCGAGCGCGATATCGAGCGCATCCTCGATAACCTCGATGGCCTGCGCAACATGGTCTTCCCGCTGGGCGAACCGCTCGACGAGGGCGAGTCGAGCCGTATCCAGCAATTTCCCTCGGTATGCCTGATCGGCCTTGGCCGCTGCGGCTCGAACATCGCCCTGGATGTCGCTTCCTTGGTCTACAACGCTCGGCAGTTCTATCTGGAAGAGTTTCACAGCGAAGCCAGCGCCACCATCGAGCAGGCCTCGCGTCCCAGCCGCTGGATTCGCAGCAACCTGCTGCGCGCGCCGAGCAAGAGCAGCAAGCCAGTGTTTCTGATTGAGCCGCTGGTGATGCTGGGCGACCTGGACAAGGACATCGCCGGGCGTATCCGTTTTTCGCGCAAGGGCGAGATCAGCGGCTTTCTCGACGACTACAGCAAGATGAAGATCATGGACCTGTCCGAGGTGCACGCCGGTGGCGCCGGCAACGCGCCGATCCTCGGCCAGTACCTGGCCAAGATCATCCTCAACAAGGACACCCAGCGGTTCTCCAACGAAGACTGGAAATTCATCCACAGCTACCTGATCGACTCATGTGGCATCAAGGCCAACCAGTCGCGGCTGTACTTCTATATCTTCAGCGCTGGCGGTGGCACAGGCTCGGGCATGGCCTCGGAGTTCGGCCTGGCGCAGCAGTTCGCCTACATGAGCAAGACCTTCGACAGCAAGGCGCCGGAGGAAGACGACGCCGAACGTGATCGTGGCTTCGTCTTCGAGCCGATCTTCACCAGCGGCATCTGCATCCTGCCGAACATCTCCGACCAGCGCAGCGAGATGTCCGAGGCCCTGCACATCAACGCCGGGCGCCTGCTGTGCAAGTACCTGGCCGAGGAATGGGACTTCTCCTACAACTTCGACAACGAGCAAAGCAGCGCCGAAAGCGTGATGCGCCGTATCCGCCCGTGGAACGCCATGATGCTGATTTCCAACGACATCATGCGCTACGCCGAGGAAAGCGGTGACGGCAGCATCCACAACATCGACGTGACCGCCATGGAGCGCCACGCCAACCAGTACATCTCGCAGCAGATCTTCAACATCCTCACCGCCCAGGCGGTAACCAGCGACTACGACCAGAACTACTTCCGCCGCGCCGGCATCGACATCGGCGAGACCATCCGCCTGGATGCCAACGACCTGTTCATGAGCCTGGCCGGCCCGGTGGCCGTGGCCTACGCCGAATCCGTGGTGCCCGAGCAGGCGGCCCAACTGTCGGAAAAATTCCGCGTGCTGGACAAGGAGCAGCACCCGCCACGACTGAACATCGACGATCTGTTCTTCCGCTCCATCGACCTGCCGCATTTCAACAAGGTGACCCAGGCCATCGAAGGCATCAGCCTGCTGCCGATCGAATCCAAGCGCTATCGCCAGGCGCTGGAGCAGTACAAGGCCAGCGGCTACGACGCCTCCCAGCTGAGCGACCTGCACTTCTTCAAGAACTGCTCCTCGGTGGTGTCGATCGTCTCGCTGCCCAAGGACTACAAGCTGTCCTACATGGACCTGAACCGCCTCAAGACCCACCTCAACAACCTCTTCCCCAACACCACGCTCAAGCGCTATGCACTGGTGATCGGCGCCTCGGCGAACCTGTCGCTGACTACGCTGATCGTCAAGAGCCCGTGCCTGTCGGACGACTTCCTGACCCTGATCGTCGCCTACATCAAGCGTTGCTTCGCGCGTGACCAGTACCGTTTCGACGACAGCCTGGACGACGCCATGCTCGACTTCATCGTCTCCGAGCGGTTCAACGAGGCGCAACTCGACGCCATGCTCAACGAGTACGAAGACCCGGCGAAGATCCTCGATACCAATTGGTACGCGATCAAACCCATGTATGAGAAGAAGTACCGCGAGCTGATTCACGACGCCGAGAAGTTCGTCTCGATCAACGACATCCGCCTGTCGCGCGAAAGCGTCAAGCAGGCGATCAAGTACCTGCGCGAGATCTACCGCCATCGCATCGGCAAGACTCGGGTGATCTCACTCAACGACTACGGAAAATAGGTGGAACAAAAGTGCCTGTGCTTGACTGAACAGAGCACGCCAGCTGCCACCAAGCGGGGTGACTATGGACGGACTATCGATCCGCTTTCTCGCAGACCTGCCCGAGCACGGCCAGATGCTGCTCAATTGCGAACACGACCCCTGGCTCGTGGCGCTGTCATACGCCCTCGCCAGCGTCGGCAGCCTCAGTACCCTGACCATCGCCAGACACCTCGATCAGGTGCAAAGACGCGGCATGCGCCTGGTCTGGGGCCTGCTCGGGGGCTTGTGTCTGGCCGGCGCCATCTGGTCCATGCACTTCATCGGCATGCTGGCATTCCAGGCGCCGGTCGCCATCCGTTACGACCTCGCCACCACAGTGCTGTCGTTACTGGTGGCCCTGGCAGCCGCCCTGCTCGCCCTTTACTACATGGCCATGCCGCGTCCCGGCCTGAGCCGCCAGCTACTGGCGGCGATCATCATCGGCCTGGGCATCAGCGCCATGCATTACAGCGGCATGGCGGCGATCCGCTCCGATGCCCAGGCCTACTACCACGGCGGCCTGTTCACCCTGTCCATCGTCATCGCCATCAGCGCCAGCTTCGCCGCCCTGCTGCTCAATCGCTACGTGCGCCACGGATCACTGCAGCGCCAGCGCTGGATGAAATATTCCGCGGCGCTGGTGATGGGCGCTGCCATCGCCTCGATGCACTACACCGGCATGGCTGCGCTCCACCTGATGGTGGCGCCAGGGACGCCGCTGCAGCTGCGTAGCGCCGACAACAGCGTGCAACTGGTGCTGATCGTCGCTTCCATCACCTTGCTGATTCTCAGCCTGAGCCTGGCGGCGGCCTGGATCGGACGCAAACTGGACGACCAGGAGCGCGACCTGCAGCGGGTCAACACGTTGCTGGTGCAGCTCGATCAAGCCAAGGCGTCGCTGGAACAAGTGGCGCATTTCGACCCACTGACCGAGCTGCTCAACCGCCGCGGCTTCAACCGGGTATTCGCCGCCGCCCTGGAGGAACACGCGATCACCGGCCGCAGCCTGGCGGTGATGTTTCTCGATATCGATCACTTCAAGCGCATCAACGACAGCCTCGGCCACGATGCCGGCGACGAGTTGCTGCGCGTGGTGGCGCAGCGCATCCGCAGCGCACTGCGCGAACGCGACATCATCGCGCGCTTCGGGGGCGACGAGTTCTGCGTGGTCGCCAGCCTCGACGTCAATGCCGACCCGCGCGCCCTGGCCGCACGCATGCTGGAGCACATGAAGGAGCCGATTGGCCTGGCCGGCCGCAAGATCGTGATGACCACCAGCGTCGGCATCAGCCTGTTTCCGCAGGACGGCAACAGCGCCGACGAACTGCTCAAGCACGCCGATCTGGCGCTGTACCAGTCCAAGGGCAGCGGGCGCAACGTGGTGCATTTCTTCAACCCGCACCTGAAGCAGAAAGCCTCGCTCGAGCTGCAGCTGGAAGAAGACTTGCGCCAGGCCCTGCAGCAGGACAATGGCCTGATCCTCTACTACCAGCCGATCATCGATCTGCGCAGCGGTGCCCTGAGCAAGCTCGAGGCTCTGGTGCGCTGGTCTCATCCGCAGCATGGCCTGCTCACCCCCGAACGCTTCATCGCCATCGCCGAAGCCAACGGTTTCATCGACCTGCTCGACAACTGGGTGCTGCGCCGTGCCTGCCTCGACCTCAACAGACTGGATCACATGGGCTACCCGGGGTTGAAGATCGCGGTCAACTGCTCGGCGCTGAACCTGGCCAACGACCAGTTGCCCGGGCGTATCGAACAGCTGTTGAACTCGACCCGTTGCCCCGCTCATTGCCTGGAGCTGGAGGTGACCGAAAGCGCGCTGCTGAGCAATATCAACCGCGCCATCGGCCTGCTGGAGAATATCCGCGCGCTGGGCGTCAGCCTGTCCATCGATGACTTTGGCACCGGCTATTCCTCGCTCGCCTACCTGCGCCGCTTACCGCTGGACACGCTGAAGGTCGACCGCTCCTTTATCCAGGACGTGGCCCACTCCAGCCAGGACCGCGAGATCGTCCACGCCATCATCGCCATGGCCCATGCCCTGCATCTGAAGGTCGTCGCCGAAGGCGTGGAAACGGTCGAGCAGCTGGCCTTTCTGCAGCAGCGCGACTGTGATCAAGTCCAGGGCTATCTGTTCAGCAAGCCGGTACCGCTGGAAGAAATCCTGGCCCGCTTCCCTCCGCATTACCGGCCGCTGGAACGGGTGGCGGCCAGGTTCTGAGCCTTCGCCTCGCCGCTGAAGCGCCTCCCACAGCAGCCATGCTGCTCTGTAGGAGCGGCTTCAGCCGCGACCCAGGCACCTCGCACTCAAGCCCTGAACGCCTGCAACCAGCCCAGACTCGCCTGCGTGCCCATCTCACCTGGCTTGTACTCGGCGCCCAGCCAGCCGCTGTAACCGCTGTCACGCAACGCGCCGAGCAGCGCCGGGAACGCCAGTTCCCCCGTACCCGGCGCACCACGCCCCGGCACATCGGCGAACTGCACATGGCCGATGCGCCCGGCCAGCAGGCGCATGCCGGCCGCCACATCCAGCCCCTGGCGCGCCATATGGTAGAGGTCGTACTGCGCGGCCAGATTCGGGTGATCCACGGCGCGCAGCAGCGCATCCAGATCCTGTGGCGTATTGATCAGGAAACCCGGCATGTCGATGGGGTTGATCGCCTCCACCAGCACACCAATGCCCAACGTGGCGAAGGCTTCGGCACTCTTGCGCAGGTTGGCGGCCAGACAATCCAGCGCCTGCTCGCGGCTCACGCCTTCGGCCAGGCGGCCGGGCAGCACGTTGACGCACGCCGGGCGGACCATGGCGGCGTAGGTCAGCGCCTCCTGCAATGCAGCGTCGAACGCAGCCTGTCGTGCCGGCACGCTGGCCAGGCCGGGGCCGCCGGTCATCAGATCGCCCGCCGGTACGTTGATCAACACCAGCGGCAGCGCGGTCAACTCCAGCACTTCCTTCAGGGCGAGCGCCGGCAACTCGTAAGGGAACTGAATTTCCACGCCATCGAAACCCGCGCTCATCGCCGCCAGCACGCGCTCGCGCAGGGGCAACTCGGTGAACAACATGGACAGATTGGCGGCAATCTTCATGGGCATTGCTCCCGCAGCATTTCCACCAGCGTGGCCGGGTCGCGCTGCAGGTTGCCCTGGCTGCCGTGCAGACGCATCAACTGCGCAGCCAGCCCGCTCATGGGCGTGGCGCTGCCCTGCTGATGCGACAGCTTCACCGCCGTATCGAGGTCCTTGAGCAGTGTGCGCACATGCCATTTGATCGGCTCGAACTGACTGGCCGCCATCTGTGGCGCCAGAATCTGCAGCGGCTTGGAATCGGCGAAACCACCGGCCAGTGCCGGGGCGATCAGGCTGGCATCGACCCCGGCGAGCTCGGCCAGCGCCACCACTTCGGCGATCACCAGGGCGTTGCAGGCAACGATCATCTGGTTGCACACCTTGGTCACCTGCCCCGCACCCACCTCGCCCATGCGCGTCAGGCGCTGGCCCAGGTGCGCGAGAATCGGGCGCACGCGCTCCACATCTTCTTCACGACCACCGGCCATGATCGCCAGCGTACCGGCCTCGGCCCCCGGCGTACCTCCGGATACCGGCGCATCCACCCAGCGCATGCCGCTGCGCGCTTCCAGCTCAGCGGCCATCTCACGCGTGGCAGCCGGCTCCAGGCTGGAGAAGTCCACCAACAGTTGCCCCGGCCGTGCGCCTTCGACGATCCCGCCCGGGCCGAACACTACCTCACGCACCACTTCGGTATTGGCCAGGCAGAGCATCACCACATTGGCATCGCGACACAGCTCGGCGGGGTTCTCCACCCGGTGCGCGCCCTGCTCCAGCAACGGTGCGCATTTATCCGGCGTGCGGTTCCAGAGGGTCAGCGGGTAACCGGCAGCGAGCAGGCGGCGGGTCATCGGCAGCCCCATCAGGCCGATGCCAGCGAAGGCCAGGGCGGGCAGTGAAGTGCTCATCTCAAACTCCGTTGTCAAAACGCGGTTGAAGGTAATCGGCGTACCGCTTCAGCGGCTCGATGAGCGCTCGGTCAGATAGGCGACGAGCGCCTCGGCATCGCCACTGAACTCCACTCGCGAAGCCTTGCTGTCGCGCTGGTAGGCGTACATCGGGTCGTAATACTCGCGCAGCAGACCTTCGATCCAGCCCCGATGCAGTTCCACCAAGCCGGTGCTGCGCTGCACGTCCAGCGCTTCCTGCATCAGGCCGCGCAGGCGTGCATGACGCTCGCCGCCCAGGCGCCGCTGGATGTTGTCCAGACTCTGCAGCAGGCGTCCGGCGAAGCGCTCGAAGCCCTGCTCCTGACCATGCACGGCAAGAAACTCGGCCGCCAGGTCGATCACGTAATCACCGAGGATACGCTCCACGCGCCCCTCGAAGCTGTCTTCGAGCCAGACCATCGGGTACTGCTGCATCCCCAGGTGCAGCGGCAAGGGCAACGAGCAGGTGCCAATCAGGCGGCTCTCATCCTCCAGTACGAACTGCTGCTGGCCGCGGGCGCGGCGCTTGAGTAAGTCCACCGCCAGGCGGTTCTCGAAATCGATCTGCGAGGGCTGACTGGTGGCGCGCTTGCCGAAGCTCGACCCCCGATGATTGGCGTGCCCTTCCAGGTCGATGCTGTTGGCCAGGCGCGCCACCACTTCGGTCTTGCCGGTGCCGGTCATGCCGCCGACGATGACGAAATCGCACTCGGCCACCGCCTGCTCGAGGGTTTCGATGAGGAAGGTACGCATCGCCTTGTAGCCGCCAATCACCCGGGGGTAGTCGATGCCGGCATCCTTCAGCCACTGCTGGACGATCTGCGAACGCAGGCCGCCGCGAAAACAGTACAGGTAGCCATCGGGATGGGCATTGGCGAAGGCCGCCCAGGCCTCGACGCGTTGCGCCTTGACCTTGCCGGAAACCAGCTGATGGCCCAGTTCGATGGCGGCCTGCTGGCCCTTCTGCTTGTAGCAGGTGCCGACCTTCTGCCGCTCGATGTCGGTCATCAGCGGCAGGCTGGTGCTATTGAGAAAGGCGCCCTTGGTAAATTCCACCGGGGCGCGCATATCCATCATCGGCACGTCGTTGAGAAAAAGTTCGCGATAGTCGGCAGTGTTGTCACGCATCAGGCCACCTCTACCGCGTAACGCTGTCGCTCGATCATCTGGCCGATGGGCGCAAGATTCAGGCCCAGCTCGGCCGCCACGGCCAAAAACTCTGCCTCGCCTTCGGCGGCTACCGCCACCAGCAAGCCGCCGCTGGTCTGTGGATCACACAGCAGGTTGCGCTGCGCCTCGCTGATCGGCGCAATCTTCTCGCCATAGCTGTCGAAATTGCGCAGCGTACCGCCCGGCACGCAGCCCTCGGCCAGGTAGTGCTCGACACCCGGCAGGCATGGCACGGTCGCGTAGTCCAGTTGCGCGGTCAGCCCGGCGCCCTCGGCCATCTCCACCAGATGGCCGAGCAAGCCAAACCCGGTCACGTCGGTCATCGCCTGCACACCGGCGAGCTTGCCGAAGCGGCTGCCCGGTTTGTTCAGGGTGCACATCCAGTCTCGTGCCAGCCCGACGTCCTGCTCGCGCAGCTTGGCCTTCTTCTCGGCGGTAGTGAGGATGCCGATGCCCAGCGGTTTGGTCAGGTACAGCTTGCAGCCGACCGTGGCAGTGTCGTTGCGCTTCATGTGTCGCTTATCCACCACGCCGGTCACGGCCAGGCCAAAGATCGGCTCCGGTGCATCGATCGAGTGTCCACCGGCCAGCGGTATGCCCGCGGCATCGCACACCGCGCGGCCGCCACGGATCACCTCGCGGGCGACCTCCGGTGCAAGCACGTTGACCGGCCAGCCGAGAATGGCGATGGCCATCAGCGGCTCGCCGCCCATGGCGTAGATGTCGCTGATGGCGTTGGTGGCGGCGATGCGGCCGAAGTCGAAGGGGTCATCGACGATGGGCATGAAGAAATCAGTCGTAGAAACCACGCCGCGCTCTTCATCGAGCGCATAGACCGCAGCGTCGTCGCGCGAGGCATTGCCGACCCACAGCCGTGGATCGAGGTTCTGCGCGCCGCTACCCGCCAGGATCACGTCCAGCACCTTGGGAGAAATCTTGCAGCCACAACCTGCACCGTGGCTGTACTGGGTCAATCGGATCGGCTCGCTCATGGCATCGCTCTCGGCAAATCAGAAACAAGGCGCGGATTCTAGCAAAGCTGTTCTTTAACCAGCTCGCCCCTATAATCGCCCGCGTCTCGACTACCCTCAGCAGGCGCACCTGCGCCACTGCGAACCTTTTCCGCCATTGAACCGGAGAATCTTCATGTTCAAACATATCCTGGCCCTGGCCGCCGGCTTGACCCTGTCCTTTTCCGTTGTCGCCGCCGACGTTCTCAAGGTTTCGGCCATCCCTGACGAGGCTCCCACCGAGCTGCTGCGCAAGTTCAAACCGCTGGGCGCCTACCTGGAACAGGAGCTGGGCATGAAGGTGGAGTTCGTGCCGGTGGCCGACTACGCCGCCGTGGTCGAGGCGCTGGCCGCCGACCGTATCGACATGGCCTGGCTGGGCGGCTTCACCTTCGTCCAGGCGCGCCTGAAGACCGGCAACGCCGTGCCGCTGGTACAGCGCGAGCAGGATGCCGAGTTCACCAGCAAGTTCATCACTGCCGATCCGGCGGTCAAATCCCTGCAGGATCTCAAGGGCAAGACCTTCGCCTTCGGCTCTGTGTCCTCCACCTCCGGCAGCCTGATGCCGCGCTACTTCATGCTGCAGGACGGCATCAAGCCGGAAGACTTCTTCAGCCGCGTGGCTTACTCCGGTGCGCACGACGCCACTGCAGCCTGGGTCCAGGCCGGCAAGGCCGACGCCGGCGTGCTCAACGCCTCGGTGTGGCAGAAGCTGGTGGACGCCAAGAAGGTCGACACCGACAAGGTCAAGGTCTTCGCCACCACCCCCACCTACTACGACTACAACTGGACGGTACGCGGCAACCTCGACCCGGCGCTGCAGGAGAAGATCAAGACGGCCTTCCTCGCCCTCGACCCGGCCAAGCCGGAGCAGAAGGCGATTCTCGACCTGCAGGCCGCCAGCCGCTTCATCGAAACCAAGCCTGAGAACTACGCAGGCATCGAGGAAGCCGCTCGCGCTGCCGGCCTGTTGAAGTGAGCATCGCCCTGCGTGGCGTGGGCCTGGCCCACGCCAACGGCAAGGTCGCGCTCGACAACATCGATCTGCGGGTAAGCCCCGGCGAACGGGTCGCCATCATCGGCCCCTCCGGCGCCGGCAAGACCACCCTGCTGCGCCTGCTGGCCACCAGCCTGCAACCCACGCACGGCGAGATCGAACTGTTGCAGAGCAACCCCTGGCGCCTGGCTGCCCGCCAGCGCCAACGGCTGCGCGCGCGTATCGGCCTGATCCACCAGTCTCCGCCGCTGCCACCGCGCCAGCGCGTGGTCACCGCCGTGCTGGCCGGCAAACTTGGTCAGTGGTCGCTGGCCAAGGGCCTGATCAACCTGCTGCATCCGCTGGATGCCAGCGGCGCCCAGGCTGCTCTGGCACGCCTGGACATCAGCGAACAACTCTACCAGCGCTGCGACCAGCTCTCCGGTGGCCAGCTGCAGCGCGTCGGCATCGCCCGCGTGCTGTATCAGGCGCCCGAGCTGATCCTCGCCGACGAGCCGGTCTCGGCCATGGACCCGGTGCTGGCCGGCCATACCCTGGCCGTGCTCAACCGCGAGGCCGCCGAGCGTGGCATGACCCTGCTGGCCAGCCTGCACGCCGTCGACCTGGCACTGGCGCATTTCCCCCGGGTGGTCGGCATTCGCGACGGGCGCATCGCTTTCGACCTGCCGGCAGCTGAGGTGCAGCCCGCGCAACTGCAGGCGCTGTACGCCAACGAGCAGTTGCAGGCCGCACCCAGCCCTTCCGTGCAGGCGCAACCGGCGCATATCCCACGATGCTGAGCACCGCTCCACGCGACCCCGCTGCCCTGCCGCGTCTGCTGATCACCGCGCTGGCACTGCTGTTGTTGTGGCCGGGCATCCACCTGAGCGAGCTGGACCTGAGCGTGCTGGTCGATGGCGACAACAGCCGCGCCATGGGCAATTTCCTCGCTGGTTTCTGGCCTCCTGCGCACGATGCCGAGTTCCTCGCCCTGCTCGGCCGCGCCACCCTGGAAACCCTGGCCATCGCCACCGCCGGCATGAGCCTGGCGCTGCTGATCGCCATTCCCGCCGCACTGCTGGCCAGCCGTGCGCTGTCGTTGTCGGCCGTACACCGTGGCGGCCGCCCGGCCTGGTGGGCGAACCTGGCGCGCTGGCCGGTGCGCGGCCTGCTGATCTTCCTGCGCAGCGTGCCGGAGATCGTCTGGGCACTGCTGTTCGTGCGCGCCGTTGGCCTCGGCCCCACCGCCGGGGTGCTGGCCATCGCCATCACCTACGCCGGCATGCTCGGCAAGGTCTATGCGGAAATCTTCGAGTCGGTGGACGCCCGCCCGGCACGCGCACTGCTGGGTGCCGGCAGCAGCCGCCTGAGCGCCTTCGCTTACGGCGTGCTACCCAATGCCGCCGGCGAGATGCTGTCCTACACCGTCTACCGCTGGGAGTGCGCCATTCGCGCTTCGGTGGTAATGGGCTTCGTCGGCGCCGGTGGCCTGGGCCAGCAGATCGACCTGTCACTGCGCATGTTCTCTGGCGGCGAAGTGGCCAGCATGCTGCTCACCTTCCTGCTATTGGTGCTGCTGGCCGACCAGTTCAGCCGCCTGCTGCGTGCGAGGCTGACATGAGAGCCGGCAACCTGATTCTGCTCGCCGCCATCCTCGGCGCGGTGATCGCCTCGTTCCTCTACCTGGGCATCGACCTCGCCGCCCTGGTCGCCGGCGACAGCCTGGCGCAGATGGGCCAGTACGCCAGCGGTTTCCTGCGGCCGGACTTCTCCGCCACGCACCTGCAGGCCATTGGCCGGGGCGCGCTGGAAACCCTGGCGATGTCCGCCCTCGGCACCCTGCTCGCTGCCCTGCTCGGCCTGGCTCTGGCCTTGCCGGCCGCCGGCCGTTTCGGCGGCGTCGCCCTGCACGCCACACGCCTGCTGCTCAATGCCCTGCGCGCCATCCCCGAACTGGTGTGGGCCGCGCTCATGGTGCTGGCCGCCGGCCTCGGCCCCAACGCCGGCACCCTGGCCCTGGCCCTGCACACGGCGGGCGTGCTCGGCCGCCTGTTCGCCGAAGCGCTGGAAAACACCCCGCGCGAGCCCGCCGATGCCATCCGCGAAAACGGCGGCGGACGCGTGGCCGCCTTCTGCTACGGCACCCTGCCCGGCGTCTGGCCGCAACTGGTGGCTTACACGCTCTACCGCTGGGAGAACAACATCCGCATGGCCAGCGTGCTCGGCTTCGTCGGCGCCGGCGGCCTGGGGCAGATGCTCTACATGAGCCTCAGCCTGTTTCAGGAAGCCCAGGCGGCCACGGTAATCCTGGCCATGTTGCTGCTGGTGCTGATGGTCGATGGCTTGAGTGGCTGGGCGCGGCAGCGCTGGGTGAGCTGAGCTGGCCAAGACCGCGGCGCATTGATGAGTGGCCGCGCGCTATCACCTGGCGCCCGGCGTTCGCGTGCTCGGCGTGGTGGTACGCAGTGTCGCGCGCGGGGCAAGCTGTCCGGATGCCGGCTTTAACGATCTACTGACGCTGATGGTGCCGGAAGGGCCTCGGCTGAGGTCGGTGTTTGCCACCTATCTGTACTCATGGACGACGGTAAGGGGTACGTCCTGTGTGATGGACAGTGACTTCCAGTCAGAGCGAGCCGAGCTGACGCTGGGCCTTGGGCCGAAGCAAGCCCATGGTTACGCCGACCTGCTGGTAACTGCTCATGTCCGCGAGAGTCGGCAGGAGCCCGTGCTACGCAAGGTCAGTACCACTGTCCGCTACGACGGCAAGCAGTACCCGTTCGATCAGTACCCGGTGTTCTGGGTGAGAGAGCCTCAGCCGTAACGACAAACAGGCCAGCACAAGCCTGAAGAGGAAAATGGGAAAGATTTATTTATTGGCTGAATGTCCGCTCTTGGCCGATAGCCGCCCCCCAGCTTTCGCCCCTAATCCCAGTACATCTTGATGTTCTCTTGTTTTCGGAACGTGTCCAGTACGCTCTGGAACTGGAGACGCTCGAAAGTCAGACCCGGTATTGAGTCGTACCAATCGACAGCAGGAGATTGCAGAGTGACTAAATCCTTCATCAAGCCAAATCGACGCCAGTGGACATTGTGCTCATCAGCATGCTGTTCAGCGACAATGACGGTACAGGTTAGGTCCAAGTCATCAGAGCATACGAGCAGGGGAACCAAGGTCTTCCAGCCCGGCGCGGTGGAGTAGATCCGATCCCAGACCAAATAGGTGTCGTCATCGCTATGCAAGCCTGAATGAGCAGCTACGAGGTGTAATTCAGCCTCTCGATTATGACGAGGTAACCAGACCTCCAGAGGTATACCGTCAATGGTAAAGGTAGAGTAGAAGCCGGAGCTGTACTTAGATTTATGACTTGTAATGGATAGCAGGTTACTCATCCCACTTCTCGGATCCCTGGAGTCTGTAGAGGCTACTTTTTCTAGGTATGGGCGTCTTCTCTGGGCCGACGGCAGCCTCAGAGGAATGGTAGAAACCTACCCGAAGCAGTCGTAAATGCAGCTTTCGAATCATGGCTTGAACGGATCGATCCAGCCAGGCCGAAGTCCCGCCTCGTATTCTTGGCGTACATATTCGAGTGACTCTGCGCATCCCATTTCCGCCTCGATAGCGCCTATGCATCTCCAGCAATCCCCGCCGGTATTAGCCGATAGCGGATCTTCCAGATTATCGAGTAGGCATGCACAGATCGTGCAGTGTTGCGCCTTTTTGCTGTTCGTCATAATAAGCTTCCGAGACGTCCATCATAGCCTCTCGCACGCTACTCCGAGGGGCAGCAATCGGCCAAGAGCGGACGGTGGCCCAGTAAATAAATGAGCCCCTTTCCCTCCTTCATAGAGCGCGAGTGTACAGTGGCTTTAGGAAACCGTGATGAGCGAGACCTTGTGCTAACGCGCTAGGCACAAGCACGTATCCATTCTCATTGATGAGACAATAGCGAACAGACCACGGTTATGGCTTGAATGATCAAGCAGAAGCGTAACTAATCGTGGTCTGTCCCACATCTACGCGCTGGCAAATGGGGACATCTCCTGGCAGATCACCCCGCGCATCCTCAGCGCCGCCATCGCCAGCCCTGACCGCGCGGCAGCCAAGCGTGCCTTCGAGGCGATGATGACCATGAGCAAGATCGACATCGCGACGATCGAGGCGGCGCTGAAAGGTTGATCCGTGATCGTCAGGCGCGGACGTTCTTTTTCTGCAGGATCTCCGAGGCTTCGTTGTAGGCGCTCTGGAAGGCTTCGCTGCCGATCCAGGCCAGCGCGGTCTCTTCGTCCTCGTCATGGAAGATGGCGCGATAGACGATCAGCAGGCCCATCATGAAATCGGTCGCGGCCTCCTGCGATTCTTCTGCGACCACCAGTTCCAGCACCGGGTATTGCAGGAATACCAGGCACAGGGCGAGCAGGCTGATGCCTTCGCCGGCCTTCATGGCCTGGAACAGGTCGTCGAAATGCGCGGGGTCGAAGCCGTTTTCCTCGATGTCCTTGAAATCGAAGGTGGCGAGGTCGATCTCGACATCATCGAAGGGTTCGTTGATAAAGGGATTGGCCAGAATCGGGTGGACGACGTTGGCCTGTGGCTTGGGCTTGCCCATGCGGTTCTGCTTGGCCCTGGTCTTGGCCCGCTGGGCGCGCTTCTTCTGTTTGTCTGGAGAGGCCATGGGGGCGAATTCCTCGTTGGCTGCAGCCATGTTCATGGCCCGGAATGATCAGGCGCCCATTGTATGCAGTCTTGGCCAGGGCCTGCGGTTGAATTTTCTGGCCGAGAGCCGCGACCTTAATGAGTGGATTGACCGCTGCTGCCGTCAGGATGAATGGATGACAAGGACCTCGACAGTGCCCCAACAACTTCATCGAGAAGGCTACGCCCTGCTGCGCCAGGCGGTTCCTTCGGGCTGGCTGGATGAGCTGCGTTGCGCATTCGATGCCGGCGTCAAAGCCTCGGAGCAATGGCCCGTGCCGCGCGGCCCCGGTTGGCGCCACGCGCTGCTTGATCATGAGCCCAGGATTCAAGCCGTGTGCCGCTTGCCTCAGCTGCTGGCGGTGGTCGGTGAACTGATCGGCGAGCGTTTCTTCCTCGCCCAGGTGGAAGGCCGTGAACCCCTGGCAGATGGCGGCCACCAGCAACTGCACCGTGATCTCTCGATGCAGCGCCCAGGCGATATCGCCAACGTCATGGTCTACTTCGACGACTACGGCCCGGACAATGGCGCCACCCGCATCGTCCCCGGCAGCCACCGCCCACAACCGGGCGAGCCACCATTCGACTTCAACGACGAGTCGCGCTCCGTGCAACTTGCCGGTGCCGCGGGCGACATCCTGGTATTCGACGTCGACCTGGTACACGCCGGTAGCCGAAACCTAACCGGCCGACGTCGCCGTTCGATCCTGATCAGTTATTTCGCCGAGGCGCTGTACGAGTCACACCTGCAGACGCGGAACCTGCGGGGCATTCGCATGGATGCCAGCGAGCGCTTCGAACCCATGGACGGTAGCGACTCGTTGACCGGCGGGGCGTAACCGAGTGATTAACACGCGACACTCGCATCCCTGGCCGGGGGCAGGCCAAACAGGCGGCGGTATTCTCGACTGAACTGCGAGACGCTTTCGTACCCAACGGCGAATGCCGCACTGCTGGCAGTTACCCCCTCCCCCAGCATCAGCCGACGCGCTTCGATCAAACGCAGCTGCTTTTGAAATTGCAACGGCGTCAGCGACGTCTGGTTACGAAAGTGCTGATGGAAAGACGAGGTGCTCATGCCGGCCACAGAAGCCAGATATTCCACTGGCAGGGATCGGTTGAACTCGGTGCGCAGCACCTTCACCGCCCGCGCGATCCGTTGCGCATGGCCGTCCGGCCAGCCCAGACGGCTGATTGCCGAGCCGTGACGCCCAGCCAACAACCAGTAGTGCAGCTCACGCACCAGCGAAGCATGCAACACCGCTGCCGAAGCCGGTCGATCCAGCAAGCGCATCAGGCGCAGCGCAGCCTCGGCCACCTCGCTGTCGGTAGGCTCGATCCTGATCGGTGCCTCGTCCGCAATCGGAGCTGACTTCATTTGCTCCATCAACTCGGTCAGCAAGGCTGGATTCAGATCGATCACCAGCGAGATGTAAGGCTCTGCGGGACTCGCTTCGATGATCTGACTGACCGTCGGTACATCGGCGCTGATCAACAAGGAGTCACCCGCTCTGAAAGTGAACGTGCGTGCGCCCGTCATGACCTGCTTGCCGCCCTGTAGCACAAGGCAGGCAAGAGGCCGGGTGATCGCGTAGTCCAGCCCACTGGGCTGCTGCGTGCGGATGATGGTCAAGCCTGGAATGGGAGTTTGGGCAAGCCCATCGGGATCGGCATGTTGATCCAGATAGTCGCGAACGACCGCCAACAACGTCTTGCTCATCGTGGCTTCCTGAGGCTGGTAATGGGCACGTTGTTCACCCTTGGAGAAATAGGCAAAAAGCGTCGAGGTTTCGGTAAGGACGGGGTTACCCCACGGATCACACAATGAAATCCCCTTCACCAACCAGAGGTTTTTACCATGACCAAGATCGCCATCGTAACTGGCTCCAGCCGTGGCCTAGGCCGTAATACCGCCCTGAATATCGCTCGTCAGGGTCACGATGTCGTCGTCACGTATCACAGTCAGGCCGATGCCGCGCTGGCCGTGACAGCCGAAATCGAGGCGCTGGGGCGAAAGGCTGTTGCACTGCAACTCGATGCAGGCAATGTCAGCACATTCCCCGCTTTCGTGGAGCGCCTGCGCCAGGCGCTACGCGACACCTGGCAGCGCGACAGCTTCGATCATCTGGTCAATAACGCCGGACACGGGGACATGGCCTCGATTGCCGAAACCAACGAGGCGCAGTTCGATGCACTGGTGAACGTGCACTTCAAAGGGGTGTTCTTCCTCACCCAGGCGCTGCTGCCGCTCATGGCCGAGGGCGGTCGTATCGTCAATATCTCCTCCGGGCTGACACGTATCGCCTACCCGGGCTTTGCGGCCTACTCGGCAGTCAAAGGAGCGGTGGAAGTGCTGAGCATCTACCTGGCCAAGGAGCTGGGTAGCCGCGGTATCGCGGTCAATACCGTGGCGCCCGGCGCGATCGAGACGGACTTTCTAGGCGGTGCCGTACGCGACATGCCGGATCTGAATACGGTATTCGCAAATATGACGGCACTTGGTCGCGTTGGCGTGCCAGACGATATCGGCCCAATGATCGCCAGCCTGCTCGGTGAGCAGAATCGCTGGATCAATGCTCAGCGCATCGAAGTATCTGGCGGGCAGACGATCTGACCTCCAGGCGACACCTCATACGCCCCGGAAAGTGTTCGTATCGCTACGATCACTTGCCGGCCAGTTCTAGCTCCGAGGCGGCTGCGCCTTGATCCCCTCCCGTATCAGCTCAAGATAGCGCCGAGCCCCCAGACCAAGCGGCCGGCCGCTGTTCCAGAGGATGTCGACCCAGAGCCGCAACTGGCTGGCCATGTTGCCGAACTGCACCTCCTGCAAGCTGCCCGAGGCAATCAGCGCAGCGACCAGGGGCACCGGCAGGTACGCCCAACCCAGCCCTGCCTGCACCAGGTTCAGCGTGGCCAGGTGGCTATCGGTGAGCCACACCCGGTGCGAGAGGATCACCTGCGGATCCGTCGCCGAAGGCGAACCTGCGGCGACGACGATCTGCCGTGCATCGCTCATGCTCCGCTCATCCATTTCCTTCAGGTACTCCGGCACGGCCACCGCCACCAGCAACTGGCTACCGGCTTCAAGAAAGTGTTCGCGCTCATCGATGCCGGGACGCTCGAACACCAGCGCCAGATGGGCGCTGCCCTCGTGTATCAGGCGCACGGCCTCGGCCTGCGAGGCGGAACGCACCTCTATCTCCAGCATGGGAAATTCCTGCGCCAGGCCGATCAGTGGCTGGCTCCACATGCCGGTCTGCAGCTCCGGCGCCATGGCGATGACCAGGCGCCGTTCCAGCCCCTGATGCAGTTGCAGCGCCTGGGCATCCAGGCGGTTGAGCTGGCTGGCCACCTGGCGCGCCTGGGGCTCCAGCGCCAGCGCTGCCTCGGTCGGTAGCGCCTTGCGCGTGCTGCGGTCGAAGAGTTCCAGATCCAGTTCGGCTTCGAGCTGGGCAATTGCCATGCTCACGGCCGAAGGCACGCGCCCCAGCCGTCGAGCTGCGGCGGAAAACGAGCCCGCATCGAGCACGGCGAGAAAAACGCGCAGGGTTTCGCTGTTGAATGCCATGGTTGTTGTCAGTTTTTCTGATAACTATCGTCTTTGTTTATCAGATAAACCAACTTAGGTTCCACTTATCTGCAACAGCAAGAGGAACAACGTCATGGCTCACAACTGGAAAGATCAGGTCGCACTGGTCAGCGGCGCGGGTAGCGAACAGGGTATCGGCATGGCCATCGCCAGGCGTCTGGGCGCGGCCGGGGCGAAGCTGATCGTCACCGCCAGCAGCGCGCGCATCACCGAGCGTGTAGCCGAGTTGCGTGCCGAGGGCTTCGAGGCCGAGGGCCGGGCAGTCGATCTCACCGACGAAGCCGGCGTGCAGGCGTTCGCCATCTGGGCCGAAGGGCTGTGGGGGCACGTCGACATCCTGGTGAACAACGCCGGCATGACCATGCAGGGCAGCCCCGAGAAGCTCGAGGAGGTGTCCAGCATGAGCCTGGAGAACTGGAACCTGACGATCGCGCGCAACCTGACCACGGCCTTCCTGCTCACCCGCGCCGTGCTGCCGGGCATGCGCATGCGCGGCTACGGGCGCATCATCCATATCAGCTCCACCACTGGCACCAAGGCCGGCCACCCCGGCGAAGCGGCCTACAGCGCTGCCAAGGCCGGCATGGTGGGAATGAACATGGGCCTGGCGCTGGAAGTGGCCCGCCAGGGCATTACGGTCAACTCCGTGGCGCCGGGCTGGATCGCGACGGGCTCGAGCACGCCACATGAACAGCGCGCCGCCGCCTACGTACCGATCGGCCGCGCAGGCCGCCCCGAGGAGGTGGCGTCAGCCGTGGCCTTCCTCGCCTCCCCCGAAGCCAGCTACATCACCGGTGAAGTGCTGGTGGTGGATGGCGGCAACTGCCTGATCGAGGACAAGGCACCATGAGCGCCACGAGCGAGGTTCGCCCCGTCGTCCTGATCACCGGCGCCGCAGGGGGCGTGGGCAGTGCGCTGGTCGCACGCTTTCTGGCCGGTGGCTGGCTGGTGTTCGCCACCGATGCCAACGCCAGCGGCCTGGACGATCTGGCCCAGCGCCACGCAGTGGCCGGCAGTTTGCCGGCGGACATCCGCACAGCGGCGGCCTGCAATGCCGTGGTGAGCGCGGCAGTCAGGACATGCGCACGGCTCGATGCAGTGATCAACGCGGCCGGGGTATGGCGCGAAGGGCCGGTGGAAGACTTCAGCGAGGAGGATTTCGACCTGGTCCTGGACGTCAACCTCAAGGCCAGCTTCTTCATCTGCGCCGCCGCTATCCCACACTTGCGTGAAACGCGCGGCGCCATCGTCAATATCTCCAGCGATGCCGGGCGCCAGGGTAATCCGAATGCGGCCGCCTACTGCGCCAGCAAGGGCGGCCTCACCCTCTTCACCAAGGCGCTGGCACTGGACCTGGCGCCCTACGGCGTGCGCTGCAACGCCGTCTCGCCCGGCGACATCGAGACGCCGATGCTCAAGTTCCAGGCCGAGCGCTATGGCAATGGCGACCCGGCAGCCTACTACCGCGAGTTGCTGGGGAAATATCCGCAAGGTGAGCAGGCGCGCTTCATCCAGCCGGAGGAAGTGGCCGAGCTGGCGTTCTTCCTCTGCCAGCCCGGCGCCCGCTCGATCACCGGTGCCGACATGGCCATCGACCAGGGCGTTTCAGCCGGTCACTGATCGCCCCGCCGTTCGTAGCGATGCTGGATGCGCGCCAGCTCACCCGAACGGCGCAGCTGACTCAGGGCAGCGGCCCAGGCCGCGACCAGCTCATCGTCACAGTCGCGGCTGAAGGCGATGTACAACGAGGAACGGTAAAGCTCGATGGGCACCCGCCGGAGGGTGTCCGGGGCGATGTCCAACTGGCGGCTGTAGTAGGCCACACCTGCATCGGTATCGCCGACGATCACCTCGGTACGCCCGGCCAGGAGCATGCGATAGAGCTGGTAACTCTCGGCCGCACTCTTGTCGAGGTTCTTGAACCCCAGTGAATCGAGCGTTTTCGGCACCAGGCCTGCGTGGCGCGTGGTGATCTGCGGCGCGCGCATCAACTGCTCCAGGGACGTGATCGGCGCAGTCGAGCCGGCCAACTGATAGGGGTAGATAGACTCCTCCACGATTGGCCCGACCCATTTGTACAGCGGCTCGCGCTCGGGTGTGCGGAACATCGAGTACATGATGGTTCCGGGGTGATTCTGCAGCGCATAGGTGGCGCGCATGGTGGGCAACAGGGTGGTTTCGAAGTCATCCCCGGTAAGCGCCATGATGGCCCGCACGACCTCCGTCGACATACCGGTGAGGTGGCCGTTTTCCTCATAGTTGTAGGGCGCCCATTCTTCCGTGACGATCTGATAGGTCCCTGCCCTGGCCAAGGCGCCAGACAACGAGCACAGCAGCACTAGAAAGAGGATCGAAGGCTTCACGCATCGTGCCTGGCGATTCGGAGGTTCAGGCAATCATAGCCGCTGTCGTCTGCATCGCATTGTTGATCGGCTGAGAGCAAAAAAATCGTTGCACAGGCCGAGGCGAAGGTTAAAGTGCTGCTTCAACCTATGACTAGAGCAGCACCATAAAAGGCGCAATTGGCATGAAGATCGGCGAACTGGCGCAACGCACCGGCCTGGCGGCCTCGCGCATTCGTTTCTATGAAAGCATTGGCCTGCTCAAACTGGTGGAGCGTCAGGCCAACGGCTATCGCAGTTACCCGGAACAGGCCGTGATGGTGCTCAACCTGATCACCACCGCCCAGCAAGCCGGCTTCAGCCTGGATGAGCTGCGTACCCTGCTGCCGCAGGATCTGTCGCAGTGGCAACACGGCAAACTGCTCGACACCTTGCAGGCAAAGGTGAAAGACATCGAAGCGCTGGAGCAGCGCCTGGCCCAGAGCAAGACGCACCTGCTGGCACTGATCGACGAGATCGAAAGCAAGCCGGACGACCTCGACTGCGCCGCCAATGCCAAGCGGGTGCTAGCAAAGATGAACCTGGGCGAACCGAGCGGGCGACCCAAACGCGCGAAGAAATGAGCGACCGCTCGCCATACCGGCATCAGCGCCCAGCGAGCGGACTCTCGCGAAACGCCTGCACGGTGCAGCCAATACAGGCCTTGCCCTCCTCGGCTCGGCCCTTCGTCACTCCGGACTCGTCAGTTGCGCCAGTGGTTCTGGCGCATAGAGCGCGCTCTGGAAGTCCGGCACGTATTCGTACCTCATCATCTTGCCCAGCTTCAGCGACTCGATATAGGTCGAGAGGCTGCCAGCACCGAGCTTGAGATTCACCGCTTCCGCGTTCGAGCTGGAGGCATGGCTCATCTGCCGGGAAACGGCATAGCCGTAGGCAAGCTCACCATCGTGACCAATATTGGTGAAGCTGTTGGTCACCAACTCCGGTTCGCTGGAGACCTCAGCGAGCTTCTCCACCTCGAAGGTAACGTCGGGCTTGCCGGTTTCGCTGTCGGCGATTTCGAAGACGAGACGCTCGTCGGTTTCGCGGTAATCGATGGGCGCCAGCCACTTCGGCAGGTTGTAACCAACCACACCACGCACTCGCGCCAGTTCGGTGTTGACCGGCAACTTGAGCACGTACCCCCAGAAGTCCTTGGACAGCGATTGGCCAAGCAGACTGATGGGCCCCAGGTTGGCATTGCCAGGCTTGTTGGTGACGATGGACAGCGCGATCTCGTTGTAGCTGTCGTTATCGCAGTAGTGATAGGCATAGGCGGTGAAGGCAACCAGCCCCCTGCCCGGCCAGATTTGCAGTGGCTGCACCTGCTCCAGCACCGCGGCGGGCATCAGCTCGCGCAACCTGTCCAGGTCGGCGGTGAACACCGCCGTGACGCGCGTGTTGCGGTAGTAGAAGTTGGGTGAGTAAGACTCGAAGCCCATGTCTACCCTGGTTTTCTGCAGACCGCGAAACCAGCTGAGGTCGATGTCCGGCGCCTCGGCAGCGATGACCGCCAGCGGTGGATTGGAGTGATAGCGATCATAAAGCCCACCCGCCACCACAGGCACGGAATGGCCGGCAATATCGACCCTTGCAGTGGGCGCTTCAGCGTCCTGTGCCCATAGCGGCATTGCGGCGGCGTTGAGAATCACACCGACCAGAAGTGCAGTACGTTGGCGTTTCAGGCGTTTGGTAAGTTCGACCAGCTGTTTCATCGTTGTCATCCGCGTTGAGAAATTCATCTATGCCCATCGAAACGCTCTCCGAGGGGCAGACGCGGCAACCCTAAGGTTAAATATAACTTAAAGGTCAAGCAGCAGAATCGGCGCCCCACCCGAGGCGAAAAGGCGCGACGTGCGAGGGCGTATACGACGAAAACGACCATTGACATTAAAGTGAACTTTAAAGTTAAGGTCGCCACACCCCAAGCCGAGGAAGTGCCCATGACCCTGTTCGATCCCCTTGTCCTGCCCAACGGCTCGACCGTTCCCAATCGCATCGCCAAGGCGGCGATGGAAGAGAACATGGCCGATGCCGACCACGCCCCTTCCGAGCAGCTGATACGGCTCTACCAGGCCTGGGCTGAAGGTGGCGCGGGTCTGCTGATCAGCGGCAACGTGATGGTCGATAGCCGCGCCATGACCGGGCCCGGTGGCGTGGTGCTGGAAGATGACGCGCAGCTGGCCAGGTTCGAGCGCTGGGCGCGTATCGGCCGCGCCAAGGGTGCGCAGTTCTGGCTGCAGATCAATCATCCGGGCCGGCAGATGCAGTCCAACCTGGGCCAACCGACCTGGGCACCTTCGGCCGTAGCGCTGGAGCTGGGCAACCTGTCCAAGCGTTTCGCCACGCCGCAGGAAATGACCCCGGCGGTGATTCAGGAGGTGATCGAGCGCTTCGCCCGCACCGCGCGCCTGGGCGAGCAGGCCGGCTTCACCGGAGTGGAAATCCATGCCGCGCATGGCTACCTGCTCAGCCAGTTCCTCTCACCGTTGAGCAATCAGCGCAGCGATCAGTGGGGCGGCTCGCTGGAGAACCGTGCACGCCTGCTGCTGGAGATCGTCAAGGCGGTGCGCGCCGTGGTCTCGCCGGGCTTCGCCGTGGCGGTCAAGCTCAACTCGGCGGACTTCCAGCGCGGCGGCTTCAGCGCCGAGGATGCCCAGCAGGTAGTGCGCCTGCTCGACGGGCTGGGTGTGGACCTGGTCGAGTTGTCCGGCGGCAGCTACGAAGCGCCGGCCATGCAAGGCCAGGCCCGCGACGGCCGCACGTTGGCGCGCGAAGCCTACTTTCTGGAATTTGCCCGCGAGATCCGCGCCGTGGCGAGCATGCCGGTGATGGTCACCGGCGGCATCCGCCGTGCACCGGTGGCACAAGAGGTGCTGGCCAGCGGCATCGAGATGGTCGGTATCGGCACGGCCCTGGCCATTGACCCGAACCTGCCGCGCGACTGGCAGCTCGGCCTCGGCAGCGCCCCTCAGCTGCCGCCGATCACCTGGAACAACAAGGTGCTGGCTTCGTTGGCGAACATGGCGGTGGTGAAGTATCAGCTGCACAAGCTCAGCCAAGGTCGAGATAGCCAGCCCGGCGTATCCCCCTTGTGGGCGCTGGTGAAGCAGCAGGTGAAAGACCTCTTGCGCACTCGTCAGTACCGGCGCTGGATGGCGCAACGCGCAGCACGTTAAGCGTCCCTTCGTTCTCAGGGTTCGCCAATCGGCAGGCGGCGGCCTCGCCGCCAATGACTCCCGCTGCCTGGCCCGGAGACAACCGAAACGGCGTTTCGCTCGTTGCGCTGATGCAACAGTCCTTTGCCCAAACCACGGTTTAATTAGCTTGCTAACGAGGCGTATAAACGAAGTGCGACATATCGCCGCATCCGCATTTCGAGGAGACAAGCATGAACGTGATCGTGCATGAGCGTGACAACGAACATCTTTCCCGTGAAGCCCGTGCCATGGGAGTCGTGGTCTGGGACGTGATTCAGAATGGCGAGCTGGTGGGCATCTTCCCGAGCCAGGATGAAGCCAATGCCTACCGCCAGGCGCTGGAAGAAGCGCAACCACAAGGATGAAAGGAGGCTGTTGCCGTTTTCGATGAAACGGCAACAGCTTTAGCCAAACCGCAAAGACGTGCTGCGCCCAGGCCGGCATCGGCGGGGCTGAATAATCGGCCCCACAACCATCTATCAATGTTTCGACACAAAGGTACTCGAGGCGGCAGCCGCATTGGCGAAGCTGGGCTAGTCTCCCCACCGAGGAAATAGGATTTCCGGAGTACCTAAATGGCTGTAAACCGATTCGATCCCGCACCCGTGATTCTGATCGTCGACGATCAAGCCACTGACGTGCGAATTCTGCAGGAAGCCGTTGGCGAACTGGCACAGGTCCATATCGCCAATGATGGCAGCATGGCGCTCGAAGTGGCGCTTTTCTGCAGGCCCGACGTGATCCTGCTGGATATCGAAATGCCTGGCATGAGCGGCTTCGAGCTGTGCCGCCTGATAAAGGCCGACGCCAAGCTTTGCGATGCGGCGATTCTCTTCGTAACCGCCCATACCCGGACGGAAAACGAAATCCAGGCGCTGGAACATGGCGGCATCGATTTCATCCAGAAGCCACTGAGCATCCCGGTGGCCCGCGCCCATGTGCGGGCGCACCTCAATCTGCGCGCCGAAGCCAAACGCCTGGCCTACTTCGATGCGCTGACAGGCCTGCCCAACCGCATGCTACTGCGGGACCGCGCCGAACAGATGCTGCAGAAAGCGCGGCGCAGTGGCGCCCGCCTCGCCCTGCTGCTGCTCGATCTGGATAATTTCAAAGGCATCAACGACTCCCTGGGGCATTCCACCGGCGACCTGATTCTCAAGGAAGTCGGCCGACGCCTGAGCGAAACCTCACGCAACGTGGACACCGTCAGCCGCCAGGGTGGGGATGAGTTCGTGATTCTGCTGGCCGACATCCAGCGCTCGGAAGTGATCAGCGATTACGTGGAACGCCTGCTGGACGTCATCACCCTGCCGATGATCATCGGCGGGACCCGCTACGACCTCTCCGCCTGCGTCGGTGTAACGGTGTTCCCCGATGACGGTGACGATCTTGAGGCCCTCTACCGCCAGGCCGACGCCGCGATGTACCAGGCCAAACAGGAGGGGCGCAATCGCTACCGCTTCTTCTCGCAGAGCATCGAAAGCAATGCCCGCGCCCGCCACCTGCTCGAACGGCACATGCGCAGCGCCCTCGAGTCAGGCGTTTTCGAGGTGTTCTACCAACTGCGCTTTGACGTCAGCACACAGCAGAGCTGTGGCATGGAGGCGCTGATTCGCTGGCGACGCTCGGATGGAGAGCTGATTTCTCCCGCCGAATTCATTCCCCTTGCCGAAGAAACCGGCCTGATCGTTCCGATTGGCAAACAGGTGCTGCATCAGGCGTGCAGCGATGCCAAGACACTGCTCGACCAAGGCAAGCCACTGTGCGTGGGGGTCAATATTTCCGTCGTGCAGTTTCGCGAAGAGTCGTTTCTCGAGATGATCAGGAACGTGCTAGAGGAAACGGCCCTGCCGGCACAGCTACTCGAGCTGGAGATAACCGAAGGCGTGCTGGCCCGCGACATGAATCAGACCCGCAGCCTGCTCGACGAACTTCAACGCATGGGCGTACGTATCGCCATCGACGACTTCGGCACCGGCTATTCGAGCCTGTCCTACCTCAAGCGCTTGCCGATCGACGTATTGAAAATAGATCAAAGCTTCGTGCGCGACATGCTGACCGATCGCAGTGATGCTGCGATCATCGAAGCCATCGTACGCATGGGCCAGGCACTGGAACTGGAACTGGTCGCCGAAGGGGTGGAAAGCCAGGAACAGTCACAGCAACTGCTTGCCCTGGGCTGCAAGTTGATGCAGGGCTATTTCTACTGCCGGCCGATGCCCTTCGAACAACTGTGCAACGAACTGGGCCTGGCAGTCGCGCGTAAACTCAACTGATTGACGGATCAAAGAAGAGACAGCATTGAAACTCATCGTTCCGCTGACGTTCGTGACGGGCATTGCGATCACCACACTGCTGACCGGGTGGGTACAGCACAGCAACGAGAAACAGGCGCAGGAGGCGCTGATAAACGCCACCGAGCGCGTCGCCGACGTGGTGACCAAACGCGTTGAACTCTATCAGTACGGATTGCGTGGCGCTCGGGGCGCCGTGCTGGCTGGCGGCGCCAACGGCATCACCCGCGAACACTTCATCAGCTACAGCAAAACCCGCGACGTACCCCGTGAGTTTCCCGGTGCTCGAGGCTTCGGTTTCATACGGCGTGTGCCGATGGAGCATCAGGCGCAGTTCCTCGCGCAGGCGCGAGCAGATGGCATGCCTGACTTCGACATCCGACAGTTGCAGCCTCACGACGGCGAACGCTTCGTCATTCAGTACATCGAGCCGGTGGAGCAGAACCGCCAGGCCGTGGGCCTGGACATCGCATCGGAGAGCAATCGCCGAAACGCCGCCCTGGCCGCCCTGGCCAGTGGCGAGGTGCGCATAACCGGCCCCATCACGCTGGTGCAAGCCTCCGGCAGTCCACAGCAATCGTTCCTCATCTTGCTGCCGATCTATCGCGGCGCAGTGACGCCCGACAGCATCGACGAGCGCATGCGCAAAGGCATCGGCTGGAGCTATGCGCCGCTGCTGACCGGCGAGGTGTTGCAGGGCCTGCGCCTGGAAAAGGACGGCCTGCATCTGCAGCTGAACGACGTCACCGACGTCGATGCCCCAGTGACCTTCTACGGCAACGAGCCGGAGCAAGACGCAGTGACAAGCGTGGCGCGGTACTCCGTCTCGCGGCAGCTCTATGGCCGCCACTGGCAGGTCCAACTCGACGCAACCCCCCTGTTTCTTGAAAACCTGCGCCAGACTCCACCGCGCCTGGTAGCCCTGGCCGGCACCTTGCTCAGCCTGCTGGTCGCGACCCTGCTGGGGGTGGTTCTGGTGAGCCGGCAACGTCATCGCCAGATCCTTGCCGAACAGGCGCGCTCTGCTGCAATCGTCGACAGTTCCAGCGACGGCATCATCGGCCTGAGCCTGGATGGCACGGTGGTGAGCTGGAATCAGGGCGCCGAGCAGATCTTCGGTTTCACTGCGATAGAAGCGCTTGGTAAACCGCTGATCAACCTGACCGTGCCGGCGGAACTGGTGCAGGAAGAGCAGAACACGCTGCAAAAAGTCGCAGCGCGCAAGCCGGTGCTCAACTTCGACACCCGGCGCTGCTGCAAGGACGGCCGTATCGTCGATGTTTCGATTTCCGTGTCGCCGCTGTTCAACGCCCAGGGCACGCTGGTTGGCCTGTCAAAGACGGTTCGCGACATTTCCATTCAGAAGGAAGTGCAAGCCCGCATCCTGGAGCTCAATGCGAGCCTCGAAGAGCAGGTCAGCGAACGCACCCAGGAACTGCGTGAGCTCAATGTCCTGCTGAACAACGTGCTGCAGTCGGCTTCGGAGGTCTCGATCATCGCCACCGACCTCGAAGGCATGATTCGCGTGTTCAATCGCGGCGCCGAACGCTTGCTGGGCTACAGCGCTGAAGAGGTGGTCGGTGTGAGCACACCGGAGATCTTTCACCTGCGCGAAGAAGTCGAAGCACGTGGCCACGACCTCAGTCGTGAATATGGCGAGGTGATCGAAGGTTTCCGCGTATTCGTCCACAAGCCGGAGCACCACGGCGCCGATAGCCATGAGTGGACCTACGTGCGCAAGGACGGCTCGCGACTGACGGTGACCTTGCTGGTCACCGCCATGCGCGATGCCTCCGGGGAACTGGTCGGCTACCTTGGTATCGCCCTGGACCTGTCCGAGGAAGTGCGGCTGCGGCGCGAGGCGCTGGCAGCGCGGGACCAGTTGGCGATGGCGGCGGAAGTCGCCGAACTGGGCATCTGGTCATGGACCCCAGCCGACAATCAGCTGCGCTGGAACGAGCGCATGTTCGAGCTGTACGACTACCCAGCCGAGCTGGGCGAACAGGGCTTGAACTACCAACACTGGTTTACACGCGTCCATCCTGAAGATCACGACGCGCTGGAGGTCAACCTGCGCGATGCACTGTCGCGCGTGGCCAGCTTCGACACGGTGTTTCGCATCATCCGACCCGATGGCCAGATCCTGCACATACAGGCAGCCGCCTATACCGAGCACGACAGTGACGGTCAGCCGTTGAAAATGACCGGTATCAACCGCGATATCACCGCACAGCTGCAATTGGAATCGCGCCTGCGCCATGCCAAGGAGCAGGCTGATGCGGCCAGCGCAGCGAAGAGTGCGTTCCTGGCCAACATGAGCCATGAAATCCGCACGCCGATGAATGCCGTGCTCGGCATGCTGCAACTGGTTCAGGCCACCGCGCTCAATCCTCGCCAACTCGACTACGTGCTCAAGGCCCAGGGTGCGGCCCACTCACTGCTCGGGTTGCTCAACGATATCCTCGACTATTCGAAGATCGAGGCCGGAAAACTGCAGCTGGACCTGCACGATTTCGAATTGGAACCCCTACTCGGCGACCTGGCCGTGGTACTGGCCGGCAACCAGGGCGACAAGGACATCGAGGTGTTGTTCGACATCGACACGGCCCTGCCTGCCGTACTGCATGGCGACAGCCTGCGGCTGCAGCAGATCCTGATCAACCTCGCCGGCAATGCCCTCAAGTTCACCGAGTCGGGCCAGGTGGTGGTTGCCCTGCAGCAACTGCAGCGCGGCCCAAGCCAGGTTCGCTTGCGCATCAGCGTCAGCGATACCGGGATAGGCATCAGCGAAAACCAGTTGCAGCGCATCTTCGACGGCTTCACCCAGGCGGAGGCTTCGACCACCAGGCGATACGGCGGAACAGGCTTGGGCCTGGTGATCTGTAAGCGCCTGGTCGAACTCATGGGCGCAGAGCTGAAGGTCACCAGCACATTAGGCGCCGGTAGCTGTTTCTGGTTCGAGGTAGAGTTGGGGGCTGCCAGCGACAGCAGCCTGCTGCCCAAAGCCGGTGAGCCTTCGCCAGCGCTGCACCTGCTGATCGTCGACGACAACCCGGTGGCGCGGCAGTTACTGCAACAGACCGTACACAGCCTGGGCTGGCAGGCTGACCTGGCCAGCAGTGGCGAGCAGGCGCTGGCGTGCATCGGACAAGCCGAGGATACCTATGACCTGGTGCTGATGGACTGGCGCATGCCCGGCATGGATGGCCTGGAGGCTGCCCAGCGCTTGCGCGAGCAAGTGGCGGACAGTGAAGCGTTGCCTACCGTCATCATGATCACTGCTCATGGCCGAGAGATACTGGCCGATCGTTACGCTGACACCGATGCGCCATTTGCCGGGTTCCTCACCAAGCCGATTACGCCCAGGCAGCTGATGCAGGCTGTTCACAATGCACGCCATGGCGGCAGTGAAGTGGCAGCTGTTCAAGGCTACAAACCAGGCCAGCGACTCGCGGGCCTGAAACTGCTGGTGGTGGAAGACAACTCGCTCAATCGCCAGGTCGCCAGAGAGCTGCTGGCAGGCGAAGGAGCACAGGTCATGCTGGCCGAAGGAGGCATCGAAGGGGTGCAGATGGCACTCGGCGCAACGCCTGCGTTCGACGCCATCCTCATGGATATCCAGATGCCTGATATCGATGGCCTGGAGGCGACACGGCGCATTCGCCTGGATCCGGCGCACCAGGCGCAGCCGATTATCGCCATGACTGCCAACGCTTCCCACGCCGACCGCGAGCAGTGCCTGGCAGCCGGTATGAACGACCATGCCGGCAAACCCATCGATATCGACAAGCTGGTTGCCATTATTCGTCACTGGTGCGGTCTCGGAGCCACGCGCGGCGCCACTGACGCTGAAGTTGAAGCGGCGGTGGAAGACCGTGCAGCCATTCTCAGGCGCTTTGGCGACAACCTGACGCTGCTGCGCTCGATGCTGGAGATGTTTCCCGATGAACTGCGCCGGCAACTCGGTCAACTGCAAACCCAGGTAAACCAAGGCGACACGGTTGCGATGCTGAGGAGTCTGCATACGCTCAAAGGCAGCTCGGGCACCATGGGGGCTACGCAGCTTGCGGCGCGGCTTGCGCAACTGGAAGAGCAGTTCACCCTGAATCCCGCTGCCGCCTTCGAGGACAGCCGCTGGCTCGATGACCTGCGGCAAAAACTCGATGAAAGTTGTAACGCCGTTATGACCATGTTCACACCCGACACGGATAACGTGACGATTTCCCCCACTTCATCCGACGGAATATGGACTGATAGGCTCGAAGCGCTTACCGTGCAACTGGAACAGGGCAATCTGGAGGCTCTGGCATCGATGGAGCAGATCCTTGCACTGGTGCCGGAGCAGCAGCATGCGGCGTTCGAGGAACTGAGTTCGGCGGTCAATGCGCTGGATTTCGAACGTGCCAGAGAGTTGCTCCATGCATTACGACACTCTGTAACAGGGGATTGATTTGGAGCGCCTTAGACCCTACCTGCACGGACGCCCAAAACTGCTGATCGTCGATGACCAACCGCTGAATATCCGCATTCTGCACGAGCTCTTTCGCGCGGAATGCGACGTCTTCATGGCAACCCATGGCGAACAGGCTCTGTCGATGAGCCGCGAGCTGCAGCCGGACCTGATACTGCTCGACGTGATAATGTCGGACATCGATGGTCACGAAGTCTGCCGACGCCTCAAGGCCGATCCCGAGACCCGCGAGATTCCGGTGATATTCGTCACCGGCAAAAGCCATGACGATGACGAAACGGCCGGCTTCGAGCTGGGCGCAGTGGACTACATCCGCAAACCCTTCAGCGCAGTAGTGGTGCGTGCCCGGGTGATAAATCACCTCAAACTGAAACTGCAGAGCGATGTGCTACGTGAAATGGCCATGCTCGATGGCCTGACCGGCATTCCCAATCGCCGCAGCTTCGACGAACGTTTCCAGTCGAGCCGGGCACATGCCCTGCGCGAGCAGCGCCCGCTGTCGCTATTGATGATCGATGTCGACTATTTCAAGAAGTACAACGACCTCTACGGTCACCTGCGTGGCGACCAGTGTCTACGCGAGGTTGCGCAAACCCTGCATGCCAATGTACGCCGCCCTCATGACCTGGTGGCACGCTTTGGCGGCGAGGAGTTCGCCGTCCTGCTGCCGGATGCCGACGAAACCGGTGCCTTGAAGGTAGCCGAGCAGTTGCAGGACTTGATCGCGCAACTCGATATCGAACACAACGCCTCCGACGTATCGAACAGGGTCAGCCTGTCCATCGGCGCCGCGACCCGACTACCGTCCTCGACGGCGAGCCTGGAACAGCATCTGCACTGGGCCGATGAGCAGCTCTACCGGGCCAAGAGCGAAGGGCGTAACCGTACTTGCATCGAGACCTACGCGGCCTGAAGCCAGACTATAGATCCAGCTGCAAGGGCTCACCCGCTGCCGGCACCGCGCAGCAGATCAGCACACCACCATCGTCCGGCAGCTCGGCGGGCGGATTGGGGTAGTGCACCTGGCCACTGACCAGACGCGTCTTGCAAGTCCCGCAGGAACCGCCACGACAACTGAACTCAGGCGTCAGCCCGCGACGCTCGGCCAGCTCCAGCAGGCTGCCAGCATCCGGCGTCCAGCGCGCCTCCTTGGCCGAGGCGGTGAAGTACACCGGCACTGGCTCGCTCGCCGCTGGCGGCTGCACCAGGGGCACGCTCTGGCCATCGGTGTGACGCGTCAGTGTCGAGGGGCCGAACGCCTCGGCATGAATGCGAGCATCGGCGACGTTCAGATCGCGCAGGCCATCGTAGAGCGCCTGGGTAAAGGCGGCCGGGCCGCACAGGTAGAAATCGTAATCATCGAACGCCAGCGCCGCCTTGATCTGCGCCAGATCGATGCGCCCGTGCTGCTCGTAGTCACGCCCGAGCAGCGCGTCCTGCTCCGGTGCACTGAGAGCACGGCGAACCTGCAACAGGCCACCGGCACGTTGCACCAGCTCGCGCAATTCGGCCTGAAATGGCAGGTCACGCAGCGTCCGCGCGCCCTGAAAGAAATGGATTCGCCTGCCCCGCCCCAGCGCCACCTGTTCACGCAGCATCGACAGCAACGGTGTGATACCGACACCGGCACCGATCAGCACCAACGGCCGGAGGGAGTCGCTGTTCAGGGTGAAGCTGCCCAGCGGCGCGCGGACCTCCAGCACTGCGCCGACCTGAAGCTGTTCGTGCAGGTGCCGCGAGACCACGCCCTGGGCTTTGACGCTGATGCGCAGGTGACCGTCCGACGGCGCGCTGGACAGGCTGTAGGTACGCAGCAGGGTGTCGCCAGTGGCGGTGGTGATGCGAATGGGTAGGTGCTGACCAGCGGCGAAACGCGGCGCGGCGCCCTGCTCCGGCGCCAGCACCAACGAGCGGATATCGGCGCTTTCCTGCTGCAGGCTCTGCACGCGCCAGCGCTGCCACTGATTGCGCTGCTCGCGTTCGCGCAGGCGCACTTCGGTTTGCGCCCAGGTGCCGGTCATCAGGCTGGTCGGCGCATATTCCTCGAAAGTCCAGCGTAGCGAGGCCGCCGCCGGGCGCAGCACCACCTGCTCGACGTCGAAGGTCCACAGCCGCTCGGCGCCTTCGAAGGCCTTGATCAGCGGGCTGTCGAGAATGATTTCGGCGCGCCCGGCCAGTTGCAGCACGTCACCCGAGGTGAAGTCGACGAACAGCAGGCCCGCGCGCGGGTTGACGCTGAGATTACCCAGGGTGTTGAAGAACAGGTTGCCGGCGTAATCGGGAATGGTCAGGCGGTTGCCCTCCACCCGCACGAAGCCGGCGCGCCCGCCGCGGTGGGAAACGTCCACTGAGCGCAGGCCATCGTCGCGCTCGACGTAACTGGCGACGAAGAAGGTGTCGGCGCCGCGGATCATCTCGGCGCTACGTGCATCCAACTCGTTCGCCTCGATGCGCTCGGCACCACGCGCCTTCACGCGGCGGTACTGGCGCAGCTGGATATATTGCGGGCAGTTGCCGAAGGAGTGCTCCACGGCGACGTCCAGGCGCTGCGCCGACGCCAGGCGGATCTGCCCGTTGATGCGATTGCGCCGCCGCGTATGCAACTCGATGCCGAGCAGGCCAATGGCCTCGCCAGCGCCCAGGCCGGACGACGCCGGGTCGAGCGGATCAAGCGCCATGGCAGCGAGGTCGAACGACAGCAGGCGCGGATCGGGCGAGGTGACGAAACCTTCCTCGCCCTCGATCAGGGTGGCCCAGGGCTGGCCGGCAGCATCCACGGCGCCGGCGATCATGAACGGCAGTTGCTGATAGAACGCGCGATGCTGATCCGGCATGTAGTCGCGGATCACCTTCTGCCCGAGCACGTCCATACGTTCGGCGACACCGACCTTTGCCTGCAGTTGTTTCTCACCGGAGTGCCAGGGCGACTGCCGGTGGCTGGGAAGCTGTTGCATGCTGCGCCCTCCTTCCGAGGTGCTGCCGGTGTACCCGGCAGCGGCTGTAGCACACCTCTAAAAACGTAGGCGATGGCAACGCAGGTAGTTTTTAGAGGTGCCCTGTGGGTCAGGCCTGCAGACCGGCTGCAGTACGCGGCATCGGCACGAAACCCGGCAGGGCTTCGATGCGCGCCAGCCAGGCGCGGATGTTCGGATAGGGTTCCAGCGCGACATTGCCCTCCGGCGCATGGGCGATGTAGGAGTAGTTGGCGACGTCGGCGATGCTCGGCTTGTCGCCGGTCAGGAACGGGGTTTCGCTCAGCTCGCCCTCCATCACGGTGAACAGCGCATGGGCGCGGTTGATCACTTCTTCAGGATTGAACGAGGCGCCGAACACGGTGACCAGCCGAGCAGCAGCGGGGCCGAAAGCCACCAGCCCAGCGGCGACCGACAACCAGCGCTGCACACGGGCAGCCGCAGCCGGCTCCTGCGGCAGCCAGTCGTCATTGCCGTAGCGCTTGGCCAGGTAGACGAGGATGGCGTTGGAGTCGCTGACGATGATGCCGCCATCATCGATCACCGGCACCTGACCGAAGGGGTTGAGGGCCAGGAACTCCGGCGTCTTGTGCTCGCCCTTGGCCAGATCGACGAAGATCAGCTCGGCGGGCAACTGCAGCAGCGAAAGCATCAGCTCGGCACGGTGGGCGTGGCCGGAACGGGGAAAGTTGTACAGCTTGATGGCGGGACGGGACATGGCGATGACTCCTTGAAAGTGGGGCTGGTCACCGCGAGACGGCTGGTCTTCGCGACGATGGGGCCATGTTCAACCCATCCACTCTCGATAAGAATCACCACAAATAACAATCCACTATTTCACTTTCTGCAACTCTCTAACTTCAAGCCTGAAACGCCGGATGGGCACGCAGTCGTGGCACGGTAAAGTCGAGAAAGCTGCGTATCCGTGCCGCCGCCCGGCGCCCTTCGCGGTAGTACAACTGTACCGGCACGGGAGCTGCGGCGAAGTTCTCCAATACCGCCAGCAACTGC
The DNA here is from genome assembly GCF_965197125.1 of Pseudomonas spartinae. NCBI lineage: Bacteria > Pseudomonadati > Pseudomonadota > Gammaproteobacteria > Pseudomonadales > Pseudomonadaceae > Pseudomonas > Pseudomonas spartinae. The sequence continues at coordinate 253,195 of NZ_CBDAMB010000004.1, forward strand.
CCACTCTGCAACTCCTGATAGGCCTCGTAGCTCAGGCAGCGGGTCACGCCAAAACCGGCGAGTGCCGCGCGGATCGCGGCCTGCGGCGTGCTGCAGGTCAACCGCGGCGTGAGCTTCACCACAGTGTCCGCAAAACGCCATTCCCCGGCATGACCGGTCGACGAGCAGCCGATGGTGCGGTGCACCTGCAAGGCCTGCGGGGTGGTGGGCCAACCCCAGCGCTCCAGGTAGGCCGGTGCCGCACACACCAGCGGCCGCGCCCATCCCAGCGGCACGGCGAAACCGGATGAACTGGGCAGGTGGCCGACTACCACAGCCAGGTCGATGCCCTCCTCCAGCAACCTGGGCGACTCGTCTCGCGCCAGGGTAGCCAGGCTCACCTCGGGAAACGCCGCCAGGTAGTCGACGGCGATGGGGGTCAGCACCTGATGCGTCATCAACAACGGCAGGGCCAGGTTGAGCTGGCCGACAGGGCTGGCGTGCAAGCCCATTACCGACTGCTCGGCCTGCTCGACCCGTTGCAGAATGCGCTCGCAGCTTTCGGCGAAAGTCGCACCCGCGGCGCTCAAACTCACGCCACGCGGCCCGCGTAGCAGCAGGGTACAGTCCAGACGCTGCTCCAGCGCAGCGACGGTACGCATCACCGTGGCTTGTGACAGTTGCAGCGCCCTGGCGGCGGCTGCCAGGCTGCCCGCCTGAGCCACGGCAAGCAGCACCTGCATTTCGCGATAGGGACTCATGCGGCGGGCGCTGCGCCAGCTGCACGCAGCGCCGGATCGGCGCGAAAGCTGGCAACACAATGGTCGACGAAGGTGCGCACCTTGGCCGAAACCTGGCGGCCGCCCTGATGGATGATGTGCACCGGCAGGGCCGGCGGCTCGAACGCCTCCAGTACCAGCTCGATCTCGCCGCGCGCCACCGCCGCGGCCACCTGGTAGGACAGCACGCGGGTATAGCCCCAGCCCAGGCGCGCAACGCTGATCGCCGCCTGGTTGGAGCTGACGGTGAAGCGCGGCTGCGGTACGAAACCGAACGGGCCGTCCGGACCGATGAATTGCCAGTGCGAAAGCAGGCTGCTGGCGTTGGACAGGACGATCGGTGCGTCACGCAGCTCATCCGGGTGACTCGGCCGGCCGACACGATCGAGATACGCCGGAGCAGCACACAGCACCTGGCGGACCTGGCCAACCTGCAACGCCGGGTGATCGCCCTCGGGCAACGAGCCGATGCGCACGGCAACGTCGATGCCCTCCTCCATCATGTTCACCACGCGGTCGACCAGCAGCGCATTGATCTCCACGTCGGGGTGAGCATCGAGGTACTGGGCGATGCGCGGGATCAGGAACAGCTCGCCGAACATCAGCGGCGCCGTCACCGTCAGCCGGCCACGTGGGCGTACGCTGCCACCGGCAGCCAGCTCTTCGGCCTCTTCCAGCTCCAGCAGGATGCGCCGGCAGTCCTCGACATAGCGCTGGCCGGCCTCGGTCAGACGCAGGCTGCGGGTATTGCGCGCCAGCAACAGCGTGCCGAGACGCGCCTCCAGCGCGGCGACGGCGCGGGTCACGCTGGGCGGCGAAATGCCCAGCAGCTTGGCGCCGCCAGCAAAGCTCTCGGCTTCGGTCACCGCCAGCAGCACCCTCATTTCCTGAAACCGATCCATCGTCACCGCCTGTTAGCCCGTTGCATCGGCACAGAGTAACCCAAGCCGAAACGGCGCCAGGCTTCAGCGCCGGCTGAGTGCCAGGCGCGCAGCGAACAGGACGAAGATCAGCCCGGTGCTGCGATCCATCCAGCTGACCACCTTCTCGCGCCGCAACCAGCGGCCGAGCGGTCGGGTCGCACCAATCAGCAGCAGTGCCCAGATCAGGCTGAGCGCCACGTGAATGCCCACCAGGGCGAATGTCCAGAGCACCAGCGGTTGCCCCTGCGGAATGAACTGGGGCAGGAAGGAAACGTAGAAGATCCCCACCTTGGGGTTGAGCACATTGCCCAGCAGACCACGCAGAAACCAGTTGGCGCCGGGCGTGCCGCCCGCTTGCACAGGCGCCAGTGATTTACGCGGGCGCAGCAACATCTTCAGCCCGAGCCAGGCCAGGTAAGCCGCGCCGCAATACTTGAGGAGGTTGTAGCCGAATTCGGAAACCGCCAGCAGCGCGCCGAGGCCGAAGGCCACCGCCGCGCCCCAGAGCAGACAGCCAGCGTTGATGCCGAGGGCGGCGCGCAGCGCCTGCTGCCTGCCCTCCACCGCAGCGGTACGCAGCACCAGCGCCGTGTCGATCCCGGGCGTCAGGGTCAGCAAGGTGGCCGCCAGAGTGAAGGCGATCAGGTGTTCGGCAAAGGGCATCGGCGGGCGCTCCGTGCGTAGGGCAGAGCGCGAGTATAAACAGCGCATCGCTGGCCGCGGTGGGGCCAGCGATGCCTACGTCGTTTAGCCGCGATAGGCCTCGAACAGGCCGCTGGCGCCCATGCCGCCACCCACGCACATGGTGACGATGCCGTAGCGCATTTCACGACGCTGCAGCTCACGCACCAGGTGGCCAACCTGACGCGAACCGGTCATGCCGAAGGGATGGCCGATGGAGATCGAGCCGCCGTTGAGGTTGTATTTCTCGTTGTCGATCCCGAGCGTGTCGCGGCAGTACAGGCACTGCGAGGCAAAGGCCTCGTTGAGCTCCCACAGGTCGATGTCGGCCACGTTCAGGCCCTTGGCCTTGAGCAGCTTGGGCACCGAGAACACCGGGCCGATGCCCATTTCGTCCGGCTCGCAACCGGCCACGGTGAAGCCACGGAAATAGGCCTTGGGTGTCAGGCCCAGTTCCAGCGCTTTTTCCAGACTCATCACCAGGGTCATGGAAGCACCATCGGACAGCTGCGAGGCGTTGCCGGCCGTCACGCTACCGGCCGGGTCGAACGCCGGTTGCAGTTTGGCCAGGGACTCCAGGGTGGTGTCCGGGCGGTTGCAGTCATCGGCCTCGACCACGCCGTCGACGATCTTCTTCTCGCCAGTGGCCTTGTCTTCGACCTGATACTTCACCGTCATCGGCACGATTTCGTCAGCGAACAGACCTTCGGCCTGAGCCCGCGCGGTGCGCTGCTGGCTCTGCAGGGCATAGGCGTCCTGCGCCTCGCGGCTGATGCCATAGCGGTTGGCGACGATCTCGGCGGTCTTGCCCATGGGGTAGTAGATGCCGGGGTTTTCCTGCTGCAGCAGCGGGTTGAATAGGTTGTCCATGTTCATGCTTTTCAGGGTCATGGTGATGGACTCGACGCCGCCGGCGACGATGATCTCGCTGCAGCCGGAGGCCACCTGGTTGGCAGCGATGGCGATGGCCTGCAGGCCCGAGGAGCAGAAGCGGTTGAGGGTCATGCCCGCCACCGGGTTGCCCAGGCGCGAGAGCACGGCGACGTTGCGGCCGATGTTCATGCCCTGCGCGCCCTCGTTGGAGCCGGCACCGACGATGCAGTCATCGACCAGCTTCGGGTCGATACCGTTGCGCACCAGCAGCGCATCGACGCAATGGGCGGCCATGTCATCCGGCCGGGTCATATTGAACTTGCCGCGGAAGGACTTGGCCAGGCCAGTCCGTACGCTGTCGACGATCACCACTTCACGCATGACGCACCTCGTTGTTATTGGATGGCGAATGACGTGAAGATAAATCCAGCCGATCCCTGGGCGCGACCATCATTGATCAGGCGTATACGGGTCGATGCCAGCGCGTAGCCCGGATGCAATCCGGGGCTTTGGGATCGACACAAAAGCATCGCGGCTGAAGCCGCTCCTACAGGAAGATGTCCATCCGTCCGTAGGAGCGGCTTCAGCCGCGATCAAAGCAGAACCCGTTGCAACCTGTGGGAGCGGCTGGGCGGCATTCCGCTTCAGCCGCGATTAACGCTTCAATCCCTGGCGAACGCCGCCTCGATGGCCTCGTTGATGGTGCGCAACACCTTGACCCGGGCGAAGCGCTTGTCGTTGGCCTCGATCAGCGTCCAGGGCGCGATCTCGGTGCTGGTGCGGTCGACCATGTCGCCCACCGCATCGGCGTAGTCATCCCACTTGTCGCGGTTGCGCCAGTCCTCTTCGGTGATCTTGAAGCGCTTGAACGGGATCTGCTCGCGCTCCTTGAAACGCTCCAGCTGAGTCTGCTGGTCAATGGCCAGCCAGAACTTCACCAGGATCACCCCGGCGTTGGTCAGCTCTTCCTCGAAGTCGTTGATCTCGCCATAGGCGCGGAGCCAGTCGGCCTGGCTGCAGAAGCCCTCGACCCGCTCCACCAGCACACGGCCGTACCAGCTGCGGTCGAAGATGGTGAAGTGCCCGCGCGCCGGGATATGTCGCCAGAAGCGCCACAGATAGGGCTGGGCGCGTTCCTCCTCGGTCGGCGCCGCCACTGGCACGATGCGGTACTGACGCGGATCCAGCGCGCCGGTGACCCGGCGGATGGCGCCGCCCTTGCCGGCGGCATCGTTGCCTTCGAACGCCGCGATCAGCGCGTGCTTGCGCATGCGCTTGTCACGCATCAGACCGGACAGGCGCGCCTGCTCGGTGGCCAGTTGCTCCTTGTAGTCGTCCTTGTCCAGGGTCTGGGTCATGTCCAGGCTGGCCAGCAGGCCGCGATTGTCCAGGCTCGAGACCAGTGGCGCCGAATGTGGCTGCAGCTTCGACCGCTGCGGATTGGCCAGCGCCGCCTGCAGACCTTCGAGCAGGATGCGCCCGACGGTGAGGCTGCGGTAGTAGTGATCGACGCCCTCGACCACGTACCAGGGCGCGTAGTCGCGACTGGTGCGGCGCAGGATGCGCTCGCCGTGGCGCACGAACTTGTCGTAGGTCTTCGATTGCTGCCAGTCCAGCGGGCTGATGCGCCAGCTGTGCAGCGGGTCTTCCTTGAGCGCCTCCAGGCGCGCCTTCATGTGCTTCTTGGACAGGTGAAACCAGAACTTGAAGATCAACGCGCCCTCGTCGCAGAGCATGCGTTCCAGGCGTTCGGCGCCGTCGATGGACTGGTCCAGCACCGCGTCCTTGAACTCACCATGCACCCGGCCCTGCAGCATCTGGCTGTACCAGTTGCCGAAGAACACGCCCATGCGCCCTTTCGGCGGCAACTGTCGCCAGTAGCGCCAGGCCGGCGGCCGCGCCAGCTCTTCATCGGTCTGTATATCGAAGGTGCTGACCTGGATCAGCCGCGGATCCATCCACTCGTTGAGCAGCTTCACCGTCTCGCCCTTGCCGGCGCCCTCGACGCCGTTGATCAGCACGATCACCGGAAAGCGTGCCTGCTGCTTGAGCTCGTACTGCGCCTCCAGCAACGCCTCGCGTAGCGCCGGTTCCTCGGCCTCGAACGTGGCCTTGTCGATGGTGCGGCCGATTTCGGCGGATTCGAACATGCAGTGACCTCCCTGGAATGATCGCTAGAGCGTAACGGATCAGCTGCGACTTTGCCCTAGGGACACGCCATGCCGATTGACCTGCGCCGGGTAAACGGCGTGCGCAGCGGTTAGAATCGCCGCCTGCTCTGCCCGGAACTCCGTCATGCCCGATCTGCACAATGCCCAGCTCGACTGGGACGAACACGGCCAGCCACTGTCGCGCAGCTATGGCGACGTGTACTTCTCCCGCGCCAACGGCCTGGAGGAAACCCGTCACGTGTTCCTCGCCCACAACCACATCATCGAGCGCTGCCAGGCCCTGCCAGCGGGCGGACGACTGGTGATCGGCGAAACCGGTTTCGGCACCGGGCTCAACTTTCTCTGCGCCTGGCAGGCCTTCGCCGAGCACGCCCCGAGTGACGCGCGACTGCACTTCGTCAGCGTGGAGAAATTCCCCCTGACTCAGGCCGATCTGCAGCGCGCCCTGGCCCTGTGGCCGGAGCTCGCGCCTTACACCGAGCAACTGCTGGCGCAGTACCGCGCCATGCATCCCGGCTTCCAGCGCCTGCTGCTCGACGGCGGCCGCGTGGTGCTGACGCTGATGATCGGCGATGTGCTCGACTGCCTGCCGCAGCTCGATGCCAAGGTCGACGCCTGGTTTCTCGATGGCTTCGCCCCGTCGAAGAACCCGGAAATGTGGACGGACGCCCTGTTCGCCGAGCTGGCGCGGCTGTCGGCGCCAGGCGCCACCCTGGCCACCTTCACCAGTGCCGGTTTCGTTCGTCGCGGACTGATTGCCGCAGGCTTTGCCGTGGTACGGGTCAAGGGCTTCGGCCACAAGCGCGAGATGCTCGCCGGCCCGTTCCAGGCGCAGCAGGTGCAGCGCCCGGCGCCCTGGTTCGCCCGCCCGGTATTGCCGCCTGGCGAACGCCATGCCGTCGTAATCGGCGCCGGCCTGGCCGGTTGCGCCAGCGCCGCCAGCCTGGCCGCACGCGGCTGGCGAGTGACCCTGCTGGAGCGTCACGACGACATCGCCCGCGAGGCATCGGGCAACCCGCAAGGCGTGCTCTACCTGAAACTCTCGGCCCACGGCACCGCACTGTCGCGGCTGATCGTCGCCGGCTTCGGCCATACCCGTCGCCTGCTCGAATGCCTGCAACGTGGCCAGGACTGGGATGCCTGCGGTGTGCTGCAACTGGCCTTCGATACCAAGGAAGCCGAGCGCCAGAGCAAGCTGGCCGCTGCCTTCCCCAATGATCTGCTGCATACGCTGACAAAGGGTGAGGCCGAGGATCGCGCCGGCATCGGCCTGGCGGCCGGCGGCCTGTTCTACCCGGATGCCGGCTGGGTGCATCCACCGGCGCTGTGCCGGCAACTGCTGCAACACCCGTTGATCGAGCTGCGGCCCTATCAGGAGGCGCTGAGCCTGAGCCGGCAGAATGATCGCTGGTGCGTCGAAGGAGAGCGCGGCGTGCTGGCAGATGCGCCCGTGCTGGTGCTGGCCTGCGCCGCCGAGATCGGCTGCCTGCTGCCGGAGGCGAACCTGCCGCTCAAGCGCATTCGCGGGCAGATCAGCCGCCTGCCGGCCAGCGAAGCGAGCCGTGGTCTGCGCATCGTGGTCTGCGCCGAAGGTTACGTCGCCCCCGTACGGGATGAGGAGCACACCCTGGGCGCCAGCTTCGACTTCCACAGCGATGATCTGACGCCGAGCGTGGCCGAGCATGCCGGCAATCTGGAACTGCTGCGGGAGATTTCCACGGATCTAGCCGAACGCCTGCACGCACAAACGCTGGATCCCGCTACGCTGCAAGGCCGCGCCGCCTTTCGCTGCACCAGCCCCGACTACCTGCCATTGGTAGGCCCGTTGGCCGAGCAGCAAGCCTTCAACGAAGCCTATGCCGTGCTGGCCAAGGACGCCCGCCAGGTGCCAGAAACCCCCTGCCCCTGGCTGAATGGTCTGTACATCAACAGCGGCCACGGCTCACGCGGTTTGATCACCGCGCCACTGTCAGGCGAACTGATCGCCGCCTGGCTGGATGAAGAACCGCTGCCAGTGCCGCGTGACGTAGCCGAAGCCAGCCACCCCAATCGCTTTATGCTGCGCACGCTGATTCGCGGGAGTTGATCGACGGTGCGCCGTACGCACCGAACCGACCCAGCCATCAAGCCCTGGCCTCAGTAAGCACCGGCTTGGGCTTGCGAAACACCAGCACGTTGCCCAGCATCACCAGCCCCAGGCCGAGCAGTGCCGGGGCCGTCCACTGATAGCCCTCGGCGAACACCGAGATGTTCAGCGCCACCACCGGGAACAGCACCGTGCAGTAGGCCGCACGCTCCGGGCCCATGCGCCCGACCAGGGTCAGGTAGGCGGTGAAGCCGATCACCGAGCCGGGAATCGCCAGGTACAGCAGCGAACCGACATAGCGCGCATTCCACTCGAAGGCGAACGGCGTGCCACTGACCAGGCAGATACCCACCAGCACCAGCGCACCATAGAGCATGCCCCAGGCGTTGGTGGTCAACGGCTTGAGCCCGGCCTTCTGCTGCAGGCTGGAGAGCATGTTGCCGGCCGAGAAGAACAACGTGCCACACAGCGCCAGACCGATGCCCAGCAGGCTTTCACGGCTGGCCTCGTGGTCGGCCAGTTCCGGCCAGAACAGCAGGCCCAGACCGCCCAGCCCCAGTGCGCCACCGAGCAGCACATTGGCGGCAATGCGCTGCTTGAAGAACAGCCGCGCATTGATCGCATTCCACAGGGTGGCCGTGGAGAAGATCACCGCGATCAGGCCACTGGGGATCCACTGGCTGGCGGTGTAAAAACACAGGAAGTTGAGGCAGAACAGACACAGCCCCTGTATCAGGCAGATGCCCTGGCCACGGCGATCCAGCGGCTGCAGGCGGCCGCTGAACCAGAGCATGGCGAACAGCACCAGTGAGGCCAGCGCGAAGCGATAGGCGATGGAGGCGGCGACGGCCACCTCGCCCATTTGCAGTTTGATGGCGATCCAGGTGGTGCCCCAGATCAGTACGGTAAGCAGGTAAAGCGACAGGTTCATCGGCTATCTCCCAAGACTGATCACAGTCTGGAACCCGCGCACATCTCGCGCTTGCACAAAGTTGCGCATTTATCGAAGCGCCACCGTTGCCTGCCATCGCGCCCCAGGGCTTATCATTCCGGCTTTGCCAGCCAGGTCATCATCACCGCATGCTTTCTGCCGTCGCGCGCTACAAACAACTGCTGTCCAGCACCCTCGCCCGTTACTTCCCCCGCACCACCGCCTACCTGCGCGCCGAGCGCGAAGCCGCGCAGCCGCGCAAAACCGCACGCAAGCAGAGCAAGAAGAAATCCACCGGCAGCAAGAAAACGACCGCCAGCAAATCGGCCAAGAGCAAACCTGGCCCTGCTGGTATCTACCCCGCGACCCGACTGAAGATCGAAGACGCCCAGGTGCAGGCCATGCGCGAACGCGTGGCCCAGGCGGTGAGCGCCGGTCTGATCGGTGCACCGTCGGACGAACAGTGGGCGATGATCCTCTGCCGCGCCCCGCTGGCGCGCATCTTCGCCGGCGCCGGCTCGGGCAAGTCGAGCACTCTGGTGCTGCGCGTGGTGTTCCTGCTCTGTCACCTGGACGTCGACCCAAAGCGGCTGACGGTGATCTCCTTTACCAACGCCTCGTGCAGCGAGCTGCGCGAACGCCTGCAACACCTGCTGGGCTTCTGGCACTACCCGCACGATGCGCGCCAGTGCGTACGCACCTTCCACGCTGCGATGGCCGCACTGGCCAAGGAGCGCCTGGGCAACCCGCGCTGGTTCGAACAACTGGACGACCCCAGCGACGAGCCGGACAACCCGCTCGCTGGCGCTCGCCTGCGCCCCGCGCAACAACGCCTGCTCAAGCAGGCCTACCAGAACGCCTACGCTGCCGATGCGCGCTTTCGCGCCCTGACTCACCGCCTGCTTGGCTCGCCGGCCCCGGAAGAGCCGCCAAAGGGCAAACCCAGGGCGCCGCTGGATGCCTGCAAGCTGCCCGGCGAGTTCACTGCCCTGCCATTGTTCGAGTTGCTGCACGGGCAGATCGATTTCGCCGAGAGCTTGGGCATTCGCCTCGACCGCCTGGACGTGAAATCCCTCGGCTGCGCGCCCCGCGAGCGCGACTTCATCGAGACCATGCAGCGCTTCCAGGAGCATTTCACCGCCCTGCTGCACAGTCAGGGCCTGGTCAGCTTCAACGGTGCCTTCGCGCAACTGAGCGAGCGCCTGCAAAGTGCCGATGCTGGCAAACCCGGGCCTGCCCTGCTCGCCCTGAGCCACCTGCTGATCGACGAGTTTCAGGACATCTCGCCACAGATCGTGCTCTGGCAGCAGGCCGTGCATCGCCGCCTGCACGCTGCGGGTGAGCGCATCAGCCTGATGGCCATCGGCGATGACTGGCAGTCGATCTACGGCTGGCGCGGTAGCTCGCCGGAACTGTTCATCGATTTCGACCGGCACTTCCCCTGCCGTGGACGCGGCAAGAGCGCCACCCTGCTGCTGAGCACCAATTACCGCAGCATCGAAGCGGTGATCCGCGATGGCGAGAAGGTGCTGGCCGAGGTGCACAGCAAGCAGGCCAAGACCTGCGTCGCGGCCAAGGCCATGCAACCGGGCGACCATGGCGTCAAGCTAGTCCAGCGCTTCGACCTGGCCAGCGGCCTGCCGGCGCTGCTCAAGGAAATCACCGCGCAGTGCCAGCACGTCAGCCAGCGCCCCAATGCCGACCGCACCGCCGTGCTGCTGCTCAGCCGGCGTAACGAGCCGCTGCAGCAGGTGCGCGCACAGCTCGACAAACAACTGCCGGTCAGAACCATGACCATCCACCGCGCCAAGGGCCTGCAGGCCGAGGTGGCAATCATCCTCGACGACTGCCTGCCCGTGGACAAACACCCGCTGCGCAATGCGCTCTACGCCCAGTGCGGCTTCTTCGCCGGCAACTACGACCAGGCCATGCAGGACGAAGCCCGGCGCCTGGCCTACGTAGCCATCACCCGCGGCGTGAGCCGGGTGCTGTGGTACACGCGCAAGGCTCAGGGCGCCACGCAATGCTTGGCAGCGAGCCGGCCAATCGCGCAAGCTTCAGGCTGATCGGTACTTCAGGCGCTCCCATGGACAAGCGGCTGGCTCTGCTGCCCTTCATCGGCAAGAACGCGTAAGCACTTTTCTGCAGGCAACAGAAAATCGTCGGGAACGATTTTTGACGTCGCTTGCGACGGCCCGAAGGGTTGCCGCCAGGAATGGCAGGCAACAAAAAACCCGCCTAAGCGGGTTTCTTCCCAACCATCCGACATCCTGTCGGTGGCCATTCATGGCCTGGTCATCTTCCTTGATCCTCAGCGTTCCATCGCTGCAGGGGATGTGTGTAGATTAATGACTGGCCGGTCTCGGCAAAAGCGGCGCTTACCGCCACGGCGTGTAAGACATTCGCTATAGCTGGCTGAATCACCGACCGATAATGCGCGCCATCACGTCCTCGCCGCCCTGACGGCGATGGACGAAAGCCATGGCCGCATGGCCGATCACCATGAACAGCAGCAGCCAGCCGAGATTGCCATGCAACAGGCTGGCCGGGGCGATCATCCACTCGATCTTGCCATCGCTGAAACCGGGCATGACGGTCATGCCGAAAGCGATGAACTCACGACCCGAGCCGTACTGGCGCAACAGTGCGATAAAGGGAATCACGAACAGCAAACCATACAACGCCAGATGGCCTATGCGCGCGAGCGAGCTTACTGGCGCAGGTCGGCGGCCGCTGTTGTACAGCGCCCAGAGCAGGCGCACCACCACCAGCACCATGAGCACCAGCCCCGTGGCCTTGTGCGTCCCCCAGAAAAACTTATCCAGAGCGCTGTCTTCCATCAGGGTATGCGCCAGTACGGTCAAAAATTGCCAACCCAGCAAAACGGCCATCCCCCAGTGCAGCCAACGCGTAACTGCGCCATAGCGCTGCGCGCAATCATGCAGATTCGACATGGTGGTTCCTCTCCAATGTCATGAACGAAACGGTAATCGGGCCAGACGGCAGAAAGCCGCTATCCGTGGGAAAGACCCGATCCAGACGCAATGGTGCAGCCCGGCAGAGCGCCGGAGGACATGCAAATGTTAGCGGGTATGTCACAAAGGCATCACCGCCCGCTGCAACCCGAGGCTGCAGCGGACAGTGATGATCAGGCATCGCGCAGGGCGTCGCGCCAGGCATGGTATTGCGCTTCCTGCCAGATACGCGCATGCAGCCGCGCCATGCCGTCAGGATCGTTGAGCAGACGCCAGCGAGTCGCCTCGACCTTGCCTTGCGGCCCGGCGTCGAGGATTTCATCGATACGCTCATCGCGCAGCGCTTCGGCCGCCGGCACCACCTTGGCGTGGCGAGCACGGGCCATGGCGCAGACCAGGGCGTTGTAAAGCGGATCGACCACCGCCCGCAAAAAGCCCTTGCTCAGTGCGCGCGAGCTGTTCAGCTGCTCGTACTCGGCAGTGTTGCTCAGCTCCACCGGCACCTTGTGCTCCTCGGGAATCAGGAACAGCTTGCTGCGCCGCGCGGCCAAGCCCGGTGCGGTGCGACTGGTCAGTACCGAGACCGCCGGCGACAGCACCAGCGATACCACGATAGGCGCCAGCCACCAGAGGAAGTCCGGGTTGAGCCAGGCGACCAGTGCGGTCCAGCTGATACCGATCAAGACCTGGGTGCCATGACGGCGAAACGCTTCGCTCCAGGGGGTGGAATCATCCACGCGCTGCGGCGAGTTCCACTGCACCGACCAACCGAGGAAGGCGGCGGTGACGAACAGGCTGTGGAACAGCATGCGCACCGGCGCCAACAGCACCGAGCAGGACGCCTCCAGGAGCATCGACAACAGCACGCGCGTGCGGCCACCGTAGGCTTCGGCGCCCTTGATCCAGATCAGCAACACACTGAGCAGCTTGGGCAGGAACAGCAGTGTCATGGTCGCCGAGAACAGCGCCACCGCTTCTTGCGGCTGCCAGCGCGGCCACAAGGGGTAGAGCTGGTTGGGCTGCAGGAAGTACTCCGGCACCATCAGCGTGTGGATCGCCAGCAGGCAGGTCGACAACACTAGGAACAGCAGCCACAGCGGCGCGGACAGGTATGACATGACGCCTGTGAGGAACACCACACGGTGCACCGCATGCATCCCGCGCACCAGGAACAGGCGGAAGTTCATCAGGTTGCCGTGACACCAGCGGCGGTCGCGCTTGAGCTCGTCGAGCAGGTTCGGCGGCAGCTCTTCGTAACTGCCGGGCAGGTCGTAGGCGATCCATACGCCCCAGCCGGCACGGCGCATCAGCGCGGCTTCGACGAAGTCATGGGAGAGGATCGCGCCGGCGAACGAGCCCGTTCCGGGCAACGGCGCCAGGGCGCAGTGCTCGATGAAGGGTTTGACCCGAATGATCGCGTTATGCCCCCAGTAGTGCGACTCCCCCAGCTGCCAGAAGTTGAGGCCGGCGGTGAACAGCGGCCCGTACACGCTGGTGGCGAACTGTTGCAGACGCGCATAGAGGGTATCCATGCCGGACGCCTTGGGCGCGGTCTGGATGATGCCGGCACCCGGGTTGGCTTCCATCAGGCGCACCAGGCGAGTCAGGCATTCGCCACTCATCACGCTGTCGGCATCGAGCACCACCATGTAGCGGTAGTTGCTGCCCCAGCGCCGGCAGAAGTCGTCGATGTTGCCGCTCTTGCGCTTCACCCGACGCCGACGGCGACGGTAGAAGATATGGCCGAAGCCTTCTACCTCACGGCACAGCTCCATCCAGGCCTGCTGTTCGGCCACGCAGATGTCCGGGTCGTTGCTGTCGCTGAGCACGAAGAAATCGAAGTGTTCGAGCTGGCCGGTGGCCTTGAGCGATTCGAAAGTCGCGCGCAGGCCGGCGAATACACGCGGCACGTGCTCGTTGGCAATCGGCATGACCAGCGCGGTACGCGCACGCGGCGAAATCGGCTCGTCCCCACAGCTGCTGGCGGAAATGCTGTAACGATCACGCCCCTTGAGCAGCTGGAAGAAGCCCATCAGCGCCGTCCAGAAGCCCATCGACACCCAGCAGAACAGCAGGGCGAAAAGCGCCAGGATGCTGGTCTGCACCACATATGGCAGGATCTGCCGCGCCGACTCCTGCCAGGGCTGCTCGAACACCAGGCCCAGATCGACCAGCGACCAGCCCTGGTAGGGCAGCACCGACTTCATGTACCAGGTGGCGACCACGGTCTGCGAGATCATCAAGATAAGCAGCGCAGTGCGGCGCACCGCGGCAACGTGACGCCAGCGCTCCTCGGCGAAGTCCTCGCTCTCGCGCGTACGCGGTCGCGGGGCCGGCTTCTCGCCCTTCAGACGGCGCCAGCCGCGTTGCAGGATGTTGGTCTGCCAGGGCTCGGGCACCATGCGCGTACGGGTGATCGGCGGCGTCGAGTCGATAGTCGGACGCCCCTGATGATCCGGCACGATCCGGCAACCGCGCTCGAATGCATCCGGCCACCCCAGGGCCAGCCGAGCGGGTACCGATTCGAGCATCTCACGGGTTTCTTCCTGGGGCTCGGCAGCCGCCTGGTCGTCCTCGTGCAGGGCACGGTGCAGGGTCGCGAGATCCCCACCCTCCTCTTCCAGGCGATTGGCCAAGGCCTGCTGCCGCTCCTGATCGAGCGGCAGTTCACCCAGATATTCCTGGATCTGTGTGGTGTCTAGGGTGTTATTCATGGGAAGGCAGCTGATAGCTCCAGGTTTCCGACAATGGCTTGCCATCCTCGACCAGCGCGGCACGCATCTCCACCGGCTGCGCCGGGTCCTTGACCTTGATCCGCAAGGTCATACGCCAGCCCTTGCTCACCGGGTTGTAACGCAGAGTGTCTTCCAGCAACTCGGCGTTGCCATCGACGCTGACCTGCACACCAGGCGCCGCATCGGGAGAACGCTTGGCCAGTTCCTCGCCAACGAAGTCGACCACCAACGCAGTACTGCCATCGGCCTGACGGATCAGGTTGGCCTGCTTGATGTCACCCTCGGACAGACGGGTCTGGCTGACCATGGCCAGTTCTGAATCATGCAGCTTGGCATCATCACGGCTGAAGTGAAGGCGATACGCGATATCCAGCGACTCACCCTGAGCCGGAAGCTGGTCCGGGCGCCACAGAGCGACGATGTTGTCGTTGGTTTCATCCGGCGTGGGAATCTCCACCAGCTCGACATGACCGGCGCCCCAATCACCGACGGTTTCCACCCAACCGCTCGGGCGCAGCTCGTAGCGATCGTCGAGGTCCTGGTACTGCGCGAAATCGCGACCACGCTGCATCAGACCGAAACCACGCGGATTGTCGATGCGGTAGCTGCTGACGTTGAGGCGCTGCGGGTTGTTCAGCGGGCGCCAGATCCATTCACCGTTGCCGGCATGGATGGCCAGGCCATCGGAGTCGTGCAGTTGCGGACGGTAGTTGGGACGCGGCCAGGGCTGGTTGGCGCCGAACAGGTACATGCTGGTCAGCGGTGCGATACCGAGCTTCTCGATGTTATCGCGCAGGTACACCTTCGATTGCACGTCGAGCACGCTGTCGCGGCCCGGCTTGATTTCCATGCGATAGGCACCGGTGGCACGCGGCGACTCGAGCAGCGCGTAGATCACCAGGCTGCGGCGATCCGGTTGCGGCTTCTCGATCCAGAACTCGCTGAAGCGCGGAAACTCCTCGCCGGACGGCAGCGCGGTATCGATGGCCAGACCGCGGGCGGACAAACCGAATACCTGCCCCTTGCCGACGATGCGGAAGTAGCTGGCACCGAGCACGCTCATCACTTCGTCGTGCGTGCCTTTGGCGTTGATTTCGTTGATCACCTTGAAGCCGGCGAAACCGAGATCCTTGAGATCCTCCGGCTTCAGGTCGAGGTCGCCGAAGTCGAACATCGACGGGTCGTACTTGATTTCGTGCGTGCCCTCGGCGGTCACTTCGTTGATCTTCACTGGCAGATCGAAATGCATGCCCTGATGGAAGAAGTACAGCTGGAACGGCGTCTTGCCGTCGCGCCAGTAGGCCTTGTCCTCGAGGAAGCGCACCTTCTGATAGCCGGCGAACGGCAGGTCACGCAGGGATGCCGGCAGATTGCTCTGCGGTGCACTGTACTTCTCGGCTGCCAGGGCCTTGGCCTTGACCGCCACATCATCCAGATCGAATGCCCAGCTCTGGGCAGCGAACAGCAGGGGGAGCACACAGAGGGCCAGCTTGCCGGCCTTGCCCATACGGGCTCCAGAACAACGACTCATCGACACAAAGCCTCCAGGGCAACACGTACTGACAGGCAGCGGCCAGCCCAAGGGCGGCCGCTGCAGGGAGTTGAAAACGGGCGAATGGTATAAAGACAGCGCGAGCACGATGCAGACAGCCAACCGAACGGTGACGTCTCCGCATGCGCGGATTCTTTCTGCGCATTATTACCAGATCGTGAAGTCCGGCACAGGTGCTTGAGCGAGTATATTTTCGCCTCCTAGGGCCACGCCCTCACTGGCGTGGCAACAATTCGAAACGCGCCTCCTGCACGCTCTCCGAATCCAACCCCAGTTGGACACGGAAGGCACCTGGCTCGCTGACATGCTGCAGGCTGGCGTTGTAGAAACGCAGCATGGTTTCGTCGATCTCGAAACTCAGCTCGCGCGCCTCACCTGCCTCAAGCTTGACCCTGCGAAAATCCTTGAGTTCCTTCACCGGACGGATCACGGAAGCCGCCTCGTCATGCAGATAGAGCTGCACGACGGTCGCCCCTGCCCGTGTCCCGGCGTTCTTAAGCGTGACACTGACGCGGATCTTCTCGTTCGGTGCCATGCGCTCGGCCGATAGCTTCGGTGCCGACAGCTGGAACTCGCTGTAGCTCAAACCATAGCCGAATGGATACAGCGGGCCATTGGGCTCCTCGAAATACTGCGAGGTGTAGTTGCCCGGCGTGCCCGGTGTGTAGGGACGGCCCAGACGCAGATGATTGTAGTAGGTGGGAATCTGCCCGACCGAGCGCGGGAAGGTGATCGGCAGCTTGCCGGAAGGGTTGTGCTCGCCGAACAGCACATCGGCGATGGCATGGCCGCCCTCGAGGCCGCTGTACCAGGTCTCCAGCATCGCATCGGCGTTTTCCTTCTCCCAGCTCAGCGCCAGCGGCCGGCCATTCATCAGCACCAGTACCAGCGGCTTGCCGGTGGCCTTGAGCGCGCGCAGCAGGGCCTGCTGGCTGTCCGGCAGATCCAGGCGGGTACGGCTGGACGACTCGTGGGACATCCCCCGCGCCTCGCCCACCGCCGCCACGATGACGTCTGCCTGGGCGGCGACGCGCACGGCCTCCTCCAGCATCTGCTGCGGCGTGCGCTTGTCCAGCACGACCTCCGGGCGGTCCCAGTTGAGCTGGTTGAGGTAATTGATCACATGGGCATCGTCGGTGACGTTGGCACCCACGGCGTAGAGCAGCGTGCCCTGCCCTGCGAGCGCCGCTTCCATGCCCTTGCGCAGGGTCACGGCCTGGTCGGCCACGCCAACTGCCGACCAGCTGCCGAGCATGTCCACCGGTGAATCCGCCAGTGGGCCGATCAAGGCGACGGTGGTCTTCTTGCTCAATGGCAGGGTGTCGCCATGGTTTTCCAGCAGTACCAGGGAGTCACGCGCCATGGCCCGTGCATCGCCACGGTGCAGACGGTTTTCGGCGTTCACGTCAACCGGATCGTCCTCGGCGCGGCCGATGCGGCGGAACGGGTCATGGAACAGCCCGAGGTCGTACTTGGTGTTGAGCACATGGGTAACGGCCTCATCCAGCACGCTCTGTGGCACCTCGCCGCTGCGCACCAGGCCCGGAAGCTCCTGATCGTAAAGGGTGTCGGCCATGCTCATGCCGACGCCTGCGGTGATGGCCAGGCGCGCGGCCTCACGACCATCGGCGGCCACACCATGGCGCAGCAACTCGGTGATCGCCCCGTGGTCGCTCAGCGCCACGCCCTTGAAGCCCCAGTCGCGGCGAAGCAGGTCGCGCAGCAGCCAGGTATTGGCCGACGCCGGCACGCCATTGATCGCGTTCAGCGCCACCATCACTCCACCAGCGCCAGCATCAATGGCGGCGCGATAGGGCGGCAGGTAGTCCTGATACATGCGCATCGGGCTCATGTCGACCACGTTGTAGTCGCGGCCACCCTCGACGGCGCCGTAAAGGGCGAAGTGCTTGACGCTGGCCATGATGCGCTGCGGATCACTGGGTGTTTTGCCCTGGTAACCGTGCACCATGGCGGCGGCGATGCGCGAGACCAGATAGGGATCTTCGCCGAACCCTTCGGAGGTGCGGCCCCAACGTGGATCGCGGGAAATGTCGACGGTCGGCGCGAAGGTCATATCCAGGCCATCGGCACTGGCCTCGAAGGCGGCGACCCGAGCGCTGTTTTCGATGGCCGGGATGTCCCAGCTCGAGGCCAAGCCCAGGCCGATGGGGAACGTGGTGCGATGGCCGTGAATGATGTCGTAGGCGAAGAACACCGGAATACCCAGGCGGCTACGCAGTGCGGCCTCCTGCATCGGGCGGTTTTCCGGGCGCACCACCGAGTTGAAGGTCGCTCCGATGCGCCCGGCGGCCATTTCCTCACGGATGCGCTCGCGCGGCATGTCGCCGCCGATGCTGATCAGGCGCAACTGGCCGACCTTTTCTTCCAGGGTCATGCGGCTGACCAGGTCGGCGATGAAGGCCGACTTGTCATCGAGCGAAGGAGCCGCAGCCAGCAGGCCGGGAGTGATCAAGGCAGAGGCGAGAGCGAACTGGCGCAGGTATTTCATCGATAGCGGCATCCGGGATGAAAATCATTGTTTGAGTGGCCGCAACGATACTCCGAGTCCACTCACCGCGCCGCAGGTTGGCGCAAAAATTCCAGGCACCATTGCCAGGCGTTGCAGAACGTACGACCCCTGACTTACACAAACTTGCGCATTTTTTTCGTCACCACTGGTTTTGCCTGGCGGCTGGCGTAGCATGACGGCATCGAGGAGAAGGTGATGGCGCAATTCGAGCATCTGCAGGTTTTCCAGAGCATGAGTCGCTCGGCTAACGCGCGGCTGCATGCCATGGCCGAGCTGGGCAATGGCATGGCTGTGGCGCGCTGGAGCAACGCCCACGATGCACGCGACTACCTTGCCCCCAGCCATCACACGCTGTCCTGCTATCTGGCCGGCGGCACCGGCACCTTCCGGCGCGAGCAACCCGGCAACAAGGGCGCCCCGGACAAGCTGTGCATCCTGCCGGCCGAACATCAGTCAGCCTGGATCATCAACGGCGAAATTCAACTTGCCCATCTTTATATAGAGCAGGAACGCTTCGCCCTCGGCGCCGTGGCCCTGCTCGACCGCGAGCCGCGTAGCCTGCAACTGCAGGAGGCGACCTTTCTCGAGGACGCCGAGCAATCTGCGCGCTTTCGTCAACTCTGCGTCCTCGACTGGCAGGAGCCCGGCGAACGCCTGCTGGCCAGCGGCCTGGCCCATGCCATGCTCGACCATGCGCTGCTGACCCAGGTTGGCCTGCGCCAGGGCCTTCGCCTCAAAGGTGGGCTGGCGCCGTTGCAGCGCAAACGTGTGCGCGACTTCATCGAACAACACCTGGACACGCCGCTGCCACTGAGCCAGTTGGCGGCGCTCTGCGCCCTGTCGGAATATCACTTCGCGCGCATGTTCCAGACCAGCTTCGGCCTGCCGCCGCATCGTTACGTACTGACCCGGCGCCTGGCGCGCGCCTGTCAGATGCTGCGTCAGCCACACCCGGCACTGAGCGAGGTGGCGCTGGCCTGCGGATTCGCCAGCGCCAGCCACTTCAGCAATCGCTTTCGCCAGGCACTGGGCGCCACGCCGAAGCAATACCGGGCAGCTTTCGAGACCTGAGATTGCCCCTGGCCACGACTGCACGTCGGCAATCGCCCCTGCACGCCTGCTAATCCCCACGCGGCTATGCGAAAATCTGCGGCTTTGCATTGCCACGGCCCGTTCATGCGCCCATCTCTCTTGACCACGGGGTTTCGTTGATGCCCCTGGATATCCACCAGCTACGACAGGAAGACTGGCGCTCGGAGTTCGGCGCCGGCGACCTGCGCCGTGGTATCGCCTACGCAGAAGAAAAGCGCAGCAGACTGCTCAGCCTCAAGGACAACAGCCTGCTCGCCAATTGCCGTGGCTCGGGCGGGCAGACCTATCAGCAACGCATCACCCTGCATCCCTACGGGCGCAAGTGGAGCGTGACCGGACACTGCAACTGCCCGGTCGGCTTCAACTGCAAGCACGTGGTCGCCGCACTGCTCGCCCTGGAAACCCGGCAGCGTGCCGGCAGCGACCTGTCGGACATCATCGTGCCGAACAAGGAACTGGCGGAAAAACGCCTCGAGAACATCGCCCCTACTCCCATCCTCAGCCTTGGCAGCCAGGTGCGCGTGCACTTCGATGCGCGCAAGGGACGCATGCACGAACAGACCCAGCACCGCGCTGCACTGGCCTTCGACTACACCGGACACCGCGTCTTCGGCAAGCCGGCCAAGGACCTGGTCAAACGTCTGGATGAAGCCACCAACCTGCGCCTGATCCGCGACGCGACGGCCGAAGCCACACTGCGCAAACGCCTGGAAGGCCTCGGTCTGCAAGTGGCGTTGCGCCAGAGCGAGGCACTGCCCGCCGAGGCCGGTGAGCCGTTCGAACTGGAACGTGAGCGCGACTGGCTGGATTTCGTCCAGCAGCGCTTGCCGCAATTGCGCGCAGAAGGCTGGCAAATCCAGATGCGCCCGGACTTCCAGTACAACCTGGCCGAAGTCGACGACTGGTTCGCCGAAGTCGAGGAGGACCCGCAGCAGAACTGGTTCGACCTCGAACTGGGCATCGAAGTCGAAGGCCAGCGCCTGAGCCTGCTGCCGATCCTGCTCCAGGCCATTCGCCGCACGCCCTGGCTGCTGGCGCCCGAAGCGCTGGCACAACGCTCGGATGAAGACCGTCTGCTGGTCAACCTGCCGCAAGGCGGCAAACGCATCGCCCTGCCCTTCGCCCGCCTCAAGCCGCTACTGGCGACGCTCGGCGAGCTGTACTTTCGCGACCCGGCCGAAGACCACCTGCCACTGCGCCTCGGACGCGCCGATGCGGCGCGCCTGGCTACTCTGGCCACCGGCCCGGCCCTGAGCTGGCAAGGTGGCGATGAGCTGCGTGGCTTCGCCGAGCGGCTGCAGCATCTTTCCGTCCGTGAAGTCGCTGCGCCCCCTGGATTGAACGCCGAGTTGCGCACCTATCAGCTGGAGGGGCTGAACTGGATGCAGACCCTGGCCGAGCTACGCGTCGGCGGGGTGCTGGCCGATGACATGGGCCTGGGCAAGACCCTGCAGACCCTGGCGCATATCCTCTGCGAGAAACAGGCCGGACGCCTGCGACAGCCTGCGCTGATCGTCATGCCCACCAGCCTGATTCCCAACTGGCAGGACGAAGCCGAACGCTTCACCCCAGAGTTACGCGTACTGGCCCTGCACGGCAGCAAACGCAAGGCGCTGTTCGAGGAGATTGCCGCGCACGACATCATCCTCACCACCTACGCGTTGCTGCCGCGCGATCTCAAGGCGCTCAACCAGCAGCGCTATCGCCTGCTGATCCTCGACGAAGCGCAGAACATCAAGAACCCGCGCAGCAAGGCCGCCACGGCCGCCGCTCAGGTGCAGGCCGACCTGCGTCTGTGCCTGACCGGTACACCACTGGAAAACCACCTGGGCGAGCTGTGGTCACTGTTCCACTTCCTCATGCCCGGCTGGCTGGGCGACGCCAAGGCCTTCACTCGTGACTACCGCACGCCTATCGAGAAGCGCGGCGACGCTCATCGTCTGGCCCATCTGAATGGACGCATCCGCCCCTTCCTGTTGCGCCGCACCAAGGAACAGGTGGCCAGCGAGCTGCCGCCGAAGACCGAGATCACCCAGTGGGTCGAGATGACCCAGCTGCAGCGTGATCGCTATGAGACCCTGCGCCTGGCCATGGACAAGAAGGTGCGCGACGAGATCGCCCGCCAGGGCCTGGCACGCAGCCACATCGTCATTCTCGAAGCCCTGCTGCGCCTACGCCAGAGCTGCTGTGACCTGCGCCTGCTGGGCGAAGACGGCAGCGCCTTGAGCGCCAGCGACTCGGGCAAGCTCAGCGCCCTGCTGGAGATGCTTCAGGAGCTGGTCGACGAAGGCCGCCGCGTGCTGCTGTTCTCCCAGTTCACCTCGATGCTGACGCTGATCGAGGCGGAACTGCAGACACGCAAGATCGCCTACACCAAGCTGACCGGTAGCACCCAGGATCGGCGCACACCGGTCGAGCGCTTCCAGGCCGGGGAATTCCCGGTGTTCCTGATCAGTCTCAAGGCCGGCGGCAGCGGCCTCAACCTGACCGCCGCCGACACCGTGATCCACTTCGACCCCTGGTGGAATCCGGCTGCCGAAGCCCAGGCCAGCGACCGCGCCTATCGCATCGGCCAGGACAAGCCGGTGTTCGTCTACAAGCTGATCGCCCGCGGCAGCGTCGAGGAAAAGATCCAGCAGCTGCAGGACGCCAAGGCCAACCTGGCCAAGGGCGTGCTCGACGGTGGCAGTCAGGGCCAGTGGCAACTGGACGAGGCCGATCTGGCGGCGCTGTTCGCGCCGCTCGGCTGACGCCTCGCCTCGTGGGGTGGATCACGCTTCATCGATCCACCATCACGCACGGGTAGATGAGAACAGCGTCGACTACGCGCCCCGATCCACCCTACATCTCAGTCAGACATATCGTCACGCTCGGATTCCGCATCCGCACGGTTGCGCGCCTTGCTGCGCGGATGCGGGCCAGCCACGGCCGGGAAACGCGACGAGGCATAGCGCACCACCAGAATCGCCAACGCCAGCAGCAGGATCGCCCCCGACACCATCACCACGCCCCAGCTCGGCTTGTGGGTATGGGAAATATCGGAAATCAGCAAGCGGGTCAGCGCGGTGATCGCCACGTAGATCATGAAGCGGATCGGCATGTGGTTGGTCTTGAAATAGATCCCCACCATCGCCGCCAGCTCCAGGTAGATGAACAGCAGCAGGATGTCATCGACCGTGATGTGGCCCTTCTCCAGCATGCCGATGAAGGCCATCACCCCCGCCCAGGCCGTGATCGCCCCGATGGCGAACAAGGCCAGGTAATGGAAAGCCTCCATCAACAAATTGCCCAGCGACTCCGCCAGACCGTGCATGTTTTCGCGCAAGCGCTCAGCCCAATTCATCCTTACAACTCCCCACGAGACCTGGCACAACGCCCCGAATCCCCACATCGGGCATTCGCAAGAAACAATCATGCAGGAAAAAGACCAGTTCGAGGATGCTGCCGCGATGTGACGATTTGGCACGGCCCAGCCGGACGCGACGAGGCTGAAACTGACATCACAGGCTCGCCAAGATGCCCCGACGCGTCGCACACTGCGCCATCGCCACTCTCAATGAAGGATCCCCCATGCGTCTTTTCTCGCTGAGCACCGCATTGTCGTCCGCCATGATCGCTCTGGTCAGCCTGCCGCTGCAGGCCGCCGCACCGGCACAACAGAAGACCCAGGTACCGGGCTACTACCGCATGGCACTCGGTGACTTCGAAGTCACCGCTCTGTATGACGGCTACGTCGACCTGCCTGCCAGCCTGCTCAAGGGCATCGATGACAAGGACCTGCAATCGCTGCTGGCGCGCATGTTCGTGGCGTCCGAGAAAGGCGTTCAGACTGCGGTCAACGCCTACCTGATCAACACCGGCGACAACCTGGTGCTGGTCGATACCGGCGCTGCCCAATGCTTCGGCCCGACGCTCGGCGTGGTGCAGACCAACCTCAAGGCATCCGGCTACCAGCCGGAGCAGGTCGATACCGTGCTGCTCACTCACCTGCATCCAGACCACGCCTGCGGCCTGGTCAATGCCGACGGCAGCCCGGCCTACCCCAATGCGACCGTGGAAGTGCCGCAGGCGGAGGCTGACTTCTGGCTCGACGAGGCGACCATGGCCAAGGCCCCCGAAGGCATGCAGGGCATGTTCAAGATGGCGCAACAGGCAGTCGCACCCTATGCCAAGATGAACAAGCTCAAGCCCTACAAGACAGAAGGCGAATTGTTGCCTGGCGTCAGCCTGGTAGCGAGCCCGGGACACACGCCCGGACATACCTCCTACCTGTTCAAATCGGGTGAACAGAGCCTGCTGGTATGGGGCGACATCCTGCACAACCACGCCGTGCAGTTCGCCAAGCCTGACGTGGTCATCGAGTTCGATGTCGACAGCGACAAGGCCAGGCAATCACGCCAACGCATCCTGGCCGAAGCGGCCAAGGACAAGCTGTGGGTCGCCGGCGCGCACCTGCCCTTCCCCGGCCTGGGCCACGTACGCAAGGAAGCCCAAGGCTACGCCTGGGTACCCGCCGAGTTCAGCCCGATCCGCAGCGACCGCTGAATTCTCGACACTCGCTGCTGGCCAAACGGCAGCGAGTTCTTTATGCTTCGAGCACTGTATAAATAAACAGTTACCAACAGACACGCATGAAGGCAGATGAGGTGATGAATGGCCGTCGAAGTGGTGTATCGCAGCAGTCGCGATCCGGAGCGCTTGTTCATGGATAAGGCCGAAGCCGATCGTTACGACAAGATGCTGGAACTGGCAGAGCGCCTGAGCGAGGTGCTGCACAAGGCGGTTCCATCCTTGAACGAGGAACAGGGCGAGGAACTGGGAATCTTTATGGCCAAGAACCGCGACATCTTCGCCAAGGCCTTCAAGAGCCAGCCGGATGCGCTGGACGAACTCGAGATCGAAGCTGCCAGCGAATGATCGAGGGTCGAAGCCCCTCGTTCACGCAAGGGGCTTAGGCGCTATGCATCGCCGCGGGGATATTGCCCCGCCGCCTGCTCCAGCCAGGCCGGCAACTCCTTGCGCCTGACGCCCTGCGCTCGCGCACGGGCCAATTGCTCGAGCATGTACTGACGCTTGTGCTCATTGCCATCGGCAAGGGACAGCGCCAGGTCGCGATCACTCCACTGGCGAATGCGACGAAACAGCCACCAGTGAAAGTACAGCCCCGCTGCCGTGGTGACGACGATAATGAAATAGTCCATGGTGAATCCTCCTTTCACCACGCTAATCGAGCCTGCAGACGCCGCCAAGTGCGGCATTGCCGCAGGCAGTCAGGCAAGCCCATGATCCAGTGCAAGCGTGTTTATCTCGATGCACAAACCAGCGATGGCCAACGCGTGCTGGTCGACCGCTTGTGGCCTCGCGGTCTCTCCAGGGAGGCCCTGGTGCTCGATGAGTGGCTAGCCGACGTCGCCCCCAGCAACGCATTGCGCAAATCCTTCGCCCACCGCGCCGAGGCCTTCGATGATTTTCGCACCGCCTACCGCCGTGAACTGAGCGCCCACCCCGAGCACTGGCAGCGCCTGCTGCACTGGGCAGCGAGGGGCACGCTGACGCTGCTCTATGCGGCGCGCGACGAAGCGCATAACAACGCCCGGGTGCTGGCGGAGTTCCTCGAAGATGAACTGCAGCGTCATGACTCGCCCAGTTCACCGGTTTGCTATCAGGGCGAATTCGACGCTCATTGACCGTACGGCAGCGGCAGGCTAGCCTCCAGGCTTCTGCGACATATCCGAAGCTGTTTTCATGCCCCTCACCGCGCCTTGCCACAACGACTCCGCCAGCGCCGCTTATCGCGTCGCTGTCGACGGCTGCGCGCCACCACCTGCCTGTCGCGCCGGCACCCCTCCACCGCCGGCCCTCGTCCAAGCGGGCTGATCCCGCTCCTCCTCGCTCCGTTTCATCGCCTCAGCGACGCGCGCCGTTGCGCGCGTGCGGAGCTCATGTGGATTTTCGACAGGTGTTCCCTCATGTGTTTCGATTCGACTTCCCTGCGCACCTATGGCGCGACGGCTCTGTTCGTGCTGCTCTGGTCCGGTGGTGCGATCTTCGCTCGCCTGGGCCTGGACCATGCTTCGCCCTTCGCCTTCCTGCTGCTGCGCTTTGCCCTCGCCTTTGCCGCGCTGGTGCTGATCGCCAGTCATTCCGGAGTCTGGCTGCCCGAGCGCGACCTGCGTTGGGCAACCGCCAGGGCCGGCCTGCTGCTGATCGGCGGCTACAGCATCTGCTACATGCTGGCGCTGGCCGAAGGGGTCACACCCGGCGTGCTGGCAACGGTGCTCGGTGTACAACCCATACTGACCTTGATGCTGCTGGAGCGGCGTACTTCGCTGCTGCGCGTGCTCGGCTTGCTGCTGGCCCTGGCCGGGCTGGCGATAATCGTCGCGGACAGCCTGATGAGCAGCGCGATGCCGCTGTCCGGCGTGGCACTGGCTCTCGGCGCCCTGCTCTGCATAACCGGCGGCACCATCGCCCAGAAGAACCTGCGACAGACGCCCATGCGTGCCCTGCCGCTGCAGTACGGTCTCTGCCTGCTGGGCAGCCTGGTGCTACTACCCAGCCAGGAGTGGCAGGTGAGTTTTGACATCGGGTTGATCATGCCGCTGTTGTGGATGGGGCTGGTGGTGTCGGTGGGCGCACAATTGCTGCTGTATCGGCTGATCCAGACCGGCAATCTGGTCAATGTCACCAGCCTGTTCTATCTGGTGCCGGTGACGACGGCGCTGCTCGATTACCTGCTGCTGGGCAATCGCCTTTCGGCCAGTGCTCTGGCCGGGATGGCTGCGATCCTGATCGGGCTAGCTCTGGTCTTTCGCTTCGCCCCTCGCCTGGAGCGCGCGAATAGCGGCTAGGCGCCGTATAGCAGGCGCTCGGCCAGATAGTCGGCGACGCGCGCCGGGGAGCGTTTTTCCGCCTGGCCGTGGGCGTAGATTTCGGTCAATCGTCGACTGATCTGCGCCAGATGCGCGGTGATCGCCGGCAACGCCTCACCGCGATGACGCAGCGCCACGTAGATCAGCCCACCGGCGTTCAGTACGTAATCCGGTGCGTAGAGAATACCGCGCGCTTCCAGCTGGTCGGCCACTTCGGGGCTGGCCAGCTGATTGTTGGCCGCTCCAGCCACCGCCGCGCAGCGCAGATGGGCTACCGTCTGCACGTTCAGTACGCCACCCAGACCACAAGGCGCGAGGATGTCGCAGGGAGTGGCGAGCAATGCATCGCTGGCAATCGGATGCGCGCCCAGCTGCTCGACAGCCAGTTGCACACGCCCGGCATCGATATCGCTGACCAGCAGTTCCGCTCCCGCAGCATGCAGCGCCTCGGCCAGGGCGAACCCGACGTTGCCCAGGCCCTGCACGGCGACCCGCAATCCTTCCAGGTCATCACTGCCCAGGCGCGCCTGAGCGGTGGCGCGGATACCCGCGAACACACCCAGCGCCGTGTGCGGCGAGGGGTCACCCGCCTGGGTGGTGCTGGTGACATGCTGGGTGTACTGGGCGATGCAGTCCATGTCGGCGCTGGAGGTGCCGCTGTCGACCGCCGTGATGTAGCGGCCGTTGAGCGTCTCGATGAAACGCCCGAAGGCTTCGAACAGCGCGGCCCGACTCTGCAGATGAGCCGGGCGGATGATCACCGCCTTGCCGCCGCCATGGTCGATACCGGCCAGCACGGCCTTGTAACTCATGCCCTGGGCCAGACGGATGGCATCGGCAATGGCGCTGCGTTCATCGGCATAGGCCAGGTAACGGCAACCGCCGAGTGCCGCCCCGAAGCGGGTGTTGTGAATGGCGATAACGGCCTTGAGGCCGCTGGCCCGATCCTCGGCCAGGTGCAGGGCCTCGAGGCGGGCGGCTTCCATCATGCTGAACATGGGCGAGCTCCCGAGCAGATGTCAGCCACCAGTATAGGAGAGCCCCACTGGACGACGCCCCTGACAGGGGCTACAACAGCAGAAGTCAGCGGAGAATGCGATGAGCCCACGCCAAGCCTGTCTGCAGTGCCTGCAACGCGATCCTCCCGCCCTGTTCGAGGCGGCTCTGTGGATTGCCGCCGAACACGATGATTCGCTGCAGCCAGCACAGGTGCTGAGTGAATTGCACAGCCTGCAACTGCAGGTCAGCGCCGGGCTTCCCACCCTGCCCGTCCGCGAACTGGCCCAACCACTGCTGCGCCGCCTGGCCGAACTCGACTTTCAGGAAGACGACGAAGGCGTGACGCGTCCGCAGCATGCGCTTGTGCATCATGTGCTGCGCAGGCGGCGCGGCCAGCCATTGACCCTGGCCTTGATCGCCCTGGAGCTGGCACGACGGCTGGAGATTCCGTTGCAGGGGGTGAACTTCCCCGGGCATTTTCTGCTCCGCGTACCCGGTGCGGATCACCTGCTCGATCCGTGCGGCGGGCGCCGCCTGTACACGCGCGACTGCCGTGAGCAGCTCTATCGCCAGCTCGGACCTGGCGTAGAACTCAGCGCCGCGCACCTGCAGACGGCCGATGCCGGCGACATGCTGCGCCGCCTGTCACGCAATCTGCGCCTGCTGCATCTGCAGCACGATGCCCCGGAAGCAGCACTCAGGGATGCCGAACGCGTCCTGCAACTGGGCCCGCCGAATCTCGTCGATCACCTGGCCCGGGCGGATGTCTACCGCCAGCTCGATTGCCCACAGGGTGAGCGCTACGACCTGGAGCGAGCCCTGCTGTTCTGCGAGGAAGAAGGTCTGCGCCTGCAACTGAGTCAGCGCTTGCGCAACCTGGCCCGTGTGCCGGCGATGCATTGAGGGCACGGAGCGCGGCGCCCCGAGGCACTATCAGGCAGAAGCCGCCAGGCCGTGGAAACTGAAGTAGTAGCGCAACGCATCGATCATCTCGACGTAGTCGGCAGGTGGCGCGACCAATGCGAAACCGGAGTCGTAGACGCCGGGATTGACGTCTTCGCGACACCACTGGCAGTTGGCGGAGAAGTCGATGAAGCGCATGCCCTGCTGACCCGGAATTTTCAGGCGCATGTCGAAACGGGCGCCCACCAGCAGTGGCAACTGGCTGATCAGCATCAACCCGTCGAGAGAGACATTGCCGATGAATCCCATCGGCTTGTCGGTAATGCGATTGAACACCTTCAGGTAGTAGGGCAACTGATGGCGTTCGATTCGGCGCTGGCTACGCATAGTGGCAAATCGCTACAAAGGGTCTTGAGTATGGCCCTACTACGACCACTTAACCACCCTCAAGAACAGCGTTGGGCTATCCGTTCGCGCAACTGGCGACGAGCGGTGTCTGTTTCTTCATCACTGTAGTAGATGCGCTCACCGTTGGCGTCGGTGCGGTAATAGCTGAAGCCTTCGGGAATCTGCGCCAGGCGCCGGCGCAAGTCACGGCATTCGTTGGCTCGTTCTTCGCGCTGCGCAGTCGCGGCAGCGGCGGCCTCTTGCTGCTCCTCGCGCCTGGCGTCGTAGAAGCGCTGGCTGCGCGCCTCGCGCTCGCGCGTGTGCTGGTCACGTTCGACCACCTGAGGCTTCACCTGCACGGTTTCAGCCCCGGCCACGGGGCGCTGGCCGAAATGCACCTGCCCCTGCTCGTCCGTCCAGCGATAGATTTCTGCCGCGGCCAGCGAGGGCAGCAGCGCGGCGATCAGCAACCAGTGACGCATGTTCATCCTCCATGAGAGACACGCGTCAGCTTATACCGCGCCGCATCGCCGAGAAATGCTTGCGACCGAAGGTTCAGAGCGCAGCCGGGCTGATCTTGGCGGCCGGTGCCGGGCTGTGATGCCCCAGCTGCTCCAGGGTCTGCAGGCGAGCGCGGGCGCGATAGGCATACTCGCTGGCCGGGTAGCGCGCGATGATGAACTGGTAGGTCTGCGCCGCATCGACGAACAGGCTCTCACGCTCCAGGCATTGACCACGCAGCAGGGAAATTTCCGGCTGCAGGTAGCTGCGCGAGCGGCTCTTGCGCTCGGCCTGCGACAGCTCCAGCGCGACCTGGGCGCAGTCACCTTCGTTATAGGCGCGATAAGCGTTGTTCAGATGATGGTCGAGCGAGACGCGGGTGCAACCCGTGGCAACCAGGGCCACGGCCAGAATGATCAGGGTACGCATGGGCAAGTCCTCCAATGGGCAGTGTATCGACAGCGCCGGCAAAAACTGAACAGCGACAAACCTCCGATGGGTTTTGCTGCCCACGCCTTGGCGCTGTATGGCGTGCTGACTAGACTGCGCGGCACCGGCCCGTTTCGGCCAAGGAGCCCGCATGCCGCTCGTCCGACCGCTTTGCCTGATCATTGGCGCCACCCTGCTGAGCGCCTGCGCACCGACCACGCCGCTGTTCATCGCCCAGGTCACCACCAACGAAGTGGTCGAATACAAGGCCCTGAAAACCAAGCGCATGACCGCAGCCATCGAAGAGGAAGGCGATCTGCTGACCTACAGCGCCATGGCCATTCGCGACGCCCACAGCGACAAGGCCGAAGCGCTGTATCTGGACGGCTACCGCGACCCGCAACTGAGTGGCGAGGTGCGCGCCATCGCCCTGTATCAGATCGGCCTGATCTACATGAACCGCTTCAACGAGCAGCGCGATGACCCCAAGGCGCTCAACTACTTCTACAAGGTGCTCAACGAGTTTCCCGCCAGCCAGGCAGCCAACCGCGCCGAGCAGCGCATCGAGGCGATCCGCCAACGCGCTGACGAGCCGATCCACAAGACCTCGCGCGAGCTGCTGGAAAACTGGCAACCGAGCCAGAACCTCGATCTGTACAAACCCAGCCTCGACCCGGACATGACCCTGCTGTCGCGCCGCGCCGTGCTCAAGGGCCGCGTCGATGAAGCCGAGCAGCTTTACCTGCTGGGCCTGGCCGACCCGCACGTGCCGGCGGACATCAAGGAAAAGGCGCTGTATCAACTGGCGCTGATGCACATGGCGCCGGACAACCCCAACGCCAACCGCGACAAGGCCATCGCCTACCTGCGCCGCCTGCTGGTGCAGTTTCCCGAAGGCGAGCTGACAGCCAAGGCCGCGCGCCATCTGGACCTGGCGCTCAATCCAGGCATGCGCTGACCCATATCAATGCCGCTCAGCGCAGCATGGTCTGTAATGCAGTGACAGACTCCAGGCGAGGACGCTGCCATGAAACTGCAACGACTGCTGGTCGTGATCGACGCCGAACACCAGCAACAACCCGCCCTGCAACGCGCCGTCGAAATAGCGCGCCAGGTCGGTGCCGAGTTGCACCTGCTGCAGATCGAATACCACCCCAGCCTGGAAGGCGGCCTGCTCGACAGCCAGTTGCTAGACCGCGCCCGTGACGCCATCGTCCGGCAAAGCTGCGAGAAACTGCGCGCCAGTGTCGCCCAACTGAGCGATGAAGGGTTCAAGATCGAAGTGGACGTGCGCTGGGGCAAGCGCCGCCATGAAGAGATTCTTGCCCGCGTCGCAGCGCTGCAACCGGATATTCTGTTCAAGTCGACCCATCCCAGCAGTGCGCTGCGCCGCCTCTTGTTCAGTGACACCAGTTGGCAACTGATCCGCCGCTGCCCGGTGCCGCTGTGGCTGGTGCACGACGCCGAGCCACGTGGTCACAGCCTGTGTACGGCGCTCGACCCACTGCACAGCGCGGACAAACCAGCCGCCCTCGATCACCAGCTGATTCGAGTCAGTCAGGCATTGCAGGCTGCCCTCGGCTTTGATGCCGACTACCTGCATGCGCAGGCCCCGCTGCCGCATTCACTGCTGTTCGACGCCGAAGTAGCGCAGGAATATGAAGACTACGTGACCCAGTGCAGCCGCGAGCACCGCGAAGCCTTCGACAGGCTGCTCGCCGAACACGCCATCGATCGCGCCAAGACCCACCTGCTCGATGGTTTTGCCGAGGAGGTCATCCCGCGCTTCGTGCGTGAGCACAATATCGGTCTGCTGGTGATGGGGGCCATCGCCCGCGGCCATCTGGACAGCCTACTGATCGGCCACACTGCGGAACGGGTGCTGGAACGTGTCGAGTGCGATCTGCTGGTGATCAAACCGGACGACAAAGGGTAGTGCACAGGAACAATGACTACAGCGCAAGGCCGTAGTAGCCTCCCCGGCATAGTTCACTAGGGAGTTCGTGCATGACCTTTCGCCGTACCAAAATCGTCGCCACCCTGGGCCCGGCCAGCAACTCGCCGGAAGTGCTGGAACAACTGATCCTCGCCGGTCTCGACGTGGCCCGTCTGAACTTCTCCCACGGCACGCCAGACGACCACAAGGCGCGCGCCGCCCTGGTACGCGAACTGGCCGCCAAGCACGGCCGTCATGTCGCCCTGCTCGGTGACCTGCAAGGCCCGAAAATCCGCATCGCCAAATTCGAGAACAAGCGCATCGAGCTCAAGGACGGCGACCTGTTCCGCCTGTCCTCGAGCCACTCGCGCACGGCCGGCACCCAGGACGTGGTCGGTATCGACTATCCGGCACTGATCCAGGACTGCGATGTCGGTGACGAGCTGCTGCTCGACGACGGTCGCGTGGTCATGCGCGTCGAACTCAAAGGCGCTGACGAACTGCACTGCCGCGTGCTGATCGGCGGCCCGCTGTCGGACAACAAGGGCATCAACCGCCGTGGTGGTGGCCTGACCGCACCGGCCCTGACCGAGAAGGACAAGGCCGACATCAAGGTCGCAGCGGAAATGGACCTGGACTACCTGGCCGTGTCCTTCCCCCGTGATGCCGCCGACATGGATTACGCCCGTCGCCTGCTCACCGAAGCCGGCGGCAATGCCTGGCTGGTGGCCAAGATCGAACGCGCCGAAGCCGTGGCCGACGACGAATCACTCGATGGCCTGATCCGCGCCAGTGACGCGGTGATGGTCGCCCGTGGTGACCTGGCCGTGGAAATCGGCGACGCCGAGCTGGTCGGTATTCAGAAGAAGATCATCGCCCACGCCCGTCGCCTGAACAAAGCCGTGATCACCGCCACGCAGATGATGGAGTCGATGATCCACAGCCCGATGCCGACCCGCGCCGAAGTCTCCGACGTGGCCAACGCCGCGCTGGACTACACCGATGCGGTGATGCTCTCGGCCGAAAGCGCCGCCGGCGAATACCCGGTCGAAGCCGTGCAGGCCATGGCCCGCGTGTGCCTGGGCGCCGAGAAGCACCCGACCAGCAAGCAGTCCAGCCACCGCATCGGCCGCCAGTTCGAGCGCTGCGACGAAAGCATCGCCCTGGCCACCATGTACACCGCCAACCACTTCCCGGGCGTCAAGGCCATCATCAGCCTGACCGAGAGTGGTTACAGCCCGCTGATCATGTCGCGCATCCGCTCGTCGATCCCGATCTTCGCCTTCACCCCGCACCGCGAAGCGCAGGCCCGCGTGGCGCTGTTCCGTGGCGTCTACACCGTGCCGTTCGACCCTGCCTCGCTGCCAGCGAACAAGGTCAGCCAGGCGGCGGTGGACGAACTGCTCAAGCGTGGCGTGGTCGAGCCGGGCGACTGGGTCATCCTGACCAAGGGTGACAGCTACCACGGTACCGGTGGCACCAACACCATGAAGATCCTCCACGTCGGCGATCATATGGTGTAACCCACCCGCTCACGCAGAAGGCCGCTCATCGAGCGGCCTTCTGTTTTATGGGGCCTGGCTGCAGCGTGCGCAGCGGATAGCGCGTAGAAAGTCCGCCCCTCAGGTGCGCACGAAATAGGCAATGGCGATCAGCGACAAGCCGATCACCAGCAGCCACAGGGTGCCGTCGACCAGATAGGGAAACCCCATCAGGCCCAGGCCACAGAGAAAAGGCACGGGTTTGCTCTGGCGCCGCCCATAGATCACGAACCCCAGACCGATGCTGCCGAACAGCAGCCCCCAGAGCAGCGCAGCGCCGTCCATCAGGCGAACCTCGTGAAGTCTGCCGGGCGCCTTTGCATGAACGCCGACAATGCCTCGATGGCCTCCGGCGAACGCAGGCGCTGGCCGAACAGCGCGCCCTCCTCCTCGATCACCTGGCGCAGCTCGTCACGCCCCGGCGCGCGCATCAGGCGCTTGCTGTCGACAACCGCCGATGGCGCCAGCTGGAGAAAACGCCGGGCCATCTCGCGCGCTTTGCCGAGCGTCGCGGCGCCATCGTCGAGGGCCTGGTTGGCGATGCCCCAGGCCGCAGCCTGCTCACCGCTGAAACCCTGCCCGAGCAGCAGCAACTCGGCAGCCCGTGCGTGCCCCAGCAAGCGCGGCAGAATCAGGCTGGAGCCATACTCGGGGCACAGACCAAGATTGACGAATGGCATCTTCAGTTGCGCATCGCGGCTGACGTAGACCAGGTCGCAGTGCAACAACAAGGTGGTACCGATTCCCACCGCAGGGCCCGCCACCGCGGCCACGACCGGCTTGGGAAAGTCGAACAGGGCGCGCATGAACTGGAACACTTCACTGTTCAGCCCGGTCGGTGGCGCCTGGAGAAAATCGGCGACGTCGTTGCCGCTGGTAAAGCACGCCTCGCCGCCAGTCAGCAGCACCACGCGCACGCTGGCGTCGCGCGCGGCGTCATCCAGCAGCTCGGCCATGCCGGCATACATGGCGCGGGTCAGCGCGTTCTTCTTGTCCGGGCGGTGCATGCGCAGGGTCAACAAGCCGTCGTCGCGTTCGATATGCAGGTGTTCGCTCATGCCACAGCTCCAATGTGCGACTTACGCACTGGCATCGGGCCTGGCAGGCCCCACATGACCTAAGCGCGAGTGAGGAAGACGTCGGCGAGCATCTGGCTGCGTGGCAACCCGGCCATGTAGAGGCGCCGCGCGAAGCTCTCGACCGTCGTGGGATGGCCGCAGAGTAAGGCGAGGGTCTGCCGCGAAACAAGGCGCAGTTCGGCCAAAGCAGCCGGCAACTGCGCCGCCGTTACCAGCTCCACCTGCAGGTTGGCGTGCTGCGCGACCAATGCCTGAAGCTCGCTCGCCAGATAGTGCTCGGCTGGCTCATGCGCGACATGCAGCAGGCGGATGGCGCCTTGATGTTCCTGACGCAGCGCATCACGCAAGACCCCGTACAAGGGAGCCAGCCCCGTGCCAGCGGCCAGCAGCCAGAGCGGCCGGGCCTGCCAATCGGCGTCGTAATGCAGAGCGCCACCGCGCAGTTCGCCGAGACGCAGCGCATCGCCAACCTGCAACTGCCGCGCGGCATCGCAGAACGCACCTGGCATGCGGCAATCGATATGAAACTCCAACCCGTCGTCCTCGCCCGGCACGCTGGCCAGTGAATACGGACGCGCCACACCCTGCTCATTCCACAGCAGCAGATGCTGGCCGGGGCGATAGCGCAATGGCCTGGCTGGCTGCAGGCGCAGGCGCAGAACCTGCGGGCTGGGCCAGTCCAGGGCGAGCACCTTGGCCGCCAAGCCATCGCGCTGCGGATCGAAGGGTTCGACCTGCAGGTTCCCGACCACCTGGCACTGACAGGCCAGGCGCCAGCCCTCGGCGCGCTTGTCGGCCGCCAGCGCCTCGGGCTTGCGATCCTCCGGCTCGCCGTCGACGCAGCGCACCAGGCAGGCATGGCAGCTACCGGCGCGGCAACTGTAGGGCACGGCAACACCAGCGCCGAGCAATGCATCGAGCAAGTTGGTTTGCTGGGCAACCTGCAGTAGCTGGTCACCGACGCGCAGCTCAGGCACCCACAGTCTCCCAGCTGGCGTCGCAGCGATTGCGTCCACTGCGCTTGGCCTGATAGAGCGCCTGATCGGCGCGCTGCAGGGCTTCATCGAGATCATCACCGGCGACCAGCAACGTCATGCCGACAGAGAGGCTCAGACCGTCGACTTTCAGGCCCACCGGCTCGGCCTTGGCGAAGGCAACGCGCAGACGGTCGCAGCACGCGGTGAACTGATTGGCATCGGTATTGGGCAAGAGCAGAACGAATTCCTCACCGCCGTAGCGGGCAATGATGTCGCCGTCACGCAGACAGGCACGGGCGATCGCGGCGAAGGCTTGCAGTACCTGGTCGCCAGCGGCATGCCCATGAGCATCGTTGATTCGTTTGAAATGGTCCAGATCGATCAGTGCCAGACCGTGCTGACGGCCATGCTCCATATGCTCCAGCTCGCGGGTGGCCAGGCGCAGGAAATGGCGTCGGTTGAACAGCCCGGTGAGTTCGTCGGTGGCAGCCAGATCCTCGAGCTGACGCATCATTCCACGCAGGGTGTCCTGGTGCGCCTGCAGGGCGAAACGGCGCTGGCGCATGCGCTTGCGCATGGCCTGCACGTAGCTGGAAAACAGACATAGCCAGACCAGCAGGATGAACAGCACCCAGACCTGCAGCCAGGCCACGCCTGGGTCCCGCAGCTGCATGCGGTAGCCCTCGATCAGCAGCATCGCGGTGAAGCCGAAGAAAGCAAATACGGCGCAACGCACGAACACCTTGGGCGGCAACTGGAACACGCCGAACAGCAGGATCAGAATGTAGAACACCATCATCACGCCACGCGCACTGTCGAACAGCGCCAGCACCGGCGGTTGCCAGGCCAGCGCCACCAGCACTTGGGCTTCGGTCAGGCTGGGATCTTCACAACGTAGGTTGCGACCGGAAAGAAACAGCCAAAGAAACACCAACTGGCTGCCGAACACGCCCAGCGTCATCCAGCCAGCAGTGCTGGTCGAACCGAGAAACAGGCCATTGAACACGGCAAACCAGCAGACGAGCGCCATCATCGCGTACGTCGCGAAGGCCATGGCGAAGCGTTTGAGCAGGAGGCTCTGCAGGCTGCGTTGCGTTCCCCGGCGACTCATTGGGCTCATGGGCTCCATCCCATACTGGCATATGGCCGTAACTCTACCCCCCTGGCCATGGATTTCCTAGCGAGCCGATAACCGCCCCACTGCGCGTGCCATCGACCTTCGGCTGCTGTGCCCGCCACAGTCGCCTGCGGTATACTGCCGCGCCTTTTTGGGCGGCTCTGAAAATATCGTCAAGGCGGTTTCAGAGGTGCCCTTCCGCCGTTGCGCCGGGTCGTTGTCCGGCGCTTCCTTGTTGATGTTCCCTGATAGAGGAGCGCCCCAATGACCGTGATCAAGCAGGACGACCTGATTCAGAGCGTCGCCGACGCACTGCAGTTCATCTCCTATTACCACCCCGTCGACTTCATCCAGGCGATGCACGAGGCCTACCTGAAGGAAGAATCGCCAGCCGCCAAGGACTCCATGGCGCAGATTCTGATCAACTCGCGCATGTGCGCCACCGGCCACCGCCCGATCTGCCAGGACACCGGCATCGTCACCGTGTTCGTCAAGGTGGGTATGGACGTGCGCTGGGACGGCGCCACCATGAGCGTCGACGACATGATCAACGAGGGCGTGCGTCGCGCCTACAACCTGCCGGAAAACGTCCTGCGTGCCTCGATCCTGGCCGACCCGGCAGGTGCGCGCAAAAACACCAAGGACAACACCCCGGCAGTGATCCACTACTCCCTCGTCCCTGGCGACAAGGTGGAAGTGGACGTCGCGGCCAAGGGCGGCGGCTCCGAGAACAAGTCGAAGATGGCCATGCTCAACCCGTCCGACTCCATCGTCGACTGGGTCCTCAAGACCGTGCCGACCATGGGCGCCGGCTGGTGCCCGCCGGGCATGCTCGGCATCGGCATCGGCGGCACTGCCGAAAAAGCAGCGGTGATGGCCAAGGAAGTGCTGATGGAGCACATCGACATCCACGAACTGCAGGCCCGCGGCCCGCAGAACCGCATCGAAGAGCTGCGCCTGGAGCTGTTCGAGAAGGTCAACCAGCTGGGCATCGGCGCCCAGGGCCTGGGCGGCCTGACCACGGTGCTCGACGTGAAGATCATGGACTACCCGACCCACGCCGCGTCGTTGCCGGTGTGCATGATCCCCAACTGCGCCGCCACCCGCCACGCCCACTTCGTGCTCGACGGCTCCGGCCCTGCCGAGCTGGAAGCGCCGGATCTGGATGCCTACCCGGAAATAGTCTGGGAAGCTGGCCCGAGCGCGCGCCGCGTCAACCTCGACGAGATCACCCCGGAAGACGTGCAGAGCTGGAAGCCGGGCGAAACCGTCCTGCTCAACGGCAAGATGCTCACCGGCCGCGACGCTGCGCACAAGCGCATGGTCGACATGCTGAACAAGGGCGAGCAGCTGCCGGTGGACCTCAAAGGTCGCTTCATCTATTACGTCGGCCCGGTCGATCCGGTCGGTGACGAAGTGGTAGGCCCAGCCGGCCCGACCACCGCCACCCGTATGGACAAGTTCACCCGTCAGATCCTCGAGCAGACCGGTCTGCTGGGCATGATCGGCAAGTCCGAGCGCGGCCCGATCGCCATCGACGCGATCAAGGACAACAAGGCCGTGTACCTGATGGCCGTCGGCGGCGCCGCCTACCTGGTCGCCCAGGCGATCAAGAAGTCCAAGGTGCTGGCCTTCGAAGAACTGGGTATGGAAGCCATCTACGAGTTCGAAGTCAAAGACATGCCGGTGACCGTCGCGGTCGACACCAACGGTGAGTCGGTACACATCACCGGCCCAGCGATCTGGAACAAGAAGATCGCCGAAAGCCTGGCGGTGGAAGTGAAGTAAGCGTCAACGCTGCAAAGCAGAAGCCCGGCCAAGTGCCGGGCTTTTGCATTCTCTGGAGATGAATCCGTAACCCGTCAGGCGCCCTGCAGCAGTTGTCGGCCGCGTGCCAGGTAGCTGTCCATCTCCGCCTGCGGCACCATGCTGCCGCCCGTCGCCCATACCAGATGAGTCGCCTGCGCCATGCGCTGCGGCGTCAGGCCCATGCGCTGACGATAGCCCTGCTGCTCGCCCAGCACCCGCAGCACACCCGGCATGCCGGCCAGGGCCGAAGGCTCCAGACGCTGGCCCTCGGTCTGTTCCAGCAACGCCAGGTAGCGGAACAGCTGTTCATCGCTGACCGTGTAGTAGCCATCGATCAGACGCTGCATGGCGCGCCCGACGAAACCCGATGGCCGACCGACCGCCAGGCCGTCGGCTGCGGTGCGGTTGTCGATGCCGAAATCCTGCACCGCCAACTCTTCATGTCGGCCGGTATGCACGCCGAGCAGCATGCACGGCGAGTGCGTCGGCTCGGCGAACAGGCAGTGCACCGCGTCGCCAAACGCCAGCTTCAGGCCAAACGCCACACCACCCGGCCCACCGCCCACACCGCAAGGCAGGTAGACGAACAGCGGATGCTCGGCATCGACCACGACACCGGCCGTTGCCAGTTGCTGCTTGAGGCGTTCGCCGGCCACCGCATAGCCGAGAAACAGATGCCTGGAGTTCTCGTCATCGACGAAGTGGCAGCGCGCATCGGCCTCGGCCTGGCGCCGCCCCTGCTCCACCGCGACGCTGTAATCGCTGGCGTACTCGACCACCGTCACGCCATGGGCACGCAGCTTGTCCTTCTTCCACTGACGCGCATCGGCGGACATATGCACCGTGGCCTGGAAGCCCAGGCGCGCACTGATGATGCCGATGGAAAGCCCCAGATTGCCGGTGGAGCCGACGGCCACCTGATAACCCGCGAAAAAGGCACGCATCGCATCGCTATCGAGGCAGGCGTAGTCGTCGTCGAGGCTGAGCAGCCCGGCCGCCAGTGCCAGGTCCTCGGCATGCTTGAGCACCTCGTAGATGCCGCCACGGGCCTTGATCGAACCGGAAATGGGCAGATGGCTGTCACGCTTGAGCCACAGCGCGCCGATCTCGCCCTTGCCGTGAATCTCTTCACTCAGCAAGGTCTGCATATGCGGCAGATGCAGGATATCCGACTCGATGATCCCGCCACTGGCGGCCGTCTGCGCAAACACGCGAACCAGATAGGGCGCGAAACGCGCGAGACGCGCGCTGGCATCGGCCACATCCGCGGCGCTCAAGCCGACATCGCCCAGCGCCTCGCTGACCGGCGCCACGGCGGGATTGAACCAACTGGTTTCACGCAAGGCGATCAGCTCGTCGAGCAGCGGATATTGCGCTCGCCACTGGGCGAGCGGCTGACCAAGGATCATCGGCAGTTTCCTCATTGCAGGCCGTTAACAGCGGCCATTAGATGACGCCGGCGCGCATCTGGCAAAGGCCGCGAGCGGCAGACCAGCGGAACGATAGCCGCCGAGGCATGGCCTAAACGGGAAACCGCCAAGGAGCTGTCATGACCTTTTCCATCATTGCCCGCTGCCCGCGCAGTGGACAGTTCGGCGTCGCCGCCGCCACCGCGATGCCGGCAGTCGGCAAACTGCTCAGCCATGCCGCTGCCGGCGTCGGGGCAGTGGCGACCCAGGCGCAGGTCAACCCCTATCTGGGCCTGGATGGCCTGCAGTTGCTGCGCCAGGGACTGTCGGCTGAGCAGTCACTGGAGCGCCTCAAAGGCACCGACCCCTGCATGGAACTGCGCCAATGCGCCCTGATCGACGCCCAGGGCGACAGCGTCTGCTGGACCGGCGAACAATGCCTGCCCTGGGCCGGCTCGCTCAGCGGCGAACAGTTCTCCATACAGGGCAATCGACTGGTCGGCCCGCAAGTGCTGGACGCCGTGGCCGAAACCTTCCGCCGAGAAGCCAGGCGCCCGCTGATCGAACGCCTGATCGAAGCGCTGGACGCCGGCGATCGATGCGGCGGCGACCGGCATGGCGAATCCTCCGCGGTGATCTATGTGGTCGACAAGGAGGACTACCCGCTGTGGGACATCCGCGTCGACCATCACCTCGACCCGGTGGCCGAACTGCGCCGCCTGCACAAGGTGTTCGCCCGCGACGTGCTGCCAGAGATACTCGCCATGCCGACACGCGAAAACCCGGCAGGCCTGGCGGCCGAGGATGCGGTCTAGCGCGCGGCGGCCCCGAAGCGCCGCCGATAATCGCCAGGCGACACGCCCACCAGGCGGGTGAACACCTTGCGAAACGCCCCGCTGTCACCGTACCCCACCTGCCAGGCCACCTGCTCGATGCTCTGGCGGGTGAACTCGAGCAACTCGCGCGCCTTGCTCACACGCAGCTGCTGGCAGTACTCGGTCGGTTTCATGCCCGTAGCCGCGCGAAATCGACGCAGGAAGGTGCGCTCCCCCAGGCCCGCGCGCGCAGCCATGCTGGTCAGGCTCGTCTCCGCCCCGGCCTGCCCCTGAAGCCAATGCTGCACGGCCAGTACCGCCGCGTCGCCATGGTCAAGGCTGGGCGCGAAGCTGCTGAAATGCCGCTGCGACTCGCGGTTCAGATCGACCACCAGAAAGCGTGCAGTCTCCGCCGCGATGGTCGGCCCCAGCAGCCGCGTCACCAGCGCCAGCCCCAGATCGGTCCAGGCCATCAGCCCCCCGGCGGTGATCAGGTCACCGTCGTCGATGACCATGCGCTCGGGAAGTACCTGAACCAGCGGAAAGCGAGCCGCCATCTGCGCGGCCAGCGCCCAGTGGGTGGTTACCGTGCGGCCGTCGAGCAAGCCGGCCTCGGCCAGCGCGAACGCACCGACGCACACCGACGCCAGCAGCACACCCGCGCCATGCTGCTCACGCAGCCAGTCGCGATAGCAGGCGGCGAGCGGCTGGTCGGCATCGTCATCCAGACAGGGCGGCAGAATCACCACCTGCGGCGGCGCCTCATCCTGCGCCGGGCTGCCGAACACGCGCCGTACGCACCCGCTCTCATCGGCCTGCCAGTGGCTGACGCGCAGCCGAGGCAGCCCCTGGCGCTCCTGCCCCGCCGCCATCCGGTTGGCCACGCTGAACAGATCGCCCAGGCCATGCACCGCCGCGAGCTGCGCGCCGGGATAGAGCAGTAGTCCGATCTCCAGACAGCGCTCGCTCATTGTCAGTTTTTCCCCACAGATTGTCGGCCCTGCCCATCCTCGCGCAGGCGCCGGGGCGATAAGGTTTGCCGCACATCATCCCACGGAGAACACCATGAGCAAGCGCGCCCTGATTCTGATCGACATCCAGAACGACTATTTCGACGGCGGCAAATGGACCCTCGAAGCGATGCAGCTCGCCACCAGCAACGCCGCCCGCGTGCTGGCCGGCGCTCGCGCAGCAGGCGACAAGGTGATCCACGTGCGCCATGAGTTCGGCAGCGACGATGCGCCCTTCTTCGCACCGGGCAGCACCGGCGCGCGCATCCACGAGCAGGTGCAGCCATTGCCGGACGAGCCGGTGGTGCTCAAGCACCAGGTCAACGCCTTTCTCGGCACCGACCTCAAGGCTCAACTCGACGCCGACGGTATCGAACAGGTGACACTGGTCGGCGCCATGAGTCATATGTGCATCGACGCCGCAGCCCGCGCCAGCAGCGACTTCGGTTATGCCACCACGGTCATTCACGATGCCTGCGCGACGCGCGACCAAGAATTCGAAGGGCAGGCGATTCCCGCCGCGCAGGTGCATGGCGCATACATGGCCGCGCTGGCCTTCGCCTATGCCCAGGTCATCTCGACCGAGCAGTACCTGGCTGGCTGATTCAGCTTGCCCCGAAGCGCTCCAGTTGCATCTCACGCAGACGGCTGAGGGTGCGGCGAAAGGCAAAATCGAGATAGCCCTGGGTATACAACTCCTCCAGGGCCACGTCGGCCTCGATATACAGCGGCACGCGGCGATCGTAGCACTCGTCGACCAAGGCGATGAAACGCCGCACCGCATCGTCGTTTTGCGCCAGCGCCGGCAGTTGCCGATCCCCGGCATCGATCCGCTCGGCGCCATCTTCGGTGCCACGGGCGATGCGCCCCTCGCGCGGCGCGCCGCCCAGCCGCGGCACCTGGTCGAGCAGGATCGCCGGGAAGCGCTCGCACAGCTCGATGAAATCCGGCGCGGCCAGTGGCTGTTCGCACACATCGCTGAACCGGCACCACAACGCCGCCGGGCTGTGGCCCAGGGTCGCGACGCGGCGATGGTTCAGCTCGAACGGCTCACGGCTCACCGGCTGGCCCTCACTCAAGCGAGCGAACAGTTCGCCCAGCGCCTGCGGCTGCTGCACCCAGTAGCGCTGCACCTCGGCGCCGGGATGCAGGCGATGATCCTGCTCACCATCCACGGCCACCACCTGCATGTGCGCCTCGAGCGCAGCGATGGCCGGCAGGAAGCGCTCGCGGTTGTAGCCGTCGGCGTAAAGCTGATCCGGTGGCTGGTTGGAGGTCGCCACCAGCACCACGTTCTGCTCCACCACCAGGCTGAGCAGACGCCCCAGCAGCATGGCGTCACCAATGTCAGTGACGAACAGTTCGTCGAAGCACAGCACGCGCACCTCGCGTCCCAGCTCCTCGGCCAGCAGGCGCAGCGGGTCGGCATTGCCGGTGAGCTGGAACTGACGCTGGTGCACCCACTGCATGAAGTGATGGAAGTGCTGGCGCCGCGCGGGCACGCGCAAGGCGTTGTAGAA
Organism: Pseudomonas spartinae; assembly: GCF_965197125.1. NCBI lineage: Bacteria > Pseudomonadati > Pseudomonadota > Gammaproteobacteria > Pseudomonadales > Pseudomonadaceae > Pseudomonas > Pseudomonas spartinae. The sequence continues at coordinate 295,806 of NZ_CBDAMB010000004.1, forward strand.
GCTGTCCATCAACCAGGTCTTGCCGCGCCCCACCGGCCCCCAGAGGTAGACACCGGGCGGCCGCTCACCGCGATGCACGGCCTCGAAACACTGCTGCAGCGCCTGGACTGAACGGCGCTGGGCAGCATCGACGACGAAACCACCCGCCAGTGCCTGTTCATAAGCGGCCAGCGGCGAATCCGGCAGCGCCTCTGGCGCGTTCATCGCAGCACCAGCCGGCCGTCGTCGAACTGCGTTGGCCAGTCGCGGCGGGTGAACACCTGGCCCTGTTCCCGCACCCGGCGCACCTCGGCCAGATCCAGCTCGGCGATCAGCCAGTGACTGCGCGCGGGGCACAGCGCTTGGCTCTCGGCGATCACTCCATTGGCCGGCATGCCGTAATCCGACGGCACGTACAGCGCGGCGCGGCCGATGTTCTCGTCCAGCGCCGGCGACCAGGGCGCCAGGCCGACGGTGGGTGATTGCAGCACGGCAATCTGGTTTTCCAGGGCACGGGCCTGGGCGCCGATACGCACGCGATAAAAGCCCGCCTCGGTATCGGTGCAACTGGGCGCCAGGATCAGGTCCACCCCGGCCTCGGCCAGGGTGCGCGCCAGCAACGGGAACTCGTTGTCGTAGCAGATCAGGATGCCGAGCTTGCCCAGCGCCGTGTCGAACACCTTGAGCCCGCTGCCCGCCGCAATCTGCCATTGCTCCAGCTCGAAGCGGGTCATCATCAGCTTGTCCTGGCTACCCAGGCAGCCGTCCGGGCCGAACAGCCAGGCGCGATTGCGGTAGAGGCCATCGTCATCCAGCACCGCCACCGAGCCGGGTTGCAGATGGACCTTGAGCCGCCGAGCCAGGTTTTCGCACAGTTCCAGCCAGCGCGGCAACAGCGCCTGGATGCCGGCGATGGAGCCATGCAGATCGCTGCGCTGAGCCTCCGGCAACTGCCCGGTCAGCACCAGCCCGGCGTATTCCGGCAGCAGCAGCAGCTCGGCGCCCTGCCCGGCCGCCTCTTCGCACAGCGCGCTGAGGTGCTCGGCGTAGGCGTCCCAGCTGGTCAGCAGGTCGATGTGATATTGGCAGGCGGCAACCTTGATCATGCGGTGAGTTCCTTCAACCAGAACGACATGGGCTTGGCCGACTCCTCGGCTTCGTCCAGGTCGCGCCAGTGGTACTGGGTGTGCAATTCGGGGTGATGACGGTAGCCACGACGCGCCCAGAAGGCGTCCAGCGGCTGATAGTCGGCAGGCCGGCGCGGGTGCTCGGCCGGGCGCTGCACGGCGCAGAAGGCGCACCAGTCGAAGCGCCCCAGGCGCCGTGCATGAGCCTCGCGCTCGGCAAAGAAACGCACGCCCAGGCCGCGCCCCCGCCAGGCCGGCAAGACCACCGACTCGGCGCAGTAGAAGATGCGCGCAGGATCCCAGCCGGCATTGATGAACGGCTGCTGGAACTCTTCGGTTTCATCGATCAATGGCAGCGCGGTGGAGGCGCCGACCACCCGCCCCTCGTCACGCACCAGCACGCACAGGCTGCCCGCGCTGCGCACATAAGTGTCGAGGTACTGGGACTCGTAATCGAAGCTGCCGTCGTAAAGGTAGGGAAACTCGCGGAAGACCGTGATCCGCAAATGCGCCAGGTCTTCGATATGGGGCGCGATCTGCGGCCCCTGGAGCAATTCGATGTCCATCTGGAGTCGTTCGCCAGCAGCAGGGTGACGCCGGCGGCTATGCCGGCACGAAAGCGCGAACTTATCATGCGTGCCAAGCAACCACTAACCACGCTACGAAAGGAATTTAGCCATGACCGCCACCGAACTGGTTCAGGCCTACTATGCCGCCTTCAACGCCGGCGACATGCCCGCTTTCCTCGACCTGCTGGCCGAGGATGTGGTGCACGACATCAACCAGGGCGAGCGCCAGGTTGGCAAAGCCACCTTCGCCGCCTTCATGGACAAGATGAACCGCTGCTACCGCGAGCGCCTGGCCGACATCGTGGTCATGCAGAACGCCGCCGGCGACCGCGCCGCCGCCGAGTTCGTGGTACACGGCGAATACCTGGCCGACGACGAAGGCCTGCCGCCGGCCAACGGCCAGACCTACGTGCTGCCGGCCGGCGCCTTCTTCGAGATCAGGGACGGCAAGGTCGCGCGCATCAGCAACTACTACAACCTGGGCGACTGGGTTGCACAGGTAGGCTGACCACCCGCGCCATCACCGTCTCACGCCCCTCGGCGACTGCAATGAGCGGCCCGGGGCACCTTCATCGGTGCCCCGGACCTCGCCTCAGACCGAGCATTCGAGCGGTTTGCCGTGCGGGTTACGGCGCCCGAACAGCAGCATGATGATCACCAGCATGCAGCCGACCAGAATCGCCCCCGAGGACAGCACGAAGATGCTGAAGCGGTCGTTGCCCTCGATGAACAGGCTGAGCAGGGTCGGCGCTGCGGCCGCCGATGCTACTTGCACCACACCGACCAGTTTGGTCAGGCGCCCGGTCGGGTCATGGGTCACCACCGAGGACATGTAATAGGACAGCGCCAGGTTCCAGCCGAAGTTCATCAGGAACACCGCGATCATCAGATCCGAAGCCGTGTGGATGCGCGTGGCGAGCATGTAGATGGCGCCGAGTACGGCCAGCGAACCGGTGAGAATCATCGACACGCGGCCCAGGTGACGACCGGCGATGCTCGGCAGCGCCGCACCCGGCAGGCCGCCGAGCAGGCCGATGCTGATCGCCCAGCCGATATCTACCGGCGCAATGCCGGCCTCACTGGCGATGCCTTCGACGAAGCCCCACAGCGAGTAGATCGCCAGCTGCAGGAACAGCATGCCGAGCAGCGAACAGACGCCGATCAGGGTCAGCCCCGAGAACATCGGCACGCTGGAGCGCTGCTGCTGATCCTCACTCTGCTTGACCGGCAGGATGAAGCACACCAGGCACAGCAGCACGAACCAGGCCACCAGGTAGTAGATCGCCCCGGAGAAGCCCTGCCACTCGGCGACGATCGGCAGGATCACCGCGCTGCTGGCGAACAGCGCAGTCTGCACGAACAGCAGGATGCCGAAGGAGCGATCCGGCCCACTCATGCGGCCCAGGCAGTAGATGGCGTAGGAATACAGAATGCCCGAGCAGATGCCCGAGATGCAGCGCAACACCAGCAGCGTGTCGAGCTGGGTGACGCTGGCCGTGGCGGCGTTGGCGAGCAGCAGCACGAGCGCCGTGCTCAGGGCGATGGTGCGTGGGCCGAGAAAGCGCAGCATTGGCACGTACAACAGCGTGCCGACGATGGAGCCGCACATCTCGGCGGACATGGTCCAGCTCTGCTGGAGCAGGCTCAGGGTCAGGCGCTCGGTCAACAGGCCGATGAAGATCGGCTGCACACCGATGACGATGATCGAAGCAGCCGCGATGAAAATGCACGCGGCGCGTACGAGGGTTTGGTTAGCGATGTTCATGGTCGGTACCTGCCGGCTGGGCCACCGGGTGGCCTGCCGCTTCAGTGAAATTCATGAATGACGAAAGGAAAGCCGGTCAGACGAGTCGGTAACAATGAATGGCAACCAGGTCCGCAGCGGGATAAATCACCTTGCCGATCAGTGCGCTGCGGGTCAGCCAGTCCAGCCGCCCGCTCGCTACCTGAAAACGCGGCGAACAGCTGCACTGGTACTCCTGCTCGTCGACCGGCCAGATGCCCTGCGCATCCAGTTCGCGGGCCTTGTCGCTGAGCACGAGCAGGCCGACGTTGTGGATGTTGATCAGCTCACCGCAGTCGCTGAGCAGGCTGTAGCGAGCATCCAGCTCACCCACGCCGTCGCTGCGCTGCAGGTAGAAGTCGGCGCCGCCGGCGAGGACTTCGCCGCGCACGTCCAGGCCTTCGAAATGCCCGCCAAGTATTCTGAAGTTGCTGCGCTGGCCATCCGTGCAGGCGCCCAGTTGATCCCCCGCGGCAATTGACACGTGGATACTCATCACCCATTCCAGAGTCGGCACGCCGAGCCCGGTTTGCGCTGTGTTTGTCATCACGCACTCCTGCGCCCCGAGAGGCGCTGCTGGCTCGGTTTCAGTAACGGTAGGTAACGTAGAGTTCGAGGGCGCTGAACGGGTCGTCGTCGCCGAAAGCCTGCTTGGCCGCCGACTTGGCATTCACCCAGTTGTAGGCCACCGAGCCGTAGAAACTCGGGGTGGGCGTCCAGTCGAGGAACACCACGGTCTCGTCGGCGAAACGGCGACTGTCCATGGCGGCGCCGCGGAAGTTCTTCTCGTCGAGCCAGAACTGGTAGTGGATGGTGCCGATGGCCAGGGTGTCGGTCAGGCGGCTTCTGAGTGAGAACTGCTGAACCCGCTCATTGCTGTTGAACAGCAGGTAGTTGCCCACCACGTCGCCGATCAGCCAGCTGCTCCAGTCGACGAAGCCCTTGCTGAGCGGGTCCCAGGCTTTCTGGGTGTTGTCAGCCAGGTTGTCGTCACCGGAGAACACGGCGTAGCGGTAGCCGAGCGTGGGTGTGAACGGCAGATCCTGAAACTGGTAATCGGCTTGCGCGTACCAGGCCTTCGCATCGAATTTCAGCCTGGAGTCGCCGCCGCGCTGTACGGCGTACTCGCCATTGAGGGTCAGGTTCGGCAGCCCCGGCAGATGGCCGCGCAACGCGCGCAGGTTGAAGACCTGCATACCGTCGCGGCGCATCGCGTCGCTGCTCTTGCTGGCCTCGGTGTCGACCTTCATGGCCATGACGCCGAGGGTCACCTGGCCTTCGAGGTCGTAGTCCAGGTTGGCGCCGCTCATGCGGTAGTCGCCGTAGTGGTCGTCGGTACCCAGGGTGAATGCCTGGGCCTGTACCGGGCCGTGGCTCCAGTCGAGGATCGCCGAATCCTTGAAGGCGGTGCGCGGAGCGAGCCAGTAGGCACCATCGCCGAACAGGTCGAGATTGCCATCCATGACGATGAAGCCGCTGCCGATGGTGTAGTTCTGCCGGCCGGCGGTGAGCTTCCAGTCGCCGGCGCGGATGCCGACGTAGGCCTCTTCGGTGTTGATGCGGTTATCGGAGCTGCGCGTGAATCCTCCTGCATCGCCATCACCGAAGGTCCAGGTGCCAATCGCCGACGCGCCGGCCAGCAGGCTGACGGTTTCGTTGAGTGAGTAGTCGAGGGTGATACCTGGCTTGAGGTAGGCCTCCTGCCAGTCGAGCTTGGAACCCTTGTTTTCGAAACTGCGGATATCCACCGCACCGGTACCGAAGTTGACGCCGCGGGTACTGACGGAGGCGGCTCCGGCCGTCAGGTTGAGTTCGCCTTTGAGGTTCTCGTATTCGAACGGGTAACCGGCCAGAGCCGGTTGGCTGAGCAGCGGAATGCCGAGGGCAAGCAGCACGCAGGGGGAACGCTTGGACGTGTACATATGAAGCTCCTGTGTATTTTTTTTGTATTACAGGGCAGTTGGTGGCGGCCGAATCGACCACCGATTACCTGACGCAGCAGGCTGGAGCGCTGGCGAACCGGCGCTCTTGGTTCTTGTATTCGGTGAGTCAGCCGTGCAGATGGGCGGCGATGGTTCTCAGCATTTGCACGGTGTCGATATCCAGCTCGGTCACCGCATCGGGCAGCGACGACTGCTTGACGATGACCACGTCAGAGTTGAAATCGACGAACAGGTACTGGCCGTGGATGCCGCTGGCCATGATGGCCGGGCTGTGGTCGTTGAAGACGTACCACTGGCTGCGGTAGGAGGCGCCCGGGGTCCACTCGGAGAAGTCCTTGTGCACGCCGTAGATGGCCGGATCGGAGCCGGCCGCGATGGCCTCGATCACCGCCTTGTCGATGACCTGCTCGCCATCGACCTTGCCGCCGTTGGCGAGCATCAGGCCGAAACGGCCCATGTCGCGCAGGGTGGCGTTGAAGCCGGCACCGGCGACGCTGCGCCCCCAGGGATCGGCCATGAAATAGGCATCGCGCTCGCAGCCCAGTCGCTGCCACACGGCCTGTAGCTGCTCGGCGCAGCCCACGCCACTGGCACGCTCCATGACCCAGGCCAGCACTTCGGTGGTGGCGGTCACGTAGTGGAACAGGCCGCCATGTTCGCAGCGCTTACGCAGCGACGGCAGGTACAGATACAGCGACTCGTACTGGGCATATTCGGGCAGCGCCGGCTTGAAACCGCAGGCGTAGCCGTACTGAGAGCTTTCCGAGGCGGGATCGTCGTACAGCTCGGTGTAATGAACACCAACAGCCATGTCGAACAGCTGGCGCACGGTGGCGTCGCCAAAGGCGCTGCCGGCCAATTCCGGCACGTAATGCTGGGTCTGCGCCTCGGGGTCGAGCACGCTGTCGTGGATCAGTTGTTCGCCGAGTACACCGATCAGCGACTTGGTGACCGAGAACATGATGTGGCGGTCGCTGGCGACCTGGCCATTGAAGTAATTCTCGTAAACCACGCGGCCCTTGTGCAGGACCAGGAAGCTGTCGGTCTTGCTGGCGTGCAGGTGGTCGAGCACGCTGACGCTGCGCCCGCAGGTGCTTGCGAACGGCAGACCTTCGACCTCTACCGGCGCATCGGCCAGCACAGAACTGGGTCGCGCCCCGGCGGCGACATCGATGGTGGGACGCAGGCGTGCCAGGTTGCGAAAGCCCCAGCGGTTGAACGGCGGCGACATCCAGTTGGCCCAGGTCACACGCTGTTGCGGCTCGGCAGGGAAACCCTGCATCAGTACGGGCTCTTGTTGTTCTTGGTCGTACATCTCGCTGACTTCCGTATTACGGGAAACCAGGGAGCGGTCGAGGATTTGGTTCATCTGACTCATCCTGGAAGTGGCCCTGCGTGCAGCAGGTACAGGAAATAATTAATGCCATTAACTATTTAAGTCAATAAAATATTTTTGCGAGAAAACCTAAGCCACTATCATTCACGCATGCCCTCCCCACCAACCAAGGAGCGACGGTGAGCGGACTACGTGAACGTCAGAAGGCACTGCGCCGCAAGGCCATCTCGGCAGCTGCCGTGGCGCTGTTCCAGCGCCAGGGATTTCGCGAAACCACCGTCGAGCAGATCGCCCGCGATGCCGGTGTCTCAGCGCCCACGGTGTTCAACTACTTCGGCAGCAAGCACGAGATCATCCTGGAGATGATCAAGGAGGCCGACCGCCGCGCCCTGGTCGACGTGCACACGCGCATCCGTGACTTCGACGACCCGATCGACGCGCTCTGCCATCTCGAACACATCCTCGTCAGCTATGCGTTGCACGTGCTGCCCCCCGCACTCTGGCGCGAGCTGCTGCCGCTGGTGCTGGTCGGTGGCAACGGTGGCCTGCCCGAGGCCTACCGGCAGATGAACCGGGGCCTGCAGGCCGAGATCGCCAATGTGCTGCGCGAGCTGCAAGCGGCCGGCAAGCTGCGCGCCGACCTGGACGTGGAGCTGGCCGGCTTTCTGCTCAATGACTATTCGCACCTGCAACTGCTGCGCCTGACCGCCAGCGACGAGCTGGACATGCAGGCCCACTCGGCCACCGTCAGAGCCACCACGCGCCTGATGTTCGAAGGCATGCGCGCCTGATCGCATCCAACAGGCGGCCGACCTGCCCTGATGCAATCCAGGCGGCAACCTGACAGCACACTCTCACGGCCCGGCCATCGCCTCGGCGCGGATTCATCCGCGATGGCACGGCGGAAAAGCCACAGGTCCGAAACATTCTGCAAAGGCTTAATACAGCGTTAAGCCAACCCCTCACACAATCGGCACCAGGTTCATTACCGAGGTTCCGCACATGGAACTACCCTGGGCGCATCATGATCGTCCCGTTGCCCGCATCGGCCGCGGCGACAGTTACGAACTCCACCTGGCCTCCCCCGACAGCGCACGTCGTGTTGTCCTGGAGCAGTTCATTCGCCAGCGCTTCGAGTTGCAGCACGGCGCGCGCATCCGTCACTTCATGCCCTGCCTGTTCGGCCTGGAAAACCCGGCCGGTCAACTGCTCGGCGCGGTGGGCGTACGCAGCGGCAACAGCGGCCCGCTGTTTCTCGAGCGCTATCTGGACGAGCCGATCCAGATGGCCATCGGTGCACGCCTGGGCAACAGCGAGCCGGGCCGTGGCGAGGTGGTGGAGGTCGGCAACCTGGCCGCCGACAGCCCTGGTGCGGCGCGCCTGCTGATCGTCGCCCTGACCGATCTGCTGGTGGCCCTGGGGTTTCGCTGGGTCACCTTCACCGGTACGCCGACCCTGCTCAACAGCTTCCAGCGCCTGGGCCTGACCCCCATCGCCCTGGGTGAAGCCAATCCGGCGCGCATGGGCGAAGAGCTGGCCGACTGGGGCAGTTACTACGACAACCGTCCGCTGGTCATGGCTGGCGACATCCACGGCGGCCATCAGCGTCTGCTGCAGCTGGGCGCCTATCCGCGTCTCGGCCATCAACCGTTCTATGCCCTGGAGGACATGCCTGATGTGGTCTGCAGCTGAATCCCTGTTCGCCCGCCTGGCCGAGTTCGGCCCGCAGATCGCCCTGGCAGAAGGCGAACGCACCCTGACCTATGCCGAATTGCTCGGCGCGGTCGCGGCGCGTGGCAGGCACCTGCGTGCTCTCGGTGCCCATCGCGTGGCACTGGCCCTGGACAACGGCATCGACTGGGTACTGTGGGATCTGGCTACGCTGCATGCCGGCCTGGTCTGCGTACCGGTACCGGCGTTCTTCTCCGCCGAGCAGCAGCGCCATGTGCTCGACAGCGCCGGCATCGACTGCCTGATCGGCAACGGCGCCCCCGGCTTCGCCAACGTGGAAGCCAATATTCATCGCCGCACGGTGGCACAACCGGCTGCGCTGCATGCCAACACCTGCAAGATCACCTACACCTCCGGCACCACTGGCCAGCCCAAGGGCGTGTGCCTGGACCTGGCCACCCAGCTGGCCGTGGCCGGCAGCCTGGTCGAAGCCAGCGCCAGCCGCGATGTGCAGCGGCACCTGTGCATTCTGCCGCTGGCGACCTTGCTGGAGAACATCGCCGGCGTCTATGCGCCGCTGCTGGCCGGCGCTCGGGTGGAATTGATGCCCATGGCGCAGATCGGCCTGACGGGCGCCAGCGGCTTCGACCTGGCGCGTTTTCTCGAAGCCCTGCAAGCGGCCCAGCCGAACAGTCTGATCCTGCTGCCACAGCTGTTGCTGGCGCTGGTCAGCGCTGCCGAGCGCAAACTGCCGGTGCCGGGCTCGCTGCGCTTCGTAGCCGTCGGTGGCGGACGCGTCTCCGCCCAGTTGCTGGAACGGGCCGACGCCTTGGCACTGCCGATCTTCGAGGGCTATGGCCTGTCCGAATGCGCCTCGGTGGTGTGCCTGAACACACCCGAGCAACGCCGTATCGGCAGCACCGGCAAGCCGCTCGGACACCTGCACGTAGCGCTGGCCGCCGACGGCGAAGTGCTGGTCAAGGGTACCCGCATGCTTGGCTACCTCGGTGAGCCGGCGCCGCAGGGCGAATGGCTGAGCACCGGCGACCTCGGTCATTTCGAACAGGGTTTCCTGGTGCTGCACGGGCGCAAGAAGCATCAGTTCATCACCGCCTACGGACGCAACGTCAACCCGGAGTGGGTCGAGTCCGAGCTGGTGCAGCAGTTGCCCATCGCCCAGGCCTGGCTGCACGGCGAGGCGCTGCCAGCCAACGTCGCGGTGCTGGTAGCGCGCTTCCCCAATACCCCCGATGCGCAGTTGCAGGCCGCCGTGGACGCCGTCAACGCAGGCTTGCCGGACTACGCCCGCGTGCACCACTGGCTGCGCGCCGATGCCCCTTTCAGCGCGAGTAACGAGCTGGCCACGAGCAATGGTCGCTTGCGCCGCGCCGCCCTCTTCACCCATTACCAAAACGCCATCCATGAGTTGATTGCGGAAGGAGTACACGCATGAGCTTCTACGAATCCCTGCTGGCCCAGACCCAGGCCGAACGCGACTACCTGCTGGGCGCGCCGATCATCCATCAGGCCATGACCGGCCAGGTCGCCCTGCACAGTTACATCGCCTTCCTCACCGAGGCCTACCACCACGTCAAGCACACCGTGCCGCTGCTGATGGCCTGCGGCGCGCGCCTGCCGGAACGCCTGGAGTGGCTGCGCGAAGCCATCGCCGAGTACATCGAGGAAGAAACCGGCCACCAGGAATGGGTGCTCAATGACATCGCTGCCTGCGGGGCGGACAAGGAAGCGGTGCGCAACGGCACCCCGCACATGGCTACCGAGCTGATGGTGGCCTATGTCTACGACCGCATCGCCCGGCACAACCCGGTGAGTTTCTTCGGCATGGTCAACGTCCTCGAAGGCACCAGCATTGCCCTGGCCACCCAGGCCGCCGGCATCATCCAGGACAAGCTGCAGTTGCCGGCCAAGGCCTTCAGCTACCTCAACTCCCACGGCAGCCTGGACCTGGAGCACATCGAGTTCTTCAAGAAACTGATGAACCGCCTGGACAACGACGATGACAAAGCCGCTGTGGTGCACACTGCCAAGATCGTCTACCGCCTGTACGGCGACATGTTCCGCAGCCTGCCGCTGCCTACCGAGGAGTAAGGTCATGCAACCGACGGATTGCCGTGCCCTGCTGACCGGTGCCAGTGGCGGCATCGGCCTGGCCCTGGCGCATCGCCTGGCCAGCGAAGGCGCTCATCTGCTGCTGGTAGGCCGTCGCCTGGAACCGCTGCAGGCGCTGCTGCAGAGCTTCCCCCAGAACGTGCAGCTGGTACAGGCCGACATCGCCACCCGCAACGGACGTGATGCGCTGGTCGCTGCCGCGCAGAACTTCGGCGGCTTGAACTGCCTGATCAACGCGGCCGGGGTCAACCGCTTCGGCCTGCTCGACCAACAGGACGAGCAGCAGATCGCCGAACTGATCGACCTCAACGTCACCGCCACGCTGCAGTTGACGCAGCGCCTGCTGCCACTGCTGCGCGCACAACGGCGCGCCCTGGTGATCAATGTCGGCTCCACCTTCGGCGCCATCGGCTACCCGGGTTTCGCCGCCTACTGCGCCAGCAAGTTCGCCCTGCGCGGTTTCTCCGAGGCACTGCGCCGCGAGCTGGCCGACACCCATGTGCGCGTCCTCTATTTCGCACCGCGTGCCACCCATACGTCGATGAACGTGCCCAGCGTGGTGGCGATGAACGATGAGCTGGGTGTGGCCATGGACCACCCCGAGCAGGTGGCCGATGAGCTGCTCGACACCATCCGCCGCGAGCAGGAAGAACGTCACCTGGGCTGGCCGGAGCGCCTGTTCGTACGACTCAACGGTCTGCTGCCGCGCGTGGTCGACCAGGCCCTGCGCAAGCAGTTGCCGATCATTCAACGCTTCGCCCGCCACAAGCACTGAGGAGATTGCCCGTGAACGCATTGCGTACCCTGATCATCGCCGCCCTCGGCTTCACCGCCCTGCCCGCCTTCGCCCTCAGTGCAAGCGGCCAGGACCAGTTGCTGCAGTTGCAGACTCGCTGGGCCGAGATCAATTACCAGACTCCGCAAAAGCAGCGCGAAGAGGCCTTCGCCAAGCTCGTCACACAGGCCGATGCGGCCCTGGCCAGCGAGCCCAAGGCACCGGAACTGCTGATCTGGCGCGGCATCATCCTCAGCACCCAGGCCGGCGCCAAGGGTGGTCTCGGCGCTCTGGGCCTGGTCAAGGAGGCCAAATCCAGCCTGGAACAGGCGCTGGCCATCGATCCGCAGGCCCTGGCCGGTTCGGCCTACACCAGCCTCGGCAGCCTGTACTACCAGGTGCCCGGCTGGCCGATCGGCTTCGGCGATGACGAACAGGCCGAGAAAATGCTCACCCAGGCCCTGGCCATCAACCCGGACGGCCTCGACCCGAACTACTTCTATGCTGACTACCTGCAACGGCAGAAACGCTACGAGGAAGCTCGCGCCGCCCTGGAAAAAGCCTTGGCCGCCAAGGATCGCCCGGGCCGTGAACTGGCCGACAAGGGCCGCCGTGCAGAAGCCCAGGCGCTTTTGCAGCAGGTCAAGAGTAAACTCAGGTAACTCGGACGCACCCTTACAGGAGTTGCCATGCGCATTCTTCTCGTCGAAGACGACCAGGCATTGGGCGAAGGCATTCGCACCGCACTGAAACCCGAAGGCTATACCGTGGACTGGCTGCAGGACGGCGCCAGTGCGCTGCATGCGCTGAGCCACGAGAGCTTCGAGTTGGCCATTCTCGACCTTGGCCTGCCGCGCATGGATGGCCTGCAGGTGCTCAAGCAGCTGCGCGCCAACGCCAACCCGGTGCCGGTGCTGGTGCTCACGGCACGTGACGCCACCAGCGACCGCATCGCCGGCCTCGATGCCGGCGCCGATGACTACCTGATCAAGCCCTTCGACGTCGCCGAGCTCAAGGCACGCCTGCGCGCCCTGCTGCGGCGCAGCTTCCAGCGCCCCGAGCCGGCGCTGGAATACCGCGGCATCCGCCTCGATCCGGCGAGCCAGGTGGTCGAATACCAGGGCCAGACCATCAACCTGCCGCGCAAGGAATTTCTCCTGCTGCACGAGTTGTTGATCCAGCCCGGTCGTGTGCTGACCCGCGACAAGCTGCAACAGGCGCTGTATGGCTGGGACGAGGAAGTGGAAAGCAACGCCCTGGAAGTGCACGTGCACCACCTGCGCAAGAAGTTCTTCCCGGAGCTCATCCGCACGGTACGCGGCGTCGGTTATCTGGTGGACAAATGAGGTTGCTGAAAACCTTCGGCTCCATCCGCACCCGTCTGCTCGCCCTGCTGCTACTGCTGATAGCGGCCAGCTTCGGGCTGATCAGCCACAAGATCTACAACGACTCGGTGCACGAGGTACGCGAACTGTTCGATGCGCAACTGGCGCAGACCGCTCGCCTGCTCATGGGCCTGGTACGTCACGACCTCAGCGAGACCGAGCGCCGCGAAATGCAGGCGGTGCTCGACGAGGCCCTGCTGCTGCACAGCGCACGCAACCCGGACAACCTGCTCGGCCACGAATATGAAGGCAAGCTGGCTTTCCAGATGCTCGACGACGATGGCGAGCTGCTGTTCCAGTCCGCCAGCGCCCCGCCCGGCCTGCTCAACGACATGATCGAGCAGCTCGGCCTGGCCCTGCCCAATGATCAACAGCCGATGCGCGAACGCCTGGCGCAGCTGGCCCGCTACCTGATCGGCTACCACACCCTGACCATCGGCGAGCACCAATGGCGGGTGTTCGTCCTGCACGACAGCCGCGACTACCACTGGGTACTGGCTGGCGAGCGCGAAGACGTGCGCGGCGAGCTAATCGGCAAGATCGCCCAGCGCAGCCTGCAGCCGCTGCTGATCAGCCTGCCCATCGTCGGCCTCCTGCTGTGGCTGACCGTGGGCTGGGGCCTGTATCCGCTCAAACGCATGGCCGATGCCATTCGCGGCCGCGCGCCGGACAACCTGGCGCCCCTGGTCTTCCCGCCGCTGCCCAACGAACTGGAGCCGATGGCGGCGGCGCTGAACCGCCTGCTGATGCAGGTCAACCAGCTGCTGGAGCAGGAAAAACGCTTCATCGCCGACGCCGCCCACGAGTTGCGCACGCCCCTGGCGGTGCTGCGCATCCACGCGCAGAACGCCCTGGAGGCACCGGATCCGGGTGACCGCGAAGAGGCGCTGAAACAGCTGGGTAACGGCGTCGACCGTGCCACCCGCGTAGTCGCCCAACTGCTGACCCTGGCGCGCCTGGATCCCAACGGCGTGCGCCTGAACATGAGTGACCTCGACCTGCTGGCCTTCCTGCGCAGTGAACTGGCCGAGCTGACACCACTGGCCCTCAATCGCGGGCAGGAGCTGATTTTCGAAGCGCAGGAGCCTGGTGACTATCAGTTGCCGGCGGATGGCCCCAGCCTGGGCATCCTGTTGCAGAACCTGGTGAGCAATGCCGTGCAGTACACGCCGGCCGGCGGCTGCATTCAGGTACAGCTGCAGGCTACGCCGCAGAATCTGGTCCTGCAGGTACTCGACAGTGGCCCCGGTGTGCCGGTGGAGTTGCGCGAGCGCTTGTTCGAGCGCTTCTTCCGCACTGGCGAAGGCCAGGGCGCCGGCCTGGGGTTGTCTATCGTGCGCCGCGTGGTCGAATTGCATCAGGGCAGTATCGCCCTGGACGAATCACCGCTCGGTGGCCTGCGCGTCAGCGTGCATCTGCCTCGACGTGGCAGCAGCGCGAAAGCATAGTCTTCGCTAATCACCAGAATAGAGACAATCCGTTTTATCAATCGAAGCGGTTTCCCGATCATGCACGCCTGTTCACCCACCCTCACAGGAGCCACCGCGCATGAGCCTGATCAAACGATTCTTCCAGCAGCCCCGCACAGCGCAGCAAGCCGAGGCCGCCAAGGCGCAGGAACATCCCAATTTCTGGATGTACCAGTGACTCAGGCGTTGGCCCCCACCACCCTCAGCGGTACCTGACGCCCGGCCTTCTGAGCCAGGTAGCGGGTGCAGCTGACGCGCAGGAACGAGGCGAAATTGACCACTTCGCCGCGAAAGTCCATGACCTCTTCATATAGCTTGGCGATCAGCTGGTTGGTGGTCATGCCATCGACCTCGGCAATTTCACGCAGGATGTCCCAGAACTGATTTTCCAGACGCAAGGTGGTCACCACGCCACGGATGCGCAATGAGCGCGAGCGCGATTCGTAGAGGATGGGATCGGCCTTTACATAGAGTTCGCACATCGCCTTGATCTCCTCGTGAGCGTCGTCGCCCGGACGCGATCCGGGGGTACCGACAATGGTGCGCCCCCGAATGGCATCCGGCTACCTGGGTTACAGGCGAATTTCCGTGCCGAGCACCTTGAGAAACGCCGCCAGCCAGGCCGGATGCGCAGGCCAGGCCGGCGCGGTGACCAGCTTGCCCTGCACGTGGGCCTGATCCACCGGAATGTCCACATAGGTGCCGCCGGACAGCCCCACCTCCGGCGCGCAGGCTGGGTAGGCGCTGCACTCGCGGCCTTCGAGCACGCCAGCGGCAGCCAGCAGTTGCGGGCCATGGCAGACGGCGGCGATGGGTTTGTCGGCCGCGGCGAACGCCTTGACCAGGGCGATCACATCGGCGTTCAGGCGCAGGTATTCGGGCGCGCGGCCACCGGGCACCAGCAGCGCGTCGTAGTCCTCGGCACGCACCTTGGCGAAGTCATAGTTGAGGGCGAAGTTGTGGCCCGGCTTTTCGCTGTAGGTCTGATCGCCCTCGAAATCGTGGATGGCGGTGCGCACCGTCTGCCCCGTGACCTTGTCCGGGCAGACCGCATGCACGGTGTGGCCGACCATCTGCAGCGCCTGGAACGGCACCATGGTTTCGTAGTCCTCGGCGTAATCGCCGACCAGCATGAGAATCTTCTTGGCAGCCATGATCGTCTCCTGAAGGTAGGTGGAACGAACGCCATTATTCGCCCCTGTTACTTCCGACAGGTAACAGCCGGGTACTACTCCCCGCCTTGCCGGAGATCAGATACCGACCTTGTCCAGCGACTCACCGATCGAGCGCCAGAAACCACGCTGCGGCCGCTCCGGCTCCTGATCGCTGGCCTCGATACGCGCCAGCGGCTGAACCTGGCGGGTGGCCCTCAACTCGGTCTGCGCCAACTCGGCTGACACCAATTGCAGCGGGCCTTCGCCAGCGCCGCCGGGCACAACGCCGCTCGGGGGCGGGCCGTCCTCGTCGTAACGCAGGTAGTAGGTGGCGCCGACTGCAGCGTCGAGTGTGAAGCTGGCGATCAGGGTGAAGTCGAACGGCCCGTCGGCCAGCAGCGTCCAGAAGCTGCCTGCCAGCGGCCGGCGCATCTCCAGCTTGTAGTTGGCGGCATCGAACTCCAGCACCAGGTAGCCGTTGCTGGGCAGGCTGCCGATCAAGCGGTTGTCGAGAAACAGCCCCGGCGCCTCCAGCTCCTGGTCGGCCCAGTCGTTGCGCGGGCGATAGAGATAGACCAGCGCATGGTTCTCGTCACTGAGCCTGTGAGGCGCGAAGGCCTCACCTTGCGTGGCACCGAAGAAAGCACCCGGGGTGGAACAGGCGGCCAGCAGGACGATGGGCAGCAACCACAGCAGACGGCGCATCGGTCATTCCTTCTGATGATGATGCAGCGAGCTTAGCCGCGCTGTGCAGCGGCGGCACCCGACGAAAGTGCGGCCCAGCGCTACCCGCCCGAGAGTCGATCAGGCGAACGAAAAAGGCCGGCATCGCGGCCGGCCTGATGGTGTTTCCATGCGACTCAGAGTGCGTACTTCTGCAGGTTCGCCATCATCTCCTTGAGCGCCTCGACGTTGTCCGCCGGGTGCGCAGCGCCCTCGAAATCGCAGATGCGTTGCCACTGCGCCGCCACGTCTTCCGGGCTGAAGCCCGCCTTGGGATCGAAACCGGCGCCTAGGCTGCGCTCCCAGCGCACCTTGCCGATCCAGCCGCCGCCGACCTCGAACAGACCGCCGCTGTCCTGACAGGCCGCACTGCCCAGGTACACCACCAGCGGGCTGACCAGCTCAGGCCCCAGTTGCTCGAACACCTGCGGCGGGATCAGGCCTTCGGTCATGCGCGTGGCACCGGTGGGGGCGATGGCGTTGACCAGGATATTGTTCTTGCGGCCTTCGATGGCCAGGGTACGCGTCAGGCCGTATAGGCCGAGCTTGGCCATGCCGTAGTTGCTCTGGCCGAAGTTGCCGTAGATACCGGAGGTGGACGAGGTGAAGATTACCCGGCCGAAGTTCTGCTCGCGCAAATGCGGCCAGGCCGCGTGGGTGGTCTTGTAGGCGCCTTCGACGTGGACCTTGTAGACCAGATCCCAGTCGGCGTCCTCCATCTTGGGGAAACTCTTGTCGCGCAGGATGCCGGCGTTGTTGACCAGCACGTCGATGCGGCCGAAATGATCCAGCGCGGTCTGCACGATCTTGTCGCCATCGGTCACCGAGTCATGGTTGGCCACCGCGCTCCCGCCGAAGGCGCGAATCTCTTCGACCACCTTGTCGGCAGCCGAGGCGTTGGCCCCTTCACCGTGGGTGCTGCCGCCGAGATCGTTGACCACCACCTTGGCGCCGTGACGGGCGAACAGCAGCGCATGGGCACGACCCAGGCCACCGCCGGCGCCGGTGACTATGACTACTTGATCTTCGAAACGGATGGCATCGCTC
This sequence comes from Pseudomonas spartinae, assembly GCF_965197125.1. NCBI lineage: Bacteria > Pseudomonadati > Pseudomonadota > Gammaproteobacteria > Pseudomonadales > Pseudomonadaceae > Pseudomonas > Pseudomonas spartinae. The sequence goes on from NZ_CBDAMB010000004.1 coordinate 312,897, forward strand.
ATCGGCAGCTTCCTCGGGCAGGTTGTGAATGCGCCGAGTGTCAGGCAGCCCCGCGTGCTTCACAAGGCGCGCGGGGCTGCTGAATGACGGCCGATAATGCGACCTTATGCGGCTCAGTTACCAGTGCCGGAACCGGAACCGGAACCCGAGGAGCCTGAGCCCGAACCGTTGCCGCCAGTACCATCGCCCGACCCGGCACCCTGACCGCCCGGGTTGCCCTCGGTGTTCGGCCCTTGAACCGGCGGGATGCCATCCTCGTCATCGGCCGGAGGCATCGGCTTGGTGTCGTCCGGCGTCGTCGGCATGGTGGTGCCCGTGGAGGTGCCGCCACTGGACTCGGTATCGGCAAGAGCCGGCAGCGCCATCGCGCCCAGAATCCCGCTCAGCAGCAGTGCAGATAACGTCTTGTTCATCGCTAACCTCGACTTTCCTGTGAGTGACACAGTTACTGAGTCGCTCACGAAGACCGAGGTTCGACAAAAATTATTCGAGCGCCCGCCCCTGCTCAGACCATGCGGATCAGGCTCAGGTGGTTGTACAGGTGCAGCACGTGCGCCTCGGCGTATTCGGCATGATCGAGCGCACCGTAGGCGAAGTGCGGCTGTAGCTCGCCCTCGTGAGCGGCGAAACGTTCGAACGCCACCTGCAAGCGCTGCAACGCCTGCGCCTGACTGGCCGGCTCACTCAGAGCAGCGGCGCCGGGGATCGCTTCATCCAGCGGATGACGCATCGCCCCGCGCGCACTGAATACGGCGAACGCCGCAGGGCCCAGGCTGTGGCGAAACCAGGCCGGCTTCAGCTCGGGGTAACCGTCGATGCAGTAGTCGATGCTCTGCGCGCAGTGATTGAACACCTCGCTCGGGCTCCAGCCACGAATGCTCTGCAGCGTCTTGCCATGCAGATCCGCCAGGACCTGGCGCGCGCCCTGCAGGCTGACGACTGCCGGTCGCGGCCCCGCTGGCAAGGCCCAGTAGCCGACACCGAGCGCGGCGACGCCGCCAAGTGCAGCGCCTTTGAGCAGGGTACGTCTACGCATGCACGCTCCTCGCATCGCGAAACTGCAGGTAATGATCGAGCACGGCGGCTGGCGCCTCCAGCTGTGGATAGTGGCCGATACCGTCGAGCAGCACCGTGTCGGCGCCGCTGATCAGCTCACGGTAACGCGCCACCATGTGCGCGCCGGAGATCGGATCGAAGGCACCATCGATCACCCGCATCGGCAGCGTCGTGGCCTGCATCGCCGAGACCCAGCGCTGGCGCTGCTGACGCCGCTCGGGCATGTAGCGAATCAGGCGATGCATCACCGCCGGGCCATCGTTGTAGGCCACCAGTTGCCACAGGGCATCCAGCTCGGCGTCACTGGCCTGGGTGTGCGGGCCGAAGATGCGGGCAAAACTCTGCGCCAGCTTGCGCCGCGAAAACAGGCGCCCGATCAGCGGCCCCAGTGGCCCGAGCAACAGCTTTTGCACCCGCACCGGATGATGCGTCTCGGGGAACAGGCCGCCATTGAGGAACACGCAGCTCGCCAGCTGCAGCCGCCCCTGCTGATGCCGCGCGATCAGCTCCTGGGCGACGCTGTCGCCATAATCGTGGGCCAGCACGTGCAGCGGGCGTTGTTCGCCGACATGGGCCAGCAACGCCTGCTGCAGATCGGCCTGTTCCAGCAGGCTGTAGGCATGCCCGCGCGGCTTGGCCGAATAACCGAAGCCGAGCATGTCGCAGGCAATCAGCCGGTAGCGCTCGGCCAGCGGCGCCCACAGGCGGTGCCAGTCCCAACTGGCGGTGGGAAAACCGTGAATCAGCAGCAGCGGCTCGGCGTCGGCCTCACCGCCCAGCCAGTAGCGAATCTGTCGACCGGCGAAATCCAGCGTCAGCGCCCTTGCCCTCCAGTCATCCAGCTCGATCCCTGGCAAGCCCGTCACTGGTCATAACCCGGCATCTGCTGGTCCAGCTTGCGCAACAGTGCCGGCCACGGCAGCGCTCCGCCCATGCCCTGTGACGTCTTCATCACACCCGCGACCATCGCCCGCGCACCGTCGAGAATCTGCTGCGGAATGTGGATCAGCGCGGCACCGCCGCTTTGCGCCATGACCTGGATCTCGCAGGCACGCTGCAGGATGAACATGCCGAGGAAGGCATCGGCAATGCTGCCGAACGCGGTCAGCAGTCCGTGATTGGGCAGGATCATGAAGTTCTTGTCGCCCAGGTCCGCCTGCAGCCGCGCCTTCTCGTCATGATGCAGCGCCACCCCTTCATAGCCGTGGTAAGCCAGGCTGGAGAGAACGAACAGCGATTGCTGCGACAACGGCAGTAAGCCCTGCTGCTGCGCCGACACGGCGATGCCGGCTGGCGTATGGATGTGCAGCACGCACCCGACGTCCTCGCGCACCTCGTGCACGGCACTGTGAATGGTGTAACCGGCCGGATTGATATCGAACGGGCTGTCCATCAGCTTGTTGCCCGCCAGGTCGACCTTAACCAGGCTCGACGCGGTGATTTCGTGGAACATCAGCCCGTAGGGGTTGATGAGAAAGTCCTCGGTGCCCGGCACCTTGGCGGAGATATGCGTGAAGATCAGGTCGTCCCAGCCATAGAGGGCGATAAGCCGGTAGCAGGCGGCGAGGTCGATGCGCGCGCGCCATTCGACCTCGGACACCTGATTCTTCACGGCAGGGAGCTTCAGCGGAGCATTCACGGCGGTCACCTCGATATTCTTGTTGATCGGTGGTGTCCGCAGTCTAGCCAGGCGCGTCGCCGGCGATAGTTGCCCTGGCAGCCATGTTGATGGCTTTACGGGTCACGGCGCCGATGCGCCGCGGGGCGATAGGCAGGTATTCGCCGTCTTTATCGGCAGGAGCCAACCTCGGGCAGGCGACCAGCCCGAGGTGTCGCGAGGCTGCGCGTCAAGCCTTCAGCGCGGCAGCGAGCTCGTGCAGCCAGGGTTCGGCATCCGCTTCCGGGGTCACCGTCTCGCTGGAGTCCAGGCGCAGCATCTGCGCCACTTCGCGCAGGCCCAGCTCGGCATACAGCTCGCGTATCAGCTCGCCGCCGCCGCAGAAGGTGTCATAGCTGGAGTCGCCCAGCGCCAGTACTGCAGCCGGCTTGCCGCTCCAGGCCGGCAGGCGGTCGCGAATTTCGCAGTACAGCGGCAGCAGGTTGTCCGGCAGTTCGCCCATGCCGGTGGTGGACGTCACGGTGAGGAACGCATCCGGCGCAAAGGCCAGCAGCTCCTCGAGGCTCATGTTCGACTTGTACCAGGCATCCAGCCCGGCGGCCTTGAGCAGTCGCTCGGCATGACGAGCGACTTCCTCGGCCGTGCCGTAGACCGAGCCCGAGAGAATGGCGACTTTCATGACAACTCCAGAAACAGGAAAAACGCCGCGCATTATGCCGCAAGTGGACAGCCCGACCCGATGTTTTAGAATGCAACGCACCTCCATCGCGGAACCGGACCCATGATCAATGCCAAACTGCTGCAACTGGTAGTCGACGCCTCCAACGATGGCATCGTGGTGGCCGAGCAGGAGGGCGAAGACAATATCCTGATCTACGCCAACGCGGCATTCGAACGCCTGACCGGCTATACCTGCGATGACATCCTCTATCAGGACTGCCGCTTCCTGCAGGGCAGCGACCGCGCCCAGCTCGGCCTGCAGGCCATTCGCGAAGCGGTCAAGGCCGGCAAGCCGTGCCGTCAGATCATTCGCAACTATCGCCAGGATGGCAGCGCCTTCTGGAACGAGCTGTCGATCACGCCCGTGCTCAACGAGAGCGATCAGCTGACCTACTACATCGGCATCCAGAAAGACGTCACCGAGCAGGTCGAAGCCAAACAGCGCGTGCGCGAACTGGAGGCGGAAGTGGCCGAGCTCAAGGCCGAATTGAAGCGGCTGAGAAGCTGACGAACGGCCAAAACTATCCTCCGGCAGCGCAGTCAGATGAGTTTGTTCCCATGCAGTCTCATTCCATGCAAAGCGACCCGCTGCTGACTCAGGACGAACTGGATTTCATCCAGAAGATCGTCTCCAAACCTGCGCAAAAGCGACGCACCAATGTTGCGCCGCAGTTGACGCTGGGCGAACAACTCAATGAGCTTCTGGCCCGCCTCGGTGGCGAAGAACAGTTGAGCCTGGACACCCACACCGACCAGCAGCACCTGAGTTTTCCCCTGCACCTGATTCAGGATGGGCACAGCCAGTCGCGTCTGGAGCTGGGCGCACCCTTGATCTTCGAACAAGGTGTGAGCGAACGCCCCTGGCGCCTCGTGCTGCCCATGGCGCTGACCCTGCTCGACAGCAGTGATCGCCCCAGCGGCCTCAAGGCGCTGGAGTTGTCGAACAACGGGATGCGGGTGAAGTACAGCAAGAGCGGCACGCCGGCCAAGGATCAATTGCTGCAGCTGCTTCTACCGCAGGGGCAGCGCGTACAACTGCGCGCCCAGCTGGTCAGGCGCGTCGGCCAGACGCACTACGCCTACACCCTGCAGACGCTGCATGCTGAAGATGAACAGACCCTGCGCCAGTACCTGTTCGAGCAGCACAGTGAACTGCACCTGCAAACGGCGGCGGTTGGCTGAAGCGCCGCTTCAGGTGTCGAGGTGACCGGCCAGAAACTGCTGCAGACGACGCTGCATCAGACGCCCTTCATTACCCAGACAGGCAATGGCCGAACCGGCCAGACTTTCCTCCGCCAGATCGGCACTGTCACCGGCCAGCAACACCGGGCATTGCAGCCCCAGCGCCAGGCGTGCCAGCTGCCGCGGAAATTCCTCGCCTGGCGGCTGATTGCTGAAGACCACCAGCGCCTGCGGCTGCATGCGTTCGCAGACCAGCGCCAGGTCGGTCAAGGGTACTCCGGGGCCCATCACCGTCACTTCGATGTCCTGATTGCCCAGCAACAACGCGGCAACCAGCAGCTCCAGCTCCCGGCAGTGACTGGGTAAAGCCACCAGCAGAATACGCTCGCGCGAATCATCACGCCCCAGTTGCAGGCGCTGCAGGCAGCGCCCACGCAGGAAGCCGTCGAGCATCAGCCACTCGCCGCGTTGGCCCACTTCGTCCTGACGCAGCAACAGCTCCTGCCAGACCGGCATGAAGATGTCCTGAAACACCACCGGCAGCGGATAGCAGGAAAAAATCTGCCCGTAGAGGCGTTCCAGGCGAGGCTCGTCGAAGTTCTGCAGCGCACTGCGCAGCTGGTCCTGCCACTGACTCCAGTCGTCACCGCTGACTTCGTTGTAGGCGGGCGCAGCGGTGCTGCGACTGCTGGCACTCTTGGCCAGGATCGAGCCGACCTTGCTGACCGCGACGCCGCGCTCGATCCAGGCGAGGATGCTGCGTACCGCATCGATATCGGCTTGCGAATAGAGGCGATGGCCGCTGTCGGTCCGTGTCGGTTGAATCAGGCCATAACGCCGCTCCCAGGCACGCAGGGTGACCGGGTTGACGCCGGTAAGACGGGACACCTCACGGATGGGGAACAGCTCTTCCTGCTTCAACGCGCTGGATGTAAGCGATGTGACGGAGGCGAGTTCGGGCATGGCTTCGGGCATCATGGCAACGAATGTTCGGGAATTGTAACCCAGCTTGGCCGGGCTCACATTGTGCAAGAATTATACAAGATAGCTCCATGCACAACCCGGCTTGGTCATCGAGCCTTTATTTCAGCGGCGACTGCTCGCTCTGTGCGCGTAAGCAGCTAGGAGTGGGGCTATCGACTGTTCTGCCGCCTGCGCCCTCATCTGGCGCAATTACCGCACCCTGACAGTGCGGCACATTGCCGAAGAAACGACACCTGCCCGCCCCAACGCCCACCATCAGCTGGCGCTGGCTAATTTCCGCAAAACGGGAATAATCCTTGCTGCATTGTTCGTCGAGCACAGCACCCCGTGTTCGACCACGCCCAACGCCATACCCCGGCTGACGGCAACACCCGAGGAGATACACAATGTCCCCTGTAACCCTGATGGTGGCGCGCCGCGTCGCCAATGGCCGTTATCACGACTTCATCGCCTGGCTGCGTGAAGGCGAACACCTGGCCACCGACTTCCCGGGCTATCTCGGCTCCGGCGTACTGGCACCACCAGCCGGTGACGACGAATTCCAGATCGTTTTCCGTTTCAGTGAAGAACAGACCATGGCCTCCTGGGAGCATTCCGCCTCACGCCAGGCCTGGCTGCAGCGTGGTGCAGGGCTTTTTGCGCAACCGCAGGAAAAGCGCGCAGTCGGCCTCGACGCCTGGTTCGGCAGCGCCCACCGCCAAGCGCCACGCTGGAAGCAGAGCGTGGCGATCTGGCTGGCGTTCTTTCCGGTATCACTGGCGTTCAACCTGCTGCTGGGCCCTTGGCTCGCCGACTTGTCACTGGTGACCCGCGTACTGTTGTCGACGCTGGCCCTGACGCCACTGATGACCTATCTGTTCATCCCGCTATCCACGCGCCTGCTGGAGCCTTGGCTGCTGGGCAACCAGCCGCAGCGCTTGAACAGGCGAGCCGTAAGCATCGGCAAATCCTGATCGCCCCCGCCCCCACCGAATCGGCCAGCCCAGCGCTGGCCGATTTCGTTGCGCAGCCACCAACACCTATACAAAACACACATAACGTACAGGTAACGTACAAATAAACACCGCTCAAACATCCCTACAAAAAGCCTTGAAACTCAGACAAATAGGCCTATCCGCTGATCCTGACGGCAAAACCACATGGCCCGCATGGTTGTACAACCTGCAGCTCTGGTATAGCTTTGTCCGACGATTGACCAACATCGCCTGCCACGGCCAGGTATTGCAGGGGCGCAAGCGCCCTGCCCTCCCATGTCTCACACGAGTTGCACATGAGCGCTGCCAGCTTCCCCATTCTGATCACCGGCGCCGGCCAGCGGGTCGGCCTCCACTGCGCCGAGCGCCTGCTCGACGCGGGCCAGCCGGTGATCATCAGCTACCGCCAGGAACGCGACAGCATCGCGCGGCTGCGTGAGCGCGGCGCCATCGCCGTGCAGGCCGACTTCAGCGATGAGACGGGAATTCTGACCTTCATCGAGCAGATCAAGGCGCAGTGCAGCGGCCTGCGCGCAATCGTGCACAACGCCTCGCAGTGGCTGGCCGAAACACCCGGCGAAGAGGCCGATGCCTTTCGCCAACTGTTCAGCGTGCACATGCTGGCGCCCTATCTGATCAACCTGCACTGCAGCGATCTGCTGCTGCAGTCGGCCCAGGCCGATATCGTTCACGTAAGCGATGACGTGGTGCGCAAGGGAAGTGCCAAGCGCCCGGCCTACTGCGCCAGCAAGGCCGGCCTGGAAAGCCTGACGCTGTCGTTCGCCGCGCGCCTGGCGCCACGCATCAAGGTCAACACCATCGCGCCGGCCTTACTGATGTTCAACGCCGACGATGACGACGCCTACCGCACCAGAACCCTGGCCAAATCGGCGCTGGGCATAGAACCCGGCCCAGAGGCCTTCTACCAGACGTTGCGCTATCTGCTGGACACCCCCTACGTAACCGGAACCACCATTACCCTCAACGGCGGCCGCCACCTCAAGTGAGGCGACCGCTCAGGACCCTGCCATGAGCCAACCACTTTCCCAGCAATATCGCGAAATTCTTCTAGGCCTCGGTGAAAACCCGGAGCGCGAAGGCCTGCTCGACACGCCCAAGCGGGCCGCCAAGGCCATGCAGTATCTGTGTCATGGCTACCAGCAATCGCTGGACGAAATCGTCAATGGTGCGCTATTCGAGTCCGACAACGACGAGATGGTGATCGTCAAGGACATCGAGCTGTACTCGCTGTGCGAACACCATCTGCTGCCCTTCATCGGCAAGGCGCATGTCGCCTACATTCCTACCGGCAAGGTGCTCGGGCTGTCCAAGGTGGCGCGTATCGTCGATATGTACGCGCGGCGCCTGCAGATCCAGGAGAACCTCACCAAGCAGATCGCCGATGCCATTGCCAGCGTGACCAACGCCGCCGGCGTCGCGGTGGTGATCGAAGCCAAGCACATGTGCATGATGATGCGTGGCGTGGAGAAGCAGAACTCGGTCATGAGCAGCTCGGTGATGCTTGGCGCCTTACGCGAGTCCTGCAACACTCGCCACGAATTTCTGCAATTGATCGGACGGAACAACTAATGCCGCGACTGGAACCCGGAATGGCGCGCATCCGCGTCAAGGACCTGCGCCTGCGCACCTACATCGGCATCAAGGAAGAAGAGATCAACAACAAGCAGGACGTGTTGATCAACCTGACCATCCTGTACCCGGCCGTCGATGCCGTGCAGGTCAACGACATCGAGCATGCGCTCAACTACCGCACCATCACCAAGGCGATCATCGCCCATGTCGAGGGTAATCGTTTCGCCCTGCTCGAACGCCTGACCCAGGAAATCCTCGACCTGGTCATGACCCACCAGGCCGTGCGTTACGCTGAAGTGGAAGTGGACAAACCCCATGCCCTGCGTTTCGCCGAGTCGGTATCGATCACCCTCGCCGGCCATCGCTGACAGCCTCTCCTGGCGGCTTGTCGCTCCCCGGCGAGGCTCTTATCATCGCGCCACCCAATCCCCGGAGAGCCCACCATGACCGAGCAAGAACGCCTCGAGCTGGAAGCTGCAGCCTTTCGCGCACTGGTGCAGCACCTGCGCAGCCGTCCTGACGTGCAGAACATCGACCTGATGAACCTGGCCGGCTTCTGCCGCAACTGTCTGTCCAAGTGGTACAAGGCCGCCGCCGACGACCTCGGTGTCGACGTCAGCGCCGACCAGGCCCGCGAGACCGTGTACGGCATGCCCTATGCCGACTGGAAGGCCAAGTATCAGAAAGAGGCCTCTGCCGAGCAGAAAGCCGCATTTGCCAAAGGAAAGCATGAATGACCGCTCTCAACGCGCTGCGCAGCCGTCTGCAGCAGGACGACTACGCCTTCAGTGAAACCCTGGCCTTCGTCGCCGAGCACTATGACTATCAGCCCAGCGCCTTCCGCAACGGTGACGTGGAGAACGCGGCCGGACAGAACGAAGGCTCCTGCAAGACGCTGGGCCTGGCCCTGCTGGAAGGGTTCAGCCAGGACGAAGCGCTGCGCGCCTTCGGTGAGCACTACCGCAGCGTAGTAGCCACGCCGCAAGGCAGCGATCACGGCAACATCCGTGCGCTGATCAACCATGGTCTGGACGCCGTGAAGTTCGAGCAGCAACCGCTCAAGCCGAGAGTTTGAAGCTGTAGCGCAAAAAACTGCGCAACTGTCAGCAAAAGCTGGCAGACATCACATTGCTATCGTTTTATGCTGCGCGCACAAACAACATGGAACACGAGGGAACGTGTTCTGCGCGCAGTAGCCGCCTTCCCTCCTGTTTCGCGCTCGGCATGGAGTCGACCGATGCAGCAAACCCTGGTATGGAAACCCTGGTACACCCCCGGCGTGGAAACCCTGCGCCTGAGCCAGGATGCCAATGGCATCCACGCTACCAGCCACCTCATGCAAGTCATCAAGGGCGACAGCATCGTTGCCAATTACCTGATTGATTGCGACCCACGCTGGCGCTTCCGCCGCCTCTGGCTGAAGGTCGACAACCACGGTCAGCGCAACCTGTGCCTGCAGCGCGATCTGCGTGGCAACTGGCTGCTCAATGGCGAACCGCGCCCCGACCTGCAGCAATGCCAACACGTCATGCTCTCGGCCTCGCCTTTCACCCACACGCCAGCCCTGCAACGCAGCGCACTGGAGACCGGGCAGAGCGAGGAAATGCAGGTCGCCTATATCGACATGCTCAGTCTCAAGGTGGAGTCACGCCAGCAGCGCTATCAATGCCTGCGGCGCCGCCCCGGTGAAAGCCTCTACCGCAGCCAGGCCGAAGGACGCGCGCAGGCAGAGCTGAGCGTCGACGACCAGGCGCTGCTGCTCAAGGCCGACGAACACTACCTGCGCCTGAGCCAGCGCGAGCTGAAGGTCAGCGCGCTGGTGTAGAGGGCCTCAATGCACGATGCGGGTGCCGCCCATCTTCAGATGGGCAGTTGCCCGACCGCCCAGCGCAGCAGAAAGAACACCAGCAAACCACCACCAATGGTCGCCAGCAGATGCCGGGTACAGGCGGCAATGGCGATGGCCGCCACACCCGCCAGCAGATAGGCATTGTTCCAGCTCAGCATCCAGTTCTGTCCATCCGGCATCAGCATGCCGGGTATCACGATGGCCGTGAGCACGGCAGTCGGTACGTAATGCAGCCCTTGCCTGATCAACGGCGGGAAACGCAGATCAGGGAAGGCGAAGAGGCTGTAGCGGGTGATGAAGGTGATCACCAGCATGCCCAGAATCAGCAACCAGATATCCATCAGACCAACTCCTCCTGCAGCGCCGGATTGCGTCGTTCCAACCACACGCCGACGACGATGCCACTGGCCGCAGCCGCCATCAGCCCAAGCTTGTAGGGCAAGGCATGACACAGCAGCGCCACGGCGCCAGCGACCAGAGCGGCAGCCACTTGCGGCTGGTTGCGCAGCATCGGCACGACGATGCCGATGAAGGTCGCCAACATCGCGAAGTCCAGCCCCCAATCAGCGATATTTGGCACCGCCTGGCCGAACAGCACGCCAATCAGCGTGCACAACTGCCAGTTGCAGTACATGGCCAGCGCCGCGCCAAGAAAGTACCAATGGCGATAGACCCCCTGATCGCCCCGCGCATAGCGCTGCACCACCACCGCATAGGCCTCGTCGGTGAGCCAGAAGGCCAGCGGCATGCGCCAGCGCTTGGGCAGATGACGCACGTGGGGCTGCATGCTGGCGCTGTACAGGGCGTGGCGCAGATTGACCACCAGGGTGGTCAGCAGCACCACGGCGATGCCGACACCACCGCTCAGCAGGCTGATGGCGATGAACTGCGCCGAGCCGGCGAAAACCAGCAGGGACATGCCCTGGGTCTGCCAGGGATCGAGCCCGGCAGCGCCTGCCAGGCTGCCGAAGATGATGCCGAAGGGAATCGCGCCGAGCAGCATGGGCAGCATATCGCGGACGCCGTGGGTGAATTCGTGTTGACGGGACATGGAACCTCCTTGGGACGGCGAGCTTAGCCAAACGCCCCAGGCAGGTCTTGAACGTTCTTGCTCTCAGTAAAAGCCCGCGACCACCTCCTGCAGATACGCCGATTCGCCATCGCGCGGCATGACCACCCCCTCGAGCCCGAGCAGATCGCCGAGATCCGAGTAGATCCCCCGGCCACGCTCGCTGACCGCCTTCTCGCTGCCGTCGGCGCACAACAGGCGATAGTCGAAGCTGAACGGCCGCGCACTGCGCACGCCCTCCTGGACGAGACGCCAGATGCGTCCGCGATCCTCGGGATGGATCAGGCTGTTGAAGGTCAGGCTCTGGCTGTCGACCAGCGCGTGTGGTGCGTAGCCAGTCAGCTCCAGGCAGCCGGCGCTGAGGTACTCCATGGTCCACTGCCGATTGTTGCGGCAGCGGTACACCATCAGCGGCAGGCCATCGAGCAGGTTGCTGAGGCTGCGATAACCTGCCTGCAGCTGCTGATTACGCGGCACCTGGGCACTGATGTCGGCCAGGCTGGCCACGTAGCCACCCGTGCGCCGCACCAGCCGGGCCTCGACCCAGTACAGCTCACCACCACGGCCGAGGTAGCGCAAACTGCCGATCCACGGCGGCATCCCCACACTCAGGTCGTGCATGGCCTGCTGCCATAGCCCCCGATCCTCGATATGCAGAAACTCGCGGTGATCGAGGCCCAGGCAATCGCGCACGCGATGTCCGCTGAGCACTTCCCAGCCACGATTGCCGCGCACCATTGCCCCGGACTCATCCAGCTGAATTAGCGCCACCGGCAGCTCATCGAAATCCGGCGTACCGATGGCCCTGGCAAGACGGCCACGCAACGGCCCCAGGCATTGCTTCAGCCACTCCATCACGACTCTCCCATGCCATCGCTCAGGTTCATACGATGCGCCCAGGCTGCCAGCTCCAGGCGCGAGCGCAGGCTGAGCTTGCTCAGCAGATGCTTTACGTAGATCTTCACCGTGCCCTCGCTGATGCCCAATTGACGGGCAATCAACTTGTTGCTGAAGCCCTCGGTGATCAGCACCAGGGTCTGCCGCTCGCGCTCGGTCAGCTCGACGCGCGGCGCCTCGCGGCAAACTGCGCGCTCACGCATGCCGCCGGCCAACAGCGCCGAGAGCGCCGGATCGAGCCGCGCCTGCCCGCTGGCGCAGGCCGTGACCGCTTCCAACAGCTCCTCCGGCTCGCTGTCCTTGAGCAGATAACCATCGGCGCCGGTGCGCAGCGCGGCGAGCAGGTCGTCACGGGCAGCCGAAGCGGTCAGCACCATGACCCGACTGTCCGGCAGATCCAGCTTGAGCGCATGCAACGTATCCAGCCCATCCAGACCGGGCATGTGCAGGTCGAGCAGGATCATGTCCGGCAGCAGACGCCGTGCCAGCTCGATACCCGAGGTACCGCTGGATACGCTGCCAACCACCCGAAATGCCCCGGATGCTTCGAACAGCTCCGCCAGCCCTCGTCGTAACAGCGGGTGGTCATCGATCAACAGCAGGCTGAAAGGCGCGTTCATGTTCGTCCCCACTGCAGGCGTACGCAGGTGCCCTTGCCAGGCGACGACTCGATGGCCAGCTGTGCGCCGATGGAAGCCGCTCGTTCACGCATGATGTTCAGGCCGAAATGCCCTTCTTCTGGCGGCATCGGTGGCAACCCGACACCGTCGTCATGCACCTCCACCACCACACCGCTGCCCTGCGGCCACAGACGTATCGACACCTGCCTGGCATGTGAGTGGCGCACGACATTGGCCAGCGCCTCACGCACGATCTGCAGCACCTGCAACTCCACCTCGCTCGGCAGCGAATGGGCGGGCAGGCGATTATCCAGGCTGAAGACGCAGCCATTGCTGCGCGAGAACGCCTCCACCGAGGCTTCCAGTGCCTGGCGCAGGGAGTGGCCGTCCATGGTCAGTCGCGCACTGCTGATCAGCTCGCGCACCTGCCGATGCATGACCCGCAAGCCCTCACGCAAATCATCGAGCATGACATCGGCCGCCGCGTGCTCTCGCTGCTCCAGCACAGCCTGCAAGCGGCTGGCCCGAATCTGCAGGTAACTGAGCTGCTGCGCCACCGAGTCGTGCAGCTCACGCGCCAGTACGCCACGCTCGGCGCTCAGTTCGCGCCGACGCAGGCGCCGCTCCTCGGCGAAGGCCTGCAGGGCCTCTGCCAACGGGCGAGCCATCTCGCGCAGGCGATCACGCTGCCACAACTGCGGACGGCGGGCGAAATCCACCTGCAGCACAGCGCTACGCCCCTGCTCCTGATAAAGGCCGGCCAGAGCACGATAGCGGCCCTGAGACAGGCACCCGGCACAAAGCTTCACAGCACCTGGCAGCGGCAGTTCATCACCGTGCCCGGGGCAGTCGCCTGCCTCCAGAGCGGCCGGTGTTCCCAGGTAGCGCCAGCCCGGCAACCCCTGCTGCGGCAACCACAGGTTGAGCGCGGCAGCATCGAGCGCGCGCTGCAGTTGCGGCAGCAGCTCCAGTAGCGGTGCATCAGCTCCGCCCTGCTGCAACAGGCGCAGGGGCAAGGCGGCGAGCGCCTGACGATAGGCCGGCGCTGCCGGCACGCCTCGTGGCCGACGCTCGGCCAGGAAGGTCCGCAATAGCAACTGGAGCATGCGCTCTCCACCAAGGCAGGTGATGGTCAATGGAACCAGCAATTTCCATGCCCCAGGGCGTTCGGTAAAAAACACCATAAAGAAAGATTATTTCCCGAAGAGAAACAAAAACACTCACTCAATTGCACCAGCGAGAGGCCTTCCTGCCCCGCAGCGGGGCAACGACAGGCGGCCAACTATCTCCAACGAGGTATCTCTTCAGAGCGAATTGCAGGGAGGCGCCAAGCCCGTATCGTATTTCTCAACAGGAACTTTTATTTCCTTAAAGTCATTAGAAATGATCGACACGGGAGACTCTCCATGACCACTCGCATCGCCATCATCGGCGCCGGCCCCTGCGGCCTGGCTCAGCTTCGCGCCTTCCAGTCCGCCGCCGCCAAGGGCGCGCAGATTCCCGAACTGGTCTGCTTCGAGAAACAGAGCGACTGGGGCGGCATGTGGAACTACACCTGGCGCACCGGTCTGGACGAGCACGGCGAGCCGGTGCACGGCAGCATGTACCGCTACCTGTGGTCGAACGGGCCGAAGGAATGCCTGGAGTTCGCCGATTACACCTTCGACGAGCACTTCGGCCGGCCGATGGGCTCCTACCCGCCGCGCGAAGTGCTGTGGGACTACATCAAGGGTCGCGTCGAAAAGGCCGGCGTGCGCCAGTACATCCGCTTCAACACCGCCGTGCGCGGGGTCGCCTTCGACGAGGCCAGCGGCCAGTTCGAGGTCACCGTGCACAGCTACGACCAGGACCTCACCAGCAGCGAACACTTCGACTACGTGGTGGTCGCCAGCGGCCACTTCTCCACCCCCAACGTGCCTTACTTCGAGGGTTTCGAGAGCTTCGCCGGACGCGTGCTGCATGCCCATGATTTTCGCGATGCACTGGAATTCAAGGGCAAGGACGTGCTCATCGTCGGCGCCAGCTACTCGGCCGAGGACATCGGCTCGCAGTGCTACAAGTACGGCGCACGCTCGATCACCAGTTGCTACCGCAGCGCACCGATGGGCTACAAGTGGCCGGAAAACTGGGAAGAGAAACCGTTGCTGAGCCACGTCCAAGGCAGCACCGCGTTCTTCGCCGACGGCACCAGCAAGCACGTCGACGCCATCGTCCTGTGCACCGGCTACAAGCACCACTTCCCTTTCCTGGCCGAGAACCTGCGGCTGAAGACCGACAACCGCCTGTGGCCGCTGAACCTGTACAAGGGCGTGTTCTGGGAGGACAACCCCAAGCTGGTCTACCTCGGCATGCAGGACCAGTGGTACAGCTTCAACATGTTCGACGCGCAGGCCTGGTACGCCCGCGACGTGATCCTCGGACGTATCGCCCTGCCCGACCACGCCGCCATGCACGCCGAGGACCTGGCCTGGCGCGAGCAGGAGCTGACCCTGAAGAACGCCCAGGAAATGTTCGAGTACCAGGGCCAGTACATCCAGACCCTGATCGACGCCACCGACTACCCCAGCTTCGACATCGCCGCAGTGAACCAGACCTTCCTCGAGTGGAAGCACGACAAGTACGACGACATCATGGGCTACCGCAACAAGTGCCACCGCTCGCTGATGACCGGCACCCTGGCCACGCCGCATCACACCCCCTGGTTGGAAGCACTGGACGATTCGCTCGAAGCCTACCTTTCCGATGCGCCACAGACGGCCATCAAGGCCGTGGGCTGAGCCCCCTGCCAGCCTGCGCACGCCCCCTGCCAGCCTGCGCACGCCCCCAGGGTGCGCCATGCGCACCGGCAGCAATCACAAGAACCAAGGTGCCCTGCATGCAGATGCCCGTGATTTCCCGGCCGCACGAGCCGGCGCTGTTCGCTCGCGCTCCCGGCCTGGAGCGCCATCGCGTCGCCCCGGGCGGGCTGACGGTGATCGCTCTGGAGCCGGGCGACCGGATCGAGGTGATCGACCTCGAAGGTGACCAGCACGCCGAGCTGCTGGCTTTCGACGAAACGGGCCGCGAGGCGCTCGCTGCTCTCGGCCTGCGTTCCAGCCCTGGCGCCGATTTCATTGCGCGCCTGCTCAACGATGGCAGTCGTGAATCGCAGCACGTCGTCAGCGGCCTGGGCAAACGCCATATCGATTCCCGCCACCTGCCCACGGCCGCATGTCTCTGGCAGCCCGCTACGCCCGCCGGCTTCAGCCGCAGCCTGAGCGCCAGCGCGGCGCTGCTGGTGATAGTCGCGGCGCCCGGCGGCGCGGTCACCGTGGACAGCCAGCAACGCGCCAGCGAGCTGCGCCTGCTCATCCACCGCGCCACCCCCTCGAGCCTGCTGATTCCCAGCCTGCCGGCGCCGCTCGGCGAAGTGGTCGACGAATTCACCATCGCCCCTGGCACGGCGCGTGACTACATCGTCGCGCCGGGTCAGTACATCCAGGTGATCGACGTCGCCGGCCGGCAGTGCTCGGACTTCGTCGCCTTCGACCGCCATGGCCTCGACGCCGGCCGCGAGATCGACCTGGACCCCACCGTCACCCGCACCCTGAACGGCAACGCCTATCCCGGCCCGGGCCTGTTCAGCCGCTTCTTCGATCGCGACCTGCGGCCGATGCTGGAGGTGGTGCGCGACACCGTCGGCCGCCACGACACTTTCGCCCTGGCCTGCAGCGCACGCTACTACGAGGCGCAGGGTTACTTCGGCCACGCCAACTGCAGCGACAACCTCAGCCGCGCGCTCGCCGCCCACGGCGTGCAGGCGCGGCGCGGCTGGCCAGCGATCAACTTTTTCTTCAATACCGGAATCGATGCGCACCAGCAGCTGACCCTGGATGAACCCTGGTCGCGCCCCGGCGACTACGTGCTGCTGCGTGCCCAGCGCGAGCTGGTGTGCGCCAGCAGCTCCTGCCCGGACGACATCGACCCGGCCAACGGCTGGCAGCCAACCGACATCCATATCCGCCTGTATGCCGACAAGGAGCGCTTCAGTATCGCCATGGCCAACCGCAAGACGCCCGACGCCGACCCAGTGCTGACCCGCGAAAGCGGCTTCCATCCGGGCACCAGCGCCCTCACCCGCCAGTTCGTCGACTATCGCGGCTGGTGGACGCCCACCCAGTTCGACGGTTACGGCACGCTGGCCGAATACCACGCCTGCCGCGAACGGGTGGCGGTGATGGATCTGTCCGCCCTGCGCAAGTTCGAGGTGCTCGGCCCCGACGCCGAAGCCCTGCTCAACCTCTGCCTGACCCGCGACGTGCGCAAGCTCAGCGTTGGCCAGGTGGTGTACAGCGCCATGTGCTATGAGCACGGCGGCATGCTCGATGACGGCACGCTGCTGCGCCTGGGGCCGGACGCCTTTCGCTGGATCGGCGGCGAGGACTTCGGCGGCGACTGGCTGCGCCAGCAGGCCGAGAAGCTGGGCATGAAGGTGTGGATCAAGTCCGCCTCCGAGCAGATCCACAATATCGCCGTGCAGGGCCCGCTCGCCCGCGAGCTGCTGCGGCAGATGATCTGGACGCCCGGCACTCAACCGAAGCTGGAGGAGCTGGGCTGGTTCCGCTTTCTCATCGGTCGCCTCGACGACTACGGCGGTGTGCCGTTGATGGTCTCGCGCACCGGCTACACCGGCGAGCTGGGCTATGAAATCTGGTGCCACCCCAGCGATGCGATGGTGCTCTGGCAACGCCTCTGGCAGCTCGGCCAGCCGCTGGGCCTGGCACCGCTCGGCCTGCACGCGCTGGACATGCTGCGCATCGAGGCCGGGCTGATCTTCGCCGGCTACGAGTTCAGCGACCAGACCGATCCGTTCGAGGCCGGCATCGGCTTCTGTGTGCCGCTCAAGAGCAAGCAGGACGACTTCATCGGTCGCGACGCCCTGCTGCGGCGCAAGGCGCACCCCCTGCAGCAGTTGGTAGGCCTGGAGCTGGACGGTAACGAGCCGGCCGCCCACGGCGATTGCGTGCATGTCGGCCGCGCTCAGGTCGGCGTCATCACCAGCGCCACACGCTCGCCGGTACTGGGCAAGAACATCGCCCTGTGCCGCCTGGCAGTGGACTACTGCACGCCCGGCACGCGGCTGGAGGTCGGCAAGCTGGATGGCCAGCAGAAACGCATCGGCGCCACTGTCGCTGCCGGCACCGTGGCCTATGACCCGGACAAGAGCCGGGTCAAGGCCTGAGGTCGGCATGCCGCGAGCACCGTGCGCGCTGCCGCGGCTTTTGGAAAGAGAATTGCTAGGGAACCGGGCAGCGGCTGCCAATCAGGAGGGCAGCCCTCAACGACCCCGAGGAGGATCGGCCGATGTGGTTCAGCAATACGACCCGAAACCTGGCCAGTGAACTCAATCAATGGCTCGAACACCTGCTCAGCCAGCGTCCGCCGGCAGGCGAACGACCGCACCTGCAGCAGCAACCGCAATTGCTCGGTAGCCTGCAGCGTCTGCAGCGCGACTGGGAGGAGCTGCAGCGCATTCGTCAGCACAGTGAGCAGCAACCCCCGCCGCCCTGCAGCGCAGCCGAATACGCGGCCCTGCAACAACGTCTGGCCCAGGCCGAACAGCAATGCGCCCTGCTCGATGACGAACTGCGAGCCAGCCATGCACAGAACCAGAATGTCGCCGCCGAACGCGCGCAATGGGATGAGGAACGCCAGGTCTGGGAACTGACCAAGCGCACCCTGACCGAAGGCTGCTGGGCCATGAATGTGGTGGACGGCGACCCCGACCACCCGCAGAACCTGATCCGCTGGTCCGAGCAGTTTCGCGAGCTGATCGGCTACAGCCGCGCCGAATTCCCGGACGGCTGGGAGAGTTACTTCCAGGTGGTCAATGCCGATGACCTCAAGGCCGTGATGCAGGCCTTCAACGCCTCGATGGTGGACAGGAGCGGCGACGGTTTCTATGCCGTGGAGTACCGCATGCGCCACAAGACCCGTGGCGAAGTCTGGTACCGCGAGCGCGGCCGCTGCCTGCGCGATGCCCAGGGCAAGCTGCTCTACGTCACCGGCGCGGTACGCGAGATCACCGATGAAAAAGCCGCCGCCAGCCTGCAGGAGCGCGAACAGGCCAGCATTCAGGCCACCTACGGGCAGATCGCTCAGGTCGCTGGCGTGATCAAGGGCATTGCCGAGCAGACCAATCTGCTGGCCTTGAACGCCGCCATCGAAGCCGCGCGTGCCGGCGAGCAGGGCCGAGGTTTCGCCGTGGTCGCCGACGAAGTGCGCAACCTGGCACGGCGCACCCAGGAATCGGTGCAACAGATCCAGGGCATGTTGCAGAAAAACCCATGACAACGACCCATTTTCATGCGCGATGCCAGCGAGATGAACACAAAGGGGGCATTTTTTAACCGGATGTTTCCAAGCGATCCCAGCCTTTGGCCCGCGGGCCAGCGAGCCGCCTTCTGGCACAAGGATTGCCTATTCATTCAGGGAACTTTTTATAACTACAGATAAATAACGCGCCTGTATGGCGTCCACCTGAAGTCCCACTGCCAAGACCGACCGACATTCCAAGAACAGTATCGAGGATTGATAGATGGAAGAGCAGAAGACCCCCACTCTGGAGGAGCTACAGGCTCTGATAGAGATGACCAACACCCTGAATATGGAAATATTCTACTGGTGGTGTATCGCCCTGATGATCTGCATTCATGTGGGCTTTCTCTCCTACGAGATCGGCGCGTCTCGTCTGAAGAATGCACTGGCCGCGGGGGTTAAGAACATCCTCGCCTTCGGTTTCATCGTGCCCAGCGTGTTCCTGGTCGGCTGGGCGGTCTACAACGGTTTCCCGGACGGCATCGTGCCGCGCATGGACGCCATTCTCGCCGGCATGCCCTGGAGCCAGTCCATGGGCCCGAACATCAGCGATAACGCCACCGGTATCTTCTGGGCCGCCTTCGCCATGTTCGCCGCCACCACCGGTTCGATTCTCTCCGGTGCGCTGATCGAACGTACGCGCATGAGCGCCTTCATCATCATGACCATCTTCCTCGGCGGCTTCCTCTGGCTGCTGGCGGCCTCCTGGGGCTGGCACCCGGAAGGCTGGCTGACCGTCAAATGGGGCTTCCATGATGTCGGTGCGGCGGGCTGCGTGCACATGATCGCCGGCTTCTTCACCCTGGCGGTGGTGATCAACCTCGGCGCACGCATCGGCCGCTTCAACGCCGATGGCAGCGCCAACGCCATCGTCGGTCACAGCATGCCGATGAGCGTGGTCGGCCTGATGCTGATCATCGTCGGTTTCTTCGGCTTCCTCGGCGGCTGCATCATCTACAACTCGGGCGCACAGTGGATCAACATCTACGGCCAGCCGACCAACCTCTCGGCGTTCGCCTTCAACACCCTGATGGGCTTCGCCGGCGGCCTGATCGGCGCCTACCTGACCACCCGCGAGCCGTTCTGGATGATGTCCGGCGGCCTGGTCGGCATCATCTCGGTAGCCCCGGGTCTGGACCTGTACCACCCCGGCCTGGCCTACCTGATCGGCATGGGCGTATCGGCCACCGCGCCGCTGATCAACAACCTGCTGCTCAAGTTCAAGCTCGATGATGCCGTCGGTGCCTTCGCCGTGCATGGTTTCGGCGGCTTCGCCGGTATCGTCATCAGCGGCATCTTCCTGGCCGGTTACCCGAACGTGAACGGCATGCCGGAGATCAGCTTCTTCGGCCAACTGGGCGGCGCTCTGGTCATGGCAACCCTGGGCTTCGTCCCCGGCTACCTGATTTCCTATGCACTGAAGAAGGCCGACCTGCTGCGCGTCCCGGCGCATGCCGAAGAACGTGGCCTGGATCTGACCGAGGTGCCAGCCCAGGCCTACCCGGAATGGGCTTCGATGTATGGCCCGAGCAGCAGCGTCGGCGGCAGCGAGCCGGCAGCGCTGGCCACCGCCACGCCGAAGTCGGCCTGAGTCTTTTTTGTAGCCTGGCCGCTCAAGCGGCCAGCCCTATCGCGAGGAACGCAGCATGAGCATCACTACCTACGAAGGCGCCAGCGCCGTATTCACCTTCGCCGACAAGCCGGCCATCCTGGTTTTCATCAGCTTGCTGGTGGCCGGCGTCAGTCTCTACGCGCTGATCGCCACCATGATCCACGAGAAGCACAGCTACGCCCTGCCGGACGAAAAGCTGCCCAAGCTCAAGTAAGGCCATGGCCGGCGGCGCTCGCCGCCGGCCATCTCCAGATCACTCAAGCGCCAGCCAGTCCCTCCCCTCGCGCGCCCGCATCGCTCCCAGACAGCGGCTCTCGGAAATCGCCTCGTCCACATGCCATATCGCGACCCTAAAGAAGCGAAGCGGCATACCGATATCTATCCTAAGCTCAAGTCCAATCATCTTGATCCATTTGCTGAGCGCCACGCAGAGCGAGACTCAAGCCCAGCAAGCCACAACCACACCAGGCAATGACAGCTGACCACAGTGCGAGTCAGCCAAGGAGCGCACCTTCAGACGACAACCTCGTTAGGGACATACGGTTAGACGCAGGATGCACATAAAAATAAAACGCAGCCATCGCTCTTGCGTACATCAAAACAATCCGCACAAACGCGTCATATCCCTAAAGGGTGCCTCTATGCCGTCTACCGCAACTGGCTTCTCGATCCGCACACTGCTGTACGCCAGCTATGGCTCTCTGCTCGCCCTGTTGCTGCTGATAGCAGGCGTCTCGCTCTACAACCTCGCGGCATCGGACGAAGACTTCTCCATCTACATCAACGGGATAGAGACTCGTAAAAAGCTGGCTAACCAGCTCAGTGACGCCGTCAGCGACAGGGCCATCGCACTGCGCAACCTGGCTCTCAACAGCGAGCCGGCAGAGCGTGGGGCGCAGCGTGACTTCATCGCCCAGAAAGAGAAAAGAGTCGTCGACAGTCTCGCCGCCTTGCGCCAGGCAATCACGACCCACAAGGACGTTTCAACAACAGGGCACGAGCTGCTCGCACGCATCGAACAACTGGAAGCACGCTACAGCGAGGTCGCGCACAGCATCGCCGAGCACCTGTTCAACGGTGAAGACGTGGAAGCGAAACGCATGGTCAAGGAGCAATGCACGCCTCTACTTGAGGAGTTGACCGGCACCCTGGAGGGCTATCTCAAGCACACCACCGAGATTGCCGACCAACGCTTGAGCGAAAACGAAGCGCACTACAAGGAGGAGCGCAATATCCTCATTCTGATCACGGCGATCAGTTTCATACTCGCCGCCCTGCTCGGCCATTTGATCAGCCGTAAACTGCTGCGCGCTCTGGGCGCCGAACCAGGCGACCTGAACCGCATCGCCCAGCGTGTCGCCGAAGGTGACCTGCGGACGATGGAAGCCGCCGTCAACAGTGCGGAAAACAGCGTACTTGCCGCCCTGCTGCGCATGCAGCAGAACCTGCGCCAGGTCACCCAGGGCATCGATGCCTCATCACGTACCGTGGCTCACTCCAGCCAGGAATTGAGCGAGTCGAGCCTGCGCAACGCCGAAAGCGTGGCCCAGGCTCAGCGCGAAGTGGAGCAGATCGTCACCGCCGTGCACGAAATGGCGGCGACCGTGCAGGACGTGGCGCGTAGTGCCGAAACCGCCGCCCAAGCCGCCAGCGAGGCTGACGAGGCCGCAGCGCAAAGCCAGCAGAAAGCCGGGCAGGCAGTGAACCTGATCGGCGAACTGGCACAGGTGATCGACAATTCCAGCGAGGCCATGGGACGCCTGAAAGCCGAAAGCAGCAATATCGGCAGCGTGCTCGACGTGATCAAGTCAGTGGCCGACCAGACCAACCTGCTGGCCCTCAACGCAGCCATCGAAGCGGCCCGTGCCGGTGAGGCCGGGCGCGGCTTTGCCGTGGTAGCCGACGAGGTACGCAGCCTGGCCCGGCGCACCCAGGAGGCCACCACCGAGATCGAAGGGCTGATTGCCAGCCTGCAGAAGATCGCCGACGAGACCGCGCGCTACATGGAACGCTGCCAGAACTCCAGTTCGCAGTCGGTTTCCGGCGTGTCCGAGGCTGGCGAGGCGGTGGCCCGCATCGTCAGCATGATCGAACGCATCAACGGCATGAACCAGCAGATCGCCACGGCCGCCGAGCAGCAGAGCGCGGTAGCGGAAGAGATCAGCCGAGGCATCGTCTCGGTACGCGACAGCACCGAGCAATCGGCCTCCGCCTTCCAGCATGCACAGCAGGAAAGCGAGAGCCTGGCGCGCACCAGCGAAGCATTACGCGGAAACATCGCGCACTTCCGCCTCTGACGCCGCTCGCTGGCGCGGCCTGCCCAGGCCGTGTCAGCGACGCCCGTTGGCTAGCCGAGCAGGTAGTCCAGTACCTGCGCCATCAACGCATTGCCTGGCTCATAGCGCTGCGCCTCGGCTGCCAGTTGGGTGGGTGTCTGCACCCAGGGGCCTGGCTCGAGTTCATCAGCGCATTGGTGCAACAGATCCGCCACGATCGCAGGCGTCATCTCCGGGTGGCACTGCAGGCCGATCACCCGCCGCCCGAGCTGAAACGCCTGATGCCGACAGGCCTCGCTGGAGGCCAGCAATCTGGCGCCTTCGGGCAGCTCGAAGGTTTCGCCGTGCCAGTGCAGCAGCTCGATACGGTCGGGAAAGACGAAGCTGTCCTCGCCCGCCGACTCGGCCCGCCACACCGGAAACCAGCCAATCTCCGTCACTGCGTTAGGCTGCACGCGAGCGCCAAGCGCACTGGCGATCAACTGGGCGCCCAGGCAGATACCGAGCACCGCTACTCCAGCGTCGATGGCCTGGCGCAGGAAGGCCTTCTCCTCGATCAGCCAGGGCAACTCGGCTTCATCATTGACGCTCATCGGCCCGCCCATGGCGACGATCAGATCGCAGCTACAGGGGTCTGGCAACTGAGCATCCGCCTCGAAGAAACGGGTGTAGCGCACAGTAGCGCCGCGCGCCTGCAACCACTCGGCCATGCTGCCGACATCCTCGAAGGGTACGTGTTGCAATACCTGCACGCGCATGACGGATTCCTCAGGTCAGTGGCTCGGGAGCGAAGAGTTTCAGGCCGACAATGCCGGCGACGATCATCACCAGGCACAGGCTGCGCAATAGGTTCAGGCTCTCGCCGAGAAACAGCGCGCCGTAGGCCACCGTGCCCAGGGTGCCGATGCCGACCCACACCGCGTAGGCCAGGCCCAGCGGCAACTCGCGCACCGACAGGCTCAGCAGGTAGATGCTCAGCGCCAGGAAGAAGCCGCAGTAGAGGCTCGGCCACAGACGAGTGAAACCGTCGGTACGCGGGATGATCGAGGCGTAGAACACCTCGCAGATACCGGCCAGCAGCAGAAAACCCCAACCGTTCAACCAGGCCATCGCCATCTCCTTGCACTGAAGGCACAGCGGGCCATGTCTCTATGACCCGCCTTGCCCGCGAAAACTCGTCCGCGCCGACTCCCGGCAACAGCCCCTGACACTCAGCCCTTGGCCGTGCGCTTCTTCTTCTCCGGATCATCGAACGGCAGGCTGTGGGCGATGGCGCTCACCGCCAGACTGCCCTTCACCTCCAGCGGCGCGCCCTGCTCGGCATAGGGCACGTCCATACGCGCGATGGCCATGGACTTTCCAGACAGCCGCGAGTACATGGCGCAGGTGATCACCCCCACTTGCTTGCCGTCGGCCCACAGGGTGTCGCCCGCCTCGGCCGCCTTGTCGCCGTCGAGCAGCACGCCGAAGATCTTGAAGCGCTCCTTGCCTTGCAGGCGGCGATGCTCGTTGGCGCCACGGAAATCGCCCTTGGTCGGCGACACGGTGAAGTCCAGCCCCAGCTCCCACAGGGTGTCGCCGGCCGGCTGATCGGCGAAGGGGTACATTTCGGAGTTGTCGTAGGGGAAGAACAGCAGGTAGCTCTCCACCCGCAGCCAGTCCAGTGCGGTGAAAGCGCAGGGGATGATGCCCAGGCCCTTGCCCTGCTCCAGGATGCGGTCCCAGATCGCTGGCGCGTCGGCGGCCTTGCAGAAGATCTCGTAGCCACGCTCGCCGGTGTAGCCGGTGCGCGAAATCATCACCGGGCGGTCGAACAACTTGGTCTGCAGGTGATGGAAATACGCCAGCTCACGAATGCCCGGCACGTGCTCGGCGAGAAAATCCACCGCCAGCGGGCCTTGCAGCGACAGGTCGTGCAGATCGTCGTCGAACAGCACCGCCACCTGGCGGCCCTGGGCCGAACGCAGCAGCATCTCGTGACCGTTGCCGGAGCCGTGCACCACCATGAAGGCGTTGGGGCCGGTGCGGTAGATCACGCAGTCGTCGACGAACTTGCCAGTCTCGTTGAGCATGGTGGCGTAGACGCTCTTGCCTGGGTAGACCTTGGCGATGTCGCGGCTGGTGGCGTACTCCAGCAGGCTCTCGGCATGCGGGCCGACGTAGTGCACCTTCTTCAGCCCGGACACATCCATCAGCCCAGCACGGGTGCGGATAGCCTCGTGCTCGTCGGCCAGGTCGCTGGCGTAGGTCCAGGCCGTGCCCATGCCGCTCCAGTCCTCGAGCGTGGAACCCAATGCGCGGTGACGCTCGGCAAGGGCGGAAATACGCCAGGAATTGGCCATGGTGGTTCTCCTATCGAGTGCGGTTGGCCTGCACGCAGGCGAGTGGTTCTGTTTCCCCTCCCCCATTTGTGGGAGAGAGCTGAGTGGAATCAGGCGGCCTGGGCCTGCGGGTCGAACTGGCGCAGCCAATCCACCACGGTCTGGCGGTAGCGGGTCAGGCCCTTGTAGTCGGCGATTTCGTCAGGCAGGTCGCGCAGCACGCGGTGCAGACGGCAAGCCCAGGCCGGATTTGTGGCCAGTTCTTCCAGGCTGATCAGGTAGGTGCGGATGCCGAACAGCAGCGCATTGCTGCGTGGCAGGCGCGGCATGAACTGCAGCTCGACGCGCAGGTGCACCAGGCGCGCGACGTTTTCCGCCGTCACCAGGCCGCGCTCATGGCCCCATTCGTGGAAGGTCTCCGAGGAGGTGTCCAGGCGCGGGTTGATGGTCATGGTCCAGTTCAGCCGGCGCACCGGGTGGCCAACCTGGATGTTCAGCAGGTACTTCAGCGCGCGCTCGAATACCCCGAGCTGATGCGCCACGCCGGGCACCGGCGCATGCCACTGCTTGAAGCTCATGCCAGCGTCGAACTTGATCGACCAGTCCGCCGGGCAGGTGACCATACCGGCATCCATGAACAGGTCGCCGTCGCGCTGATCGAGCACGGCGAAGTCGCCCTGCACCTGACGGGTGATGTATTCCAGCGGCTCGAACGGCAAGCTGCTGGCATCACCGAAGGTGAAGCGCTGCTCGATGCCCAGCGGGCGGTTGATCCACAGCCA
This sequence comes from Pseudomonas spartinae, assembly GCF_965197125.1. Lineage (NCBI taxonomy): Bacteria > Pseudomonadati > Pseudomonadota > Gammaproteobacteria > Pseudomonadales > Pseudomonadaceae > Pseudomonas > Pseudomonas spartinae. The sequence goes on from NZ_CBDAMB010000004.1 coordinate 338,807, forward strand.
CTGGTCACCGTCACGCTCAAGGGCGAAATGCTCGGGATAATCGGTGGCAAGGTGCTCCATCAGCATTTCCAGGGTGTCCCAGGCGGCCAGGGCCATGTGCGGCATCACCAGGCAACGATCCGGGTCTTTCTCCAGCACGCAGGCGCGCTCGGCCATCTCCGAAAGGTAATGCTCGTCGATATCGAACCAGTGCTCGAACACCGAGCCCGGCTCACGCGGCGTGGCCGGCTCGATGTTGACCGAGTACATGTAGCTGTCTTCGGGAAACGGAAAGGGAAAACGAGCGATGGCCTGCGGGCTGTTGCTGAAGGTGAAATCGTCCCGGTAGGTTTCCAGCGGTTTCATCACGACGGACATGGCGGACTCCTCAGAGGTCGAGCAGCAGCGTGCCGGAGCAGCCGCCACGGGAAACACAGGGCATCAGCGTGGCACCACGCTGCTGCTCATCCAGGTAGTGGTCGCGGTGTTCCACCTCGCCGCTCAGGTAGCGCGTGGTGCACTGCCCGCACACCCCACCGCGGCACAGGTTGGGCACCTCGACACCGGCTGCCTCCAGCGCTTCGAGCAGGCTGTGGTCACCCGGCACCTGCAGGCGCCGACCACTGCGCGCCAGCTCGACGCTGAACGGCTGACCCGGCTCCGGCGCGGCGAAGGCTTCCCAGTGCAGGCGTCCGGCCGACCAGCCATGGGCGGAGGCAAGCAACTTGAGCTCATCGAGCAGGCGTTGCGGGCCGCAAACGTACAGATGGCTGCCAAGCGGCTTGGCGCTGAACAGATCGGCGCAATCCAGGCGCTGGCCGGCAGCGGCGTCGTAGCCATGGAAACGCTCGCCCAGCCGCTCGCGCAACTCGGCGGCGTAGGCGTCGGTGAGGCCACTGCGGTAGGCGTAGTGCAATTCGAACGAAGCGCCTTGCACCTCGAGCTCGGCCAGGTAGGCCATGAACGGGGTGATGCCGATGCCACCGGCCACCAGAATGTGGTGACGGGCCTGCGAATGCAGGGCGAACAGGTTGCTCGGCACACCAATCTGCAAGCGGTCGCCGACCCGCACCTGCTCGTGCAGATAGCGCGAGCCACCGCGCGAGGCGTCCTGCAGGCGCACGGCGATACGGTACAGGCCGCTGTCACGCGGATCGCCCAGCAGCGAATAGGCATTGCGCAGGGTGCGGCCCTCGATGGGCAATACCACCTGCACATGGCTGCCGCAGGAAAAACCCGGCAGCGCGCCGTCGAGCGCGGCGAAGCTGAACTCGCGCACCACCGGCGTCAGCTGGCGCACCTCGGTGACCTGTACCTCGATCATCGCGCTCATGCCGGCACCTCCGCTGCATAGGGGCTGTCCGGGTCGATGCAGACGCCCATGTAGGCGCCGAGACGCTGGGAGAAATGCTCGCGGACGAACAGCTTCACCCGGCATTGGCCGCAGCTGCACTCGCCCTCGCTGCCGATGTCCTGGAAATGCCCGCAGTGCACGCAGTACAGGCGGCGGCGTGCGCCCTGCTTGAACAGCTCGATCTCGTCACCGAGCAGGCCGGCCTGTCGCGCCAGGCGATGCACATGCCAGAGAAAGCTCTCATCGCCGCAGACGTACAGTCGGGTGCCGGCCTCGGCCTGCTCCAGCAACATCTGCAGGTGCAGGTACAAGGCCTCGCTGCTGGGCAGACTCTCCTGCTCGGTACTGCCCGGCAGCATCTCGCCCAGGCATAGCAGCAAGGTCGGAGCTGGATCGTCGAGCAGCGCAGCAGCCAGATGCGCCTGCTGGGCAACCACGACACGGCGGCTGGCCGGATGCGGAGACGCCTCGGTGGCATAACGCGGGGTACTGAACAGGGGTTCGGCACTGGATGCTGTCATCGGAAAACCTCCCGGATAAACGCAGGACGATGGTCGGTTTGCCCCAAGCAAATTCCCTTGGAGAACTTTTTGTTCTCATGAAGAAAGCATGGACTGTGCCATTTCCGTCACCCCACGCCAGCGCTGGCGCCACACGTTTCAGGCGCTGCAGGCCCTTGAACGGCTGCACAAGCACGGGGCAGAACGCGCCGTCGCAGCGCACACAGGCCTGAGCTGAACAGAGCACTTGAGCGGTGAAGAAAACACCCATCACACCCGAGTAAAAAAACCTGGGTATTGGTCAGGACAAGACCTCTGCGGGGCAGAAGCTGCGTTCAGCCAACTGATGGGGTTCGGTTAAAAAATGCTGCCAACTGCTCATCCAGCGGTAGCTACTGGCGTAATAATGGCGTTACCTTGCAAGCCCAGCGCGTAACGCCAACACTTCGACAGGCGCGCGGCAAGTTCTATCTCAGTGGCATCTGTCATCTACCAGCAAAGGAACCAGGCACGATGGGCGCCTCCGAGTCAGGCAAAGCCTCGTTCAGGCAAACCGGTCGAGTGATCCCGGCTCACTTGCACGCGGCCTATCAGCGCTACGTCGTCCAACAGCATGGGCGTTTCCTGCTGGCGATCAACTTCATCGCGATGATTGCCTACGACCTCTACGTTTTCGCCGATGCCTTGCTGATCCCCGACATGGCCTGGGAGTCGCTGGCGCTGCGCATAGGGTTGAGCCTGATTGGCCTGGTCAACATCTATCTGGTGTTCTGGCGCTCTCGCAACGTGTTGCTGATGGACATGCTGATGCCGGTGCACGACATCATCTCCACCATCGCCTGGTTCGAACTGCTCAAGCGCAGCACTTCGCCCGACGTGCCCACCTTCGTCTATGCCTCGGTGGTGTTCATCATCCTGGCCAACCTGGGCGCGCGTTACAGCTTCCGAGGCATCCTCGCCTGCTCCAGCGCGATCTCGGCCATCATTCTGTACAACCTGTGGCTGCTGCATGACGGCCAGAGCAAGCCGCTGCTGGTATTCAGCATTGCCTACCTGCCGGTGCTGCTGTTCAGCCTGTTCATCAGCTGGACCAACATCAGTGGCGTGCGTCTGGCCTTTCTCGACGATCAGGAAAAGCAGCGCCAGCGTGATGAACTGGCCGCGCTCAATCAGCGCCTGAGCGAGCAAGCCAGTACCGACGCACTGACCGGCGTAGGTAACCGCCGCGCCTTCGACCTGGCATTGCAGGAGCATTGGCAGCAGATGCAGCGCAATGGCCGCCCCTTCTCCCTGCTGCTACTGGACATCGACTTCTTCAAGCCCTTCAACGATCACTACGGTCATCAGGTGGGCGACCAGTGCCTGCGCCACGTCGCCGACTGCATCAGCAACAGCCTGCGCCATGGCCAGGGCGAGATGTATCGCTACGGCGGCGAAGAGTTCGTCATCCTTCTACAGATCACCGATGCCGACGAGTTGAACACGCTGGCCGAACGACTGCGTGAACAGGTGGCCAGCCTCGCCATCGAACATCGGCACCGCCCCGATGCGCTGAATCGGCTGACCATCAGCATTGGCGCCAGCACCACCCAGGCCGCCGGCGTACACCAGGCTCAGGACCTCTTCGCCCACTGCGATCGTCTGCTCTATCAGGCCAAGCAGCTGGGGCGCAACCGCGTGTGCAGTCAAACGCTGCAAGCCCAGGCTGTCTGAACAGGCTCACGGCGCTTGCCCGCGAGCTCGAGGCCCCGTTGGCATCCCCGCGCGCCATATCGCCACAAGATTGACGACAAAAAAACAAGCGCCACTACTCTCGATCAACAGAGCATCCCACCCGAACGCATAACCTATGCCCTGCGCTCCGACGGCCGAGCCTGCAACTCGTAGCTTCTGACCTAGACTCTCAGGAGAAAAATCGGAGCAAGCTTTTTGTTAGCGGTTCATTTGGTCATTGATTAAAGAAAACCACTGAACACGCGACAAAGCTCATAAGTCGGTTCAGTGAAGCGTCTGTTCAACACAGAAGCTGGCCTGAACCACTCCACCGATAGCGGCAACAGGTAAAGCGAACCATGCAATGGAGTGCACCCAGTCTTCCTAGAAGAAGCGCATCAAGGCCACTCGATAGCGGCCGTTTGCAATCGTCGTACAGCTCAACTGCCGACACTTCAACGATGACGACAAGGCTTGCTGACCATGCTTAAAAATGCCCCGCTGAGCGTGAAGCTCCTGCTCATACTGATCTTTCCCCTACTCGGCTTTCTGGCTTTCTCTGGCATGTACCTTGCCGGCAAGTACCAGACGCTGAGCGAGATGAACCGCACGCTGACCGCTAGCGCGACCGCGCAGAAGATCAGCACCCTGGTCACCGCCCTGCAGCGCGAGCGCGGCGCCAGTGGCGTATTCCTGGGCAGCAAGGGAACGGCCATGGCTGACGCCCTGAAGCAGTTCCGCCTCGATAGCGATACGGCGGCCAGGCAGATGCAGACGCTATCGGCAGATGCCACGGCAGGCCTGGAGCAGGTGCTGCAAGACCTTGAGACGATCAACGCCTTGCGTGAGCAGGTCGACAAGCAGGCGATCAACAGCGGCGAATCCGGTGCTCGCTATACCGACCTGATCAAAGCCCTGATCGGTTACACCCACTCGCTGGAGGCCAGCGTCAGTGCTCCGCAGATTCTGCGCGCTCTGGGCGCTCTCAACCAGTTCGTGGAGATGAAGGAGCGCGCAGGACGCGAACGCGCGCTGCTGGGCGTGGCCTTCACCCAGAACCAGATCAGCGCCGATCTGCTGTCACGCCTGAGCCGCAATCTTGGCGAGTTCTCGGCCTATCAGGACGCGTTCCAGCGCCGGGCAGAAGCAGACATCAAGCGCAAGCTGGACGAGGCGCTGCAGCAGCCCGCCGCGCAGGCCGCCAGCGACCTGCAGCGCAAGGCCCTGGAAACGCCGCTGGGCGAGGCGCTGAACACCAAAGCCGAAGACTGGTTCAAGCACTCGACCGCCCGCATCGACCTCATGTTGCAGGTGGAAAACGAACTGGGGCAGAACGTCGGCCTGCTCGCCAGCAGAGCCCACGAGGAAGCGAAGCACGGCCTGTGGCTGACCATCGCGATCATACTCGGCGTCCTGACTGCAGTCGTGGTGCTGTCCTTCCTGATCATCCGCAACATCAAATCGGCCGTCAGCGACGTCAACGACACCCTGGTCGCCTTGTCGAAACGAGACCTCACCGCCCACACCCACTACACGGGCCGCGATGAGTTCGGCGTGATCGCGCACAACCTCGACAACATGACGCAGCAAATCAGGGAGGTGATCCAGGCCATCGGCGGAGCCACTGCGCAGGTCGCCAACGCCGCCGAGCAATCGTCGACCGTAGCGCTGCAGACCAGCCAGCACGTGGCGCAGCAGCGCCAGGGCACCGACCAGGTCGCCACCGCAATCAACGAGATGAGCGCCACCGTGCGTGACGTGGCACGCAGCACTACCGAAGCGGCCGAGATGTCGCGTCGGGTCAATGACGACACCCTGCTGGGCAAGACCGAGATCGAGAACACCGTGCGCCTGGTGCAGGCCCTGTCGACCCAGGCCGAGCAGACCGCGCAGATCATCCTCGAGCTGAAGAACGAGAGCGACGCCATCTCCTCGGTACTCGACGTCATCCGTGGTGTCGCCGAGCAGACCAACCTGCTGGCGCTCAATGCCGCCATCGAGGCGGCTCGCGCTGGCGAGCAGGGCCGTGGTTTCGCCGTGGTCGCCGATGAGGTGCGCCAACTGGCGCAGAAGACCCAGGACTCCACCGTCAGCATCCAGCAGATGATCAGCAACCTGCAAAGCGGCTCCGACCGCGCCGCCAGCTCCATGCAGGAAACCCTGAACAAGGCTCAGGCCGGCGCCAGCAACGTGGTCAAGGCCGGCGAGTTGCTCGAACAGATCGCCGATGGCATCGCCAGCATCAGCGACCGCAACATTCAGGTAGCTTCGGCCGCCGAGGAACAGAGCCTGGTGTCGGAAGAGATCAACCGCAACGTCAACGACATCAACGACCTGGTCATCCAGGTCAGCGCAGCCGCTGAAGAGACTGCGCTGAATAGCCGTGAGCTGGCAGGCCTGGCCGATCACCAGCAGCAACTGGTCAGTCGCTTCAAGGTAGCCTGACAGGATCACGCTGCCGGCCTCGAACGAGCCGGCAGCCGGTCCACCTGAACGACCACCCCAAGCCCGAGCCCCTGCCATGCCAATCGAAATCCGCCCTGCACGAGCGAGCGACGCGCCCGCGATAAGCCGGGTGATCATCAGCGCCCTGCACGTCAGCAATGCGCGGGACTATGCACCCGAGGTGATTGAGCGGGTGGAGCAAAGCTTCAGCGTCGAGCGCGTCGCGCAGCTGATCGATACGCGCCAGGTGCTGGTCGCCGAACGCAACCGGCAACTGCTCGGCACCGCCAGCCTCGACGGCGAGGTTGTCAGAACGGTGTTCATCGATCCGCCGATGCAGGGCCAGGGCATCGGGCGCCTGCTCATGCTGGCCATCACCCGTCTCGCTCGCGAACAGGGTATCGCCGAGTTGCTCGTGCCCTCCTCGCTCACCGCTCGAGGCTTCTATCAACGCCTGGGCTTCGAGCTGCAACGAGAAGTCATCGACGGCGCCGAGCGCACCCTGGTCATGGCCCGCCGGCTCCAGGCCGAAGCGCCTTATTGAGGCCACTCGCCTGGCCGGGATTGGCGGGTGCCGTCGACGAACGTGAGCTGTGCAGAGAAGCGTCGTGGCTGAATCTCGCACTGACGAATAAAGATTCTTCGCGTTATCGCGGGGAAGATACGCTTGACATCGGACTGGCAATTACGTGTTAGCTGTCGATGACTTGGCACTCTCCATTAGCGCGCGGCCTGGTCTGATGGGTTTCGCCCCTTACGGGCGACTCACTTTCTTTGCTTGTGCAAAGAAAGTAAGCAAAGAAACACACCCCTGCATACGGCCCCGGCTGCGCCGGGGTTCCCTCGTTCCATCACCGCTCCAGGGGCACGCCGAGAAGGGCCATCCCTGGCCCATCACGGCTCTCGCGACATCCATGTCGCTCACCCCCTTCCACGGCGATTCCACTCGGCCTCCTGAAGGGGACTTAGGCGTCGCCTGTGAGATCGCACTTCAAGAGCAAAAGTCAAACGCTGCCGACTTTGATCTTGCGGAGATGTCGCAGGCTCGCGACCTGGTCCCCTTCAGCAGGCCGAGTGGAGGTGTTGCGTAGGGGTATGAGCCGCATGGATGCGGCGAAAGGCTTAATGGGCCAGGGATGGCCCATGTAAGCCGGCCCCCGGAGCGGCACCGGAGCGAGGGAAGTTTCGCGCAGCGAAACCCGGATGTCGGGGTGCCCTTCTTTGGCACACCTTTCTTGGGCAAGCAAGAAAGGTGTGGCGCCCGTAAGGGGCGCAATCCAAACGCTCAGCAGAGGCGGTAATGGATAGTGCTAAGTCAGTAAGCGATACGCACACAAACTTGCCAGTCCGGTGTCAACCCGCACTTTCCCCAAAATATGCAAAGAACCCAAAAAAGGCCGCAACACCAAGCGTTGCGGCCCTTTTTCATCTTGCTGAGCGGCTCAGTACTGCAGCTGCCCCGGAACCCAGTCGGTGCCGGCCAGCGGTACCCGGGCCATGGCCGCGGCCTCTACGGTCAGCGCCACCAGATCCTCGGGGTCGAGGTTGTGCAGGTGCGACTTGCCGCAGGCGCGGGCCATGGTCTGCGCCTCCAGCACCAGCACACGCAGGTAATTGGCCAGGCGGCGGCCGGCGGCGACCGGGTCGAGGCGCTTGGCCAGTTCCGGGTCCTGGGTGGTGATGCCCGCCGGGTCGCGGCCGTTCTGCCAGTCGTCGTAGTAACCGGCAGCCGAGCCGATGGCTTTCAGCTCCTCGTCGAGGCGCGGGTGGTTGTCACCGAGGGCGATCAGCGCGGCGGTGCCGATGGCCACGGCATCGGCGCCAAGGGCCATGGCCTTGGCCACATCGGCGCCGGTGCGGATGCCGCCGGAGACGATCAACTGCACCTTGCGGTGCATGTCCATCTCCTGCAGGGCCTGCACGGCCTGCGGGATGGCCGAGAGAATCGGGATGCCAACGTGCTCGATGAACACTTCCTGAGTCGCTGCAGTACCGCCCTGCATGCCGTCGAGGACGATGACGTCGGCTCCCGACTTCACCGCCAGCTTGACGTCGTAGTACGGGCGGCTGGCACCGATCTTCACGTAGATGGGTTTTTCCCAGTCGGTGATTTCACGCAGCTCGGCAATCTTGATCGCCAGGTCGTCCGGGCCGGTCCAGTCCGGGTGACGGCAGGCGCTGCGCTGGTCGACGCCGATCGGCAAGGTACGCATGCCGGCCACGCGCTCGGTGACCTTGATGCCCAGCAGCATGCCACCGCCACCTGGCTTGGCGCCCTGGCCGAGAACGATCTCGATGGCATCGGCCTTGCGCAGATCATCCGGGTTCATGCCATAGCGTGACGGCAGGTACTGGTAGACCAGGTGCTGCGACTGGCCACGCTCTTCCGGGGTCATGCCGCCGTCGCCGGTGGTGGTGCTGGTGCCAGCGATGCTGGCGCCACGGCCGAGGGCTTCCTTGGCCTGCGCCGACAGCGCACCGAAGCTCATGCCGGCGATGGTCACCGGGATATTCAGGTGGATCGGTTTCTTGGCGAAGCGGTTACCCAGCACCACGTCGGTGCCGCATTTCTCGCGGTAGCCTTCCAGCGGGTAGCGCGACATGGAGGCGCCAAGCAGCAGCAGGTCGTCGAAGTGCGGCAGCTTGCGCTTGGTGCCGCCGCCGCGAATGTCATAGATGCCGGTCTCGGCGGCACGCTGGATTTCCTGGATGGACAGGCGGTCGAAGGTGGCGGATTCGCGCAGCACCGGGGTGTTTTTTTCGCTCATGTGCAGTTCCTCTTCGGGCAGGGTGCGCGATCAGTACGCCGAGGCGTTGTCGACCTTGAAGTTGTACAGCTGACGGGCCGAGCCGTAGCGTTTGAAGCTGGCCGGGTCTTCGTCGAAACCGGCGCGATTGAGCAGCTCGGCAAGTTCTTCCAGATGCTCGGGGCGCATGTCTTTCTCGATGCAGTCCGAGCCCAGCGACTTCACCGTGCCCTTGACGTAGATGCGCGTCTCGTAGAGCGAATCGCCCAGCGCATCGCCGGCATCGCCACAGACGACCAGCCTGCCGGCCTGGCCCATGAAGCAGCTCATGTGGCCAATGTTGCCGCCGACCACGATGTCGACGCCCTTCATCGAGATGCCGCAGCGCGCGCCGGCATCGCCTTCGATCACCAGCAGGCCACCATGGGCGGTGGCACCGGCCGACTGCGAAGCGCTGCCCTTGATGCGCACCATGCCGCTCATCATGTTCTCGGCCACACCAACACCGACGTTGCCGTGGATGGTGACACTGGCCTTCTGGTTCATGCCGGCGCAGTAGTAACCGGCGTGGCCGTCGATCTCCACGCTCAGCGCTTCATTCAGGCCCACAGCCAGGTTGTGCTTGCCGCCCGGGTTGCTCACCACCCACTCGCGCTCGGTGAGGGTCCTGGCCTGCTCGTGCAGGGCCTGGTTCAGATCGCGCACGGTAGCGCTGGAAAGGTCGATGGTTTTCATAGTTATGTCTCCAAAAAGTGGAGAGTCGAATTCAGGCCGTCGCGAGCGCGCCGAGGGCAAGGAAGAACCGCAGCGAGCCGCGAGACAGTACGAGTAGTACGGCGAGCGGATCGTGAGGATCTGACGCAGCAATCGGTGTGCGCAGTAGGCCTGGAGCGACTCAAGCGCTGCGTTCCCAGATGTACATGGTGGCCGGCTCCGGCTCCCACACCTTGGCCTTGTCGATGCCCGGCAGGGTCGACAGCGCCTGGTATTCCGAGGCCATGGCCACGTAGTCGTCGGTCTCGGCGAGGATTGCCGGCTTGCAGGCGATGGGGTCGCGGATCACCGCGAAGCCGTCACGGGTGCCGATGGCGAAGGTGAAGAAGCCATCGAGATCCTCCAGCGAATGGTCGAGCGCTTGCTTGAGCGAATCGCCCTGGCGCAGGCGCCAGGTCAGGTAGCCGGCGGCCACCTCGGTGTCGTTCTCGGTCTCGAACTCGATGCCGTGGCGGCGCAGTTCCTGGCGCAGGCGGAAGTGGTTGGACAGCGAGCCGTTGTGCACCAGGCACAGGTCCTGGCCAGTGGAGAACGGGTGGCTGCCCTCCATGGTCACCGCGCTTTCGGTGGCCATGCGGGTGTGGCCGATGATGTGGCTGCCCTGCATTTTCGCCAGCGAGAAGCGCTCGGCGATGTCCTTGGGCAAGCCCATGCCCTTGAGGATCTCGATGCTCTGGCCGACGCTCATCACGCGCACGGCCGGCGCCAGTTCGGCGAGCACGGCACGTACCGCCGCCTCATCGGCATTAGTCTTGAGCACGGCGGCGCTGGCGTTCTGGAACCAGTCCAGCGAGCAACCCAGGCGGCCTTCCAGCTCACCCATCAGGGCCTTGAAGTCATAACCGGCGGTGGTGCTTTGCAGGGTCAGCTTGATCCAGCCGTCCTTCACCTCGTCGCCGTAGATGGCGAAGCCGGCGCTGTCCGGGCCACGGTCGGTCATGGCCAGCAACATGGGTTCGAAGAGCGCGCCGAGCTGGCTTTCCAGCGCCGGGTTCTTCAGATACAGACCTACGATTCCACACATAAGAGCAGTCCTCACTTCGTTCGCCAGCTGCGCGCCTCAGGCGGCCAGCTGACCGAGTTGATACGGGTGTCGCGCCAGCACTTGCAGCGCTTTCCTGGCGGATTGAAACGGGTGGCTTGGCACTTCAGAAGAATTCGGTGTAACGCTCGATCTCCCAGTCGGAGACGTGGCGGCTGTACTCGACCCATTCCATGCGCTTGAGCTTGAGGAACTCGTCGACCATGTCCGCGCCCAGCACCTCGCGAAACAGCGGGTCGGCCTCCAGCGCGTCGCAGGCTTCCTTGAGCGATTGCGGCAGGGTGTCGATGCCGCGCGCGGCGATCTCCTCCAGGCTCAGGTTGTAGAGGTTCTCGTTGCAGGCCTTGCCCGGGTCGAGCTGGCGGTCGATGCCATCGAGGCCGGCGGCGATGATCGCGGCGGTCACCAGGTAGGGGTTGCAGCCGGCGTCCGGCAGGCGAAACTCGATGCGCCCGTAGGGGATGCGCAGCATCGCCGAGCGGTTGTTGTCGCCGTAGGCGATGAAGGCCGGCGCCCAGGTCGCACCGGACAGCGAGCGCCCGACCACCAGGCGCTTGTAGGAATTCACCGTCGGCGCGGCGAAGGCGCACAGCGCCGGGCCATGGGCCAGCAGGCCGGCGAGGAAGTGATAGGCCAGCCTGGACAGGCCCATGCCGCTGGGGTCGCTGGCGTCATGGAAGAGGTTCTTGCTGGTGCCATTGCCGATCGACAGGTGGAAGTGCATGCCATTGCCGGCGCGGCGTGGATCCGGCTTGGGCATGAATGAGCAGATCATGCCCAGGTCGTTGGCGATCTCGCCGGCGGCCATGCGGAAGAAGGTGAAGCGATCCGCCGACTCCATGGCATCGCTGTAGGTGTAGTTGATCTCGAACTGGCCGCAGGCATCTTCGTGGTCGATCTGGTAGATGTCGAAGCCGACCGGCTGCAGCGACTCGGTGAGCTTTTCCAGGAAGGCGCGCGAACGCGACAGGCCCTTGTAGTCGTAGCAGGGCTTCTCCAGCTTGTCGCTGGCATCGACCGGGCGCAGCTTGCCCTCGGCATCGCGGCGAAACAGGCTGAACTCCGGCTCCAGACCGGTGTTCAGCGTCCAGCCACGCTCGCTCAGGCGCGCCACCTGCTGCTGCAGCACGTAACGGGTGTCGAACGGCCAGGGTTGGCCATTGACGTGGCCGATGCACACCACGCGGCCATAGCCCGGCTGCCAGGGCACCGGCATCAGCGTCGACAGATCGCCACGGGCCATGAAGTCCGGGCCGTGCGGCTCCATGCCCATGCCCCAGATGGCGAACCCGGCGAAACCGGCACCCTCCTCGGCCACGGCCTTGAGCCCCGCAACCGGCACCGACTTGGTCTTGGCCGCACCGTGAATATCGACGAACTGGGCCAACACGTACTTGATGCCGTGCTGGTCGATGATTTTCTGGGTTTCGCTGGGCAACATGGTTGGGGCCTCCGCTGGCGTCGCCATTATTCCGCTGGGGAATTTTAATTTCCCCAAAAGAAATGCAAGCAGCTTGCCAACCTGGTCCTTGCCGTTGGAAATCCCGCAAAGCCCCGCCATTCTTCTATCCGTGAAGGAAAGATGCTTTCATAGGAGGAAATTCCAACCGTGAAAATGCACCGAAGAAAGGCAGCCTGCACATTCTCAGTGCGAATTTTTTATTCACAAGAAGATAAAAGCACGCATGACGACCTCCACGGAAATCCCTCCTCGCCTCAAGCTCGAGCAATACCTGGGCATGCAGATTCGCCGCCAGCGCCAGGCACAGGAACTGAAGATCGCCGATGTAGCGCGTATCGCCGGCATCAGTCAGGGCATGCTGAGCAAGATCGAGAACGCCCAGGTCTCCACCAGCCTCGACACCCTCAGCCGGCTCTGCGACGTGCTCGGCATGCCCATGTCCAAACTGTTCAGCCAGTACGACCAGCAAGGTGGCAGCGCCTTGCTGGTGAAAGCCGGTGAAGGCCTCGAAGTGGTGCGTCGCGGCACCGACAAGGGCCATACCTATCGCCTGCTCAACCACACCCGTGGGCCGAAGAAGAGCTTCGAGGCCTACATGGTCAGCATGGACGACGCCAGCGAGGAGTTCCCCACCTTCGCCCACCCCGGCACCGAGTTCCTCCATCTGCTCGAAGGCGAGCTGGTGTACCGCCACGGCAACCAGCTGTACCCGATGCAGGCCGGCGACAGCCTGACCTTCGACGGCGAAGTACCGCACGGCCCGGAAAAGCTGGTGCAGGTGCCGATCCGCCTGCTGTCGATCATGAACTACGGGGCCGATTGAGCGGCGTCGCGCAAGCCCCCCTGGCCCTGAGTGCGCCGCCTGCCGACCGGCCAGCGCGCACGCAATGGGCCATCCCCTCGAAGCGCTTGACTTAGAGCGCGCTCGAACCTCTAGGCTGCCTCCATGGAATCACATCTGAGCATCGACGAAGTCGCCAAACGCACTGGCTTGAGCGCCCACACCCTGCGCTACTACGAGCGCATCGGGCTGATCGCGCCTGTGGCCCGCGCTGCCGGAGGGCAACGCCGTTATGCGGCTTCGGACCTGGCCTGGATCGAATTCCTGCTGCGCTTGCGAACCACGCGCATGCCTATCGGCAAGATGCAGACGTTCGCAAAGCTACGTGGCGCTGGGGACTCGACGGTCAAGGATCGTCGCCAGATGCTGGAGGGGCACTTAACGGACGTCCTTGCAGAAATCGAGGCGATGCGCCAGGCCGCGAGCGCACTGCAGAGCAAGATCGAGCACTACCGCTCGCTCGAGCAGCCCTCGGCGCCGGACTCAATCTATGAGGAAGGACATGCCGATGAACGCCAACGATGATCGCTACACCCGTGGACTCGCCAAACTGCGGGAAATAGACGGCCACGCCGGAGAGCAGGTGGTGGAAAGCCTGGCCGCCATCGCCCCGGACTTCGCCCGCTATCTGATCGAATTTCCCTTCGGCGACATCTACTCCCGCCCCGGGCTGGATCTGAAAAGCCGGGAAATTGCGGTGGTCGCGGCGCTGACGGCGCTTGGCAATGCCGCCCCGCAACTCAAGGTGCATATCCAGGGCGCACTCAATGTCGGCGTCAGCCGCAGCGAAGTGGTCGAGACCATCATGCAGATGGCGGTCTATGCCGGCTTCCCCGCGGCCCTCAATGGTCTGGCTGCGGCCAAGGAAGTCTTCGCCCAGGCAGAACCGGCGCGCTGATCGGCGCCAGCCTGAGATACCCCAGGTCTAGGCCCGCTCGGTTTCCCGCAGTTGCTGGCTCAGCCCGTCGCAACTGCTCGACCACTGCTGCAGCCATTGCGGCAAGGGTGGCGACTGCTCATCGAGGCCAAGCTCACGGGCGAACTCGGCGGGCGTGACATTGCCTTTGGGCCCACGGAACAGCCCGCGCATGATCACCACGGCGATCACCCGCTGATCCTTGACGAAGCGGTGCTCGACGAAGCTCCACCTGTCGTCCCAGCCGAGCATGCGCGTGTGCACCTCGAAGCGCTCGAACAGCCTCAGCTCGCGGCGAAACTTGCCGCAAACATCGCCGACGATGGGCAATGCGCGATGGCGCAGGGCCACGCGAAAAGCGCCGCTGCGCAGCACGTAATCCATGCGTCCGACATCGGCCAGGGTGAAGTAGCGACCATTGGTGACGTGCCGATTGAAGTCCAGATCCAGCGGCCAGACCCGCATGCGCACCACGGTGGTGGCGAGCCCTGGCACCGGCTTGCGCCAGGGTCTGCGCAGCAGCATCAGCAGAAGACGAAACCATAGGTTCATACGACGAACACCTGTTTGAATGAGAGTGCCGCACTCTAAGTAGGGCGTCTGCAGTAAAGTAGGTGCAGAAATGACTAATACCATGCGACTTACGCAAGAGACGCTTCATGCATATCACCCTGCTCCTGGCTGAACACAGTTCACTGGCCAGCGCCGCGCTGGCCCTCGAAGTGCTCGATGCCGCCAATCGCTTCGCCCTGCCAGCCCCTGCACCCTTCACCCTCAGCGTGGCCTCGCTGAACGGGCAAGCGGTGGCCAATGCGCTGGGGCGTGCCATGCCGGTAGAGATGGCGCTGAACGCAGTGGAGAAAACCGACCTGGTGCTGATCCCCGGCTTTCTCTTCAGCCTGCGCGAGGCCCTGCCCACCTTCGCGCACTATCGCGGCTGGCTGCGCCAGCAGCATGAGCAGGGCGCGGTCATCGCCTCGATGTGCACGGCCACCTTCATGCTCGCCGAAGCCGGACTGCTCGATGGTATCGAAGCCACCACCCACTGGGCCTTCGCCGACCTGCTGCGGCGCCGCTACCCCAAGGTTCAGGTGGACGAGCGGCGCATTCTTTGCGAGGACGGGCGGATGATCAGCAGCGCCGGAGCGAGCGCCGCGATGGACCTGTTGCTGCACCTGATACGCCGCTTCGCCTCGCGCGAACTGGCCCAGCAATGCAGCCGCTACCTGTTGATCGACAACGTGCGCAGCGAGCAGTCCGTCTACATCAGCTGGTCGATGCCCCGCAGCCATGGCGACGAAGCGGTCCTGCGCGTGCAGGACTGGATGGAGGCGCACTTCGCCGAGCCCTGCTGCATCGACGACCTGGCCACGCGCTTCGGTTTCGGCGTGCGCAACTTCAAGCGCCGCTTCAAGGACGCCACCGGCCACACGCCGCTGGCTTACCTGCAGGCCCTGCGTCTGGAAAAGGCCAAGGAACTGCTGGAAACCACCCGCCTGAATTTCGAGCGGATCACCAGCCGGGTGGGCTACGAGGACAGCAACTCGTTTCGTCGCCTGTTCTGCCAGCGCGTCGGTATCTCGCCGGCAGCCTTTCGCAAACGCTTCCAGCGCATGCCAGGTAACGCTGAGCAAGCCTGAGCCGTTGCTTACAGCAAGCGCCGAACGGCTGATCGGCAGAGACCAATGTGCAAAAGTAGCGCCTTGCCTGCCGCCCTCGGCGGCCTAGCCGGTAACGCCATTCAGGCGCCAGTTTGCCGGGCGCAGGTCTGACTCAACCAGCGCTGCAGATCCTCCGCCGAAAGTGGTCTGGAGAACAGATAACCTTGCCCGACGGGATAACCCTGTTCGCGCAGCAGCCGATGCTGGGCTTCGTTTTCCACCCCTTCGGCCACCACCGTCAGATGCAGGCTCTTGCCAATCCCCAGAATTGCACTGCTCAGGGCACGAGTCGCTTCGTCATGCTCCAGGTCGAAAACGAAGCTGCGGTCGAGCTTCAATTCCGAGATTGGCAGTCGCCGCAGGTAACTGAGGCTGGAGTAGCCGGTACCAAAATCGTCCATCGACAAGCGGATGCCCTGCCGATGCACCTCATCGAGGACCTTCATGGTGCTGGGGTTGCTATCGAGCAGCATGTTCTCGGTCAGCTCCAGGGTCAGATCCTCTGGTTGCAAGGCATTGGCCTGCAGGGTCGTAGCCAGGAAGTTCGGCAAATCGAGGTTGTGGAAACTGGTCGGTGACAGGTTGACCGATATGGTCGGCACATGCAGCCCTGCGGCGCGCCACGCGGCCAATTGCCGGCAGGCCTCCTGCACGGCCCAATGCCCCAGTTCGACGATCAGGCCGCACTCCTCGGCCAGGGCAATGAAACGCACGGGCGGGATGTCCCCCAACTCCGGATGCGTCCAGCGCGCCAGTGCTTCGACGCCATAGAGACCGCCACCGACCATATCGATCTGCGGCTGGTAATGCAGGCGCAATCCATCGTGCTTGATCGCCTGGCGCAAGGCGCTTTCCATCTGCAGGCGTTCCTGGGCCAACCTGTTGATTTCGCTGCTGTAGAAATGGAAGCGCCCTCGCCCGCTGCTCTTGGCCTGGTACATGGCCATGTCTGCGCGGCCCATCAGCGTCTCCATGTCACGCCCATCATTGGGATACA
Source organism: Pseudomonas spartinae (assembly GCF_965197125.1). Classification (NCBI taxonomy): domain Bacteria; kingdom Pseudomonadati; phylum Pseudomonadota; class Gammaproteobacteria; order Pseudomonadales; family Pseudomonadaceae; genus Pseudomonas; species Pseudomonas spartinae. The sequence goes on from NZ_CBDAMB010000004.1 coordinate 355,238, forward strand.
TGGCGATGCCGATACTGCCGGAAACCTGCAAGCTGGTACCGATCAGGGTGAATGGCTCCGCCAGCAACTGCAGCAGCCGCTCGGCCACCGCAGTCACGTCGTTGGCATCGCAACCTGGCAATACCACGACGAATTCATCACCTGACTGCCGCCCGGCGATGTCCGACTCGCGCAGCACGCTCTGGAGGCGCGCCGCGACCTGACGCAGCAGGTCGTCCCCGGCCGAGTGCCCGAGTGAGTCATTGACGTGCTTGAAACGATCGAGGTCGATGAACAACACCGCCAGGCACTCACCCTCGCGTGTAACAGTGGCGATGGCCTGATCCGCACGGGCCTGCAGCAGGCTGCGGTTCGGCAGGCCGGTGAGGGCATCGTAGAACGCCAGTTGGCGTATGCGCCGGCGTGTCTGCTCGCGCTCCAGCGCCAACCCGCACAGATGCTGGCAAGCCTCGACCAGGCGCCTGTAGAACTGCATCGAGCAATCCTGCGGCGAGCGCCGGAAGTAAAAGGCGAAGGTGCCGACGACCCTATCCTGGGCATTGAGCACAGGCGCCGACCAGCACCCCCGGAACCCCAGTGGCAGGATCAGATCTCGGTAGTCGGCCCAGAGCGGGTCACTGGCGATGTCATCGACCCAGACAGATGCCTTGCGCCAGGCCGCCGTCCCGCATGAGCCGACTGATGGCCCGATCGCCACGCCATCGAGTTTCTGCTGGTAGTCCAGCGCCAGGCTTGGCGCCGCCAGGGGGTGTAGCAGGCCATTCTCGTCCACCTCGAGAATCGAGGCGACCACCTCGGGAGCAATCCGCTCGACCTCTTCGCAGATCAACTCCAGCACCTCGGTCAGCGGACGCTCGCGGGCCATGGCCTCCATGACGCTGTGCTGCAACACCTCATGCATCTTGGCCTGGGTGATGTTGGTCAGGATGGTCACCGTCAGCTGCCATTGTCCGACCTCGTCCATAATCGGGTTGCTGATGCTCTTGACCCAGTAACGCTGCCCGTCCCTGCCCTCGACGATCTCCTCACGCTCCACGGGCAGGCCTGCTGCCAGCGTGTCGCGATACTGCTGCGCATACGCGGCGTCCTTTTCAGGAGCCAGCAGGCGAATGGGGCGACGCCCCAGCACTTCCTCTGCCGTCCAGCCAAACATCCGACAGAAACCGGCATTGACGTAGACGATGTAAGGGTTCGCATCGCTGATCACCACAGCCGAATCGCTGGCGTCGGCCACCAGCGACAACCGCCTCAGATGCTGTTGCTGCTCCTGCTCGTGCAGCAGCCGCACGGTGATATCGATGGCGACCTGGAGGATCTGCCGCACCTGGCCAGTTTCATCCATGACCGGCATGTAAGTGGTCTGCAGCCAGCAACTGCGGCCATCCTGACGCAGGCGTTCGACCTGCCCGCTGTAGGCCTCGCCCGCACCCAAGGGTTGCCAGAAACGCTTGTGCGCCGCCAGCTCGGCGCAATCGGCATGGCAGAAGAATGAATGATGCCGCCCTTCGACCTGCTCCGCGCGATAGCCGAACAGGGCCAGATAGTTGTCGTTGGCGCGCACGAGCTGGCCATCGAGGGCAAATTCGGCGATGGCCATGACCCGTTCCAATGCAGCCCATTGCGCATCGAGCAGTGTCTTCAAAATGATCGAACTCCACGGCTATACAAACAGTGCGGTGACATAAACCAGGGTTTGCAGTGGAACAAACCAAATGCAGCGCTGCTGTCTCTGCGACTGCCAACGCCTTGCCGCGAGACTGATCAGCGCCCGTCCTTTCGGCGTCATACCCATCGATTAAGCCTAGATCATCGCGTCGTGGCTGCTCGTAGACGAAGTGCCGCAGCAGCCTACAGGCTTGCGCTCAAGGGTCGCGCAACCACTGCGCCTCCTCTTTCATCACTTGCGCCAATGCCTGGCGCCGGGCGTCGGTCATGCGCGGTCGGGCCAGCGCGCAACTGAGGGCACCGAGCGGCTGACCATCGCCATCGAGAATCGGCACCGCCAGGCCGGTGTAGCCCGGCAGGCGCTTGTCCACCAGACCACTGGCGTAACCCAGGCGCTTGACGCTGGGCAGGCTGGCGGCGATGCGCTCGACGTCCAGGCCATAGTCCAGGCGCAGTGTGGCGGCGTTGTGGGCGAGGATGTCGTTGCGCTCGGCGCGGCCAAGCCAGGCCAGCAGCACCTGCGAGGCCTGGCCGACGCCCATGGGGATGCGCCCGCCCACCGCGCCGCTGTAGCTCTGCACCGGCAGTTGTCCGGCCAGCATGTCCAGGCACAGCAACTGATGACCGTCTGCCACCAATAAAAAGAAGGTATCGCCAAAGCGTTGTGCCAGGCGCAGCAGCACCGGCCGGGCCCGCTCGCGCAGCGCGCTGGCATTGCCGGCCTGGGCGCCGAGGGCGAACAGTTCGTAGCCGAGCACGTAGCGCCCGCGCTGCTGCGCCCCACGCACGAAGCCCTGCCGGCGCAGGTACTGCAGCAGGCGGTAAGCGGTGGCCTGCGAACAGTCGGCGGCCTCACGCAACTCGGCCAGGCTGGCGCCCTGCCGGCCGGCAGCGGCGATGACGCGCAACAACAGAAACGCTCGTTCCAGGGTCTGGGTGCCGCCCATGGCATTTCTCACATATTGATAAAAGAAAGCGGACGGATGCGATGCAAATTGCACGCCTTGGGGGCCGGCGCATGCTCGCCGACATCGCAGCGCAGCCCGAGGAAAGGTGCATGTACCCACAGATCGAACAGGTGACCAGCGACAAGCTGCCGGAGAGCACCGAGGTGGCCATCATCGGCGGCGGCATCATCGGCGTCAGCACGGCCTACTGGCTGGCCCGCCGCGGTATCGCCGTGACCGTACTGGAGAAGGGCCTGATCGGCGCCGAGCAGTCGTCGCGCAACTGGGGCTGGTGCCGCAGCATGGGCCGCGACCTCAGCGAAATCCCCCTGGCCATGGCCAGCCTGCAGCTGTGGGATCGCTGGCAGACGCAGCTCGGCGAAGACCTGGGGTTTCACCGCAGTGGCGTGCTCTACGCCTGTGAAACGCCGCGCCAACTGCAGCAACAGGCGCACTGGCTACAGGCGGCCAGCACCCATGGCGTGCAGGCGCGCCTGCTGGAGGGTGCCGATCTGCTCCGGGTGATGCCTGAAGGCGCCGCTGCCGGCTGGAGTGGCGCACTGCATACGCCCAGCGATGGCCGCGCCGAACCGCACCGCGCCAGTGCAGTGATCGCCCGTGCGGCGCAACGCCTGGGCGCGCGCATCGTCACGGGCTGTGCGGTGCGGGGGTTGGACATCACGGCCGGCAAGGTCGCCGGGCTGTACAACGAACAGGGGCGCCTGAACTGCAGCAGCGTGGTGCTAGCTGGCGGCGCCTGGTCGACGCTGTTCTGCGCCAACCTCGGCCTGCGTCTGCCACAACTGAAGGTGGTGGCCTCGGTACTGCGTACCGCACCGATGGCGGGTGGCCCGGAACTGGCGGTCGGCGCCAGCCGCTACGCCTTTCGCAAACGCGCCGACGGTGGCTACAACATTGCTCAGCGCAACGGCAACCTGGCGCCGATCACCCCGGACAGCTTTCGTTACCTCGGCGATTTCCTTCCGGCGCTGAGCCAGCAGTTTCGCGAAGTACGCCTGCGCCTGGATGGCCGTTTTCTCGAGGAACTGCGCCAGCCCAGGCATTGGGCCATGGACAGCGCAAGCCCATTCGAACGCTGCCGGGTACTCGACCCACGCCCTTGCCCGGCCATCCTGGCCGAAGCACGCGAAGCGCTGGCAGGCGCCTTTCCCTTCTTCCGGCAGATTCGCGTGGAGCAAAGCTGGGCCGGGGTGATGGACGTCACCCCGGACGCCATCCCGGTGATCGGCCCGGTCGAGCGACTGCCAGGGCTGTTTCTCTCCACCGGTTACTCCGGCCATGGCTTCGGCATCGCGCCAGGTGCCGGTCATCTGCTCGCCGACCTGATCGATGGCAGCACGCCGCTGGTCGATCCACGCCCCTTCGCTTACAACAGGCTCTAGGCCTGAGTGGTGGCCACGGAGCGCCGATGCGTGCGCGTGGCCACCACTCGTCTTTTATTTCTTGAAAGGATAAAAAAATTCCCCACAGGCATGGACACGCTTTGTTCATTCACTTATAAAAATCACCAGCACGAAAAATAGATTACTCACAGTTAATTTTATTCATGGACGAACATCCATTTCATTCATAAAGATTTTCCTGCCGCCGCCCCCAGCAGAGGATTCGCCATGCACGCCAAGCACCCATACGTGATCAAGATCAGTTGCCCGGCCACATCCGGCATCGTCGCCGCCGTAACGTCCTTCCTCGCCGACCATGGTTGCTACATCAGCGAAATGGCGCAGTTCGACGACGAAATCAGCGGCGCCTTCTTCATGCGCGCGGTATTTCGCTTCAACGAAGGTTTAGCCGGTGATATCCAGCAGATCGAGGACGGCTTCGTCGAGGTCGCCGAGCGCTTCGAGATGAGCTGGGAGCTGCACGACACCACCGAGCCGACGCGCGTGCTGCTGATGGTCAGCAAGTACGATCATTGCCTGGCCGACCTGCTCTATCGCCACCAGAAGGGCGAGCTGCAGATGACGATCACCGCCATCGTCTCCAACCATCTCGACCTGCGGCCAATGGCCGAGCGCGAGGGTATCCGCTTCATCTACCTGCCGGTGACCAGGGAGACCAAGACCCAGCAGGAAGCCGAGCTGCTGAAGATCGTCGACGAAACGCGCACCGAGCTGGTGGTGCTGGCGCGCTACATGCAGATCCTCTCCGACGATCTGTGCAAGCAGCTGTCGGGGCGCGCCATCAACATCCACCACTCTTTCCTGCCCGGTTTCAAGGGCGCCAAGCCCTATCACCAGGCCTTCGACCGTGGCGTCAAGCTGATCGGCGCCACCGCCCACTACGTCACCTCCGACCTCGACGAAGGCCCGATCATCGAGCAGGAAGTGCAGCGCGTGGACCACAACTACACCCCCGACGCCCTGGTGGCGGTGGGGCGCGACACCGAGACGGTGGCCCTGTCCAAGGCGGTCAAGTACCACCTCGAACACCGCGTGTTCCTCAACCACGACAAGACGGTGATCTTCCGATGAGCGCGCAACTGATCGACGGCAAGGCCACCGCCGCACGCGTGCTCGCCGAGGTCGCCGCTGACGTCACCGCACTCAAGGCCCAGGGCATCGAACCGGCGCTGGCCGTGGTGCTGGTCGGCGATGACCCGGCCAGCCAGGTCTACGTGCGCAACAAGGTGCTGCGGGCGAGCGAAGTGGGCATCCGCTCGCTGGAATACCGCCTGAGTGCCGACGCTAGCGCCGAGGCGGTGCTGGAAGTGGTGGCAGCGCTCAATGCCGACGTCTCGGTCAACGGCATTCTGGTGCAGTTGCCGCTGCCGGCGCATATCGACGAGACCCGCGTGCTGCAGGCCATCGACCCGGCCAAGGACGTCGACGGTTTTCACAGTGAGAACGTCGGCGGCCTCAGCCAGGGCCGCCCGGTGCTCACGCCCTGCACCCCGGCCGGCTGCATGCGCCTGCTGCGCGACACCCTTGGCGACCTGTCCGGCAAGCATGCCGTGGTGGTCGGCCGGTCGAACATCGTCGGCAAGCCGATGGCGGCGCTGCTGCTTGCCGCCAACTGCAGCGTCAGCGTGCTGCACTCGCGCAGCGTCAAGCCGGAGAAGCTGTGTGGCCAGGCCGACATCGTGGTCGCCGCCGTTGGTCGCCCACGGATGATCGGCGCCGACTGGATCAAGCCCGGCGCGGTGGTGATCGACGTCGGCATCAACCGCATCGAGGACGACGGCCGCTCGCGCCTGGTCGGCGACGTCGACTTCGACGCCGTGCGGCAGGTGGCCTCGGCCATCACCCCGGTGCCCGGCGGCGTCGGCCCCATGACCATCGCCATGCTGATGCACAACACCTTGCTCGCCGCCCGCCAGCAACACGGCCTGACGGCCCAGGAGTAATCGCAATGCCCCTTGCCCTGCTCAAGTACGGCCTGTCCTCGGAATACCCCGTGGAGGTCGACCTGCCTGCGCCTAAGGAACTCAAGCCGGCGTATGACGTGGTCATCATCGGTGGTGGCGGCCATGGCCTGGCCACCGCCTATTACCTGGCCAAATACCACGGCGTGACCAATGTCGCGGTGCTGGAGAAGTCCTACCTCGGCGGTGGCAACACCGCGCGCAACACGGCGGTGATCCGCTCCAACTACCTCACCAGCGAAGGCGTGCGTTTCTATGCCGAGTCGGTGCGGATGTTCAAGGAGCTGTCCAACGAGTTCGACTTCAACATCATGTATTCCGAGCGTGGCCAGCTCACCCTGGCGCACACCGACGCCACCGTGCGTGCCTTCCGCCAGCGCGCCGAGGTCAACAAGCATTTCGGTGGCCGCACCGAGATGCTCGACCGCCAGCAGATCCGCGAGCTGGTGCCCTGCCTCAACCTCGACCCCGGCCATCTGCCGGTGCTCGCCGGTCTCTGGCATATCGACGGCGCCACCGCCCGCCACGACGCCGTGGCCTGGGGCTACGCCAAGCAGGCGGCCAAGCGCGGCGTGGAGATCCACCAGCTCACCGAGGTGCAGGACTTCGTCGTCGAGCACGGTAAGGTCACGGCAGTGAAGACCAACCGTGGCACCGTGCGCTGCGGCTGTGTGGTGCAGGCGGTGGCCGGCGCCAGCTCGCTGCTGATGAACAAACTGGGGATCAAGGCACCGATCCACACCTACCCGCTGCAGGCCATGGTCACCCAGCCGTTCAAGCCCTTCCTCGATCCGCTGGTGAGCTCCAGTGCGCTGCACTGCTACGTGCAGCAGACCAGCCGTGGCGAGATCGTCTTCGGCGGCGGCTCCGACCCCTACCCGCTGTACAACACGCGCTCGACACTGGATCTGAAGGAAAGCCTGCTGGCAGCAGCCATCGAGATGTTCCCCTTCATGGCCGGCGCCAGGCTGATGCGCCAGTGGGCCGGCAGCACCGACATGACCCCGGACTACAGCCCGATCATGGGCCTCTCGCCACTGGACAACTACTACCTCGACGCCGGCTGGGGCACCTGGGGCTTCAAGGCCACGCCGATCTGCGGCAAGACCATGGCCGAGCTGGTGGCCACCGGCAGGCCCCCGGCGCTGATCCAACCCTTCGCCCTCGAGCGCTTCTCCACCTTCCGCCAGGTCAACGAGATGGGCGCCACGGCTGCCAGTCACTGAGGTTCGCACCATGAAGATCATGCCCTGCCCGCTCAACGGGCCTCGCAACATCAATGAATTCACCTACGGCGGCGAACTCAAGCGCATGCCCGACCCGAACACCTGCTCGGACGCCGAATGGGCCGACTACGTGTTCAACAGCGAGAACATCGCCGGCGTCGTCACCGAATGGTGGATGCACAACGCCTCCAGCTACTGGTTTCTGGCCGAACGCCACACCGTCAGCGACGAGATCCTGCGCACCTTCGACCCCAAGGAACTGTTCGACCGCCGCGTCGACTTCGCCGCGCCCGCCCAGGAGATGAACGCATGAGCGCCGATGTCCGCCTGCCGGCCCCGCTGGGCCTGCTGATCGACCGCAACCGCCCGGTCAGCTTCGACTTCGAGGGCAGCACCTACCAGGGCCTGGCCGGCGACAGCATCGCCAGTGCCCTGCTGGCCAACCAGCGCTGGCTACTGTCGCGCTCGTTCAAATACCACCGCCCGCGCGGCCCGCTGTCGATGGCCGGGCAGGACGCCAACACCCTGGTGCAACTGCCGGACGAGCCGAACGTGCTGGCCGATATGCAGCCGCTGGATGGCGGCCTGCAAGTCAGCGCGCAGAACTACAACGGCAGCCTGGACAAGGATCGCGACGCCCTGCTCGGGCACTTCTCCAGGTTCATGCCGGTGGGCTTCTACTACCGCTCCTTCTACAAGCCCAAGGGCATGTGGAAAGTCTGGGAACCCTTGATCCGCAAGAAAGCCGGCCTCGGCGTGCTCAACCTTGAACTGCAGCCGCAGTACCACGACAAGGCCTTCCTGTTCACCGACCTGGCGGTGATCGGCGCCGGCCCAGCCGGCCTGTGCGCGGCGCTGACCGCAGCCAACGCCGGGGCCAAGGTGCTGCTGATCGAACAGCAGAATTATCTGGGCGGCGCGCTGGCCTGGGCGCGCTTCGATGTCGAAGGCAAACGTGCCGCCGAGCTGCGCGCCGAGCTGTTGGCCGCCGTGGAAGGCCACGCCAATATCCGCATCCTCAAGGAAGCCACCTGCAACGCCTGGTTCACCGATCACTATCTGCCGGTGATCCAGGGCAATCGCATGTACAAGGTGCGCGCCCGTCAGTGCATCAATGCCGCTGGCGCCTTCGACCAGCCGGTGGTGTTTCGCAACAACGACCTGCCCGGTGTGCTGCTGACCAGCGCCGCACAGCGCCTGATCAAGCTCTATGCGGTCAAGCCGGGCCAGCGCGCCGTGGTGCTGACCGGCAACGACGACGGCTACCTGGCCGCCCTCGACCTGCTCGATGCCGGTGTCGAGGTCGCCGCCCTGGTGGACATGCGCGAACGCGCCGAAGACGCCAGTCTGGCCACGGCCCTGCAAGCCCGTGGCGTCGCCTGCCATGTCGGCAGCACGGTGTACGAGGCGCTGGGCGACAAACACCTGAACGCCGTGGACGTGCGCCGCATCGCTGCCCAGGGCGAGGTGGCCGCGAGCGGCCTGCGTATCGACTGCGACCTGCTGTGCATGTCCGCCGGTTACATGCCGGTGTACCAGTTGCTGTGCCAGGCCGGCGGCAAGCTGGCCTACGACGACGCCAGCGCCTGCTTCAGCCTGTCCGGCCTGCCGAGCGGGTTGCAGGTGGTTGGCTCGGTCAACGGCCGCAACGCCCTCGACGCGCTGCTCATCGATGCCGCCAACGGCGCCCTGCGCGCACTCGCTGCCCTTGGTCTGGAAGCAGGTTCGAGCCTGCGCGAACTGCCAGCCGAGCCTCGGGTCAACTTCCCCTGGCCGATCTTTCCGCACCCCAAAGGCAAGGATTTCGTCGACTTCGACGAAGACCTGCAGGTACGCGATATCGTCAACGCCACCCGCATCGGCTACCGCGACGTGCAACTGGTCAAGCGCTTCTCCACCGTCGGCATGGGCCCCTCGCAGGGCCGCCACTCGGCGCTGCCCACCGCACGCCTGGTGGCCCAGGCCACGGGGCGCAGCGTCAGCGAAACCGGGGTGACCACCGCGCGCCCGCCATTCAGCCCGGAAACCCTGGCGCAGGTCGCCGGCCGTGGCTTCGATCCGTATCGGCAAACCGCCATGCACGCACGCCACCTGGAGCTGGGGGCGAAGATGATGCCCGCCGGCATCTGGCAGCGCCCGGCCTACTACGGCAAGCCGGGGGAACGCGAAGCCTGCATGCAGGCCGAGGCGCGCCAGGTGCGTGAGAAAGTCGGCCTGATCGACGTCTCCACTCTGGGCGGCCTCGACGTGCGCGGCCCGGACGCCGCCGAGCTGCTCAACCGCCTATACACCTTCGCCTTCGCCAAGCAGCCGGTGGGCCGCTCGCGCTATGCGCTGATGACCAACGAGCACGGCGTGGTGATCGACGACGGTGTCTGCGCGCGCTTTGCCGACGAGCACTTCTACGTCAGCGCCACCACCAGCGGTGTGGATCGCGTCTACCAGCAGATGCTCAAGTGGAACGCGCAGTGGCGCCTGAACGTCGACATCACCAACGTCACCGCCGCGCTGGCTGCGGTCAACCTGGCCGGGCCGGATGCGCGCAAGGTGCTGAGTAAGCTGTGCAGCGATGTCGACCTGTCCGCCGAGGGCTTCCCCTACCTGGCCGTGCGCCTGGGCACGGTTGCCGGCATTCCCGCCCGCCTGCTGCGGGTCGGCTTCGTCGGCGAACTGGGCTACGAGATCCACGTCCCGGCGCGTTATGGCGAAGCCCTGTGGGATGCGCTGATGGAAGCCGGCCGGGAGTTCGACATTCGCCCCTTCGGCGTCGAGACCCAGCGTCTGCTGCGCCTGGAAAAGGGTCACGTCATCATCAGCCAGGACACCGACGGCATGACCAGCCCGGCCGAGATCGACATGGGCTGGGCCATCGCCCGCAGCAAGCCTTTCTTCGTCGGCAAACGCTCGGTGGAAATCCTCGAGGCGCAGGCGCCGATTCGCAAGCTGGTCGGCTTCACCCTGGCCAAGGGCAGCAGCCAGCCGCTGGAAGGCCATCTGGTGCTCAAGGGGCCGGACATCAGCGGCAACGTCACCTCCTGCGAGTACTCGCAGACCATCGACCAGATTATCGGCCTGGCCTACTGCGCGCCCGAACAGGCCACGCCCGGCCAGCAAATCCCGATCCGCGTCGAAGGCGCCGAGGTGGTGCAGGCCACGGTGGTGCAACTGCCCTTCTATGACCCTGAAAGCCAACGCCAGGAGCTGTGAGATGACCCTGCAAGCCAATCAATTCTCCGCGCGCAGCCCACTCTATCGGCTGCAGGTCGGCGCCACCCTCACCCCTCTCGGCGAGAGCTGCATCGTCACCACCTACGGCCGGGACGACGAAAGCGCCCTGCTGAGCCACTGCGCCCTGCTCGACCTGACCAACCTGGCGCGCTACGGCCTGCGCGGCCCGAATGCCGCCGACTACCTCACCGCGCTGGGCTACCAGTTGCCGCAGGCGCCCAACCAGGCGCTGAGCCAGGCCGATGGCAGCCACGTTCTGCGCCTGTCGCAAACCGAGTACCTGCTGCTCGGCAGCCTGCACGATGCCGGCAGCAAAGCGCAGCGCGAGGAAAGCCAGTGGCAGGCCAGCGCCGGCCAGTACCTGCTGCCGCGCCAGGACAGCCACGCCTGGCTGGTGCTCACAGGCACCTGCCAGGCCGAGGTGATGGCCAAGCTCTGCGGCGTCGACCTCAGCGCGCAGGCCTTCGCCGTCGGCCAGGTGGCGCAGACCTCGGCCGCGCGGGTCAACGTCATCGTCGCCAACCTGCCGCTGGGCGAGGTGCCATGCCTGCACCTCCTCTGCGACCGCGCCTCGGTGCAGTACTTCTGGGGCGCGCTGCTCGATGCCATGCAGGAGTTCGGTGGACAGCCGGTAGGGATCGACGCCCTGCCATGAGCTCTCCCCCAGCCCCTCTCCCATTCATGGGAGAGGGGCTGGGGGAGAGGGCAACACAGCCACGAGGGCAGCATCATGAGCATCCACGAAGACGAGCTGGACTACCGCGTTCCCGCGCTGCAGCGCGGCCTGAGCATCCTGCAGATGTTCAACGCCAACGAACGCAACCTGAGCAGCAACGTCATCGCCGAGCGCCTGGGCGTCAGCGTCTCGGCCATTTACCGGATCCTAATCACGCTCACCGACATGGGCTACCTGCGCAAGCTCGGCAAGAACAGCTACGAACTCGGCCCGCAAGTGCTCTGCGACGGTTTCGCCTATCTGGCCAGCCGCGACCTGGTGGACATCGCCATGCCGCATCTCAATGCCCTGCGCGACCGCACCTCGCTGTCGTGCCACCTGTCGATCCGCGAGCACACCGACAGCCTCTACATCGGCCGTGCCTTCGCCGCCCAGCGGCTGTCGGTGAACATCCCCATCGGCACACGCATTCCCTGCCACTGCACGGCCATGGGCCGCATGCTGCTCAGCGGCCTGACGCCCATGGAGCTGGACACGCTCTACCAGCACGTGCGTCTGGACGACTACCCGCCGCCCGCCCCCAAGACCTTGCCCGAGCTGCAGCAACTGCTCGAACGCGACCGCGAGCGCGGCTGGGTGATGCACCGTTCCGATTACTCCACTGCCATCGCCTGCGCCGTGCGTGACCACCGTGGCGACGTGGTAGCGGCGATCAACCTGTCCGGCCCGGAAGCGGTGATGGACAGCCCCGTGGCACGTGAACGCTACCGGGAAAGCCTGCAGCAGTGCGCGGATGCAATTTCCGTCGAATTGGGCAGCGCTGCCCAGCGTTGATGCACACCAGGGCCTGCATGGCAGGCTGCGCGGCGCCATCGACAAAGACGCTGCAGGCAGACCGTCCAAAAAAATAAGTAACATCATATTGCCATCATCGCGTTGCCTGCTATCCTCCGCCCATGTACCGCGCAGCTTTCCGGGTGGGGATACTTTCTTTGAGTGTCCATTACCCCCTCTGCGGCAAGACACATCGGGAAACGGCACTCACTTCTCGCTCAACGCCATTCACTGCCGCGCTCCCGGAGCCCCTCACCCCATCGGCTACGCTCAACAGAGGTTGCTAGATCCACGACATCACAGGGAATCGTCATGAATACTGTTTCTCGCATGCTTCTTGACCTTAGTGTTCGCAAAAAACTACTCGGCAGTTTCGGCCTGATTCTGATCATCACCCTGGTGACGGCCTGGATCGGCAACGCCAGCCTGGACAGCACTCTGCATCGCATCGACAACCTGCTCGGCGTCAGCGAAATCGACGCCAACCTGATGCGCGCACGCCAGCAGGAGAAGAACTACCTGCTGCGCGACGACGAAGCGGCCATGCAGCAAGCCCTGACTATTTCGCAGCAGATCCAGGAGCAGGCCGCCGCCAAGGAAGCTGAACTGGCGCGCCCGGAAAACAAGGCATTGATGCGTCAGATTCAGGAAGACGCCAGTGGCTATCACAGCGAACTGGAGCAATTGCAGGCCGCTAGTACGGCCAGCAGCAATGCGCAGAAAGCCATGGAAGTTTCCGCCCGAGCAGCCCTCAAACGCTTCTCTGAGCTGGAGCTCAGCCTGCGCCAGCGGGCGGTCGAACAGATTCGCGCAAGCGGTGCACAAGACAGCATCGACACCCTGAGTCGAGCCAACCAGGCCAGCGACCTGGCCATGGAGCTGCTCGAAGCCCGGCGCCGGGAGAAAGATTTCCTGCTGCGCCGCGACGACCAATATGCGCAGTTGCTCGACGAGCATTTCAGCTCACTCGACAGCAAGGGCCGAGAACTGCTCGGCACCCTGCAAGACAGCGGCGCGCGCTCGGCGATAGAGGATGCGTTGCAGCAACTGAACGACTACCGCAACAACTTCGGCCAGCTCAAGTCCAGCATCGGCCAGCTGGACCAGAGCGAAAAGGACATGACCGATCGCGCTCGCGAGGTTGCCGACGCCTCCAGCCAATCCCTCAAACTGCAACGTGAGCTGCTGGTCAGCGACTCCAGCAACGCCAAGCGAACCCTGCTGATCGCTGCCGTGATCGCTTTCGCGCTGGGGGTGCTCTGCTCGCTGATCATCACCCAGGCCATCGTCGGCCCGTTGCAACGAGTGGTTGGCATCGCCCGCAAGGTCGCCGACGGCGACCTGACCACGGACATCGACAGCGACCGACGTGACGAACTGGGTCAGTTGATGCAAGCCATGCAGGCCATGACCCTGAGCCTGCGCGACCTGATCGGCAAACTCGGCTCCGGCATCACCCAGCTGGCCACCGCCGCCGAAGAGCTTTCGGCAGTGACCGAAGAAACCAGTGCCGGCGTCACCGGACAACGCATGGAGACCGAACAGGTCGCCACCGCCATGAACCAGATGGCCGCCACCGTGCTGGACGTCGCGCGCAATGCGGAAAACGCCGCCAGCTCGGCCACCGAGGCCGAAGACCAGACCCGCGAAGGCGGCAGGATCGTGCAGCAGGCCATCTCTCGTATCGAGCAACTGGCGAAAACCGTCGAGGCCTCGGCCGAGGCCATCGGCCGGCTCAAGGGTGACAGTGCCAACATCGGCACCGTGCTCGACGTGATCAAGAGCATTGCCGAACAAACCAACCTGCTGGCGCTCAACGCTGCCATCGAAGCTGCGCGCGCTGGCGAAGCCGGGCGTGGCTTCGCGGTGGTCGCCGACGAGGTGCGTGCCCTGGCCAGGCGCACGCAGGAGTCCACGCAGCAGATCGAACAGCTGGTTGCAGCCCTGCAGAACGGTGCCGAAGGCGCCGTCGGCGTCATGGCGCAGAGTCGCGGCATGGCCGGTGAAACCGTGGAGGCGGCTCGCCACGCCGGCACCGCCCTGACGCGCATCGACGAGGCGGTTTCGCGCATCCAGCAGATGAACCAGCAGATCGCCACGGCATCGGAACAGCAAAGCTCGGTCGCCGAGGAGATCAACCGCAGCATTTCGAGCATCCGCGATATCGCCGAGCAATCGGCAGCCGCGACCGAAGAAACCTCGGCGGCCAGCATCGACCTGGCGCGCCTGGGCAGCGAGCTGCAGGAGCAGGTCAACCGCTTCCGCATCAGCGCCTGAATCCAAGGCGGCGCGCCTCGCCACGCGCCGCCCTTCCCGCTGCATCGTCCTGCCGCTAATCTGTCGCGCCATGCTCTCTGGACAGCTACCGGCAGGATGCACATGACCCCGCGAACCTTTATCGTCACCACCGCCCATCGCAGTGAATTTCCCAACCCGATTACCTTCAACGAGGGCGCACCGCTCACGGTTGGCGAGGAGTATCAGGGCGACGAGGGCTGGGAAAACTGGTTGTTCTGCAGCACGCCTGGGCAGGAAGCGGGCTGGGTCCCCAAGCAGATCATCGAACGACTCGACGGACAGCGCGCCCGCGCTCGCGAGGCCTACACGGCTCGAGAACTCGATGTGCACGCAGGCGAGCGCCTGATCGCTTCGCGCAGCCTCAATGGCTGGCTCTGGTGCACACGCGAAGACGACGCGGCATCGGGCTGGGTGCCACAGGCCAACCTCGCCGAACAGGCGCGGCACTGCGTCCTACAGGAAGAAGTCAGCGGCTGCGGTATCGCCGCCTGTGCCAACATTCTCGGGCAAACCTACGCCGAGATGAAAGCAACCGCCAACGCCATGGGCATATATGCCGAAGACCCATCTCTGTGGTCCGACAGCCAGTACGTCAGGCGCCTGCTGGCGGCGGGCGGCGTGACGGCAGCGGCAGGCGAGACCCCCTTCGAATCCTGGGAGAAGCTGCCGGACCTGGCCCTGCTGGCCATCAAGCACCACCAGGAAAACGGCCGCGACTTCTGGCATTGGGTGGTCTTCGAACGCTCGGACGGCCAGATGCATGTTCTGGATTCCGCCAGTTACCTGCCTTGCAACCTGCGCACCGACTTCGCAGCCATGCAGCCGAAGTGGTTCATCGCCGTGAACAGAACCAGTGCCTGACAGCTCCAGCCGCGTCGCGCTGAGGCGACGCGGCCGCCCCGCGACTTCTGGCCGCGTCTAGATAACGCTAATCCATCTTATTTAAATTCCGTTAGCCTGCTAATCTTGGTGCCCCATTTCCTCGCCTGCTCGGATAGTTCCTCGATGTCGCCGCTCCAGCGTTGTCTGCTGCCTCTTCTGGCTCTGTCCCTGATCGCTTGCGAGCAGCAGCCCGAATTCACCCAGGCCGAACCCGGCGAGGCTTTCTCGGCCGGAGCCGCCACGGTACGCAAGTTCGATCACAACGCCTTTTCCCAGCCCTCGGCCAACCTGGCGCCGAGCCGGCGCCTGGACTTCTCGGTCGGCAACAGCTTCTTCCGTAACCCCTGGGTCACGGCACCGGCCACGACCACTGCGCGCGACGGCCTGGGGCCGCTGTTCAACACCAACGCCTGCCAGAACTGCCACCTCAAGGACGGACGCGGCCACCCGCCAGGGCCGGATGCGGTCAGCGCGGCCTCGATGCTGGTGCGCCTGTCGATACCCGCCGGCCTGGAGCATGCCGACCTGCTGATCCATCAGGGAGTGGTCGCAGAACCGACCTACGGCGCCCAGTTGCAAGACATGGCCAACCCCGGTGTAGTGCCGGAAGGCAAGGTCCGCGTTACCTACAGCAGCGTACCGCTGCGCTTCGCCGACGGCACCCTGGTGGAGCTGCGCAAGCCGCAGCTGCAAATCACCCAGCTCGGTTATGGCGAGCTGCACCCGGAGACCCGACTCTCTGCCCGCATCGCCCCGCCGATGATCGGCCTCGGCCTGCTCGAAGCCATCGCCGAGCAAGACATCCTGGCTGCAGCCGACCCGGATGACGCCGATGGCGACGGCATTTCCGGGCGCGCCAATCAGGTCTGGGATCGCGCCCAGCAGCGCACTGCGCTCGGCCGTTTCGGCTGGAAGGCCGGACAGCCCAACCTCAACCAGCAGAATGCCGACGCTTTCGCCAACGACATGGGCCTGACCACCACGCTGATCGCCCATGACAACTGCACCCAGGCCCAGCCTGACTGTTTGGCAGCGATCAACGGTGGCGTGCCGGAGGTGAGCGACAACATCCTCGCCAGCGTGCTGTTCTACAGCCGCAACCTCGGCGTACCGGCGCGGCGTAACGTCGACGCTCCAGAGGTGCTCAAGGGCAAGAGCCTGTTCCATCAGGCCGGCTGCCAGAAGTGCCATACCCCCAGCTTCACCACCTCGGCCGATGCTTCCGAGCCGGAGCTGGCCAACCAGTTGATCCGCCCCTACACCGACCTGCTCCTGCACGACATGGGCGAAGGCCTGGCCGATGACCGCGAGGAGTTTCTCGCCAGCGGCCGCGAATGGCGCACGCCACCGCTTTGGGGCATCGGCCTGACCCAGGCCGTCAACGGCCACACCCAGTTCCTGCATGATGGTCGCGCACGCGACCTGCTGGAAGCCATACTCTGGCACGGCGGCGAGGCCCAAGCGGCCAAGCAGCAGGTGCTGAAATTCGATGTCGACGAGCGAGCTGCGCTGCTCGCCTTCCTCAATTCCCTTTAAGGAGCCCGAGATGTTGCACAAGAGCCTGATCGCCTCCCTGCTCGGCCTGGCCCTGGTCGGCTGCGGCCAGCAGGATCAGACCGCCAAGGTCACTGGCGCCCTCACCGATGGCGTGTTGCTGCCGGCCTACACCAGCTGGCAGGAAGCCGACCATCAACTGGCCGAACGTGCCGCGGCCTTCTGCGCCGGCAGCGCCGATCTGCCTGCCGCGCGCCAGGCCTTTCTCGGTGCCATGAGCG
This sequence comes from Pseudomonas spartinae, assembly GCF_965197125.1. Lineage (NCBI taxonomy): Bacteria > Pseudomonadati > Pseudomonadota > Gammaproteobacteria > Pseudomonadales > Pseudomonadaceae > Pseudomonas > Pseudomonas spartinae. Next base: position 372,154 of record NZ_CBDAMB010000004.1, read on the forward strand.
CCTGGTCGGCGCTGCAGCCACTGATGCTCGGCCCACTGGCCGAGGGCAATCGAGCCTGGCAGGTGCAGTTCTGGCCAGACAAGAAGAACCTGGTACAGCGTCAGGTCGAGGCCCTGCTCAAGAGCAAACCACAGCTCACCCAGGCCGACCTGGCCAGCGCCAGTGTCGTGGTACAGGGGCTGACCGCCTCCGAATACATACTGTTCGACACCGGCATCGACCTGACCCAGCAGGAGCAGAAAGCCCGCTACTGCCCATTGCTGCAGGCCATCGGTCAGCATCAGCAGGCCCTGGCCGCCGATATCCTGGCGCAATGGCGCGCCAACGACAGTGGCATGGCCGCACAGCTCAAGCACTTCCCCAACGAGCGCTACGCCGACTCCAAGGAAGCCCTGGCAGAGCTGCTGCGTGTTCAGGTCAGCGGTATCGACGGCATGAAGAAAAAGCTCGGTGCGCCGCTCGGCCGGCAGACCAAGGGCATTGCGCAGCCATACCAGGCCGAGTCCTGGCGCAGCAACGCCAGCCTGGCCAACCTCGGCTCGGCGCTGGCCAGTGCCGAACTGCTCTGGCACGGCAGCAACAAGGACGGCCTGCAATCGCTGCTGGGCAGCGATCAGGCCGAACTGGCGCAACGCATCGATGCGGCCTACCTCGACACCCGCCAGCGCCTGGCTGCACTCGACCTGCCACTTACCGAACTGCTCACCAGCGAAGCCGGGCGCAACCTGCTCAACGAGCTGTACGACAGCCTCAATCGCCTGCATCGCCTGCAGGAAAGCGACCTGGCCAAGGCCCTTGGCGTGCAGATCGGCTTCAACGCTCACGACGGGGACTGATCAATGCAACGCAGAGCCTTCCTCGGTCTTGGCGCAGCAGCCGCCAGCCTGGCGGCGGCGGGCGCCTTCGGCGGCTGGACGCTGTTCGGCCCGTCCGGACAGCCGTTGTTGCTGTCGGCGCGTGACGATGGTGACGGCAAGCACTATGCCGTCGGCTATCGTCTCGACGGCGAACGCGCCTTCGCCACCCCGGTCAGCGAACGCTGCCACGATGTGGTGCCCCATCCCAGCCTACCCATGGCCCTGTTCGTCGGGCGCCGCCCGAGCACCGAGAGCTACCTGATCGACACGCGCGACGGCCGCCTGCTGCAGACGCTGAGCTCGCCGAGCGGGCGCCATTTCAATGGCCATGCCGTGTTCCACAAAGGCGGTGACTCGCTCTACGCCACCGAGAACGACACCAGCGAACCGGGTCGTGGCGTACTTGGCAGCTATCGCCTGCAGGGTACGCAGCTGCTGCGCGATGGCGAACACAGCACCCACGGTGTCGGACCGCACCAGCTGCTGTGGATGCCCGACGGCGAAACCCTGGTGGTGGCCAACGGCGGCATCCGCACCGAGGCGGAAAGCCGCGTGGAGATGAACCTCGACGCCATGCAGGCCAGCCTGGTGCTGATGAAGCGCGACGGCAGCCTGATCAGCCAGGAGCGCCTGGCCGACCAGCAAAACAGCATTCGTCACCTTGCCGTTGCGCGCGACGGCACCGTGGTCAGCGGCCAGCAGTACATGGGCGATGTGCACGACAAGGTACCGCTGCTGGCGATCAAGCGTCCCGGCCAGGCCTTCCAGCCCTTTGCCCTCGGCGAGACGCAGCGCGTGGCGATGAACCAGTACACCGCCAGCGTGGCCATCCACGATGAGTTGCGCCTGCTGGCGATGACCGCGCCGCGCGGCAACCGCTTCTTCATCTGGGACCTGGACAGTGCGCAGGTGCGCCTGGACGTGCCGCTGCCGGACTGCGCCGGAGTTGGTGCGGTGGCCAATGGTTTCGTGGTGACCTCAGGCCAGGGCCGCTGCCGCCTGTACGATTGCCGCAGCACGCGCATCGTCACCAGCGCCCTGCAGTTGCCGGCCGGCTTGTGGGACAACCACCTGCGCCTGGCCTGAGCCTGAATCTGCCGTGCCAGGCTCAGGCACTGCCGCGCTCGATCAGTTCGAAGCCGACGTCCAGACGTAGCGGCTGACGCGCGCCCGCAGGCTCGGCGAAACGCGCCAGCAGCGCCTCGGCGATGGCGCAACCGATGCGCGGCCCGTCTACCCGCACGGTGGAAAGCGGCGGATGGGTGTGCGCTGCGCTGGAAAGGTCGCCAAAACCCATCACCGCCAGGTCTTCGGGAATGCGCAGGCCACGGCTGAGCGCTTCGGCCATCACCCCCTGGGCCACGGTGTCGGAGCTGCAGACCACGACCTCACCGGCCGTACCGTCCTGTAGCAGACGCGCCAGGCCTTGGCGACCGATCGCCAGGGTCGCCGGCGCAGGCAGAATCTGCGCAGCCACCGGCGCTTGCACCTGCTCTTGCAGGGCCTGCAGCAAACTGCGGTAACGGCGCAGGCCGCGGGGATCATCGATGCCCACGAACGAGACGCGGCGGTAGCCTTTGCCGATCAGATAGTGCGCCACCGCCTGGCCAACCGCCTCGTGAGAAAAGCCGACCAGCATATCCATCGGGTGCTCGCACAGATCCCAGGCCTCGACCAGCGGAATGCCGACTCGCGCCAGGCGTTCGCGGCTCGCCTGGGTGTGCTCGGTGCCGGTCAGCACGATGCCATCCGGACGGCGGCCCAGCACGGCCTCGAGCAAGGCCTCCTCCTGCTCTGGGCTGTAACCGGTCAGGCCGAGCAAGGTCTGATAGCCGGCGGCGGCCATGCGCTCGGTCAACGCCTGCACGGTGTCGGAGAAGATCGAGTTGGCAATGGTCGGCAGGAAGATCGCCACCAGCCGACTGCGGCTGGAGGCCAGAGAGCCGGCAGCGAGATTGGGCACGTACCCCGTCGCCCGTACCGCCTCCAGCACGCGCTTGCGAGTGGTATCGCTCACCACTTCAGGCCGGCCCAGGGCGCGCGATACGGTAATCGGCGATACCCCCGCCACCCTGGCAACATCGATCAGCGTCGGTGCCGTGCTCGTGCGAATGCCCGCAGGTTTCCTGCCCATGTCACGTCTCCAATCATTCGAGTGCCTTGCATTGCAGGCACTGACTCTCCGCGAGATACGTCGTCATACAACTTTAGTCAAAGACTCGGCCGCGTGAACAGCCTGATAGGGCGGCGCGCGCTCGCATCCCCTTCTTCAAGCACACCTTGATAGCACGAGAAACTGGCGGATTAGAGCCGCTCAGTCAACATCCGCGCACATCCGCTTGCACCCCATCAGGTCATTCAAGCGCAGCAGCTGAACAGCCTGATTTCTCGTTTCGGCTGCGTTGACATTGCCTGATTTGCTACTGATAATCAGGCCAAGTCATACGACAACGTATGACAACCCAATAACAACAAGCAACAAGAGTCCAGGCCCCGCCATGACCACGACATCCAGCGAACTGCGTCCCTTCAACCGCCTGCTGCTGACCGGCGCCGCCGGTGGACTGGGCAAGGTACTGCGCGAACGCCTGCGCCCCTACGCCAACATCCTGCGCCTGTCCGACATCGGTGAAATGGCCCCCGCGGCCGGCCCGCACGAAGAGATCGTACGCTGCGACCTGGCCGACAAGAACGCGGTGCATCAACTGGTCGAAGGTGTCGACGCCATCCTGCACTTCGGTGGCGTCTCGGTCGAGCGCCCGTTCGAAGAAATCCTCGGCGCCAACATCTGTGGCGTATTCCATATCTACGAAGCGGCCCGTCGCCATGGCGTGAAACGCGTGGTGTTCGCCAGTTCCAACCATGTCATCGGCTTCTACCAGCAGGACCAGCACCTCGACGCCAACTGCCTGCGCCGCCCGGATGGCTACTACGGCCTGTCCAAGTCCTACGGTGAAGACATGGCCAGCTTCTACTTTGATCGCTACGGCATCGAGACCGTCAGCATCCGCATCGGCTCTTCGTTCCCCGAGCCCGCCAACCGCCGCATGATGAGCACCTGGCTGAGCTACGACGACCTCACCCACCTGCTCGAACGCTGCCTGTACAGCCAGAACGTTGGCCACACCGTGGTCTATGGCATGTCGGATAACCGCGATGTCTGGTGGGACAACAGCAAGGCCGCGCACCTGGGCTTCGCGCCCAAGGACAGCTCGGAAGTGTTCCGCGACAAGATCGAAGCGCAGCCCATGCCGGCCGCTGACGACCCGGCGCGTATTTACCAGGGCGGCGCCTTCGTGGCCGCAGGCCCGTTCGGTGACGACTGAAGCGACGCCCCGCCACCGCCCCACGCCATAACAACAACTAGAGCGCCCCTGCCATGACAGCCGAACTGATTGTCGATGCGCGCAACGCCACGGGTGAAAGCCCGGTCTGGAATACAGCCGAACAGGCCCTGTACTGGGTCGACATCCCTGCCAGTCGTCTGCATCGCTGGTCCGCTGCCACGGGCCAGACGCAGAGCTGGCAAACCGAGGAAATGCTCGCCTGCATCGCCCGCCACCCGGCTGGCGGCTGGATCGCCGGCATGCAGAGCGGCCTCTTCCACCTGCGCCCTCAGGACGACGGTACGCTGCACACCGAACGCCTGGCGCAGGTCGAGCACGCCCGTCCGCAGATGCGTTTCAACGATGGTCGCTGTGATCGCCAGGGGCGCTTCTGGGCCGGCAGCATGCTGCTCGACATGGCCCAGGGCGCCCGCGTCGGCGCCCTGTATCGCTACGACGGCCAGCTGCAGCAGGTGCTCGATGGCTTCATCGTCCCCAATGGCCTGGCCTTCAGCCCCGATGGCCGGACGATGTACCTGTCCGACTCGCACCCGAGCGTGCAGAGCGTGTGGGCCTTCGATTACGACACCGACAGCGGCACGCCGCACAACCGGCGCCTGTTCATCGACATGCAGCAGCATGCCGGGCGCCCGGACGGCGCGGCAATCGACATCGATGGCTGCTACTGGATCTGCGGCAACGACGAAGGCCTGGTGCACCGCTTCACCCCCGACGGGCGCCTCGACCGCTCGCTGGCCGTTCCGGTGAAAAAACCAGCCATGTGTGCCTTTGGCGGCGCGAATCTGGACACCCTGTTCGTCACCTCAATCCGCCCTGGCGGCGACCTTCGCGACCAGCCACTGGCTGGCGGCGTATTCGCCCTGCAGGCAGGCGTGCGAGGTATCGAAGAGCCGGCTTTCAACCCCTGATCCGATTCACCCCGGGCCGTTCGCGGCATCGGGCTGCCCTGCTGTTCACCAACAACAACAAGACGGAGTTTTCCGCATGAACCTCAAACGCAAGTTGCTTCTCGCCACACTTCCGCTAGCGCTCGGCCTGTCGTCCTTCGTGCAGGCCGAGACGACCCTGAAGATTGCCGAAATCCACCCTGCCGGCTACCCGACCGTGGTCGCCATGGAGAGCCTCGGCAAGAAGCTGGAAGCGGCCACCAACGGTGAAATCAAATACCGCATGTTCGCCGGCGGTGTGCTGGGTTCCGAGAAGGAAGTGATCGAACAGACCCAGATCGGCGCCGTGCAGCTGACCCGCGTCAGCCTCGGCTCGGTCGGCCCGGTGGTACCTGCCACCAACGTGTTCAACATGCCGTTCGTGTTCCGCGATGTCGACCATATGCGCAAGGTGGTCGACGGCGAGATCGGCCAGGAAATCCTCGACGCCATCACCGACTCGGATTTCAACATGGTCGGCCTGGCCTGGATGGAAGCCGGCAGCCGCAGCCTGTATACCAAGAAGCCGGTGCGCAAGATCGAAGACCTCAAGGGCATGAAGATCCGCGTGATCGGCAACCCGTTGTTCATCGATACGCTCAACGCCATGGGTGCCAACGGCATCGCCATGGACACCGGTGAAATCTTCAGCGCCCTGCAGAGCGGCGTGATCGACGGCGCCGAGAACAACTCGCCGACCCTGCTCGAACACAACCACTTCCGCGCGGCCAAGTACTACACCCAGACCCATCACCTGATCCTCCCCGAGCCGCTGCTGATGTCCAAGACCACCTGGGAGAAGCTCACCCCCGAGCAGCAGACCCTGGTCAAGAAGCTGGCCAAAGAAGCCCAACTGGAAGAGCGCGACCTGTGGGTTGCCAAGGAAAAGGCCAGCGACGAGAAGCTCAAGGCCGAAGGCGTCGAGTTCATCGAAGTCGACACCAAGCCCTTCTACGACGCGACCGCCCCGGTACGTGAGAAGTACGGCGCGCAGTTCGCCGACCTGATCAAGCGCATCGAAGCCGTTCAGTAATCCACGCGCAAGCGCGCGGCGCGGGCCCATCGCCTGCGCCGCGCAACCGGTGAAGTCTCATGAAAAACCTGGTTCTGGGCGTCAATGACGTCATCTACCGCGCCTGTATCGCGACCGCCGGCCTGGCGATCGTGATCATGGCCCTGATCATCCCCTGGGGCGTATTCAGCCGCTATGCACTCGGCCAGGGCCTGGGCTGGCCCGAACCCATCGCCATCCTGCTGATGGTGCTATTCACCTTCATCGGTGCCGCCGCCAGCTATCGCGCGGGGGCGCACATGGCCGTGCAGGTGCTGAGTGACCGCCTGCCCGAAGTGGCTCAGCCCTTTCTCACCCTGTTCGTACGCCTGGCAATGGGCGCCATCAGCCTGTTCATGCTGATCTGGGGCTACAAGCTGTGCGTCGCCACCTGGAACCAGTACCTCAGCACGCTGACCTGGATGCGCGTCGGCATCAGCTACGCACCGATTCCGCTGGGCGGCCTGATCACCCTGCTGTTCGTCATCGAACAACTGCTGTATGGCGATCAGCACAAGCGCCGCGTCGTCGATTACGAGAACTGCGAAGATTCCAAGGAGTCCGTGTAATGGATGCCGCCATTCTGCTGGGCAGCTTCATTGCCCTGATCCTGCTGCGCGTTCCGGTCGCCTACGCCCTCGGTCTGGCGACCCTGATCGGCGCCTGGTGGATCGAGATTCCCCTGCACGCCGTGATGATTCAGATCTCCGGTGGCGTGAACAAATTCTCCCTGCTGGCCATTCCGTTCTTCGTCCTGGCCGGCGCGATCATGGCCGAAGGCGGCATGGCACGGCGCCTGGTGGCGTTCGCCGGGGTGCTGGTGGGCTTCGTCCGTGGTGGCCTGTCGCTGGTCAACATCACCGCCTCGACCTTCTTCGGCGCCATCTCCGGCTCCTCCTTGGCCGATACCGCCTCGGTCGGCTCGGTGCTGATCCCGGAAATGGAAAGGAAAGGCTATCCGCGCGAGTTTTCCACCGCTGTCACCGTCTCCGGCTCGGTGCAGGCGCTGCTGACCCCGCCCAGCCACAACTCGGTGATCTACTCACTGGCAGCTGGCGGCACCGTGTCCATCGCCGCCCTGTTCGTCGCCGGTATCGGTCCGGGCCTGCTGCTCAGCTTCACCATGGCCACGCTGTGCCTGTGGTTCGCCAAGAAGCGCAACTATCCCAAGGGGGAAGTGATTCCGCTGCGCCAGGCGCTGAAGATCTGTGTCGAAGCGCTATGGGGCCTGATGACCATGGTGATCATCCTCGGCGGCATCCTCAGCGGCGTGTTCACCGCCACCGAGTCGGCAGCAGTCGCGGTGGTCTGGGCCTTCTTCGTGACCATGTTCATCTACCGCGACTACAAATGGCGTGAACTGCCGAAAATGCTGCACCGCACCGTGCGCACGCTGTCGATCGTGATGATCCTGATCGCCTTCGCCGCCAGCTTCGGCTACATCATGACCCTGATGCAGATTCCATCGAAGATCACCACCGCGTTCCTGACCTTCTCGGACAACCGCTACGTGATCCTGATGTGCGTGAACTTCATGTTGCTGGTACTCGGCACGCTGATGGACATGGCGCCGCTGATCCTGATCCTGACCCCGATCCTGCTGCCGGTGGTGACCTCGTTCGGCGTCGACCCGGTGCACTTCGGCATGATCATGCTGGTCAACCTGGGGATTGGCCTGATCACGCCACCGGTAGGTGCGGTACTCTTCGTCGGCGCCGCCATCGGCAAGGTCAGCATCGAGAGTACGGTCAAGGCCCTGCTACCGTTCTACATCGCGCTGTTCGCCGTACTGATGGCGGTTACCTACATCCCTGCCATCTCCCTGTGGCTGCCGAGCGTCGTGCTCTGACAGCAACCGGGCCTTGAACGATGACGCCGCCCAATCGGGCGGCGTTTTGCTTGAGGGCCTGACTTACAGACCATGACAACAGGATTTCGTCATGCAAGGTTCCGCCCCGTTTCCGCGTCACATCGCTGCCCTGATCCTCGCGACACTGGCGTGCTCGTTCGCAGCCAACCATATCGCTGCGCGGATCGCCTTCGACCACGACACCGGCCTGCTACTGGCCATGCTCGCGCGTGCCGGCGTGACCCTGATCGCGCTGGCGGCCTTGGTGCTGTGGCGACGTGAGTCGCTGAAACTGGGTCGCGCCACCTGGGGCTGGCAAGTTCTGCTGGGTCTGCTGATCGCCATTCAAAGCTTCTGCATCTATTCGGCCGTGGCACGTATTCCGGTGGCGCTGGCGCTGCTGGTGGTCAACCTCTCGCCCATCCTGCTGGCCCTGCTCACCTGGGCGCTTGGCGGTGCGAAGCCAACCCGCCAGGCACTGGCCATCATGGGCGTGATTCTCTTCGGTCTGGTGCTGGTGCTCGATGTCCCTGGCCGCCTGAGCAGCGTCGCGGCGCCGGACAGCGAGTGGAGCGCCGGCATCCTGTTCAGCCTGACGGCCGCCACCGTTTTCGCCATGGCACTGTGGATCACCGAAAATCGCCTGTCGAACGTCGCCGGCTCGGTACGCAGCATGCTGACCCTGGCGGTGGTGTTCAGCACCTCGACCCTGCTAGGCGCCAGCGGCCTGATTCCGGGAGGCCTGAGCCTGCCCAGCGCCAGCCCTGGCTGGATCGCACTGGCCTGCCTGGTACTGCTCTATGGCGCGGCCTTCTCCACCCTGTTCATCTGCATGCCGCGCCTGAACATCGCACGCAATGCGCCGGTGATGAACATGGAGCCGGTCGCCGGCATGATTCTGGGTTGGCTGATTCTGGGGCAGGTACTGGGCGGCCTGCAGGTGATCGGCGGCCTGATCGTGGTCGGCGGCATTGTCGCCCTGGCCTACCGCCGCTAGACAGCGCCATGCGTGCTGACTTGTTCTCAGCGCTGAAACGCACTCGGCGGCTCAGGGCCGCCGAGTGTGTGCATGGGGGTTCAGCCGTGCAGCGCTTCGGCCTCGGCCGCTTCGTGTGCCTGGCGCAGGCGCTCGCGGCTGTTGGTCAGGTGCAAGCGCATGGCCGCGCGCGCGGCCTCGGCGTCCTGACGCGCGATGGCTTCGAAGATCTGCTCGTGCTCACGCTCCAGACGTGCCATGTAATGGGTCTGATCGTCACGCGCCAGGCTGGCGGAATTGACCCGGGTACGGGGAATGATGCTGGTGCCCAGATGGCTGAGGATGTCGGTGAAATAGCGATTACCCGTAGCCTCGGCGATACGCAGATGGAATTGGAAGTCCGAGGACACCGCATCGCTGGCATGTGCAGCGTGTTCGTTGATGGCGTCCAGCGCCTCGCGAATGGCCTGCAGTTGCGCGTCACTGCGACGCTGAGCAGCCATGCCGGCGGACTCCACTTCGAGGCTGATACGCAGCTCGAGAATGGCCAGCACATCGCGCAGGGTGACGATGGTCGCCGGGTCGATGCGAAAACCGCTGGCACTGGGCGTATCCAGCACGAAAGTGCCGATGCCGTGACGGGTTTCCACCAGGCCAGCCGCCTGCAAACGCGACAGGGCCTCGCGCACCACTGTACGGCTGACGCCTTGCTCTTCCATGATCGCCGACTCGGTCGGCAGCTTCTCACCACGCTTGATCAGCCCATCGCGAATGCGCTGCGACAGGTCTGCCACCAGCTCCTGAGCCAGGCTGCGGTGCTTGCGACGAGCACGAGGTTGAGCGTTTTGCATTTCCATATTGGACGAGCTCTCGACTGAAGACGTAAGGCTTTGCCGTAATGATAGCCCAGCAGTTGTACGATGACACTATGAATTCCCGACACTGACTGCCTCAGGAACGCCAAATGACAACGCCTCTGCTGACCCTGCGCGACAGCCTGACACAACTGACCCTCGCCCCGGAACTGGGCGCGAGTCTGGTCAACTGGGTGCGCCTGAGCGATGGTATGCCGCTACTTCGCCATAGCGACGAGCAGGCGCTGGCCGCCGCCAATCCTCGGCGTCTGGCCTGCTATCCATTGCTGCCCTGGTCCAATCGCATCGGCGGCGGCGGCTTCGCCATACCGGATGGCTGGCAGGCACTGAACGCCAACACCGGGCATGAAGCGCTGCCGATACATGGCAGCGCGTGGCAACAACCCTGGCAGACAGTCAATGCGACATCCGACAGCGCCACCCTGCAACTGGAGAGCCAAACGCCTTTTGCCTATCGCGCCAGACTCGAGGTGCACCTGATCGACGGTCGCCTGCGCCTCGAATTGCAAGCCACTCACCTGGGTAAGCAGCCCAACTGGTATGGACTCGGATTCCACCCCTACCTGCCGCGCACTGCACAAACGCATATCCAGGCACAGGCCGCAGGCGTCTGGTTGTGCGACGAGAGCAAACTTTCCAGCCAGTGGATCGACCTTCCGCAAACCTGGAATTTCGAAGAGCCCGCCTTGTTGCCGCAACAACTTGTCGACAATGCCTTTACCCAATGGCCCGGCAAGGTTCGCATCATTCAACCGGACGCGGGTTATCAACTTGTCTGCGAGGCGGAAGGCAGCGATGTATTTCTTTTGTTCTGCCCCGAGGCGCAGAACTTCTTCTGCTTCGAGCCCGTCACTCACCCGGTCAACGCCCACCATCTGGCGGGGCGGCCCGGGCTTCACCTGCTGGCAAGCGAGCAAAGTTGCCAGATGAACTTCAGCCTGCAATATCAGGCATTGGCCACCTGATCACTGGACATTCGAAGGGCGATGGCGATAATGAGCACTCGTTGCCCCATGCAACTTTTCTCGGAAAAAAGTTACTGATACACAAGTAACTGAAGAGAAAGGGGAAAGATGCAAAGCATGACACTTTGCAAAGTTTTCTCCCGGCCAACCCAGGCCAAAAAGCCCTAGATCGACTCCCGACATCGTATCGAAACTTGGCGTTTCGAATGCTCTGTGGGCCGATCACAACCGACAGGTAAACACGTGACGAAAGACGAACTGCGCGCCGAACTCGAGCGCCAGGCGCAGCGTTACAAGGATGTATACGGCGGAGAAGTCATCACCTACGCCGCTCAACCGGACCCGGATCGCAAACCCTGGCGCAAAAGACCCAGCCTGCTCGATCAGGCTTTCGACAAAGAAATCGAGAAGATCGAAAAAGAACGCCAGGACAAGAAAGAAGCGGCCAGCGAATACGACTGACTCCGCCCGAGAGCAGCTTGCAGCCGCGTGAAGCGCGGCTGCAAGCTGGCTTCAGCGTTTTTTCCCGCCCAAGAGCGACCCCATCAGCCCCCGCACCAGTTGCCGGCCGAGTTGATTGGCCGCCTGTCGCAAGGCGCTTTTCATCGCACCGCCAAGCAACTCGCCCGCCATCTGTCCCAGCCCTTGATCCTGCGCTGCCGCCTTGGTCTTGGTACTGGCTGGCGCCGGCGCCTCGGCGGATGCCTGCGCGGCTCGCGCGGTGAGCAGCTCGTAAGCCGACTCACGATCGATGGGCTTGTCGTAACGGCCCGCGAGCGGCGATTGACGCACCAGTGCCGCTCGCTCGGCTTCGCTTAGCGGGCCGATGCGTGATTGCGGCGGCGCGATGGCCACGCGCTGAACCATGGCCGGCGTGCCCTTCTCCTCCAGCGTACCGACCAACGCCTCGCCAATCCCCAATTCGGTGAGCACACTGAGCGTGCTGAACGCCGGGTTCGGACGAAAACCGTCGGCTACCGCACGCAGGGCCTTCTGCTCCTTGGCGGTGAAGGCGCGCAAACCGTGCTGGATGCGCAGCCCCAGTTGAGCCAGCACATCGTCCGGAAGATCGCCGGGCGACTGGGTGACGAAATACACCCCCACCCCCTTGGAGCGAATCAGCCGCACCACCTGCTCCAGGCGCTCCTGCAAGGCCTTCGGCGTTCCCTGGAAAAGCAGATGCGCCTCGTCGAAGAACAGCGCCAGCACCGGTTTGTCCGCGTCACCGCGCTCCGGTAGTTGTTCGAACAGTTCGGCCAACAGCCACAGCAGGAAGGTTGCATAGACCTTGGGCGCTTCATGAACCAGGCGAGAGGCGTCGAGCAAGTGCACACGGCCGCGGCCGTCGCGGTCCGGGTGCAGCAGGTCTTCGAGTTGCAACGCCGGCTCGCCGAACAGCGCCTCGGCGCCCTGCTGCTCCAGCCCGGCCAGACGACGCAGCAGCGCCTGCGCGGAGGCACTGGTGAACAGCGCACTGTCCGCGCCCAGCACCTGTGGATTGTCCTTGAGGTAGCCAAGCAGCGCTTTCAGGTCCTTCAGATCGAGCAGCAGCAGCCCCTCGCGGTCAGCCACCTTGAACGCCGCATAGAGCGCCGCCTGCTGGCTGTCGGTCAGCTCGAGCAGTGCGCCAAGCAGCAGCGGCCCCATCTCGCTGAGGGTGGTGCGCAAGGGGTGACCGCTCTGCCCATGCACGTCCCACAGGGTTACTGGATAGGCCTGCGGCTGATGGTTCAGCCAGGGCATGCTGGCAATGCGCTCGGCGACCTTGCCTTGCGGTGCGCCGGCAGCGCCAAGACCGCACAGGTCACCTTTAACATCGGCAGCGAACACCGCCACGCCAGCGTCGCTGAACGTCTCGATCAGACGCTGCAGAGTGACCGTTTTACCGGTGCCGGTAGCACCTGCGATCAGACCATGACGATTGGCCAGACGCAGCGGCTGGCCAACCGGCAGCCCCTGGCTGTCGGCCCCCATGATGAACTGTGAAGTTGCAGGCATCTTGCCATCCTCTGAGTTAGCGCTTTACTGCAGATATGCCGACACGGAAGTCAGACCGGCGAACGATCTTCGCTTGGTCTGGCAGGCTTCCGCAATCCGGCAGATGCCGGTTGGCGGAAACAATCAGCCGTCAACCGGAGGCACGACCATGGCCAACTCCCTGCGTTTTAGCCACAAGATCCTGCTCGCCGCCTCGCTGGTGGTGATTGCGGCCTTCTCGCTGTTCACGCTCTATAACGACTACCTGCAGCGCAATGCGATACATGACGATCTGCAGAATTACCTGCGCGAAATGGGCGATGTCACCGCCAACAACATCCAGAACTGGCTGGATGGGCGCATTCTGCTGGTCGAAACCGTCGCCCAGTCCTTCGCCGGCGACAGCAGCGCTGATCATGTGATCAAGCTGCTCGAACAGAAGGCGCTGGCCAACACCTTCGCCTTCATCTATCTGGGTACCGCTCAGGGCGCCTTCACCATGCGCCCGGACGAGAAGATGCCCGATGGCTACGATCCAAGAGCCCGGCCCTGGTACAAGGACGCCCAAGCGGCCGGCGGCACGACCCTGACCGAGCCCTATATCGATGCAGCCACCAACGTACCGATCATGACCATCGCCACCCCCGTGCCTGCGGTCGGTGTGGTCGGTGGCGACCTCAACCTGCAGACCCTGGTGACCATCATCAATTCGCTGGATTTCGACGGCATGGGCTATGCCTTTCTGGTCAGCAACGACGGCAAGATTCTGGTTCACCCGGACAAGAACCTGGTGATGAAGAGCCTTAGTGATCTCTACCCGCAGGACACGCCACCGATCAGCAGCACGTTCAGCGAAGTGGAGCAGGACGGCCAGACCCGCATCCTGACCTTCACCCCGATCAAGGGCCTGCCCTCGGTACAGTGGTACGTCGGCTTGTCGGTCGACAAGACCCAGGCCTACAGCATGCTGAGCGAGTTCCGCACCTCGGCCATCGTCGCCATGGTCATCGCCGTGGTGCTGATCATCGCCCTGCTCGGCCTGCTGATCCGCGTGCTGATGCAGCCACTGACCACCATGGGCACCGCCATGGAGGACATCGCCCAGGGCGAAGGTGACCTGACCAAGCGCCTGGCGATTCAGTCCAACGACGAATTCGGCGCCCTCGCCAGTTCCTTCAACCGCTTCGTCGAGCGAATCCACAGCTCCATCCGAGAAGTGTCATCCGCCACCGTTCAGGTCAACGAAGTGGCCAAGCTGGTGGTCAACGCCTCCAACTCGTCGATGGCCAACTCCGACGAGCAGGCCAGCCGCACCAACAGCGTGGCGGCGGCGATCAACCAGCTCGGCGCCGCCGCCCAGGAAATAGCCCGCAACGCCGCCGACGCCTCGAATCAGGCCTCGGATGCACGCCATCAAGCAGAGGACGGCGGCAAGGTGGTGCAACAGGCGATCCATTCGATGAGCGAACTCTCGAACAAGATCAGCGACGCCTGCGCCAAGATCGAAATGCTCAACAGCAAGACCTCAGACATCGGCCAGATTCTCGAAGTGATCAAGAGCATTTCCCAGCAGACCAACCTGCTCGCACTCAACGCTGCCATCGAAGCCGCGCGCGCCGGTGAAGCCGGTCGTGGTTTCGCCGTGGTCGCCGACGAAGTGCGCAATCTGGCGCACCGTACCCAGGAATCGGCGCAGGAAATCGAGAAAATGATCGAGGAGCTGCAAGTCGGCTCGCGCGAGTCGGTTACCACCATGACCGAGAGCCAGCGCTACAGCGAAGACAGCGTGAAAATCGCCAATCAGGCCGGTGAGCGCCTGGGCACCGTGACAGCCCGTATCGGCGACATCGACGGTATGAACCAGTCGGTGGCCACAGCTACCGAAGAGCAGACCTCGGTGATCGAGTCGTTGAACATGGACATCATCGAGATCAACACCCTCAATCAGGAGGGCGTGGAGAACCTGCAGTCCACCCTGCGCGCCTGCGGCGACCTGGAGCAACAGGCGGTGCGCCTCAAGCACCTGGTCGACAGCTTCCGCATCTGAGCCGAGCAACATGAAACAGGGCGCCTGCATGGCGCCCTGTGTTCTTCACTCATTGCCGGACTTCGGCTCTTGCGGCTGCTGCAGCTGTCGCCACAGCTCGGCAGCCTCAGGAAAATCGGTGCCGTCCTCGTCCGTCAGCGCCTCAGGGTCATAGCGCCGCACACAACCTTCGCCCAGAGTCGGCGGCGCCTTGGAAGTGGCCTTGTCCAGCGGATCGCTCATTGCCCCACCCTCAACCGATGCTCAGCTCACCCTGCTCGTGCTGAGCGAATTCCTTCACCGCACGCAGTACGTCATGCCGGCTGATCTGCCCGACCAGACGACCATTCTCGATCACCGGCATGCGCCGACGCCGGCCACGCAGGAAACGCTCGGACAGCTCGATGATGTCCGCTTCCGGGCTGACCGTCTCGACCGCTGTCGTCATGTAGGTGCTGACGTTGCCACCGATAGCCTCGTAATAGGCACCAGAGAGAATGCCGCGCAGGCAGTCCCCCTCGGACAACAGACCAATCAGGTGGCCCTGCGAATCGACCACCGGAGCTCCGGAAATACGGTGCTCCAGCAATCGATTGATGGCGGTGAACAGGTCGGTATCCGATCTGAAGGTCACCAGATGGCGAGTCATGTAGTCACGCACCTTGATGGACTTGAGCATGGGCGTTCTCCTCGGACATGCATCGGGCCAGCCCACGCCGCAAGATCAGTCGAATACCACCGTCTTGTTGTCGTGTACCAGCACTCGGTCTTCCAAGTGATAGCGTAGCCCACGGGACAGAACCATCTTCTCCACGTCCTTGCCCAGACGCACCATTTCTTCGATGTCGTCGCGGTGAGTCACCCGCACCACGTCCTGCTCGATGATCGGGCCGGCGTCCAGTTCCTCGGTCACGTAGTGCGAGGTGGCACCGATCAGCTTCACGCCGCGCAACGAAGCCTGGTGATAGGGCTTGGCGCCGACGAACGACGGCAGGAAGCTGTGGTGAATGTTGATCACGCGCTGGGCAAACTCGGCGCACAGTGCAGGTGGCAGGATCTGCATGTAGCGCGCCAGGACGATGACATCGGCTGCGTGCTCCTTGACCAGGCGCTCCACCTCGGCGAAGGCCGGGGCCTTGTCCTTGGGGTCAACCGGCACATGGAAGTAAGGAATGCCATGCCACTCGACCATGCTGCGCAGATCGTCGTGGTTGGCGATCACGCAGGGAAGCTCGCAATCGAGTTCATTGCTGTGCCAACGATGCAGCAGATCGGCCAGGCAATGCGACTCGCGGCTCGCCATCAACACCACACGCTTCTTCTGCGCCGAATCGGTGACACGCCAGTCCATGGAAAACTCACGGGCAATGGGCGAGAAGGCCTGCTTGAAACCGTCGAGGTCGAACGGCAGCGAGTCCGCACGAATTTCATGGCGCATGAAGAACCAACCACTCTGCGTATCGGAGTGGTGACTGGCTTCGGTAATCCAGCCGTTATAGGTGGCGAGGAAATTACTGACTTTGGCAACGATGCCGACGCGGTCAGGGCAGGAAATGACCAATCTGAACGTACGCATGACTAAAACCCCAATGCCAATGGCGGCGCAAAAGTCGGGCATTCTAACGATATGCCGGAAAAACTGCAGCAACGGCGCAGCGTTGAAGCACTCGGCCGTTCAGGGAGAAAGTGCACTACTAAAGCGCATTGAATTTACCAACGAGTTGCAACAGTCAATTTAATTTGGGCGCGTGCGACACAAGGCGTTGCACGGCCGCGCAGTTATTTCAATATTCGCTGTTTACTTGCTATAAGTGCGTGACTATTATTGGCTCACTGTCCACTGCATTGATTTATTCACGCCAAGGTAATGCCCATGTCGCTGATCAACGAATACCGCGCTACAGAAGAAGCCATCAAGGAACTGCAAGAGCGTCTGAAAAACCTGTCGCAAGACGACAAGCTGAAGAAAGAGCTGGAGTTCGAAGGCAAACTGCGCACTCTGATGGGCGAATATCAGAAGTCGCTGCGCGACATCATCGCCCTGCTCGACCCTGAAGCCAAAAGCGCCAAAGGCGTACGCGCCAGCAAGCCGACCACTACCAAGCGTGCGCGCAAGGTCAAGCAGTACAAGAACCCGCACAGCGGCGAAGTGATCGAAACCAAAGGCGGCAACCACAAGACTCTGAAAGAGTGGAAAGCCAAGTGGGGCGCCGATGTCGTCGAAGGTTGGGCCACGCTGCTGGGCTAACATCTGAGCGACACCCAAAACGCCAGCCATGCTGGCGTTTTTTATTGCCCGTGTTTCAGCATCGCCCGAGAACAGTTTTGGGCAATCCCTTACCTCGCGCCTGGCCACACTCAATTAGCCTGACTACCGCCTTACTGGCAGCAAACCGAAAAGTTCCCGCCCGCTGCACTTTTCTTACAAACTTCGACCACGGCGTTGCGATAGAGCCTTCACCGCAGTGTCTTCTCGTCTATTTACACAGCCGCTGAACTCGCAGCCAGACGCGACTGCACTTGCTCCGCATACGCCTGCCACTGCTGAAGAAGTTGCAATTGGTCTGGGTTGCAGTCAACGCGCAACTGCTCCAGCGCAGCATGAAATTGCGCCAGCGTATTGGGTGCCCCGAACTCCGGATCGGTCAGTCGCTGCCGACAGAAGTCCGTCCAGCGTTGGCGTTCGGCCGCTGAAAGACTCTCAGGGAAATTGCGTGCCCGATAGCGAAACAGCAACTCTGGCAATCGCGCATCGTCGAACGGCCATTGATCGCCGGCCAATGCCCGAGGCTGGGCGCGACGTACCTGCTCACATAACCGACGATCCCGGTCACCGATAAAACCATCGTAAAGCTGCTGTTCGGGATCATTACTTCCAGCGAAAGCCTCTTCAGCGTATATGGCCGCCAGTTTGTCCTGCCATAGCGGTTGCTCGTTCGTCAGCGTCTCGACATGGCGCTCGCAGCTCGACCAGTCCAACTGCAGGCGCTGCCGATCGGCCTCGCGCAGTACCGAAAGCGGCGCCACCACCGGACAGCGATTGATATGCAGCAGTTTCAGCGGCACCGGCGCCTCACCCTCGGCCAGTTCCTCACGGCGGGTGTAAAGACGGCTGCGCAGGGTATCAGCGTCCAGGTTCAGCAGCGGCGATGGGTCGGCCTGCAGGTCGCAGACGATCAGCGCGTTGCGATTGCGCGGATGCCAGGCCAGCGGTAACACGGGCGCCAGGTAATGGCGCGCAGCCGAGAAACGTCCGGAGATATGCAAGACCGGTTGAAGCAGGCGAATCTGGTCCATGACGCGCTGCTTGCTACGCAGTTGATAGAGAAAGTCGTAAAGCCGTGGCTGCCGGTCACGCAGCAGACGCGCCAGGCCAATGGTGGCGCGCACATCGGAGAGCGCGTCATGCGCCTGGCCATGATCGATACCGTTGGCCTGGGTCAGCCGCTCCAGCTTGAGCGACACCCGCCCCTGCTCCTCGGGCCACTCGATCCCTTCGGGGCGCAACGCATAGGCCGTGCGCACCAGATCGATCAGGTCCCAGCGGCTGTTGCCGCCCTGCCACTCGCGCGCATAAGGGTCGAAGAAGTTGCGATAGAGGCTGTAACGCGTCACCTCGTCATCGAAGCGCAAGCTGTTGTAACCGGCGCCACAGGTTCCCGGTGCCGAGAGCGCGGCGTGCACCCGCGTCATGAACTCGCCCTCATCGAGCCCCTGCTGTTGCAGGCGTTGCGGGTCGATACCGGTCACCAGACAGGCCGCAGGGTGCGGCAGAATATCGTCGCTGGGTCGGCAGTAGATGTTCAGCGGTTCGCCGACCTCGTTCAGCGCCTCATCGGTACGGATACCTGCCACCTGCAGCGGACGGTCACAACGCGGATTGATACCGGTGGTCTCGTAGTCGTACCAGAAGATGCTGGAAGTCATCGGTGGCTCCGTACCTGATGCAAGTTTTTCGGCAGTCTATCATCCGCCTCCAGACTCACCGCCGCGCGCAAAAGCATGAACCAGCGCACAGTCGCCATACTGCCAGGCGCCCTGCGCTTGTCGGGCGAGCGCCGTAACCACTAGCATTGACGCCCCTCCCACTCAATGTACAAGGATGCAACCATGAGTGACGCGATCACCCCAAATCCCTACGCCGCACCCACCAGCGACCTGCAACCGACCTCGCACAACCAGACGCCAAGCATCGAAGAAGCCCTGGCACGCGGTTATGACTTCAGCATCGGCGAACTGCTGAGCGAGTCCTGGAGCAAAGTCAAAGGCACCAAGGGCATCATCATCGGCGGTTTTCTGGTGTTCTACGTGGTACTGCTGGCAGCGACCTTCATCCTCGGTGGTGTGGTCGGCATTTTTACCGCTCTGAGCCAGAACATGCTGCTGATGGTCGTCGGCGAAATCATGATTTCGCTGCTGGCGTCGGCGCTGGCCTACCCCTTCATGGCTGGCATCAACATGGTCGGCATCCGCCGCGCCGCCGACCAGCCGCTGAACTTCAACGAAATCTTCAGCCACTTCGGTCGCACCGTGCCGCTGATCATCACTGCGGTGGTGATGATGCTGCTGATCTACCTCGGCATGATCCTGCTGCTGATCCCCGGTATCTACCTGGGCGTCGCCTACCTGCTGGCCATTCCGCTGGTGGTCGAGCGCGGCCTGTCGCCCTGGCAGGCGCTGGAAGCCTCGCGCAAAGCCATCACCCAGCACTGGTTCAAGGTCTTCGGTCTGTTCATCGTGCTCGGCCTGATCATCGTAGTCAGCGCCATCCCCCTGGGTATCGGCATGGTGTGGAGCATTCCGCTGATGGTCGTGGCCATGGGCGTGCTGTATCGCACCATTTTCGGCGTGCTGCCTGCCGCCCAATAAGTCGACGAGACTCGGGCCAGTTCGCTGGCCCGGTTGCGTTCGTGGCCCGCTGCTCGCTAGCATCGGGCTTTCCTTGATGCAGTCCGCCGATGCCCTCACGCTCAAGCGCCAGCCTTTCGCCCACCCTGCCGCCCCTGGATACTCGCTATCAGGTCGAAACGCCGGAAGGTATCGATCTGCATCTGCGACCAGCCGGGCTGGTCCCGCGCGCCCTTGCATTCGCCATCGACCTGGCCATTCGCGGCCTGATCCTCACGGTCGTTTTCATTGTCCTTGGCCTGCTCGGCCAGTTCGGCATGGGTCTGGGTACCATCCTGCTGTTTCTCGTGACCTGGTGGTACATGGTGCTGTTCGAGGTGCTCAACCAGGGCCGCTCCCCCGGCAAGCAGATGCTGGGCCTGCGCGTGGTCCATGATGACGGTACGCCGATTGGCTGGGCCGCCTCGTTGACCCGCAACCTGCTGCGCTTCGTCGACATTCTGCCGTTCGGCTACACCCTGGGCATCATCAGTTGCCTGAACCACCCGGCATTCAAACGCCTCGGCGATATCGCCGCCGGCACGCTGGTGGTTTATCGCGATGCGCCACTGAGCAAACCGCAACTGACCGACGCTGCCCCCCTGCCAGCGCCCTTCCCGCTCAGCCTCGGCGAACAACGCGCCATTCTCGGTTTTGCCGAACGGGGCAGTCAGTTGTCCGCGGCTCGCAGAGCCGAATTGGCTGCGCTGCTGGCCGAACCCTTGCAAGTGCCGGCCGAGCAGGCTGAACCTCGCCTCAATGGCATTGCCCATGGCCTGCTAGGGAACGCCCCGTGAAGCAGAGCCTGTTCGAAAATCGCCATCAGGCCGACTGGGATGCCTTCCACAACCAGCTCGAAGCGCTGGAGCGCGGCAAGGCCGACGCCCAGGTTTCGCAAGGCTTTGCCGCCCGCTACCGGCAGCTTTGCCAACACCTGGCCTTGGCCCAGGCGCGCGGCTACAGCAGTCACCTGATCGACCAGTTGCAGCAACTGGCGATGCGTGGCCACCAGCAGTTCTATCGCCATCGCAGCCACCTTGTCGCACAGCTGGTCCGCTTTCTGTTCGGCGGCTTCCCACGTTTGGTACGCAGCGAATGGCGCAGCGTGTGCGCGGCCAGCCTGCTGTTCTTCGGCAGCCTGGCGGTGATGGGGCTGCTGACCTACCTCTACCCCGAGCTGATCTTCAGCCTGGTCAGCCCTGACCAGGTCAGTGAAATGGAAAGCATGTACGACCCAGACGCCCGCCGTCTTGGCCGCTTCAGCGAACGCGGCTCCGGTGATGACTGGGTGATGTTCGGCTTCTACATCATGAACAACATCGGTATCGCCTTTCAGACCTTCGCCAGCGGCCTGCTGCTGGGCCTTGGCAGCCTGTTCTTCCTGCTGTTCAACGGCCTGATGATCGGTGCAGTGGCCGGCCACCTGACGCGCATCGGCTACGGCGAGCCGTTCTGGTCCTTTGTCATCGGTCATGGTGCCTTCGAGCTGACCGCCATCGCCCTGGCTGGTGCTGCGGGGCTCAAGCTCGGCTGGGCGCTGCTGGCCCCCGGACGCCTGCCCCGTGGCGAAGCCCTGCGTCTGGCCGCGGGCAGGGCGATTCAACTGGTTTGCGGGGTGATTCTGTTCCTGCTGCTGGCCGCCTTCATCGAGGCGTTCTGGTCCTCCACCACCTTCGCCAGCCCGAACATCAAGTACATCGTCGGTGCCGGGCTCTGGACGCTGGTGCTGGGCTATCTGCTGCTGGCCGGACGGAGGCAGCATGCGCCTGACTGAAGCCAGCGTCGCCATCCGTCCCCGCAGCGCCTGGGAGGCCATCGACCTCGGCGTACTGCTCGCCCGTCGTCACGCCGGTCTGCTGATGGCCAGCTGGGCGCTGGTCACGCTGCCGGTGTTCGGCCTGCTCTGCGCCCTGCTGTGGCAGTATCCGGGCTGGGCCATCTTCCTGTTCTGGTGGCTCAAGCCGGCCTATGAGCGGTTGCCGCTGTACATCCTTTCGCAGGCCCTGTTCGGCAATACGCCCTCGTTGAAACAATCGCTGCGCGCACTGCCGAAACTGCTGTGGCCGCAACTGCTGGCCAGCCTGACCTGGCGCCGCCTCAGCCCGACCCGCAGCTTCGATCTGCCCGTGCTGCAGCTCGAAGGCCTGGCCGGTCAGGCGCGCAGCCAGCGGCTGGTGGTGCTCGGTCAACGCGACAGCGCGGCCGCCACCTGGCTGACCCTGGTGGGTATGCATCTGGAAATGGCCCTGTGGCTGGGCCTGATCGCCCTGTTCTACCTGATGCTGCCGCAACAGGTGGAACTGAACTGGAGCTGGGAAAGCCTGATTGCCGCCAGCAGCGGCCAGTGGATGTGGCTGGAGCACTTGTCCAACCTGCTCTACGTACTGCTGCTGATCATCTGGGAGCCGGTCTACGTCGCCTGCGGCTTCACCCTCTACCTCAACCGCCGCACCGCCCTGGAAGCCTGGGATATCGAGCTGACCTTCCGCCGTCTGCGCCAGCGTCTGACCGGCAGTGCCTACGCCTTGCTGCTCGGTTGCGCCGTGCTGCTGACGCAGCTGCCCAGCCATGCCTGGGCCGACACCTCGCCAATCGCCAGCGAAGAGGTTGAGCAGAGCGACTCGCAAGGCCCCGATGCCCCGCGCCTGCTGAAACAGCCGCTGACCAGCCAGGCCGCGCGTGCAAGCATCGAAGCGCTGCTCGACGAGCCGCCCTTCCAGCACCGCGAAACCGTCACACGCTGGCGCCTGGGCGAGGAGAAGCCTGCTGAGGAAGTCAAGCCGGAAGACGTCGAAGCCTTCATCGACATGCTCAAGAACCTGCTCAAGCTGGGCGAATGGTGGAAGAGCCTGGACATCGTCGCACAGATCTTCGAAGTGCTGCTGTGGGCAGCGCTGGCCGCACTGCTGGCTTTCGTCCTGTGGCGCTACCGCGAATGGCTGCAGACCTTTGGCGAACGCATCGGCCTGCCGGCGCG
Source organism: Pseudomonas spartinae (assembly GCF_965197125.1). Taxonomy (NCBI): domain Bacteria; kingdom Pseudomonadati; phylum Pseudomonadota; class Gammaproteobacteria; order Pseudomonadales; family Pseudomonadaceae; genus Pseudomonas; species Pseudomonas spartinae. The sequence continues at coordinate 394,867 of NZ_CBDAMB010000004.1, forward strand.
CCGCCGACACGCCGCACCGCAGCAGCTGTTCGGCCTGGAACTGGCACCGGAGACGCTGCCCGACGATGTCGCCAGCGAAGCCGAGCGGCTCTGGGCCGAACAGCCGCGCGCAGCACTGGGTTTGCTCTACCGCGCCCTACTCAGCCGGCTCTTGCACGAACACCGTCTGCCCCTGAAACAGTCGCACACCGAAGGTGAGGTGCTGCACATGGTCAGCGACCTCGGGCAACAGGGCCTGGAGGATTACAGCCGTCAACTGACCCTGCATTGGCAGGCCCTGGCCTATGGTCATCGCCCGCCTGCCGAGTCGCTGCGTCAGGGCCTGTGCCAGGGCTGGCGCAACTTGTTCGGCCAGGATCGTGCAGCATGAGTCGGCGCGCCGGTTTCGCGCTCAGCATGGTCCTGCTGCTGGGCCTTGGGCTGCTCGCCATTTATCTGCTGGGCAAGCTCGAACCTTATGAGGAAGTGGTCGAACACGGCCCTTCTCCCGAGGTTGCCAGCAGCCCTTACCTGGCTGCCGAGTACTTCCTGCGCAAACAGGGCATCGCCGCCCGCCGCGCCGAGGGCCTGGAGGTGCTGGACGGGCTGCCCAGCGAGGGCCAGACCCTGATGCTCCTGGCTGATCGCGGCAACATGACGCCGCGCCAGGTCGAGCGCGTGCTGCAATGGACGGCTAACGGCGGCCATCTGCTGTTCATCGCCGAACGCCTGTGGGACGAAGAGGAAGGCAAGAGCGGCGACCTGCTGCTCGATCTGCTCGGCATTCAGCAATACATGAGTGACGAACTGGACGACGACGAAGCCAGTGAGCCCGAGCCAGAGAGCGAAGCGAGCGAGGACTACCCGCAACTCACCAAACTCTACCTGGAGAACGAGCAGGCCCCGGCCTACATCGCCTTTGACACCGACTTTCACCTCTACGATGCGCAGAACCGGGCTCACGCCTGGGCCAACAGCGACGCTGCCACGCATCTGCTGCAGCTCTACCACGGCGATGGCCTGATCACCGTACTCAGCGACCCGTGGATCTGGCAGAACCGCAGCATCGACGAATACGACCACGCCTGGCTGCTCTGGTATCTGAGCCAGGACAGCGCCGTGACCCTGCTCTACCACGCCGACAGTGACGGCCTGGCGCGCCTGCTCCTGCGCCATTTCCCGCTGGCCTTGCTGCTGCTGGCGCTGTTGATCGGCGCCGCGCTGTGGCACTTCGGCGTACGCCACGGCCCGCTGCAGGCGCCAGCCAGCCGTGCCCGTCGCCAGCTTGAAGAACACCTGCGCGGCAGTGCAGATTTCCTCCTGCGCCGCAGCGGCCAGCACAGCCTGCTCAAAGGCCTGCAACAGGACATCAATCGCCGCGCCCGGCGCCGCTACCCCGGCTTCGAGAAACTCGCCGTCGCCGAACAATGGCAGGTGCTCGGTCGCCTGACCCGCCTGCCCGCCAGAGACATCAGCCAGGCCATGCGCCCATTGCCGCCGCAGCGCCTGTCCGCCAGTGACTTCACCCGCCAGGTCGCCCACCTGCAAACCCTCAGGAATGCCCTATGAGCGAGACCCCCGAGAACGACAACCTGCCGGCGCAGGACGCCCCGGCTGCCGCACCGAGCAATCCGCAGATGCAGCAGCGCCAGCGTGCCAGCCAGCTGGCCCAGGCCCTGCGTGCCGAGTTGCGCAAGGCCGTGATCGGCCAGAGCGCAGTGATCGACGATGTGCTGACTGCACTGATCGCCGGCGGCCATGTGCTGGTCGAGGGCGTGCCCGGCCTCGGCAAGACCCTGCTGGTGCGTGCCCTGGCACGTTGCTTCGGCGGCGAGTTCGCGCGCATCCAGTTCACCCCGGACCTGATGCCCAGCGATGTCACCGGTCATGCCGTGTACGACATGCAGAGCGAGCAGTTCAAACTGCGCAAGGGCCCGGTGTTCACCAACCTGCTGCTGGCCGATGAAATCAACCGCGCGCCGGCCAAGACCCAGGCCGCGTTGCTGGAGGTGATGCAGGAGCGCCAGGTGACCCTTGAAGGTCGCGCCCTGCCGGTACAGCTGCCGTTCATGGTGCTGGCGACCATGAACCCGATCGAGCAGGAAGGCACCTACCCGCTGCCGGAAGCCGAACTGGACCGTTTCATGCTCAAACTGCGCATGGATTATCCGCAGCAGGACGAAGAGCTGAACATGGTGCGCCAGGTGACGCGCTCGGCCAAGGCCGACATGCTCGAAGTCAGCCCGCTGCGTACCCTGCTGCAAGCCAAGGACGTGCTGGCGCTGCAGAAGATCGCCAGCGATCTGCCGCTGGACGATCAGGTGCTCGATTATGCCGTACGCCTGGCCCGCGCCACCCGCAGCTGGCCTGGCCTGGCCATGGGCGCCGGACCACGCGCCTCGATCGCCCTGGTACGCGGTGCCCGTGCTCGCGCGCTGCTGCGTGGCGGTGACTTCGTCCTGCCGGATGACATCAAGAGCTGCGCGCTGGCGGTACTGCGCCATCGTGTACGCCTGGCGCCCGAGCTGGATATCGAAGGCCTGTCGGTGGATCAGGTCCTGCAACAGGTGCTCGATCAGGTGCCGGCACCGCGCCTATGAAGCCTTCGCGCCTGCTCCTCGGGCTGCTCGGCGGCCTGTTCGCCACTGCCGTATTGCTCGGCGCCCTGCCCCTGCTCGGCATACGCCTGGCGGACAGCCTGATGCCAATGGCCTGGGGGCTGTCACTGGCGTTGCTGCTGGTCGCGGCGGTCGACGCGCTGTGGCTGCGTCGCCAGCGTTCGCCGCGTCTGCAGCGCGTCCTACCGAGCAACCTGCCACTCGGACGCTGGAGCGAGGTGCAGCTGATCGTTCACCATGACTTCGCCCAGACACAGGAAATCGAGGTCTTCGACCATGTGCCAGAGGGCATGGCCTTCGACTTCCTGCCGCAACGCGTCACCCTGCATCCCGGCCAGCAGACGTGCGCCAGCTATCGCCTGAAACCATTGATCCGCGGGCACTTCCACTTCGCCCTGTGCGAGCTGCAGCTGCCCAGCCCGCTGCGCCTGTGGCGAGCCAAGCGCCTGCTGCCGCTGGCCGACGAAAGCCGCGTCTACCCGGATTTCGCGCGCCTCTACGGCGCGCAACTCAAGGCCGTGGATGACTGGCTGAGCCAGTTGGGTGTACGCCAGCGTCCACGGCGCGGCCTGGGCCTGGAATTTCACCAGCTGCGCGAATTTCGTGACGGCGACACCCTGCGCCAGATCGACTGGAAGGCCACCGCACGCAAACGCATTCCCATCGCTCGCGAGTATCAGGACGAACGCGACCAGCAGATCGTCTTCCTGCTCGACTGCGGCCGGCGCATGCGCAGCCAGGACGACGAGCTGTCGCACTTCGACCATGCCCTCAACGCCTGCCTGCTGCTCAGTTACGTAGCGTTGCGCCAGGGCGATGCGGTTGGCCTGGCGACCTTCGCCGGCAACCAGTCGCGCTACCTGGCGCCAGTCAAGGGGCCTGCCCAGCTGAACGTGTTGCTCAATGCCGTTTACGACCTCGATACCAGCCAGCAACCTGCCGATTTCAGTGCCGCCGCCGACCTGCTGCTGACGCGTCAGCGGCGTCGCTCGCTGGTGGTGCTGGTGACCAACCTGCGCGATGAGGACGATCAGGATCTGCTCGCTGCCGTGCGTCGCCTGTCGCGCCAGCATCGCGTACTGGTCGCCAGCCTGCGCGAAGAAGCACTCGACCGCCTGCGCCAGACTCCCGTGGAGCAATTCGATCAGGCCCTGGCCTACTGCGGCACGCTGGATTACCTCAACGCCCGCGCCGACCTGCACGAGCGCCTGGCTGCCCATGAAGTGCCAGTGCTCGACGCGCGCCCGGGCGAGCTCGGCCCAGAGCTGGTGAGCAGTTACCTGGCCTGGAAGAAGGCCGGCGCACTGTAGGGACCACTAGCAAGCACCGTCTCGGTCATCGCTGCGCTAAAAACACGCGCAAACCGCGCCCTTCCAGCAGGTAAGCTCCACGTTTTCGCTGGCCTTGGCGCTGCGCTGCGTGCCTCGCCTGTTTTTAGAGGTTCTCTTTTTAGAAGCAACTGCTGGCGCAGCAGGTTGTCGAAGACATTGCTGCAACCGCCCTCGCACCGGCTTTTCCACACAGATGTTGCGTGGTTATGGCCGTGGCCGGGTGCTATGATCCCGAGTCTGCGGCGCAAAGAGTACAGACTCGACGCCGCCTATAGGCCGCCCGTGATCGGCCTTGCGCATACCGCACACGACCTGAGTAGGAGATAGAACATGGCTTTTGAATTGCCGCCGCTGCCTTATGAAAAGAACGCCCTCGAGCCGCACATTTCCGCCGAGACCCTGGAATTCCACCACGACAAGCACCACAACACCTACGTCGTGAACCTGAACAACCTGGTGCCGGGCACCGAGTTCGAAGGCAAGAGCCTGGAAGAAATCGTCAAGACTTCCTCGGGCGGCATCTTCAACAACGCCGCTCAGGTGTGGAACCACACCTTCTACTGGAACTGCCTGTCGCCGAACGGCGGTGGTCAGCCGACTGGCGCCCTGGCTGACGCCATCAACGCGGCCTTCGGTTCCTTCGACAAGTTCAAGGAAGAGTTCAGCAAGACTTCCATCGGCACCTTCGGTTCCGGTTGGGGCTGGCTGGTGAAGAAAGCTGACGGCTCCCTGGCCCTGGCCAGCACCATCGGCGCTGGCTGCCCGCTGACTTCCGGCGATACTCCGCTGCTGACCTGCGACGTCTGGGAACACGCCTACTACATCGACTACCGCAACCTGCGTCCGAAGTACGTCGAGGCGTTCTGGAACCTGGTGAACTGGGACTTCGTCGCCCAGAACTACGCGGCCTGAATCCAAGCCCCGTAATGCGAAAACCCGGCCTTGATGGCCGGGTTTTTCGTTTCTGGCCCTGGCGTCGGCAGAGCGTCGAAACACGCAGGCGCCGGCGGCATGGATGCAGAAGGCAGACAGGCGCCCAAGGCCAAAGCCGGGGCAGTTTTTTCAGCAGTCTGCTAGAGAAGCCGGCGCGGTGAGAACTCCACCCCCTGCGCCTCCACACGGCTGACCGCCTGGCTCAGCACGCGGTCGGCACGCACCGGCCCGAGAAACTCGCAAAGCCCGATGTAGAGCAGATTCAGCAGCTTGCGCAGTTGCTCAAGCCCCAGACTGGCGACTGCATCGTCCCCGCCCTGCTCCAGCCAGATACGCAAGCGTGTCGACAGCTCGGCACTTACCCCCATGCCGGACAGGTTACCGGCGGCAAAGAGCCTCAATGCCATCTGCTGCGGGCTATCGAGCTGCTCCAGCAAGGTCCGACTCAAGGCCAGGAAAGTCGATTGCGCAGCGCTATCGGGAGTCGCGACTTGCCGCACCGCCTCATTACGCCCCTGGCGCCAGGCGGTCAGTTGCTCCGACGGATCCGGCAGCAGCTGCGCAGGAGGACCGGTCAGGGCACCGACCAACTCGCGGTACAGCCGCGCGCGCTCGACTTTGCGCTCGGTACGCAGCACCACCTCGGCGAGAAATTCATTGAGGGCGAACGGCGGCTGCTCCGCGTACTTGCTCTCCCACAGCGCCAGCAACGGCCAGACCTCTTCATCGGAAAAGTGGCCAACCAGGCCGGTATAGATCGCGCGTCGTCGCAGGCTCAATCTCATCCTCACCCCCTCCTCGACCATTGTTCACTGTCGAAGGTCTGCGTCAGATTGAACTCCGGATAACCGACTTCGGCATGTTCGGCGAAATCCAGACCACGCTGCTCATGCTGGGTCGAAACCCTCAGCCCGATGGTCTTGGCCAGCAGGACGTAGAACACCAGAGCGACCGGAAAAGCCCAGGCAAAGGCGGCTGCCGCGCCCAATGCCTGCACGGCGACACGCTCCCAGTTGAACAGATCGCCCTGATAGAACAGTCCCGCCGCCAACGTGCCCCAAATGCCGGCGAACCCATGGACCGGAATCGCACCGACGACATCGTCGAGCCGCATACGATCGAGCAAGCGCATGCCGTACACCACCACGAAGCCGGCAACCAGCCCGCTGAGCAACGCGAAGCCAGGCGCCATGCTGGCACAGCCGGCGGTGATACCCACCAGCCCGCCAATCGAACCGTTCACCGTGGTGGTCAACAGCACTGGGCTGGCCGCGCTGCGTTGCGCCAGTAGAGCGCCGAGCGCGCCAGCGATTGCGGCCAGATGGGTATTCAGGGCAATCAGCCCAAGGCTGCTGCTGACTTTCAGGTTGCTGCCAGCGTTGAAACCGAACCAACCGACCCAGAGGATGAAACCGCCCAATGCCACCAGACCGAGATTGTGCCCCGGAATCAGACGCGCCTTGCCATCGGGGGCGAAGCGACCAAGACGCGGGCCAAGCACCAGAATCCCCGCCAGCGCACACCAGGCACCGATGCTGTGCACCACGGTCGACCCCGCGAAGTCGATGAAGCCGAGCTTGGCCAACCAGCCCTGACCACCATACAGGCCGCCCCACACCCAACTGCCGAATATCGGGTAGATCACACCGCTGATCAGCAGCGCACCGATCAGGTAGGCACCGTAGCGCGTACGCTCAGCCATCGCCCCGCTGGCAATGGTCGCAGCGGTGGCGGCGAACATCATCTGAAACAACAGGAAGGTGTAATCCCAGGGTTCACCCGCGTTGGGGGCGAAATGACTCATACCGAACCAGCCAGTGACATTGGCGCCGAACATCAGACCAAAGCCGAACAGCCAGAACACGATGCCGCCAACACAACAGTCCATGTAATTCTTCATCATCACGTTGACGGCGTTCTTGGCCCGCGCCATGCCACTCTCCAGCAAGGCGAACCCCGCTTGCATGAAGAACACCAGCACACTGGCCAAGACCAGCCAGGCCGTATTGGCAGCCTCTTCACTGGCAGCCTGAGCCTGCGGGGCAAAGCTGATAACGACGAGCAACAGCATGAGCGTTTTCATCACGGTTCCCTCCTGTGCGATGCCCGACGTTCGCAACTCTTGTGCCAGCCTCGAATCAGGCGACAAACTGCGCTACAGCGGACGCCACGACGAAACGCGGCCAATACCACCAAGGGCGCTCAAGTCGGTCACCATCGCACCGACACAGAGCAAGGAATTGCGCTGAAGACGTCGACTCGCACCAGGAGCGACCCTTGAGGAATAAAAAGTGCCACCAGAGGTGATGGCCCTTTGACGGCCAAGATTAGATTGCCAATACTCTCGTCTGACTGACGCTGTAAGCATCGACATAAGGAATTGCCTTTGAAGCTGGATTTGAAAAACAGCTTGTCACTCAAGTTGCTCCGTGTGGTGCTGCTTTCAGCACTGGTGGTCGGGGTGGTGTTGAGCTGCGCGCAAATCGTGTTCGATGCCTACAAGACGCGTCAGGCCGTCTCCAACGATGCTCAGCGCATCCTCGGCATGTTCCGTGATCCCTCGACCCAGGCGGTGTACAGCCTGGACCGGGAAATGGGCATGCAGGTGATCGAGGGGCTGTTCCAGCACGAGTCCGTACGCTACGCCGCCATCGGCCACCCCAACGAACCGATGCTTGCCGAACGCACGCGGGATCTGGCGCAGATTCCCACGCGCTGGCTGACCGATCCGATCCTTGGCCAGGAGCAGCATTTCTCCACCAAACTGGTAGGTCGCGGCCCCTACAGCGAGTACTACGGCGACCTCAACATCACCCTCGACACTGCGCCCTACGGCGAGAGTTTCGTCACCAACTCGGTGATCATCTTCATCTCCGGCGTGCTACGCGCCATGGCCATGGGCCTGGTGCTCTATCTGGTCTATCACTGGCTACTGACCAAGCCTCTTTCTCAGATCATCGAGCACCTCACCAACATCAACCCCGACCGCCCCAGCGAGCACAAGCTGCCCATGCTCAAGGGCAACGAGAAGAACGAGCTGGGCTTGTGGATCAATACCGCCAACCAGTTGCTCTCCTCTATCGAACGCAACACTCACCTGCGCCGTGAGGCCGAGAACAGCCTGCTGCGCATGGCGCAATACGACTTCCTCACCGGCCTGCCCAATCGCCAGCAGCTGCAACAGCAGCTCGACCAGATTCTCGAAGACGCCGGTCGCCTGCAGCGTCGTGTCGCTGTTCTGTGCGTCGGCCTGGATGACTTCAAGGGCATCAACGAGCAGTTCAGCTATCAGAGCGGTGATCAGCTGCTGCTGGCGCTGTCCGACCGCCTGCGCAGCCACAGTGGCCGCCTTGGCGCCCTGGCCCGTCTCGGTGGCGATCAGTTCGCCCTGGTGCAGGCCGATATCGAGCAACCTTACGAGGCCGCGGAACTGGCGCAGAGCGTGCTCGACGATCTGGAACTGCCCTTCCAGCTCGATCAGCACGAAGTACGTTTGCGCGCCACCATCGGCATCACCCTGTTCCCCGAAGACGGCGACAGCACCGAGAAGCTGCTGCAGAAAGCCGAGCAGACCATGACCCTGGCCAAGAGCCGCTCGCGCAACCGCTACCAGTTCTACATCGCCAGCGTCGACAGCGAGATGCGCCGTCGCCGCGAGCTGGAAAAGGACCTGCGCGATGCCCTGGCGCAGAACCAGCTGCATCTGGTCTATCAGCCCCAGGTGGACTACCGCGACCATCGCGTGGTTGGCGTCGAAGCGTTGCTGCGCTGGCAGCATCCGCAACATGGCTTCGTCGCGCCGGACCTGTTCATCCCGCTGGCGGAGCAGAACGGCACCATCATTCCCATCGGCGAGTGGATTCTCGACCAGACCTGCCGCCAGCTGCGCGAATGGCATGACCAGGGGTTCAGCGACCTGCGCATGGCCATCAACCTGTCCACGGTGCAGCTGCACCATGCTGAACTGCCGCGCGTGGTCAACAACCTGATGCAGGTCTATCGCCTGCCACCGAAGAGCCTCGAGCTGGAAGTGACCGAGACCGGCCTGATGGAAGACATCAGCACCGCGGCCCAGCACCTGCTCAGCCTGCGCCGCTCCGGCGCGCTGATCGCCATCGACGACTTCGGCACCGGCTATTCGTCGCTGAGCTATCTGAAGAGCCTGCCGCTGGACAAGATCAAGATCGACAAGAGCTTCGTCCAGGATCTGCTCGAGGACGAAGACGACGCCACCATCGTTCGCGCCATCATCCAGCTGGGCAAGAGCCTGGGCATGCAGGTCATCGCCGAAGGTGTGGAAACCGCCGAGCAGGAGGCCTACATCATTGCCCAGGGTTGCCACGAGGGTCAGGGCTACTTCTACAGCAAACCGCTGCCAGCTCGCGAACTGACCCTGTTCCTCAAGCAGGCAAGGCGCCTGAGTTCCGCCGCAACGCTGTGATCCTCTCCGAGGAAAACGCCGCGATCTGTCGCGGCGTTTTCGTTTGAGCGCAATAACCGGCTCACCAGTTCTGCACGCCCAATAACCAGGCAGTGGCCAGTGCCCCGGCCAGGCACAGCACAGCGCCCCCGGCGGCTTGCCAATAGAAGCTGCGGGCCAGCTCGTCCTCTCCGCTGTTGGAAAGAATGAACGGCTGGCGTTCGCCGGGTTTGGCCATATGATGCCGCGCCGGCTCGGATGCCTTTTGCCGATGCCTGTCCTCGGCCTCCAGCTGCGCCGCAAGTCGCACGCGATTCCACTCCTGCTCGTCGAGTTCGCCGTTGCCGTCACTGTCGAAACGTCGCAAAAGACCGGCGTAATCGCCCTTCCATTCGCGGATCACCTCGCCTTGCGCGGCATGCCTGTCGAACCCCTGCTGCGCCGCACCTCGTGTGCAAAAATCACCGATGGCATACAACGGCTGGCCGCTATGGAAGCGCTCCTCGCTGTAGCGATAACGCTGGCCGCTGCTGAGAAAGCCAAACAACCCGGTCTTGGCCGGGCCCAACGGATGCCGCAGATTGCCCTCCCAGACTTCGCGCACCGCAGCACGAATCTCGGCACCACGAGGGTCTATCAAGCATTCGCCGGTACCATCGACCAAGCGCAGCCAGGCGTCGCTGGCGCCACTCTCGACGACCCGCCAGCTGCGCTTCTTGCCACTGGAACGGTACTCCTCGATGCGAAAGCGCCACCACAGGCAGGGTTTACCGGTCAGAGGTCCACGCAGTTGCATGTCCGGCAGCTCTTCGAGCACACCATAGAGCTCGACGTAACCCTGCGCCGCCGAGCGAATCTTCGAGGTCGGCGTGTCGAGCAGATGACGCGCCTGCGACCAGCGCCGCAGGCACCACCAGGCGCCAGCCAGGCAGGCGCCAAGGGTCAGGGTGAGCGTGAAGAAGAAGCCGAAAGGGTCGACCTGCAACATCGGCAGGCGCTCAGTTGAACAGCGACTTCAGATCGACGTCGGCTTTTTCCGCCTCACTGAACACCAGCAGATCGGCCGCCTGGAAGTTGAACATGCGCGCGATGAGTACGTCGGGGAACTGCTCGATACGCACGTTATTCAGATTGACCGCTTCGTTGTAAAGCTCGCGGCGGTCGGCAATACCGTTTTCCAGGCCGCTGATGCGTTGCTGCAGGTGCTGGAAGCTGTCGTTGGCCTTCAGCTCGGGGTAGTTCTCGGCCAGTGCGAACAGTTGACCGAGGCCCGCGCGCAGGCCGCTCTCGGCCTTGCCCAGGGCACTGACATCCTGCTGCTCACGCGCGCTGGCAACGGCGCTGCGCGCGGCAATCACCCGCTCCAGGGTCGAGCCTTCGTACTGCATGTACTGCTTGCAGGTCTCTACCAGCTTGGGCAGCTCGTCATGCCGCTGCTTGAGCAGCACATCGATGTTCGACCAGGCCTTGCTCACGCCATGCTTGAGGCGCACCAGACCGTTGTACAGCGACACCGCATAGGCGCCGAGCAGAACGAGGACAACGATGACGATCACGGCGGTCAGGCTCATGCAGTTTTCTCCATGCAGAACTGCGATTCAGGTACTGGCATTCTAACGGCAGCGCGGCGCCTCGGCAGCGATATCCCGCACAGCAACGAATAATGGCCTTTACACATAATGCGAAACATTTGCATTATGTTGCAGTTTTTCAGGTACCTCTGAGTACCGTCCACATTTCGACACGCAAAGGACCCCGCCATGATTCGTATGCCCCTGGCCTCCGCCAGCCTGCTGGCCATCGCCATTTCCCTCGCTGGCTGTGGCGAAGACAAAGCCCCTGCCACCCAGGCAGCCACCCCTGCTGCCACCACCGAGAACGCGGCCCCAGCTGCAGGCAAGGTCGACGAGGCGGCGGCCAAGGCCGTGGTCAACCATTACGCCGACCTGGCCCTGGCCGTGTTCAGCGACGCCGCCAGCACCGGCAAAGCCCTGCAAAGCGCTGTCGATGCCCTGCTTGCCGATCCCAGCGAGGCGACCCTGAAGGCCGCGCGCGAAGCCTGGCTGGCCGCCCGCGTGCCGTACATGCAGAGCGAAGTGTTCCGTTTCGGCAACCCGGTGGTCGACGAGTGGGAAGGTCAGCTCAATGCCTGGCCGCTGGACGAAGGCCTGATCGACTACGTCGCCGACGACTACCAGCATGCGCTGGGCAACCCGGGCGCGCAGGCCAACATCATCGCCAACACCGAGATCCAGGTCGGCGAAGACAAGATCGACGTCACCGAGATCAATGGCGAGCTGCTGGCCAGCCTGAATGAGCTGGGCGGCTCCGAAGCCAACGTGGCTACCGGCTACCACGCCATCGAATTCCTGCTCTGGGGCCAGGACCTCAACGGCACCAACCCAGGCGCCGGCGAGCGTCCCTACACCGATTACGTGGTAGGTGAAAGCGCCACCGGCGGCCACAACGAGCGCCGCCGTGCCTTCCTCAAGGCAGCCACCGACCTGCTGGTCAGCGACCTGAACGACATGGTCGAGCAGTGGAAAGACGGCGTTGAAGGCAACTACCGCAGCGAGCTGGTCGCCGACTCGGGCGAGAACGGCCTGCGCAAGATGCTGTTCGGCATGGGCAGCCTGTCGCTCGGCGAACTGGCTGGCGAACGCATGAAGGTCGCGCTGGAAGCCAACTCCACCGAAGACGAGCACGACTGCTTCAGCGACAACACCCATAACTCGCACTTCTACAACGGCAAGGGCATTCGCAACGTCTACCTGGGCGAGTACAAGAAGGTCGACGGCACCACCCTGACCGGTCCGAGCCTGTCCGAGCTGGTGGCCAAGGCCGATGCTCAGGCCGACACGACGCTCAAGGCCGACCTGCAGGACACCGAAGCCAAGCTGCAGGCCCTGGTCGACAGCGCCGAGAAGAACAACGTGCACTTCGACCAACTGATCGCGGCCGACAACGCCGAAGGCCAGCAACTGGTGCGCGATGCCATCGCCGCCTTGGTCAAGCAGACCGGTGCCATCGAGCAGGCTGCCGGCAAGCTGGGCATCAGCGACCTGAACCCTGACACTGCCGATCACGAGTTCTGATCGACGCCGCAGGTTGAAAAGCCGGCACCCCGCAAGGAGTGCCGGCTTTTTTTTGGCTCTTCGCATAGTTTGGGGAATGTGCGAGTTGATACCGGACTGGCAAGTTTGTGTGCGTATTGCTCACGGGCTTAGCAATATCCGTTACCGCGTGCGCTGAACGTTTGGGTTGCGCCCCTTACGGGCGCCACACCTTGATTCGCTACGCTCACCCTTCGGGCCAGCCTGCGGCTGTTACTGCGCTTCGCTGCGTTTCTTTGCTTGCCCAAGAAAGGTGTGCCAAAGAAGGGCACCCCGACATCCGGGTTTCGCTACGCGAAACTTGATTCGCTTCGCTCACCCTGCGGGCCAGCCTTTCGGCTGTTACTCCGCTTCGCTGCGTTTCCTCGTTCCGGTGCTGCTCCGGGGGCCGGTCGCAAGCTTGCGACATCTCCGGAAGATCAAAGTCGGTAGCGTTTGGCTTTTGCTCTTGACGCGCGATTTCACAGACGACGCCCAAGTCCCCTTCAGGAGGCCGAGTGGAATCACCGTGGAAGGGGTTGAGCGACATGGATGTCGCGAGAGCTGCGATGGGCCAGGGATGGCCCTTCGCAGCGTACCCCTGGAGCGGTGATGGAAGGAGGGAACCCCGGCGCAGCAGGGCGGGGGCGCCTAGCTCGTATGCAGGGGTGTGTTTCTTTGCTTACTTTCTTTGCACAAGCAAAGAAAGTAAGTCGCCCGTAAGGGGCGAAACCCATCAGACCAGGCCGCGCGCTAATGGAGAGTGCCAAGTCATCGACAGCTAACACGTAATTGCCAGTCCGGTGTCAACGTATCCTCCCCGCGAAAATGCGAAGAATCTTTTTATTCCTGCGGTCAGCTCCGGGCCACCGCGCTGCGGTACTCGCCGGGGCTCACACCATAGGCTTGCTTGAACTGGCGCGACAGATGGCTCTGATCGGCAAAGCCCAATTGCATCGCCACGGCAACCGCCGCGCAGCCACTCTTGAGTAGCGCCCGCGCCTGCTCCAGACGGCGCTGCTTGAGCCAGGCATGTGGCGGCAGGCCCGTTGCACGGCGAAAGACGCGGGCGAAGTGGAAGGGCGAAAGATTGACCGCGGCGGCCAACTCCTCCAGCGAGGGCGGTTCGACCAGCCGCTCGGCCAGCATCTGCTTGGCACAGGACACCGCCCAGGGCTCACGCCCGGCTGCTCGAGGCTCGGCAAGCCGCGCATGGTGCTGGAACAGCAATAGAATCGCTTCACGCCAGGCCAATTGCTGCTGCAATGCCTCGGCGCCATGCTCGAGCAACTGATGCAGTTGCAGAAAGGCCGCGTGCAAGCGCGGGTCGTGCAACACGCTGAAGGAAAACGACGGCATCCCGGCCCTGGCCAGGTCCAGCTCCTGCAGCGCGCCCAGTACCTGGGCGTTGTCGGGATAGAAACCGCGATAACGCCACCCGTCTTCGTGCGCCTTGGAGCCGGTGTGCACTTCGTCCGGGTTGATCAGCACCATGCTGCCCTGCGGCGCCAGGTGATCGCTGCCGCGATGATGAAAACGCTGGGCACCATGCTCGATCACGGTAAACACGAAGCCTTCATGCACGTGCGGCGCGAAACGCTGCTCGAGGTAGTGCGCCTGCAACAGCTCGACCCCACTCAATGCGGAGGCTTGCCAGAAGCGGGTCTGCTCACGAGTCTGCATGCTGCTCAAGCGCCGAAGCCTGCCTCCATCGCCTCGCGCAAGGCCGGCCATTCCTGGTCAGTGATGCTGTACAGCACGGTATCGTCGAGGCGGCCATCGGCCAGCCGGCGATGGTTGCGCAGCAGCCCTTCACGGACCGCGCCAAGCTTCTCGATGGCGCGTTGCGAGCGCAGGTTGCTGCCGGCGGTCTTCAACTGCACGCGCACCATGCCCCAGTTGTCGAAAGCATGCTTGAGCATCAGGTACTTGATGGTGGTATTCAGGCCGGTGCCATGCTGGCTGCGATCGAGCCAGGTCCAGCCGATCTCGCAGGCCGGCAGGTTGTTCATGAACTCAGCGAAGCGCGTGGTGCCGACCAGTTCGTCACCCAGGCGAATGACGAACGGCAACGCGCGCAGCTCACGCAGATCGGCCAGGGCGCTGCGGTACCAGTCCAGTCGCTGGGTGCCGCTCATGTACAGCAGCTCCTCACGATTGCTTTCGGCCAGCGCCACCAGCGCCGGTATGTCGGCATCGGACAGCGGTTCCAGGCGCAGGGCGCCCCGTTGCAACGTCACCAGTTGCGGCTTGAACATAGGGTCCTTCCTCGGACAGAGTCGCAAACAGAGCACGCTATCAGCCCCAGCGCTGCGGCACAATCGAGCGTCGTCGCAAAGCACGCGAACCGCCCTGCGACCTTGGTCGCAGCCGACAGCGCCTGGCTTTGTGCAACACTGATCAGCATCGGCCTCGCCTCGGCGGCCAGGCTCAGTTCGTCCCACTGTGCGTTTCGGAGTCTGCATGTCGCTGTCCCCTGGGTTGATCGCCGCGGTCGCCCTCATCTACATGGCCGTTCTTTTCTCCATCGCCTTCTATGGCGACCGCCGTAGCGCGCCCATGCCGCCGAAGATCCGCGCCTGGGTGTACTCGCTGTCGCTGGCTGTTTACTGCACCAGCTGGACCTTCTTCGGCGCCGTCGGCCAGGCCGCCGAACAACTCTGGTCGTTCCTGCCGATCTACCTGGGCCCGATCATTCTGCTGCTGACCATGCCCTGGGTGCTGCAGAAGATGGTGATGATCAGCAAACAGGAGAACATCACCTCCATCGCCGACTTCATCGCCGCGCGCTATGGCAAGTCGCAGTCGCTGGCCATCGTCGTGGCGCTGATCTGCCTGGTCGGCGTGCTGCCCTACATCGCCCTGCAGCTCAAGGGCATCGTGCTCGGGGTCAATCTGTTGATCGGCGAGCACGCGCTGGACACCGGCACCAGCGCCCAGGACACGGCACTGATCGTGTCGCTGGCACTGGCGCTGTTCACCATCTTGTTCGGCACCCGCAACCTCGACGTCACCGAGCACCACCGCGGCATGGTGCTGGCGATTGCCTTCGAATCGCTGGTCAAGCTGTTGGCGTTCCTGGCCGTGGGCGCCTTCGTCACCTTCGGCCTGTACAACGGTTTCAACGACCTGCTGGAGCAGGCGCACAACACCGCCGAGCTGGACGACTTCTGGAACGAGGCGGTGAACTGGCCAGCGATGCTGGTGCAGACCGGCATGGCGATGATCGCTATCGTCTGCCTGCCGCGGCAGTTCCATGTCACCGTGGTGGAGAACATCGAACCCAAGGACCTGCGCCTGGCGCGCTGGGTATTCCCGGCTTATCTGGTGCTGGCCGTGCTGTTCGTCGTCCCCATCGCCCTCGCCGGGCAGATGCTGCTGCCGGCCGGCGTGACACCGGACTCCTTCGTCATCAGCCTGCCCCTGGCCGAAGCCCACCCGGGTCTGGCGGTGCTGGCCTTCATCGGCGGTGCATCGGCCGCCACCGGCATGGTGATCGTCGCCTCGGTGGCGCTGTCGACCATGATCTCCAACGACATGCTGCTGCCCTGGCTGTTACGCCGGCAAAGTACCGAACGGCCGTTCGAGGCCTTCCGCCAATGGATGCTCACCGCCCGGCGGGTCAGCATCGTGCTGATCCTGCTGCTGGCCTACGTCTGCTATCGCCTGCTCGGCGAGGGAACCAGCCTGGCGACCATCGGCCAGGTCTCGTTCGCCGCCATCGGCCAGCTGGCACCGGCCATGTTCGGTGCACTGGTGTGGAAGCAGGCCAACCGCCGTGGCGTGTTCGCCGGCCTGATCTTCGGCGCCTTGCTCTGGTTCTACACCCTGGTGCTACCGCTGGCGGCACGTGGCATGGGATGGTCGCTGGAAAGCTTCCCCGGGCTCACGGCCCTGCTCCACGCCCCCATCGGCCTGCAGGTCGACCCGCTGACACGCGGCGTGGTGCTTTCGCTGGCCGGCAACATGCTGTTGTTCGCCTGGGTTTCCTGGTTCTCGCGCACACGCGTCTCCGAACATTGGCAGGCCGGGCGCTTCATCGGCCATGACCTGGGTACCAAACCGAGCAACCGCAGCCTGTTGGCCGTCCAGGTGGCGGACCTGCTGATGCTCTCCAGCCGCTTCGTCGGCGAAGAACGCGCCCGTCAGAGCTTCACCCGTTTTGCCCTGCACCAGGGCAAAGGCAAGGACTTCGACCCCAACCAGCCGGCGAACAGCGAGTGGATCGCCCACACCGAACGCCTGCTCGCCGGTGTGCTGGGCGCCTCCTCGACCCGTGCGGTAGTCAAGGCCGCCATCGAAGGCCGCGAGATGCAGGTCGAAGACGTGGTGCGCATCGTCGACGAAGCCAGTGAGGTGCTGCAGTTCAACCGGGCCCTGCTGCAGGGCGCGATCGAGAACATCACCCAGGGCATCAGCGTGGTCGACCAGAACCTGCGCCTGGTGGCCTGGAACCACCGTTATCTGGAGCTGTTCGAGTACCCCGAAGGCTTGATCTACGTCGGCCGGCCGATTGCCGAGATCATCCGCTTCAATGCCGAGCGCGGCATGCTCGGCGGCGGCGACCTGGAAGAGAACGTCGCCAAGCGCCTGTACTGGATGCGCCAGGGCACCGCGCACAGCTATGAGCGGGTATTCCCCAACGGCCGGGTGATCGAGCTGATCGGCAACCCGATGCCGGGCGGTGGTTTCGTCATGAGTTTCACCGACATCACCGAGTTCCGCGAAGCCGAGCGCGCCCTCAAGGACGCCAACGAAAGCCTCGAACAGCGGGTTGCCGAACGGACCCATGAACTGTCGAAGCTGAACCAGGCGCTGACCGAGGCCAAGTCCCACGCCGAAGCCGCCAACCAGTCGAAAACGCGCTTTCTCGCCGCAGTCAGCCATGACCTGATGCAACCGCTCAACGCCGCTCGTCTGTTCTCCGCAGCGCTGTCCCACCAGGACGACGCCCTGCCCGGCGAGGCCCAGGAGCTGGTCCGTCACCTGGACAGTTCGCTGCGTTCGGCCGAGGACCTGATCACCGACCTGCTGGACATCTCGCGCCTGGAAAACGGCCGGATCACCCCGGACCGCCATCCTTTCGCCCTGGCCAACCTGTTCGACACCCTCGCCGCCGAGTTCGGCGTACTGGCTGCCGAGCAGGGCATCGACCTGCGCGTACGTGGCAGCCGGCAGTGGATCGACAGCGACATCAAGCTGCTGCGCCGGGTCTTGCAGAACTTCCTGACCAATGCCTTCCGCTACGCCAAGGGCCGCGTGGTGCTGGGTGTACGGCGCGAGGGCGAGCAGTTGCGCCTGGAGGTGTGGGATCGCGGCATGGGCATCCCCGAGGATAAGCGCAAGGTGATCTTCGAAGAATTCAAGCGCCTCGACAGCCACCAGACGCGCGCCGAGAAAGGCCTGGGCTTGGGCCTGGCGATTGCCGACGGGCTGTGCCGCGTGCTCAGCCACCGCCTGGAGGTGCGCTCCTGGCCGGGCAAGGGCAGCGTGTTCAGCGTCAGCGTGCCACTGGCGAGAAGACCGGCGACGAAACCGCAGAGCACCAGCGCGCCGACCGTAGATGGCCAACCGCTGCAGGGCACCCAGGTGATCTGTATCGACAACGAGGACAGCATTCTCACCGGCATGCACAGCCTGCTGTCACGCTGGGGCTGCCAGGTATGGACGGCGCGCAATCGCCTGGAATGCGAACACCTGCTCAGCGAGAACGTGCATCCGCAACTGGCGCTGGTCGACTATCACCTCGACGAGGGCGAAACCGGCACCGAACTCATGGCCTGGCTACGCACCCGCATGGGCGAGCCGGTACCCGGTGTGGTGATCAGCGCCGACGGCCGTCCCGAGCTGATCACCGAAGTGCATGCCGCCGGCCTCGACTACCTGCCCAAGCCGGTCAAGCCAGCCGCCCTGCGCGCTCTGCTGAGCCGCCATCTGGTGCTGCGCGGCTAAGGAGTACTGGCACCCGACGGGCATCAACCGCGCTGCAGGAACCCCTGCAGCAGTTGATGCACCCGCTCGCTCAGTTCGCGGTTGGCCGCCACCGGCAGGCCGCGCGCCAGCTCCGCCTCGACCACCTGCTCGACCAGCGGCCGCAGTTGCAGCAGTTGGGCGCTGAGCCCTTCCAGCTGATCGACGCGAGGCAGCGAACTCTGCAGCAGCGGATTGACCAGATGGCCGACGATCATCTGCACGATACCGGTGGATACCTGCTCGACGTGCCGACGAATCGACTCCAGCTCATCGAGTAGCGCCGGCAATGAGATGCCGGCGCGGTACAACTCGACACCCGCAGCGAACAAGCGCGGGCTGGGCACGCAGAGATGGTCACCGGCGAACTGCAGCAGGCCCATGGCCATGGCTCGTTCGATCATCGCGTCATCCAGATCGTCAGCGAAGATCGCCTGCAGCTCGGCGAACTCCAGGCGCCCGGGTTGCTCGGGCTCACCGGGGCCGCGGATGGCCTGGTCGAGCCCCAGCACGTGGGCGAGATCACGGCCCTGGGCCCAGGCGTCGAACAGTTCGCGGATGCTGGCGATGCTGTAGCCGCGCTCCAGCAGTTGGCCGATCAGCTGCAGACGCGCCAGATGCTCGCCGCTGTATATGCCGACACGCCCGCGGCGCTCCGGCGGCGACAGCAAGCCGCGGTCCTGATAGGCGCGCACGTTACGCACGGTGGTCTGCGCCGCCCGTGCCAGTTCGTCGACCGTATATTCGGCGGCAACCGCCGCAGCCATCGGGGCAGCGCTGCCGAGCAGGCGCTGGAAGAACAGGGAAACGTCAGTCATGCGCCGATCATAGTCCCGAGCGGAGCCCCCGCCAACCGCAGCGCTGGCCCCAACCAAGGGCTGGACTTGCACGACCGCACTCCGACAAGCAACCGCCCAAGCCCACCGCCAAGCCTCTTAACAGAGCGGCCCGGGCAGTTCAGGTAACGAAGTAACGCAGGCCTTAGGGCCAGTGCGCATGGCTAGGCAAAGGCAACATGGCGCTCAACAATGACGATGACATCAAACAATGTAATTGTCATATTCCGGAGCCTGCCATGTTCTCGCCCGCCCATCACCCCGGCGTCCTTCGATGAACGCGCCACTGCAACGCCACGAACGGCCACCACGACAGTTGGACGTGAACAGCCAAGGCCTGCGTCTGTGCACCTACATCTGGGACAAGGCCGACGCGCCGACTCTGCTGCTGGTACACGGTTATCCGGACAGCCACGAGATCTGGCTGCCGCTGATCCATGAACTGGCTGCCGACTACCGCATCGTCGCCTACGACGTGCGTGGCTGCGGCGCGTCGCAGGTACCGAAGCGCCTGCATGACTATCGACTGGAGCGCTTGGCAGGCGATCTTGAAGCGGTCATCCACGCCACCAGCGCAGGTCGCCGGGTGCACCTGGTCGCCCATGACTGGGGCTCGATCCAGAGCTGGGAAGCGGTGACAGAAGCGCGCATCCAGCCGCTGCTGGCGTCCTACACCAGCCTCTCCGGCCCCTGCCTCGACCATGTCGGCCACTGGCTGCGCGAGCGCCTGAGTTTGCGTCGTCCTGATGCACTGTTGCAGGCGCTGAGGCAGGTGCTCAGTTCCTGGTACATCGCCTTCTTCCATATCCCACTGCTGCCGGAATTGTGCTGGCGCCTGGGGCTGGATCGCGCCTGGCCCTGGCTGCTGCGTCGACTCGAAGGCATACGTCATCTGCCGCCGAGCCCTACGCAGCGCGCAGACGGCATGCGCGGCGTGCAGCTGTATCGCGCCAACTTCATCCGCAGCCTGCTCAGACCTCGCTCACGCAGCACCCGCGTACCGGTGCAACTGATCGTGCCACTGAACGACCGCTTCGTGCGCCCACAGCTGTTCGAGGACCTGCAGCACTGGGCGCCACTGCTGAGCCGCCGCAAAGTTCATGCCGGCCATTGGCAATTGCTGGCCGAGCCCAGCGCCCTGGCCGGCTGGCTGCGTGACTATGTGAACAGGCTGGAGCAGGCCGACTCGTCAATGAGGAAACCCCAGCAAGCGCCGCTGCGATAGCGGGCCAAGGGCGCTCTCACTCGCCCAGTTCGTCCAGTGCCGGCAGGTCGGCTGAACGCTCCAGCAGCTCCGACGGCAGGCTCTTGCTGGCACGAGCCCCCAGCAGCTTGAGGTTTTCCACACGGCCGACCAGGTTGCCGCGACCGTCGACCAGCTTGTTGCGAGCACTGGCGTAGGCCTTGTCCAGCTGCTGCAAGCGACTGCCCATCTCGTCCAGATCGGCAACGAAGGCGACGAACTTGTCATATAGCTGCCCCGCACGTTCGGCGATCTCACGGGCGTTCTGGCCCTGGCGCTCCTGGCGCCAGAGGCTGTCGATCACTCGCAGCGTGGCCAGCAAGGTGGTCGGGCTGACGATCACCACCTGTTGCTCGAAGGCTTCCTGAAACAGATCCGGCTCGGCCTGCAATGCCGCAGCGAAAGCCGCTTCGATGGGAACGAAGAGCAGAACGAAATCCAGGCTGTGCAGCCCTTCCAGGCGCTGGTAGTCCTTACCGGAGAGCCCCTTGAGGTGACTGCGTACAGAAAGCAGGTGCTGCTTGAGCGCCTGCTGGCGAATCGGCTCGTCGACCGCCGCGACATATTGCTGATAGGCGCTGAGGCTGACCTTGGCGTCGACGATCACCTGCCTGTCGCCCGGCAGGCGAATCAGCACGTCAGGCTGGAAACGCTCACCGCCGGCGCCCTTGAGGCTCACCTGGGTCTGGTACTCGCGGCCCTTCTCCAGACCGGCATGCTCTAGCACCCGCTCCAGCACCAGCTCACCCCAGTTGCCCTGGGTCTTCTGCCCTTTCAGCGCGCGAGTCAGGTTGGTCGCCTCATCGCCCAGACGCTGATTGAGCTGCTGCAGACGCTCCAGCTCCTTGCTCAGGGAAAAACGCTCGCGCGCTTCTTGCTGATAACTCTCGTCGACGCGTTTCTCGAATGCCTGGATGCGTTCCTTGAGTGGATCGAGCAGCTGGCCGAGGCGCTGCTGACTGTTCTCGGCAAAACGCTGCTCGCGCTCATCGAAGATCTTCGTCGCCAGCTCGGAGAACTGCGCGCGCAGTTCGTTGCGTGCGCCCTGCAGGTCATCCAGGCGCTGTTGCTGGTTGTCGCGGTTCTCCTGCAGCTCGGCGGCCAGCGCTGCACATTCGGCGCTGAGCCGGCGCAGCTCTGCCTCGTTGCGCTCGCGCTGCTGATTCCACGACTGCGCGGCTTCACGAGCGATCTGCCGCTCCTGCTGCAGCAACTCGTTCTCACGGCGCAGCCCGGCCAGCTCGGTCTGCTGCTCTACCTTGATCTCGCTGACTTCTGCCAGCTCGGCGCGGCAATCATCGAGTTGCGCCAGTAGCCCGGTCTGGCTGAGCTGCGCATGCTCCAGGCGCTCCTGCAGCAGCGCCTGCTCGCCCTGCTCGCGAGTCAGCCGGCGCTGCAAGGACCAGAGGCCTGCCAACAGCGGAACCAGCGCGACGACAGCACCAATGGCGAGAGAAAGGGGATCGATTGGCATAGAGGCTCCATGTTTGGCCGCCGAGCAGTATACCCAGCCGGCGATTTACACAGGGCCAGCACGCAGTCAGCGCGACAGACGCTCCAGTTCCAGCTGGGCACCACGGTCACCTGCTCGCGCCGCCTGACGCAACAGTTCAAAGCCGATGCGGCGGTCGCGGGTATTGCCGCAATCGCGACAGAGCAGTTGGCCCAGCCGACTTTGCGCTTGTACACAGCCTTTGCGCGCCGGCTGCTTGAGCAGGTTGCCAGCGATACGCTTGACGCTGGGCGTTTGTCCCAGACGCGGACTGTCGAGCAGCCAAAGCGCAACGCGCATGGGCAGACGAGAAGAGCTTGGACGGGCAGCGGAGGATGAAGACGGTAAAGCGCGAGGCATAAAAAAACAGGGGGGTGAGTGCCGGGGCGCGCCACTCTACTCCTTTTTTTCTGAAGGTAAAGCCCCGACTGCCGGAACGATTTCGACACCAGAAAAGAGTTCCCTCACAATCCACAGAAGCTGTGGATAACTCCGTGCACAACTTGGGAGAAATGCCTTACAGACCCTATGCTATGGGGCTCTCAGTCAAACTGACGATTTTTTCACCAATGAAAAAAATGCATATTTTTCATTGACTTAAAAAACAACCACGAAAAATCAAACGTTTAGCGGCGATTCTGACAGTGATGTGACAGCCCGCTCCAGCTTTGTGCACAACTCTCTGCGGCATATCCGCGCAGCGCTCTGTTTCGGGGCATCTGCACGGCCAGCGCCGCGCTCACGCGGGGCGCGGCAGCTGCCCCTGCACCAGGAACTGCTCCCAGTGAAACAGTCGTGGCTGATCGGGCGTCTGCGCGTGCTTGAACGCCACGTAGTCAGCCGTGGTTTCGCACAACCAGGCCGTCAGATTGCGCGGTCGCTTCTCCGCGAAGGCAGCGGGCACGTAGAGAGCGACATTGCTGCCCCCCTCCGGGCAACGTGCCGAGCGGTACTCGAAGGCCTGGATACCCGCTGCACGCATCGCCGTGCCGAGACGCTGGGACGCTCTGTAATCGCTGGGATGAGCCAGCAGGGAGCCATGCTGATCGAAAGGCGGCTTGTGAAGCTGGATACCGCGTTCGACGCGATAACGCGCCTCGAAGGTGGAATGCTCGGAAAGGATGCGACCACTGGGCGGCGGCGTAGCCATGCCGTTCCACAGTACGAAGCGGTAATAGGCGGCCTCGGCCATCGCCGTTTCCAGGCGCTGTGCGGCGTAGAACAGGCTGGGCTCATAAACGTTGCCGAAGCGCGACCCCCAGCGCAACGGTGGATAACGAAACGGCGTCTTCAGCAGATAGTGCAGAGGCTCGCTGGCTTCGGGCAGTGGCGGCTTGCTGCTCTCGAGCAACTCCTCGAGCAGCGCCTGCTCGGCGAGGTTATCCACCAGTTGCAGGGTCGCGACCTGCGCCTGGCTTTCCACCATGCGCAGCAGTTTGCCGCGCAACGGTCGCACCTGCCGCTCGCCGTCGCATAGTTGCCAGATGTCCATGGCGATACCTCCAATTAGCGTAGAGCCTGCTCAAAGCATCGCGAGCTAGAGCCGTGCAAGGCAAAAATAGGCGAGGAACGGTCGGAATCGCGGACGACTGTACTTTTGTACATTCGCATGACTCGCTGCGCTCGCCCCTTCGGGGCCGCACTAACGTGCGTTGGCCGCAAACGGCCCACCGAGTCTGTTTTTAACGCAGCAGGGCCGACGCGCAGCAGGCTTTGAGCAGGCTCTCAGACTTTGCCGCGAATGGCGTCCAGATACTCGACGACGCGCACCAGTCCCTGCACCTGACTCATCTGCTGCAGCGGCACGCCGGCCAGATGGCGATTCTCGGTGCGCAGAAAGTGGCGCATGTCCTGCTGGTTGCCGCCGAACAGGGCGAACAGGGCGCGGTAGGCGCGAATCAGCAGCAGGGCCAGTTCACCGGTCTTGCTCTGCGGTCGCAAACCGCCCTGCTCACCCCAGCGACTGATGGCGCTGCGATGCACACCGACGATATCGGCCAGCTCCTGCTGGGTCAGCCCCAGCTGTTCACGGGTACTGAGCAAGGCCTTGGCCAGTACCGCATCGGCGTCAGGCTGGCTGCGAGTGACTGCACTCATCGTGTTCCCCTACGCGTGTTTAGAACAAATAAAATAATAAAAGCTGCAAACACACAATAGCACGGATAGCCGCTTGGCACCTACCCGAGCATGGGGTACCGTCCCTTCACGGCATCTGACAAGGAGAATTCATGAGCCGCCGGCGTTTCTGGCTGAGCATCTGCGTGGCGACTCTGGCGCTGCTGTCGCTACTGATCGGCTATGCCAGCTACCGCGTGCAGCAACTGCTCAAGGAGCAACACATCGAACTGGACTGGCAGCGACTGAGCCTGTCCTGGCGCGGTGTGCAGCTGCACGATTTGCGCCTGACGCAGCGCCAGGGCGGTGAGTTGCACGCGCAGGCCAGCCAGCTGCAACTCGATTGGCTGGCCAGCGAGACGCCACGCTATCGCCTTGCTGTCCAGGGTCTGCAAATCGACTGGCAACCCGCATCGACCGCGACGCAGCCATCAACCGAGAGCGACCTCGACGCCCTCTTCCAGTCAGTGCTCGACACCCTGCCATGGCTGCCGCGACAGATCGACCTACGCGACACCCAGGCGCGGCTGCCCTGCCACAGCGGCCTGTGCACGCTTGCCGGCAACCTCAGCCTGCAGCATCTGGACGATGCCTTGCAGTTGCATCTGCAGCTTGAGCGTGAGACTCACAGCGCACAGCTAGATGCCCGCTGGCAGGGCCTGGGCAGAGCACCAGACCGCACGCGCCACCTACAGATGAGCCTGCACCTCGACGATCAGCAGCAAATGGAGCTGCGCAGCGATCTACGCGCCGAGGGCGACGCACTGCAATGGGCCGGCAACCTGCTGCTCGCACCTTTGCAGGAGATTGCCTGGGTCGGTACCTGGCTGAGCGAATGGACCCCACTCGACGCCACCAACCTGCCCACGACGCCGCAGCAGGCCGGGATCATTGCCCAGTGGCAACTGCAGCTGCCGCAGACCACCCGCGAGTTCGGCGAGTTGCTCGCCGCGCCTGGATGGCTGCGGGTCGACGCCCAGCTGCCGCAGCCCTGGCCGCTGCCCGGCGCGGGCCTGCTCAGCGGCGAACTGCAGCTCGACCTGCTCAACGCCAGCGGCACCTGGCAAGCACGCAAGCTGCACGGCAACCTGCAACTCGACATGCAGGACGCCGCCTGGCTGGCCACGCTGCCGAGCGGCTTGCAACCCAGCCATCTGCAGATGCGGCTGACGCCAGTGCAGAGCAGCCACGACAACGAACTGGCCGTACAACTCAAGCTCACCGGCCTGGGCGCACTCGAGCTGCAGGCGAACGCCGAGCTTGGCCTGCGACAAGCCCCCGATTGGTCGCTGAACGTACGCCAGTTGCAACTCGACGCCCGCAGCAAGCGCGTGGATCTGGCAGGCAGCCGGGCCGATGATCTGCAGCTGAAACTGGACCTGAGCGGCAGCGCGACCACGCAACAACTGCAATTCAACCTGGCCGAAGACGCTCACCTGACTATCCAGCAGCTGCGCAGCGGCGATCTGCAGCTGCAGCAGACTCGACTGACACTCGGCGCTCTCGAACTGGCTGGCGCTCCAAGTTCAGCGACACTGAGCGGGCCGCTGGCACTGCGCATACACAGCCTGCAACACCCGCAACTGCAAGCGCAGGGTTGGCAATGGCAAGGCCGGGTAGCAGCAGACAGCGCCAGCCAGACACTCGAAGGCGCCCTGCTGGCTGATTCGGGGCTGAGCATGACCTTGGGCCTGGACCACACAGCCAATGCGCTGACGCTCAACGCCAGGCTCGACGAACTCTTCCTGCGCGCAGGCAACCCGTTGGCACGAACCCTGGCCAGCTGGCCAGCGCTGCTGACCCTGGACAACGGCCGCATCCAGGGCGACGCCAACCTCAGCCTGCCCACTGGCCAGCCGTTGCACCTGCGGGCCAACCTGACCGGCAAGGGTCTGGCAGGCATCTAT
The DNA here is from genome assembly GCF_965197125.1 of Pseudomonas spartinae. NCBI lineage: Bacteria > Pseudomonadati > Pseudomonadota > Gammaproteobacteria > Pseudomonadales > Pseudomonadaceae > Pseudomonas > Pseudomonas spartinae. The sequence goes on from NZ_CBDAMB010000004.1 coordinate 420,803, forward strand.
GACCGCAGCACGCTGAGCGGTGTGGACGCTGAGCTGCGCCTGCAACTGGCGGGCGATCGCCTGACGCTGGAGCTGCCGAGCCTGAGCGCGAAACAGATCGACCCGGGCATCGCCCTCGGCCCCTTGCAGCTGCAGGCCAGCTATCAGGCCAGCGTGCAACGCCCCCTGGCTGGCAGCCTCAGCCATCAGCGGGCGGAACTGGGCATCCTTGGTGGCAGCCTGAGTCTGGAACCGGCGACCTGGGCGCTGGAGCGGCCCAGCCAGCTGCTGCCACTGAAGCTTCGCGGTCTGGATCTGCAAGAACTGTTTCGCGTGTATCCGGCCGAAGGGCTGGCGGGTAATGGCCTGATCGACGGCACGCTGCCGCTGCGCCTGGGCGAGGCGATCAGCATCGAGCAGGGGCTGATCGAAGCACGAGCACCGGGCGGGCGCCTACGCTTTCACTCGCCACGCATCCGCGCCATGGGCCTGGCCAACCCGGGCATGAAGCTGGTCACCGACGCGCTGGAGGATTTTCACTACGACCTGCTCAGCAGTAGCCTCGACTATGATTCGTCCGGCACACTGCGCCTCGGTATGCGTCTACATGGACAGAACCCGGCCATCGAACAGGGCCGGCCTATCCACTTCAACATCAACCTGGAAGAAGACATTCCGACCCTGCTGGCCAGCCTGCAACTGACCGACAAGGTCAACGACATCATCCAGCAACGGATTCAGCAACGGATGCGTCAGCGTGTCCCCCAAGAATCAAAGGAGTAGCGCCATGCGTACGTACCGCCTCCTCGTCGCCATGAGCCTGGGCCTGCTCTGCCAGGCCTGTACCCCGACGGTGCAGCTGGCCATGCCCAACGAGCCGATCAACATCAACCTCAACGTCAAGGTCGAGCACGAGATCTACATCAAGGTGGACAGGGCGCTGGACAACGTATTCAACGAAGACAGTGGTCTGTTTTAGGCCCGCCGTTACGGCGTGAAAAGGTTCCACGGAGAGAGACGATGATTCGATACATTTCGACCCTGCTACTGGCACTGACCCTCAGCCTGCCGGCCTACGCACTGAACCTCAACCAGGCCATGAGCGCCCTCGGCGACGCCAAGGCCAGCGGCCAACTGGGCGAGCAGGCCAATGGCTACCTCGGCGTGGTCAAACCTGGCGGCCAGGCCGATGAAATCGCCCGCCTGATCAACCAGGCGCGTCGCGCCGAATACCAGAAGGTGGCCCAGGACAACGGCATCAGCCTGAGCGACGTGGAAGCCATCGCCGGCAAGAAGGCCATCGAGCGTACCCCCAAGGGCCAGTTCATCCAGCTCAATGGCCAGTGGCTGCAGAAATAGAGAGCATCTGGCAGAAACGAAAGAACCCGCCTAGGCGGGTTCTTTGCTTTGCAAGCGCAGCGATCAGGCGTCGGCTTTGCCTACAGCGTCCTTGATCAGGGTCTGCAGCTCGCCCTTCTCGAACATCTCGGTAAGGATGTCGCTACCGCCGACCAGCTCGCCACCGACCCACAGCTGCGGGAAAGTCGGCCAGTTGGCGTACTTCGGCAGGTTGGCGCGGATTTCCGGATTCTGCAGGATGTCGACGTAGGCGAATTTCTCGCCGCAGCCCATCACAACCTGGGCAGCGCGGGCAGAGAAGCCACACTGCGGCGCATTGGGCGAGCCTTTCATGTACAGCAGAACGGTGTTGTTGGCGATCTGCTCTTTGATGGTTTCGATGATATCCATGGGGGCACCTCAGCATAGACTTCGCGACCCGACGGTCGCCACGGTGGCGCGATTGTAGCGAAAAGCCGAGCATAATGCTCGGCCTTGCCGTCGTCACATTGTCTTGATGCGACCCCCGATTGCATCCAGGCTAAGCAGCCACCACCTCCACCGGCACACCATTGAGCACCGCATTACCGGACAAGGCATCGAGCCGGCGCTCATCGGTCAGGTCATTGGCACTGGCACCTGGTTGCGCACTCGCGATCTCCATCTGCACCCCCGGTCGGGCATGGCCCCAACCATGGGGCAGACTGACCACACCCGCCATCACCTCGTCGCTGGCGGCCACTTCCACCTCGATACTGCCAACCCGCGAACGGACCTGTACGCGCTGACCATCGGCCAGACCGCGACTGGCCAGATCCTGCGGATTCATCAGCAATTGGTGGCGCGGTTTGCCCTTCACCAGACGGTGATAGTTGTGCATCCAGGAGTTGTTGCTGCGTACATGGCGACGACCGATCAGCAGTAGCTCATGCGCGGCGGGCTGTTGCTGCTCGGCGAAACGCGCCAGATCGGCCAGCAGCAGCTCAGGCGCGGCCTGCAACGCCTTGCTCGGGGTTTTCAGACGCGCCCCCAGATTTGGCTGCAGCGGCCCCAGGTCGAGTCCGTGCGGCTGCTCGCGCAGCGCGGCCAGGCTGAGTTTGCGTTCACTGCGATCACCGTAGGGACCGAAGCGCAAACCCATGTCGATCATCTGCTCCGGCGCCAGGGTCGGCTTCAGTTCAAGGCCATTGCGCGTCGCGAACGCCTTGGCCAGACCGACGAAGATTTCCCAGTCGTGCAAGGCGCCGTCCGGCTTGGCCAGCACTGCCTCGTTGAAGCGGGTGACATTGCGCACCGCGAAAACATTGAAGGTAGTGTCGTAGTGATCATGCTCCAGCGGCGCGGTCGGCGGCAGGATCAGGTCGGCGTAACGGGTGGTCTCGTTGATGTAGAAATCCACCGAAAGCATGAAATCGAGACCATCGAGCGCCTGCTCCAGCTGCCGGCCATTGGGTGTCGACAGCACCGGGTTGCCGGCCACCGTGACCAGGGCGCGAACCTGCCCTTCGCCGGGGGTCAGCATCTCCTCGGCCAGGGCCGAAACCGGCAGTTCACCACCGTATTCCGGCAGCCCGGATACCCGGCTCTGCCAGCGATTGAAATGCCCACCCGAAGTGCTCGCCACCAGATCCACCGCTGGCGTGGTGCAGAGCACACCGCCACTGCGATCCAGATTGCCGGTCACCAGGTTGATGAGTTGCACCAGCCACTGGCACAGGGTGCCGAATGCCTGGGTGGAAACGCCCATGCGGCCGTAGCACACCGCCTTGTCCGCCGCCGCGAAGTCGCGCGCCAACTGGCGGATGGCTTGCGCCGGCACGCCACAGCGCGCGCTCATGGCTTCGGCATCGAAGCCGGCAATCGCCGCGCGCACCTGCTCCAGGCCCTCCACCGGCAGATGGCTGTCACGGGTCAGGCCCTCCTCGAACAGGGTATTGAGCAGCGCCAGCAACAACGCGGCATCGCTGCCAGGGCGCACGAACAGATGCTGGTCGGCGATGGCTGCGGTCTCACTGCGACGCGGATCGACCACCACCAGCTTGCCGCCTCGGGCCTGGATGGCCTTCAGGCGCTTTTCCACATCCGGCACCGTCATGATGCTGCCGTTGGAAGCCAGCGGATTGCCGCCAAGGATCAGCATGAAATCGGTGTGATCGATATCGGGAATCGGAATCAGCAGGCCGTGGCCATACATCAGGTGACTGGTCAGGTGGTGCGGCAACTGGTCGACCGAAGTAGCGGAGAACCTATTGCGGGTTTTCAGCTGACCGAGGAAGTAGTTGCTGTGGGTCATCAGCCCGTAGTTGTGCACGCTGGGATTGCCCTGATAGACGGCCACGGCATTCTGCCCATGCTCGGCCTGAATCGCGCTCATGCGCTCGGCTACCAGCTCGAACGCGTCTTCCCAGGCGATGGCCTGCCATTGCTCGCCAATGCGGCGCATGGGCTGGCGGATACGGTCGGGGTCGTTCTGGATGTCCTGCAGCGCCACGGCCTTGGGGCAAATGTGGCCTCGGCTGAAGCTATCCTGAGCATCGCCCTTGATCGAGCTAATCTGCGTGCTGCCGTCGGGCTGGGTTTCGGTTTCGATGGCAAGGCCGCAGATGGCTTCGCACAGATGGCATGCACGGTAATGGAGGGACTTGGTCATGGCCTGGCCTCTTGTTCTGATCCGAAACGACCGGTCAGGTCGCAGGTCATGAACTATGGGCCGAGCCCGAGGGCGACGCCAGCAGCGTTCGTCCCGTGAATCGGCAGGCATCATGGGTGCCGATCCAGGCGCTGAAGTCTGTGCTATCGCTGGCGCCAAAGCTTTGGCAAAAAAGCTTGTAAAACAGGATTCTGCGCACTCGCAGGCGGTAACTTGCGTCGTCTCGCCATTTCCTTATAGGATCGCGGCTTCCCCTGTTTCGTCGCACCCTGCGGCCTCCTGCCGCAAGCTCTGCTGTTTTTGTCGGTTTTGTCACCGGCCACAGACTTGCGAACTGTAGTGATAAAGGTAGTTAACGATGAGCGTCAGACACTTTCTCTCGATGATGGATTACACACCGGACGAACTGGTGGGACTGATCCGCCGAGGCATCGAGCTGAAGGATCTGCGTAATCGCGGCGTGCTGTTCGAACCGCTGAAGAACCGCGTACTGGGCATGATCTTCGAGAAAGCCTCGACCCGCACTCGTCTGTCGTTCGAAGCCGGCATGATCCAGCTCGGCGGCCAGGCCATCTTCCTCTCGCCGCGCGATACCCAGCTGGGCCGAGGCGAGCCGATCGGCGACGCCGCCATCGTCATGTCGAGCATGCTCGATGCGGTGATGATCCGCACCTTCGCCCACAGCAACCTCACCGAGTTCGCCGCCAAGTCCAGGGTGCCGGTGATCAACGGCCTGTCCGACGATCTGCATCCATGCCAGCTGCTCGCCGACATGCAGACCTTCCTCGAACACCGCGGCAACATCGCCGGCAAGACGGTGGCCTGGATCGGTGACGGCAACAACATGTGCAACTCCTACATCGAGGCGGCGATCCAGTTCAACTTCCAGTTGAAAGTCGCCTGCCCCGAAGGCTACGAGCCTGACGCGCGCTTCCTGGCCCTGGCCGGCGATCGCGTGCAGGTATTGCGTGACCCGCGTGAAGCGATGACCGGCGCCCATCTGGTCAGCACCGACGTATGGGCCTCCATGGGCCAGGAAGACGAAGCCGAGCAGCGCATGGCGCTGTTCCGTCCTTACCAGGTCACCCGCGAGCTGCTCGATGCAGCCGCCCAGGACGTGCTGTTCATGCACTGCCTGCCGGCCCACCGTGGCGAGGAAATCAGTGTCGACCTGCTCGACGACCCTCGCTCGGTCGCCTGGAGTCAGGCCGAAAACCGTCTGCACGCACAGAAAGCGCTGCTGGAGATGCTGGTCGATCCGGCGTACCACCACGCATGAACCCACCCCTGCTGCAGCTGAACGGGCTGAACTGCGGCTACCACGCGCACAAGGTGGTGCAGGATCTCGACCTGCACCTCAACGCTGGCGATATCGGTTGCCTGCTTGGTCCCTCCGGCTGCGGCAAGACCACGACGTTACGCGCCATCGCCGGCTTCGAGCCGGTACTCGAAGGCGAGATCGTGCTCGATGGCGACGTCATCTCCCGCGCCGGCTTCACCCTGGCGCCGGAGAAACGCCAGATCGGCATGGTGTTTCAGGACTACGCCCTGTTCCCCCACCTGAGCGTGGCGCAGAACGTCGCCTTCGGCATTCGCAAACTGGGCAATGCCGAGCGCGTGACCCAGGAGTTGCTGGAGCTGGTCAAGCTCGGCCATCTGGCCAAACGCTACCCGCACGAACTGTCCGGCGGCCAACAGCAACGCGTGGCCCTGGCCCGTGCCCTGGCACCAGCGCCGAAACTGCTGCTGCTCGACGAGCCCTTCTCCAATCTCGATGGCGAACTGCGTCGACGCCTGAGCCACGAAGTGCGCGAGATCCTCAAGATGCGCGGCACCAGCGCCATTCTGGTGACCCATGATCAGGAAGAAGCCTTCGCGGTCAGCGACCACGTCGGCGTATTCAAGGATGGCCGCCTGGAGCAATGGGACACGCCGTTCAATCTCTATCACGAGCCGCTGACGCCCTTCGTCGCCAGCTTCATCGGCCAGGGCTACTTCATCCGCGGCCAGTTGCTCACCCCGGAAACGGTGCAGACCGAACTCGGCGTGATACGCGGCAACCGTGCCTATACCTGGGCACAGGGCAGCGCGGTGGATGTGCTATTGCGCCCGGACGACATCGTGCCGGACGAGAGCAGCGCGCTGAAGGGGCGCATCGTCGGCAAAACCTTCCTCGGCGCCGCCACCCTCTATCGCCTGCAGCTGCCCACCGGCAGCCAGCTGGAATCGATCTTCCCCAGCCACGCCGACCACCAGCCGGGCGACGAAGTGGGCATCCGCATCGCCGCCGACCACCTGGTGGCCTTCCCAGCCCTGGGCAGCGTCGCCGCCCAATTGCAGTTGAGCGAGTCAGGCGGCGTACGCCGGGTCAGCAGCGACTGATCAGAGCATCAGCTGGCCACTGGCGATGTGCCGCGCGTGGCCAGCGATTTTCACCCGCTCCCCCTCCAACCGGCAAAGCAGCTCACCGCCACGCGCCGAGCACTGGAAGGCGTTGAGCGTGCTACGCCCCAGACGCTCGGCCCAGTAAGGCGCCAGGATGCAGTGGGTCGAGCCGGTGACCGGGTCTTCATCGATGCCGATACTCGGCGCGAAATAGCGCGAGACGAAGTCATGCTGCTCTGCTGCGGCAGTGATCAGCACGCCGAGCCCCGGCAAGGTCGCCAGTGCAGGCAGGTTCGGCTTCAGCTCGCGCAGCTGAGCCTCGGAGCCCAGCACCACCATCAGCTCCTGCACGCTGCCATCGGCATTGCCCAGTGCCAGCACCTGTTCCACCTGGCGCTCCAGCGCGTGCTCGGTCTGCTCATGCAGTGGCCGCGCGACCACTTGTGCGCGCCGTAGCGGAAAATCCAGCTCCAGGCGCGTTCCCTGGCGGGTGACCTGCAGCGCCCCGGACAAACAGGTGAAATCCAGCACCTCGGCGGGTTCCTGATAGATGTCGAACAGCACCTTGGCCGCTGCCAGGGTAGCGTGCCCGCACAGCGGCACCTCGCTGACCGGTGTGAACCAGCGGATATGCCAGGCGCCACCCTCCTTGACCACGAATGCAGTTTCCGCCAGGTTGTGCTCGGCGGCGATGCGCTGCATCAGCGCCTCATCGAGCCAATGCTCGAGGCGATAGACGATGGCCGGATTACCGGCGAAGGGCTGATCGGTGAACGCGTCGATCTGGTGAAATTCGAGGGGCATGGGGCGTTCCTGGCCAAGGTGGGGAAAGCAAAGCATGCCCAGTTCAGCGAAGACGAGCCATGTACAGAGGGCCTGTATTTTTCCCGAACAGTGCGCCTCAGCGCAGGCCATAGCGCCGCAACAGTTCCACCATCCGCCCGTCCTCGCGAAAGCGCTGCAGTCCTTGCTCGAACAGTTGGGCATAACGCGGGCTGTCGGCCAAGCCGGGAGCGAACGCCAGGTAGATGGGAATGTCCGGCTGACGGCAGCCAACTTCGACGATCTCGCCATGCAGGTAGCGCTCGCTGAGTAGCGCCTGCATCACCCAGGCATTTTCCACCAACGCATCGATGCGTCCATGGTGCAGCTTGCGCAGGTTGCTGAGCAGCGCGCTGTCACCGGTCATCAGTTGCACCTGAGCCGGGTCATCATGATTACTCAGATACAGGTCGAGGTCGGCGCCGTAGCTGTAGCCGTAGATCGCACCGAGGCGCACGGCCTGCAACGACTGCAACCCCTGATAACGCCAGGTTCCACCGCGCAGGGCGTAGAAGCACATGCGCGAAATACCGGGGGCCGTGGGAGTGAAGATGAAGTCCGGCGCATCCTGCACCCCGGCGCCGATCACCGCCCCCAGCTTGCCGAGCCGGGTGTCGTGCACCGCGCGCGCCCAGTTGATCACGCGGTACTCAACCTCGATACCGGACTCGGCAAAGATCTGCTCGGCCAGTTCGACGAAAATGCCGCGCTTCTGTGCATCCACGGCGCAGTTGATCGGGCACCACAGGTCACCGGCGATCACCAGCTTTTCAGCCCGCGCCAGGCCGCTGCAAAGCAGCAGCGTCAGCAGCACGGCAGCGCTGACCTGGCTAAACAGGGCCGGTTTTCTCACGCTTCGCTGCGCACCCGCTTCACTGCATCCAGCCATCCGGCGTAGAGACGCTGGCGATGCGCTTCGTCCATCCGCGGCTCGAAGCGCTGCTGACGATGCCAGTGGCTGGCAATGGCCTTGAGGTCCTGATACAGCCCGAGTTTCAGACCTGCCAGGTAGGCGACTCCGAGCGCCGTGGTTTCGGTGACTTCGGGGCGCTCGACACTGACCCCGAGAATATCGGCGAGAAACTGCATGACCCAGTTGTTCTCCACCATGCCGCCGTCGACACGCAGCGCGCTGGGCGCCGCCGCGCCATCCTGGCGCATGGCTTCGAGCAGGTCGCAGGTCTGATAGCAAACCGACTGCAGACCGGCGGTGACGATTTCCTTGATCCCGGTATCGCGGGTCAGGCCGAAGATGGCACCACGCGCCTTGGGGTCCCAATACGGCGCGCCCAGCCCGGTGAAGGCTGGCACCAGATAGACGCCGCAGGCCTCCCCGGTCGCCTCGGCCAGCGCCTCGCTGTCACGCGCATGGCTGATCAGCTTGATGCCGTCACGCAGCCACTGCACCGCCGCGCCAGCGACGAAGATGCTGCCCTCCACCGCGTAGGTCACCTTGCCATCGAGGCGATAACCGACCGTGGTCAACAGGCGATTCTTCGAACTCACCGGCTGATCGCCGGTGTTCTGGATCATGAAACAGCCAGTGCCATAGGTGCTCTTGACCATACCAGGCTCGAAGCAGGCCTGGCCGATCAGGGCTGCCTGCTGGTCACCCGCCATGCCCAGCACCGGGATGCTGGCGCCGAGCAGCTCGCTGTCGGTGTGACCGAAATCGGCGGCGCAATCGAGCACGTCGGGCAGCAGGCTGGCGGGAATCTCGAACAACTTGAGCAGCTCTTCGTCCCACTGCTGGGTATGGATGTTGAACATCAGCGTGCGCGATGCGTTGCTGGCATCGGTGCGATGCACCTTGCCGCCGGTCAGGCGCCACAGCAAAAAACTGTCGACGGTGCCGAAACGCAGCTCGCCACGCTCGGCACGCTCACGGGCACCCGGCACGTTTTGCAGAATCCAGCGCAGCTTGGTGGCGGAGAAATACGGGTCGATCAGCAGGCCGGTCCTGGCCGAGACCATCGCTTCGTGCTCCTGCTCCTTGAGCCCGGCGCAATAATCGGCAGTACGGCGATCCTGCCAGACGATGGCCGGATGAATGGGCGCGCCACTGACGGCGTCCCACACCAGGGTGGTTTCACGCTGATTGGTGATGCCGATGGCGGCGATCGCCTCAGGCTGCAGGCCACTGCTGGCAATGGCATCGCGGCACACCTTGAGCGTGGACGACCAGATCTCTTCACCGTCGTGCTCGACCCAGCCATCCTGCGGGAAATACTGCTTGAACTCCTGCTGGGCTCGCGCAACCGGCAATCCCTCGGCGCTGAAAATGATGGCGCGGGAGCTGGTGGTGCCCTGATCGATGGCTAGCAGGTATTGGCTCATGCAAGATTCCTTGTTGTTATCGGTAGCAGGCTGTTGACCGCAGAGGGGCGTATTCGACTGCAGCATACTGCTGCGCTCAGGACTTGCCGATAGCGGCGAACTGTCCTTGAGTGTGCTGCGCCAGGGTTTCGGCCGAGAGTTCCAGCTCCAGCCCGCGCCGGCCGCCGCTGACGTGAATGCTGGGATACTGGCGTGCACTCTCGTCGATGAAGGTGCGCAGGCGTTTCTTCTGCCCCAGCGGGCTGATGCCTCCGACCAGATAACCGGTGGCGCGCTGCGCAGCGCTCGGGTCGGCCATGTCAGCCTTCTTCGCCCCCGCCGCTACCGCCAGCGCCTTCAGATCAAGACTGCCAACCACCGGCACCACGGCCACCAGCAGCTCGCCCTTGTCCGTCGTCGCGAGCAGGGTCTTGAACACGCATTCGGGCGCCAGCCCGAGTTTTTCCGCCGCCTCCAGCCCGTAGGACGGTGCCTTGGGATCATGCTGGTAACTGTGCACCCGGTGTTCGGCCTTGGCCTTTTTCAACAGATCGATTGCTGGCGTCATGTTCGAATGTGAAAACACAATGAAAGATGCCTTACAGTAGCAGGCCCAAATCCACCACCGCCACATCCTATAATGAGTGACCATCACAGGAAGCGCTCATGAACCTCGCTCCGCGCCAGCACGACATTCTCAACCTCGCCCGCGAACGCGGCTACGTCAGCATCGACGAGCTGGCTCAAGCCTTCGCCGTGACCCCGCAGACCATCCGCCGCGACATCAACCAACTGGCCGATCATGGCCTGTTGCGTCGAACCCATGGCGGCGCCGCCTGCGAAGCCTCGAGCATTCAGAACACGGCCTATGGCATGCGCGCCGGGCAGATGCGCGAGGAGAAACAGCGCATCGCCGAGGCCGTGGCGGCGCAGATTCCCGACCACGCTTCGCTGTTCATCAACATCGGCACCACCACCGAAGCCATCGCCCGCGAACTGCAGAACCACAAGGGCCTGAAGATCATCACCAACAACCTGCACGTCGCCGCGCAACTCAGCGCCAAGGCCGACTTCGAGGTGCTGGTGGCCGGCGGCACGGTACGCAGCGACGGAGGCATCGTCGGCCAGGCGGCGGTGGATTTCATCCAGCAGTTCAAGGTCGACTACGCCATCGTCGGCATCAGCGGCATAGACGACGACGGCAGCCTGCTCGACTTCGATTACCAGGAAGTGCGGGTTTCCCAGGCCATCATCGACAATTCCCGACAGGTTTTCCTTGCCGTCGATTCCAGCAAGTTCGGCCGCAACGCCGTGGTGCGCCTGGGCTCCGTCGCCCTGGTCGATCGCGTATTCACCGATAGCGCCCCGTCGGCAGCCATCACCCGCCTGCTGCACAGCCACAAGGTCCAGCTCGACCTGGTCTGACCCTACTCACAGCGCCAGCTTTGAGCCAATTCTCGCCACGACCACTCGGCGCGCAATCGCGCGCCGGGGTAGCGAAGCTGCACATCTTCGTCTAGCATATTTTCGAAAGTGAACATAAACACATTCGAATCCAATAGCCGAGCGTGCCACATGCCCCACGACCAGTTCGCCAGCCCTGTTGCGGAAGTCTATGACCTCGCCGTCGTTGGCGGCGGTATAAACGGTGCGGGCATCGCCGCCGATGCAGCCGGTCGCGGCCTATCCGTGTTCCTTTGCGAAAAGGACGACCTGGCCAATCACACCTCCTCGGCCAGCAGCAAGCTGATTCACGGCGGTTTGCGCTACCTGGAACATCATGAATTTCGCCTGGTACGTGAAGCCCTGGCCGAGCGCGAAGTGCTGCTGGCCAAGGCGCCGCACATCGTCAAGCCGATGCGCTTCGTCCTTCCGCACCAGCCCCACCTGCGCCCGGCCTGGATGATTCGCGCCGGACTGTTTCTTTACGACCACCTGGGCAAACGCAAGCGCCTGCCGGCCTCGCGCGGCCTGCGTTTCGGCGCCGGCAGCCCGCTGAAAGCGGAAATCAGCCGCGGCTTCGAATATTCCGACTGCTGGGTGGACGACGCCCGCCTGGTGGTACTCAACGCCATGGCCGCCCGGGAAAATGGCGCGCACATTCACCCACGTACGCGCTGCGTCAGTGCGCGGCGCAGCAAAGGCTTGTGGCATATCCACCTGGAGCGCAGCGACGGCAGCCTGCTGTCGATTCGCGCACGCGCCCTGGTCAACGCCGCCGGCCCCTGGGTCGCGCGCTTCATCCGTGATGACCTCAAGCAGCAATCGCCTTACGGCATTCGCCTGATTCAAGGCAGCCACATCGTCGTGCCGCGCCTCTACGAGGGTGAGCAGGCTTATATCCTGCAGAACGAAGACCGCCGCATCGTCTTCGCCATCCCCTACCTGGAGCGCTTCACCCTGATCGGCACCACCGACCGTGAATATCAGGGCGACCCCGCTCAAGTGGCGATCACCGCCGAGGAAACCGACTACCTGCTCAAGGTGGTCAATGATCACTTCAAGCAGCAGCTCAGCCGCGACGACGTGCTGCACAGTTTCGCCGGCGTACGCCCGCTGTGCGATGACGAATCCGATGAACCCTCGGCCATCACCCGCGACTACACCTTGTCGCTCTCCGGTGCGCCGGGCGAAGCACCGCTGCTGTCGGTGTTCGGCGGCAAGCTGACCACCTATCGCAAGCTCGCCGAGTCTGCCATGCAGCAACTGGCGCCCTACTTCGCTGATCTGGGGCCGAGCTGGACAGCCAGCGCAGCGCTACCCGGCGGCGAGGACCTGCAAAGCCAGAGCACCCTGGTCGAAGCCCTTTGCGACCGTCACGGCTGGCTCCCCAGCAGCCTGGCCAGACGCTGGGCCACCAGCTATGGCAGCCGCACCTGGCGCCTGCTCGACGGCGTGCACAACCTCACCGACCTTGGCGAACACCTGGGTGCCGGGCTCTACACCCGCGAAGTGGATTACCTGCGTCGCGAAGAATGGGCCCGCAGCAGCGCCGACATTCTCTGGCGACGCAGCAAGCTGGGCCTGTTCATGACGCCCGCGCAGCAAACCCGTCTGCAGGACTATCTGCGCAGCCGCGACCCGCATTCGGCTCATGCCGCCTGAATGCTGCGTGCCCCATGCCCCGCGTTGCGGGGCTTTTTTATGGGCACAGAAAAATAAAAAACCGCCGGTATTTGCCCGATCGCGTCATCAGCAAACTTCCAGCAACTTTTTTATTGCGTCAATTCAATAACTTGGCGCCATGATGCGGAATAAAAACATTCTTATTCGGTTTTATTTTCACTTATGTTTCAACTACTTAGGTTTGACATAAAGAAAAACGAAGCCGAAAATTCATGCCCGACACGGTCATTGAAACAGCAGGAGCGAACATGAAAGGCGACAAGAAGGTCATTCAACATCTGAACAAGATCCTTGGTAACGAACTGGTCGCCATCAACCAGTACTTTCTGCATGCGCGCATGTACGAAGACTGGGGCCTGAAGAAGCTCGGCGAGCACGAGTACCACGAGTCCATCGACGAGATGAAGCATGCCGACAAGCTGATCAAGCGCATTCTGTTCCTCGAGGGCATTCCGAACCTGCAGGACCTGGGCAAGATCCTGATCGGTGAAAACACCAAGGAAATGCTCGAGTGCGACCTGAAGATCGAGCACAAGGCACACGGTGATCTCAAGGCTGCCATCGCCTACTGCGAGAGCATCGGTGACTACGCCAGCCGCGAGCTGCTGGAAGAAATTCTCTGCTCCGAGGAAGATCATATCGACTGGCTGGAAACCCAGCTCAGCCTGATCGAAGCCGTCGGCCTGCAGAACTACCTGCAGTCGCAAATGGACGAATAAGTTCGCATCGCTCGAAAAAGCGGGAGCCCTTGGCTCCCGTTTTTTATCGCTATCACAAAGCGCGTGGAAGGGGTTTGAACCGCGATGGCAAATCGCAACTCAAGCGCCTCACAACTCAATGCGCTTCGCTTTCCTTGACCCTGAACCAGGCCGCATACAGCGCCGGCAGGAACAGCAAAGTCAACGCCGTGGCCACCACCAGCCCACCCATGATGGCTACCGCCATCGGCCCGAAGAACACGCTGCGCGACAGCGGAATCATCGCCAGCACCGCCGCCAGGGCGGTCAGCACGATGGGCCGGAAGCGACGCACGGTGGCTTCGATGATCGAGTTCCAGCGATCCAGGCCGTGGCTGATGTCCTGCTCGATCTGATCGACCAGAATCACCGAGTTGCGCATGATCATCCCGGCCAGGGCAATGGTGCCGAGCATGGCGACGAAGCCGAATGGCTGGCGGAAGATCAGCAGGAACAAGGTCACCCCGATCAGCCCCAACGGCGCGGTGAGAAACACCATCGCCGAGCGCGAGAAGCTTTTCAGTTGCAGCATCAGCAGCGTCAGCACCACCACGATGAACAGCGGGACACCGGCGTTGACCGACTTCTGTCCGCGCTGGGAATCTTCCACCGTGCCACCGACCTCCAGCAGATACCCCGCCGGCAGTTCGGCGCGGATCGGCTCCAGCGTCGGCAGGATCTGCTTGGTCAGGGTCGCCGGTTGCTGCTTGCCATAGATGTCAGCACGCACGGTAACGTTGGGCAGGCGATTGCGGTGCCAGATGATGCCCTCCTCGAAGCCGTACTCCAGAGTCGCCACCTGTGACAGCGCTACGCTGCGACCACTGTCGGTCGGCACTGCCAGGCTCGGCAGCAGGCTCAGCGACTTGCGCTCCTGCGGCGTACCACGCTGGAGAATCTCGATCAGCTCGTTGCCCTCGCGGTACTGGCTGACGCTGGTACCGGACAGCGAACCCTGCAAAAAGCGCGACAGCTCGGCAGTGTTGACACCCAGAGCACGGGCGCGATCCTGATCGATATTGAGGATCACCACCTTGCTCGGCTCTTCCCAGTCCAGGTGCACGTTCACCACGTGCGGGTTCTCACGCACCTTGTCCGCCACCTGACGCGCCAGCGCACGCACCTCCTCGATGTGCTCGCCGCTGACACGAAACTGGATCGGGTAACCCACGGGCGGCCCGTTCTCCAGGCGGCTGACACGACTGCGCAAGGTCGGGAACTGCTCGTTCAGCACATGGATCAACCAGCCACGCAGGCGTTCACGCTCCTCGATGCTCGAAGCCAGGACCACGAACTGGGCAAAGCTGGCCGCCGGCAACTGCTGATCCAGCGGCAGGTAGAAACGCGGCGAACCCGTGCCGACGTACGCCACGTAGTTGTCGATACCGGGCTGGTCCTTGAGCAGCTTCTCCAGCCGATGCACCTCCGCCTCGGTGGCACTCAGCGAAGCGCCCTCCTCCAGCTTGATGTCGACCATCAGCTCCAGACGGCCAGAAGCCGGAAAGAACTGCTGCGGCACGAAACGGAACAGCAGCAAGGACGCAACGAACAGGCCGATGGTCAGCATGATCACCGTGCCGCGGTGGCGCACGCACCATTGCACCGTGGCCCGTACGCGGCGATAGAACGGCGTCGAATAGGGGTCGTGACCTGAATCGCTGCCACCGTGCTTGGCGGCGTGCAGCTTGGCCAGGTCAGGCAACAGCCTGTCGCCAAGGTAAGGCACGAACATCACCGCCGCGATCCATGAGGCGATCAGCGAGATCGCCACCACCTGGAAGATCGAGCGGGTGTACTCGCCGGTGCCGGACTGCGCCGTGGCGATGGGCAGGAAACCGGCTGCAGTGATCAGCGTGCCGGTGAGCATGGGGAAGGCCGTGCTGGTCCAGGCAAAACTGGCCGCCTTGAGGCGGTCGTAGCCCTGCTCCATCTTGATCGCCATCATCTCCACGGCAATGATCGCGTCGTCCACCAGCAAACCAAGGCCGAGTACCAGTGCGCCGAGAGATATCTTGTGCAGGCCGATGCCGAGGTAATACATGGCGGCGAAGGTCATCGCCAGCACCAGCGGAATCACCAGGGCGACCACCAGCCCCGTGCGTAGCCCGAGGGAGAAGAAGCTGACCGCCAGCACGATCACCAGAGCCTCCACCAGCACCTTGACGAACTCGCCCACGCCGGTCTTCACCGCGGCCGGTTGATCCGACACCTTGCGCAGTTCCATGCCCAGCGGCAGCGTCTGCTGCAGGCGGGCGAAGGCCTCTTCCAGCGCCTTGCCCAGCACCAGAATATCGCCGCCCTCCTTCATCGACACGGCAATGCCAAGGGCGTCCTCGCCCATGAAGCGCATGCGCGGCGCGGGCGGATCGTTGAAGCCGCGCTTGACCTCGGCGACATCCGCGATGCGGAATGTGCGGCCGCCAACGCGGATGGGGAACTCGCGAATCTCATCCACGGACTCGAAACGCCCGGTCACGCGCAGCTGGATACGCTCGCTGGCGGTTTCGAAGAAACCGGCGGCGGCCACCGCGTTCTGCGCCTCCAGCGCCTGCTGCACCGCCGACAGCGGTAAACCGAGCGTGGCCAGCTTGGTGTTGGACAGCTCGATCCAGATCTTCTCGTCCTGCAAGCCGACCAGCTCGACCTTGCCGACGTCCTTGACCCGCTGCAGTTGCAGCTGGATGCGGTCGGCGTAGTCCTTGAGCACGGCGTAGTCGAAGCCGCTGCCGGTCAGTGCGTAGATATTGCCGAAGGTGGTACCGAATTCATCGTTGAAGAATGGCCCCTGGATGCCTGGCGGCAGGGTATGGCGGATATCGCTGATCTTCTTGCGCACCTGGTACCAGAGGTCCGGAATCTCCGCACTGTGCATGGAGTCGCGCGCCATGAAGGTGACCTGGGATTCACCCGGACGGGAGAAACTGGTGATGCGCTCGTACTCGCCGGTCTCCATCAGCTTCTTCTCGATGCGTTCGGTGACCTGACGGGAAACTTCCTCCGCCGTGGCGCCCGGCCAGATCGTGCGAATCACCATGGCCTTGAAGGTGAACGGCGGGTCTTCGCTCTGCCCCAGCTTGGTGTAGGAAATCGCCCCCACCACCGCGAACAGCAGCATGATGTACAGAACGATCTGACGGTGACGCAGCGCCCAGGCAGACAGGTTGAAGCTCATTCGGGCTTACTCCTTGGCGGCCAGTTCGACATTGCGATTGTCGCGATCCACCGGACGTATCTGCAGCCCCTCGCGCAATACCTGGACACCCGCAGCCACCACCCAGTCGGAAGCGGCAAGGCCCTCCAGCACGGGGACGCGGTTATCGCCGTAGGCGCCGACGCGCACCGGGCGACGCTGCACTGTGGATGCTTTGGGATCGACGACCCAGACGAATGGTTGCCCGCGCTCGGCGCTGAGTGCTGACAGCGGCACCGACAGCGGTACGTCGCCCTGGCTGGCGATGAACACGCGCGCGCTCTGCCCCAGTTCGGCCGGTACCTTGCCTTCGGTGAAGGCGACGCGAGCAGCGAAGGTGCGCGACTGCGAATCGGCCGCCGGCGCCATCTCGCGAATGCGCCCGGGGAAACGCAGATCAGGCTGCGACCAGAGCTCCACCTCTACCGGCTGACCGATCTCGAAACGGCCGAAGCTCTGTTCCGGCAGGCTGATCGAGACCTCTCGCTCGCCATCGGCAGCCAGGGTGAAGACCGTTTGCCCCGCCGCCACCACCTGCCCGACCTCCACCGTGCGCCGCGCGATAACGCCATCCTGGGAGGCGCGCAGTACGGCATAGTCGGTCTGGTTGCGGGCCACGTCGTACTCGGCCTTCACCTGCTTCAGGCGCGCCTGGCCGGCGCGATACTGGTTGTCGACGTTATCGAACTGCGAGCGGCTGACCAGGTTGCGCTCGAGCAACGTCTTGTAGCGCTCACGTTCGGCACGAACGGTCTGCAGGTTGGCGTCGGCTGCCGCCACCTGGGCACGGGTGGCTTCCAGTTGCAGGCGTACGTCCTGCGGATCCAGCTCGGCCAGCGCCTGATCCTTCTTCACCCGATCGCCAACGTCGACCATGCGCTTGCTCACCTTGCCGGCGATGCGGAACGCCAGTTCCGGCTCCAGGCGGGCGCGCACTTCGCCAGGATAACTGTCGACCAGCGCGGTAGCCGGCTGGGGGTGCACCACCATGGCAGGACGGATTGGTTGCTCCATCTGTTCGCCATTACCGCAGGCAGACAACAGAAATACGAGACCCAGAGAAGCAGCGAGCAGAAGAACATGGCGGGACATGTCAAACACCTTTCGGAGAAGGTTTAGGGCTACCTGCAAACGCGAACGGCGCCGTCATCGCTGCATTTAAACGGGCCAGGAATGCTCATTTACGCGCACCCTCGCCTGCTTTCGCCTTGCGCTGACCACTTCGTCGACGCTTCTTGAGATGCCCTTTGGAATATTTGTACTGCCGGGTATAGTAAAAATAGCAAACTCGCCAGTCCAGTATTAAAATCCGCCAATGCCTGACAAGTTGTTACAACCTTCCGGTCCCGGTCGTCCGAAGGATCCCGCCAAACGCCGCGCCATTCTCGAGGCGGCCAAGAGCCTGTTCCTGCGTAATGGCTACGACGGCAGCAGCATGGATGCCATCGCTGCCGAAGCCGGCGTCTCCAAGCTCACCGTGTACAGCCATTTCACCGACAAGGAGACCCTGTTCTCCGCGGCGATCAAGGCCAAGTGCGAAGAGCAACTCCCTGAACTGCTGTTCGAACTGCCGGATAACGTGCCGCTGGAAAGCCAGTTGCTGGGCATTGCGCGCGGCTTCCTGGCGCTGGTCAACAGCCGCGAGTCAGTGGAAATGCACCGCATGATGGTGAGCCTGGCCAGCCAGGGCTCGAAGCTGTCGCAGATGTTCTACGAGGCCGGCCCCAAGCGGGTACAGGACGAAATGGAAGTGCTGTTGCACAAGGCCAGCCAACGCGGCCTGTTGCGCCTGAACGATCCACACCTGGCCGCCGATCACTTCTTCAGCCTGCTCAAGGGTGGCGCGCATTTCCGCCTGCTGATCGGTTGTGGTGAACCGCTGCAGGGCGAAGCCGCCGAGCATCATGTACAGGACGCAGTGCAGCTGTTTCTGCGCGCATACCGGCCCTGAATCCTAGGCGCCGGCTTCCAGCTTCTTCTTCGGGTAGATGTCGTAACGGCTGGACTTTCCTTCCAGCACATAGCCCGGCTTGCTGCCTTCGATTGCCGGTGCCTTGCGCGGACGCTTGACCACGACCCGGTGGCTGGCCAGCGCCAACGCGGCTTCGAGCAACGCCGGCGCATCCAGGTCATCGCCCACGAAAGGCCGGAACAGGCGCATTTCCTTCTTCACCAGCGCGCTCTTGTCGCGATGCGGAAACATCGGATCGAGGTAGATCACCTGCGGCGCCTGGCCCTGCCAGTTGCTCATCAGCTCGATGGCGTTACCGGTGAGCAGGCGCATGCGCGCGACGATGGGCGCCACGTCGAGGTTCAGCGCAGCACGCTGCAGGCCGTCCTCCAGCAACGCAGCCACTAGCGGCTGGCGCTCGATCAGGGTCATCTCGCAACCCAGGCTGGCCAGCACGAAGGCATCGCGTCCCAGCCCCGCCGTCGCATCGAGAATCCGTGGGCGAACGCCCGATTGCACGCCGACCGCCTTGGCGATCATCTGCCCGCTGCCACCGCCGAACTGGCGTCGATGCGCCGCCGCGCCCTCGACGAAATCCACCCTGACCGGGCCAGGCGCCTTGTCGCCCAGCTCGACCAGTTGCAACCCGTCGTCACCTAGCTGCAGGGCGAACTCGGTTTCCCCCTCCTGTGTCAGGCCCAGACGCGACGCCCATCGGGCGGCTGCGTCGGCGTACTGGGGATGCAAGGCTTGGATGCGGATGCTGGCGTTGTGCCGCTCGTCGGTCATTGGCTCGTTCTGCTCAAAAAACACTCAAATCACCGGCCACGCGGCCGATATCGAAGAAGCGGCATTCTGCCAGACCCGGCCGCCGACAGCCGCATCGAGAGTGAACATGTTCGACGCCCTCTCCGCTCCACGCCCAAGCAACACCGCCACCAGCCCGCGCCCACTGGACGATGAGCTCGACCGCGCGGCGCACGACTCCATCAATTACCAGATTCTGCGCCGCACGCTGGGCATAGAGGACGAGCAAAAGCCCGGAGAGATCGCCCGCGAGCTGCGGCAGACGACCGCGCCACCGACCGTCACCAGCAATGCCGTAGCGGTCAGCGAGGCCGTGATCGACCAACGCAGCCTGGAGCTTAACGTCAGCAGCGCACAGCCCCCGCAGCAGGTCGACCCGCTGGTGCTGGACCTGGCCGGCAACGGCTTTTCCACCAGTGGCCTGAGCCGCCCCGTACGCTTCGATCTGGATGCCGACGGGCGCCTGGATGCGATCAGCGCACCCACCGGCGACGATGCGCTGCTGGCGCTGGACCGCAACGGCAACGGGCGCATCGACGATGGCCGCGAACTGTTCGGTGATCAGCATGGCGCAGCCAATGGCTTCGCCGAACTGACACGCTTCGACGACAACGGTGACGGGCGTATCGATGCGGCCGACGCCGTGTTCGACCAACTGCGCCTGCTGCGTTTCGACGCACAGGGCCGCCAGCAGCTGCAGACGCTCGGCCAAGCCGGGGTCAGCGCCATCGACCTGAGCGCCCGCGATGTCAGCATCGCCCTGGGTGCATATGATCAGATCGCGCAGCTGGGCCGCTTCGAATTCGCCGATGGGCGCAGCGGACAGGCGGCCGACTTGCTGTTGGCCAAACGCTAGTTGTGTAAACCCAGTACGTTGTTCAGTGGAAGCGGCGCTCTGCTGATCGGGGGCAGGTATCCGAGGCTGGCGTGCAGTCGGTGCCAGTTGTAGTGATGCAGCCAGGGCAGCAGGTGCGCTGCTCGCTG
>NZ_CBDAMB010000005.1:0-332243 GCF_965197125.1 Pseudomonas spartinae
AGGAACTGAGACTCGCTCATGCTGGATGTTGTCCACTGCACGTAGGAGGAAACGTTCTCCAGCACGATGGGACGTTCCAAAACATCCTGCACCAAGCGCACCCGGGCCGCGACATGCAGCAGGCTCTCCTGGGTAAACGGCAGCGGTAGCAGATCGTGAAGTTGATGGGCGTTGCCTCGACTCCAGCACAGGTGATCAGACACCCACTGAGGCTGCACCCGATCCGCCAGCTGCTTGAGCTGTCGTAGGTAGTCTATGTCCAAGGCATGTGAGCCGCCAATCGAAAGAGATACTCCGTGCATCACCAGGGGGTAGTGCTCGCCGATCGCATCAAGGAAGTAGAGAGCCTTGCCGCCCTCCACCAGGTAATTCTCGGAAATGATCTCGAACCAGTCGACCGCAGGCCGTTCCTCCAGGATCTGCCGGTAATACTCGTTACGAAGGCCAAGACCGAAACCCAGAGTTTTGCGCTTACTCATTCGAGACTCCAGCAGGGGAGTGGCATGCACTCCCCTGAACCGCCTTATTCGCTGGTTTTGCCACCGGCTTCGTCACATTTGGCCTGGGTCATCAACTTGAACCCCTGGCCTTTGCATTCGCCTTGGCCTTTGCAGTCGTTTTTCGCGGTCATGCAGTCGTTCTGCCCTTTGCAACCATTGACCCCGAAGCATTTCACTTCTGCTGCTTTGGTGTCCTGGGCCGCCTGGACGGGCAGGGTGGAGAACAGGCTGGCGGCTACCAGAGCCAGGGCGGCACCGGTAGCTACGTTGGATTTGTTCGACATAGTGGCTATTTCTCTTGATTGTTTGATGGTCGCGATCCGTCGGTGCGAATGAGCGAGTTAGCTCAGGCATTGCTGCCGAGCAGGCCCATGGAATCCGCAAGGCTTCTCGGGCAAGAAGACAGTACCGAGCCTTCAGGAGGGCCTACAAGAAAGAAATAGCAACCTGACAGAACTGTAATGTTCAGATCAGGTTGCTGACAGGGCTTCGTGGTTAACGTAACAGCGAGCTTAAGGCTCGCCCCCACTAGTTACGGGGGCTTCTAAACTTACGAGGATTCACGAAATGAAATCGATCAAAACCCTGTTTGTAGTTGCTGCCCTGAGTGCTTCCACTCTGACGATGGCCGAAGGCGGTGCCGATCGCACGTTTGCACGCATGGAGCAGGCCCGTCAGGTCTCGCTGGAAGCGTATCAGCTGGCCAAGCAGCAGAAGGATGGAGCTCCCGTCGCCGGCAGCCAAGCCAAACAGGCGGAACACGCCAACTGCTGAGCCCCTTCAACCTTACAGAAATGTAATCACCCGGATGGTTGAGATATGGCAGTTTTATACTGCTTGGTGTCGGGGGGACTTGCGCAGCACGCAAGGCTTGAAGATCAAATCTCCCAATACTGGAGCAGTCAATGAACCCGAGACCGGATGCACATCACCGGCTCATCTGACGGATTGGACATAACGGCATGCAAAGCAAAACCACAAGACGTACTTTCGTCAAAGGCCTCGCCGCCGCCGGTATTCTCGGCGGCATGGGCATGTGGCGCACGCCGGTCTGGGCGGTAACCAGCCCAGGTCAGCCGAACGTGCTGAGCGGTAACGATTTCGACCTGTTTATCGGAGAGACTCCGGTAAACATCACCGGCGCAGCGCGTACCGCCATGACGATCAATGGCTCGCTGCCAGGCCCAATCCTGCGCTGGCGGGAGGGCGAGACCGTGACGTTGCGCGTACGCAACCGCCTCAAGGAGGACACGTCCATTCACTGGCACGGCATTATCCTGCCGGCGAACATGGATGGCGTTCCGGGCCTGAGCTTCCATGGCATCGCCCCCGACGGCATGTATGAGTACAAGTTCAAGGTCAACCAGAACGGCACCTACTGGTATCACAGCCACTCGGGGCTCCAGGAGCAAGTCGGCGTATACGGCGCGCTGGTCATCGACGCCAAGGAACCCGAGCCCTTCAGTTACGACCGTGATTATGTCGTGCTGCTGAGCGACTGGACCGATGAAAATCCAGCGCGGGTACTGGCCAAGCTCAAAAAGCAGTCGGACTACTACAACTACCACAAGCGCACCGTTGGTGATTTCATCAATGACGTGAGCGAGATGGGGTGGTCCGCTGCGGTAGCCGATCGCAAGATGTGGGCCGAGATGAAGATGAGCCCGACGGATCTCGCTGACGTCAGTGGCTACACCTACACCTACCTGATGAATGGCCAGGCACCTGATGGCAACTGGACCGGCATATTCAAACCGGGCGAAAAGATCCGCCTGCGCTTCATCAACGCCTCGGCGATGACCTATTTCGATGTGCGCATCCCAGGCCTGAAGATGACTGTGGTTGCGGCCGATGGTCTGCACGTCAAACCGGTCAGCGTCGACGAGTTCCGTATCGCCGTGGCCGAGACCTACGACGTGATCATCGAACCAGACAGCGAACAGGCCTATACCGTGTTTGCCCAATCCATGGACCGCACTGGCTATGCGCGCGGCACCCTTGCGGTACAGGAAGGGTTGAGTGCACCGGTACCAAGCCCTGACCCGCGCCCACTGATTGCCATGGGTGACATGGGCATGGACCACGGCAGCATGGGCGGCATGGATCATGGGAGCATGGCCGGGATGGATCACGGCAGTATGTCGGGCATGGATCATGGGAGCATGCAGGGTGGCATGGCCGGCATGGATCACAGCCAGATGGCGGGAATGGATCATTCGGGCATGGCAGGCATGGCAGGTGCCATGCAGGCACACCCAGCCTCAGAGACCAACAACCCGCTGGTCGATATGCAAACCATGACACCAACGCATAAGTTGGACGACCCAGGTATTGGTTTGCGAGACAACGGCCGACGCGTCCTCACGTACTCTGACCTGCGCAGCACCTTCCCTGATCCGGACGGGCGTGAGCCAAGTCGCACCATCGAGCTGCACCTCACCGGGCATATGGAGAAATTCTCCTGGTCCTTCGATGGAATCAAGTTCTCTGACGCCGAGCCTCTGCGCCTCAAGTACGGCGAGCGTGTTCGCATCACGCTGGTCAACGACACCATGATGACTCACCCGATCCATCTTCATGGCATGTGGAGTGATCTGGAGGATGCGAACGGCAATTTCCTGGTGCGTAAACACACCATCGACATGCCGCCAGGTTCCAAGCGCAGCTATCGAGTGACTGCCGATGCGTTGGGTCGTTGGGCCTATCACTGCCACCTGTTGCTCCACATGGAAATGGGCATGTTCCGTGAAGTTCGTGTGGATGAGTAAAGGAGATTTCTGATGAGCACTTTTATGAAGCGAAATGCCCTGGCTGGCAGCGCAGTCATGTTCAGCCTATTGGCTGCCCTGCACGCACCGGTTTCGTTGGCAGGTGAGGGGCACAGTGAGCACGAACAACATGCTGCCGAGTCGGCTGCGCCCAAGACCGCCAGTGGCAAGCATGCAGATCAGTCGAAGGATAAGGCGGCTGGCCAGCAGATGGATCATGGCGCCATGGATCACGGAGACATGAAGCATGACAGCATGAATCACGAAAACATGATGGATAAGCATGGCGGCACCGAAGCCGAAGCAGGTTCGAACCATGACCACTAAGTTTTCACGTCCATCTCTCTTGGCGCTGGCTGTGTCGCTGAGTGCGTTCAGCGGCGGCGTTACCTTGGCTGCGGAAGAAATGGATCATTCGGCAATGGGGCACGGCGCCATGTCGATGGACCATAGCCAGATGGGCCACGGTTCCGCCAAAGCGCCGATGGAGGGCATGGATCACAGCAAGATGGACCATGGTGCCATGCAGGGTGCTTCGGGCAGCATGGATCATAGCCAGATGGGCCACGGCCAGAGCCAAGAGAAGGCCCAGGCTATGGATCACAGCAAGATGGGGCATGGCGCCATGCAAGGACAGATGGAGGGCATGGATCATTCAAAGATGAACCATGGCTCCGCTGAAGCCCCGAGAACCACCAGCCGTACGCCGATTCCCGTTCTGACGGATGCTGATCGCCAAGCGGCTTTCCCGCCATTACCTGGCCACAAGGTTCACGACAGCGCCATCAACAGTTTTTTCCTGCTCGATCAGCTCGAATACCAGGACGCAGATGAGGGCAGCACCCTGGCCTGGGATGCGTCGGGCTGGGTAGGCGGTGATATCAACCGGGTCTGGTTCCGCTCCGAAGGCGAGCGTACCAACGGCGTGACCGAGGATGCTGAATTACAGCTGCTGTACGGCCGCTCGATCGGCCCTTGGTGGGATGTCGTCGCGGGCGTTCGCCAGGACTTCAAACCGGAGTCGCCGCAGACTTGGGCCGCCTTCGGCGTTCAGGGCATGGCGCTTTACGCCTTCGAGGCCGAAGCCACCGCCTTCGTAGGTGAGAATGGCCAGACCGCTGCCCGACTGGAGGGCGAGTACGACATTCTGCTGACCAACCGACTGATACTCCAGCCAACTGCCGAAATGAACTTCTACGGCAAGAACGATCCTGAGCGTGGTGTCGGATCGGGGTTGGCCAATACTGAGCTCGGCTTGCGTCTGCGTTACGAGATTGTCAGGCAGTTTGCCCCCTATGTCGGGGTCTCCTGGAGCCGCTCCTATGGCAACACGGCAGACATGGTCCGCGACGAGGGCGGTGATGTAGACGAGGCGCGTTTTGTAGCCGGTATCCGGATGTGGTTTTGAGAACCTGACATGAAAAGAACAATTAAAACTTTGGTGGCGGCCGGCGTGGTCGGTAGCACAGCTGTCCTGGCCGGCGCCTATTTTGGCGTGGTCAATGTGGGGGCCGACGATCCCCATTTTCCTGCGGTGTATGCGTTTCTCACAATGGCCCGTGACCGCTCTATCGAGGTCCGTTCGCGGGACATCGAGGTTCCTAACCTGGATGATAAAGCTCTTATTCGCGCCGGTGCGGGCAACTACAACTCCATGTGCATCGGCTGCCACTTGGCGCCAGGTGTGGCGGAGACCGAGTTGAGCCAATCGCTTTATCCTGCTCCTCCCAACCTCGCCAAGATCGGTGTCGATGGCAATCCCGCTGCGACTTTCTGGGTAATCAAGCACGGTATCAAGGCAACGGGTATGCCTGCTTGGGGCAAGAGCATGGGCGATCAGTACATCTGGGGCATGGTCGCCTTCCTCAACCAGCTGCCGACGATGGATGCCAAGCAATACCAAACACTCGTCGCATCCAGTGGCGGCCATCAGCATGGTGGTGGGGAAACGCAGATGCACAACCATGAAGGGCAGCATGGCGACAACAAGCCTGGGCATCATGGTAATAGCGGCGGTGGCGAAGATCATCATGGCTCAAGTGATGCCGGAGAGCCTGGTCATCACGATGCCGCAGCTACGGGTAACGAAGGTGAAGCTGATCACCACTCGAATATGAATGGCGATGACCACCACGCTGGGGATGAGGCGTCCTCAAACGGAGGCGATCATCACTCCGAGCAGGCTCCGAATGCCTCACCCAAGACCCACACCCACTCCGATGGCAAAGAGCACGTTCATGAAAGCTAAATATCTGGCCCTGCTGGCCGCTCTATCCGCCACATCTGCGGTTCAAGCAGCTGATGCCCTGACGATCGATGTCCATCGTGATGCCAATTGTGGGTGTTGCAAGAAGTGGATCTCGCACCTCGAAGCGAATGGCTTCAAAGTCGTCGACCATGTCGAAAGCAACATGACAGCAGTGAAGCAACGACTGGGCGTCGCGCCACGGTTGGCGTCTTGCCACACGGCGGTGATTGACGGCAAGTTCGTCGAAGGTCATGTACCGGCTGCTCAGGTCCTCGAACTCAGCAAGCGCAATGATCTGGTTGGTATCGCGGTTCCCGGGATGCCGGCGGGCTCTCCGGGAATGGAGGTTGATGGCGTACAGCATGCCTACCAGGTCATTGGCTTGACCAAGACGGGTGCCGATCAGGTCGTTGCAGAATATCCCGCCGAGTAGCAGCCCATTCCACCGCGGCCGCTTGGGAACGAGTGGCCGATCTTCTTCACACTTCCCCTAAGTAAAAAAGGCGCCCGACGGGCGCCAAGGGCTGTCTCCAAACCAAAGGAGCACTAGAGGGGACAGCAGAGTCAAAATGCGAGCGGCATTCACACCGCTCGCGCACTGGCGTTAAAGCACTTCCAGTGGGTACTCGACGATGAAGCGGAACTCATCCAAATCCGACTCGAAGTCAGTGGCGCGAGTCGTGGCTTGTCGAATGCGGAAGGACATGTCCTTCAACGACCCAGACTGCACAACGTACTTGGCCTCGATGTCCCGCTCCCAGCGCTTCTGGTTGGTCAACGGATCGCCGTTGTCATCACGGCGCATATAGACTTCGTTGGCGTTGCTGTAGTCGGCATCCCAGCCCTGGGCATATCGAGTCATGAAGCTCAATCCAGGCACACCGAAAGGCTCCATATCCAGGTCATAGCGCACTTGCCATGACTTCTCCTTCGGCGAGTTGAAGTCGCTGTACTGGATGGAGTTGTCGAGGTAGATGGAGTCCGATTGGCGCAAGTAGTCGAAGTCATCATCGCCATTGTTGCGCTGGAGACCCACCAGCACTGTGTGAGCGCCGAATTGGATGCCGACCTTGCCGCTCCAGATGTTGTTATCGAAGCTCCCGAGGAGCTGCTTCCCTTCATCGACCGCCTTGTAGTAGTTCAGCCCGCCGATCAAGGCGACATCGTCCGCAAGCGGGTAGCTCAGCGTGGTGCCCGCGTAATATTGATTCCAGGCATCCTTGAGGCGGCTGGTGTAGAGACTAAAGCCGACGTTGTCATTAAGCGTGTAATCACCACCGAAATAGGCGATCCATGGCGAGTCCACTTCGCCCGCGTAGAAGGTAGCGAAGCCGTCGCGCATGCTGCTGGTATTGGGTTGGCTCATCGAGTGGAGGCGACCGCCCTGAAGCGACAGTCCTTCCACGCTGCTGTTGACCACGGTGACACCTCGGAAACTCTCCGGTAAAAGCCGTGCATCACCGTATTGGACGACCGGGCTGACGGGAAAGACGTCGCCTACCTTGATCTCGGTATCCATGAACCGAGTTTTCACCGCGCCCCCCAGTTTGGAGTAGTTGTCCTCAGCCTGCCCGAGGCTGTTGTAAGGCATCACGTCGACTGAGCCGCCTGCTCCAGAACGGCCGTCGCCGGTGTCAAGCTTGAGCCCTAGCATGGCAAAGGCATCGACACCAAAGCCTATGGTGCCCTCGGTGAAACCAGACTCGAATCTGCCTATCACGCCATGCGCCCACTCTTCCGAATAGCCATTACCCGAGCTGCTGGACTGGCCTTTACGGAAATCGCGGTTGAAGTAGAGATTTCGATTGAGAATGGTCAGGCTGCTGCCTTCGATAAATCCCTCGCCTTTCTCGCCGGCGGCCATTGCAGCTTGCCCGGTACTGATGCTCAGAGCGAGTAGAGAAAGTCCTAACAGGGTTCTGTTATTCATAAATGCTCCTGATGTTATTGGCAGTTGTCATTGTGTGGTCTCATATATGTGCCAAGCGCGCCGGGCATAACCAGGCGCGCCTTGGCCATATTTCCACATGCCAAATAACGTCAGGGTGACTTGAAAATTACTTTTCAGTCAGCGCGATGTCATTTATTAGTTTTGGTTCCGGCAACCTGTTCCGACTGCACGGTATTCAAGAATATTCAGATCGCCGTTGGAGTCCTCGTAGGTCATCTGGGCTGGCATCACATTGCAGCTAGAGTCCGTTGAGGTAATGGCCACGACCCTGGCGATATCGAGCTTCATGCCGTAGCGGTAATGAATAACTTCAGGCGGATTCTTTCCGTTAGCGGCAGCATACTCTTGCATGGCCTGCTCATTGGCCTGAATCATCCGACCATAAACACGATCAGCGCCGCCTTCTGCCAGAGCGGCAGAGGAAACAACCATAACGGCAAGGGCTGCAATAACTTTGAGGCTTTTCATATTTAATCACTCCTTCAAGGTGGTGATTAAAATATATCCGCTCAACCTGTCATAAAAATGAAGTCAAAGTTACATCGCCGTAATGCTTCCTGCCGCGTTACCCGGGCGAGTCAGCTTGGCGCGTGACTTGCCCGGGTTTGTAAAGCTATAGCTCCTGCGGTGCGCGAACCTTCTGTGTACGCTGCCTTCGCATCAGCCAGTACGCGGCCGGCAAAACCAACATGGACATCAGCGGCGCGGTAATCATGCCGCCGACCATGGGCGCGGCGATGCGCTTCATCACTTCGGAACCGGCACCGCCGCCCCAGAGGATCGGCAGCAGGCCGGCGATGATCACGGCCACCGTCATCACCTTAGGCCTCACGCGCAGCACCGCGCCCTCACGAATGGCCTCAAGCAGGGCCGGATCACCGCTGCGTCCGGAGTCCAGCCGAGCATTCCAGGCGTTCTTCAGATACAACAGCATGATCACCCCGAACTCGGCCGAGACGCCGGCCAGGGCAATGAAACCGACCCCAGTGGCCACCGACAGGTTGAAGCCGAACCAATAGAGCAGCCAGATGCCCCCCGACAGGGCGAAGGGCAGGGTGGCCATGATCAGAAGGGCCTCGCTGAAGCGGCTGAAGGTCAGGTAGAGCAGCACGAAGATAATCAACAAGGTCGCCGGCACCACCCAGGACAACCGCGCATTGGCGCGCTCCAGGTACTCGAACTGACCGGAGTAAGAAACGGTCATGCCAGCGTCGAGTTTTACCCGCTCAGCTACGCGTTGCTGCAGCTCATGCACGGTCGATGCCAGGTCGCGCCCACGGACATCGACATAGACCCAGCCGGACAGGCGCCCGTTCTCGCTGCGCAGCATCGGTGGCCCTTCGGTCAGGCTAACCTGGGCGACGGTGCCCAAGGTGATCTGCTGGCCGGCAGGGGTGAGGATCGGCATACGCCTTAGCGCCTGGGGACTGTCCCGCCACTCCTTGGGATAGCGCAGGTTGATCGGGAAGCGGGCCAGTCCTTCAACCGTCTCACCAATATTGCTGCCGCCGATGGCGCCCGATACCACCGCCTGCACATCGGCGATGCTCAGGCCATAGCGCGCCGCGGCCAGTCGATCGATCTGGATGTCCACGTAACGGCCGCCAGTAAGGCGTTCTGCCAAGGCCGAACTCACCCCAGGCACCTCTTTGGCCACGGCCTCGATATCGCGCGTTATGCGCTCGATGTCGACCAAGGAGGTTCCGGACACTTTCACCCCAATGGGGCTCTTGATCCCCGTCGCCAGCATGTCGATGCGGTTGCGGATGGGCGGCACCCAGATATTGGACAGCCCCGGAACTTTTACCGCGCGATCCAGTTCCTCGATCAGCTTTTCGGGTGTCATCCCCGCGCGCCATTGATCGCGTGGTTTGAACTGCACCGTGGTCTCGAACATTTCCAGCGGTGCTGGATCGGTGGCGGTCTCTGCTCGCCCGGCCTTGCCGAATACCCGTGCCACTTCGGGCACCGTGAGGATCATCCGGTTGGTTTGCTGCAGCAGCTGGGTGGCCTTGCTGGCCGGCAAGCCGGGCAGGGCCGAAGGCATGTACAACAGATCGCCTTCGTCCATGGGCGGCAGGAACTCTCCTCCGAGTCTGCTGAGGGGCCACAGACTGGACACAAAGACCAGCACGGCCAGCGCCAAGGTCACCTTGGGCCAGGCCAGCACCCACTCCAGCACCGGCCGGTATGCGCCGATCAGCCAGCGGTTCAAGGGGTTTTGCTGTTCGCTGGGGATATGCCCACGAATCCAGTAGCCCATCAGCACCGGTACCAGGGTGACCGAGAGGCCGGCGGCGGCGGCCATGGCATAGGTCTTGGTGAAGGCCAGAGGGCCGAACAGGCGCCCTTCCTGGGCCTCCAGGGTAAATACCGGGAGGAACGATAGGGTGATGATCAGCAGGCTGAAGAAGAGTGCCGGTCCGACTTCGGCCGCGGCTTCGCCGATCACTCGCCAGTGCGCCTCACCCTGAAGCGGCTCATTTGGGTGTCGCGCCTTCCAGGCCTCGATGTGCTTGTGCGCGTTCTCGATCATCACCACAGCGGCATCGACCATGGCGCCGATGGCGATGGCGATCCCGCCCAGCGACATGATGTTGGCATTGACGCCTTGGTAGCGCATGACGATGAATGCCATCAGGATGCCCAGGGGCAGGGTGATGATCGCGACCAGCGACGAGCGCAGGTGCCAGAGGAATATCAGGCAGACCAAGGCCACCACTACGAACTCCTCCAGCAGCTTGTAGCTGAGGTTATCGATGGCGCGGTCGATCAGTTGCGAACGGTCATAGGTAGTGACCACCTCGACGCCGGCGGGCAGGCTGGCTTTCAGGCTGTCCAGCTTGGTCTTCACGGCAGCGATGGTGTCCCGGGCATTCTTGCCGGAGCGCAGGATGACCACGCCACCGACCACTTCACCCTGGCCGTCCAATTCGGCGATACCGCGACGCATCTCTGGCCCCAGTTGAATGGTGGCCACCTGGCCTAGCAGCACCGGAATTCCGCTTGCCGAAGCCCGCAGCGGCACATTGCGAAAATCATCCAGGCTCTCCAAATAGCCCGAGGCCCGCACCATGTACTCGCGCTCCGCCAGCTCCAAGATGGCGCCGCCGGTTTCCTGATTGGCGCTCTTCAGCGCCGCTTCGACCTCCTGCTGAGTTACCCCATAAGCCACCAGCTTCTGCGGATCGAGCAGCACTTGGTATTGCTTGACCATGCCGCCGAGGGTGGCCACTTCGGCTACGTTGGGCAGGCTCTTGAGTTCGTACTTGAGGAACCAGTCCTGCAGTGCCCGCAGCTGGGCAAGATCATGCTGGCCGCTGCGGTCGACCAAGGCGTACTGGTAGATCCAGCCCACGCCGGTGGCATCCGGCCCAAGGGTGGTGGTAACACCCTCGGGCAGGCGTTCCTGCGCCTGGTTGAGGTACTCCAGCACCCGCGAGCGCGCCCAGTAGAGGTCGGTGTCGTCCTCGAACAGCACGTAGACGAAGGAGTCGCCGAAGAACGAGTAGCCGCGCACCGTCTTCGCCCCCGGTACCGAGAGCATGGTTGTGGCCAGTGGGTAGGTCACCTGGTTCTCGACGATCTGCGGTGCCTGTCCGGGAAAGCTGGTTCTGATGATGACCTGGGTGTCAGATAGGTCCGGCAGTGCATCCAACGGCGTGTTGCGCAGCGACCAGAGGCCCAGGGCGGTGATGAACAGGGTGGCCAGCAGTACCAGGAAGCGGTTGCCGATCGACCAATGGATCAGGCGCGCGATCATGGCTGGTCTCCTTCCTTGCGGAGCTGCTCGATCAGCAGGCCGGAGTTTGTCTGACGTGCGGCGATGCGTACGTGATCTCCTGGCTTAAGTCCCACAGCTACTTCGGAGCTGACCAGAGGAAAAGCCATGGTCATACCTGGCATATTCAGGCTCTCGAAGGGGCCATGCTCCAGGGTGACTTGTTTCCCGTCCAGTGCGCGAATAACGCCGTGAGACACATGCAGCCCCTCCGTGCTGTCCTGTTCTGCATTGCCGGCCAGGATGCCCTGCAGGCTGGCTTCCGAATCGATGAGGAACTGGCCGGAGGTAACGACCGCCTGACCTTCCTCAAGACCGGAAAACACCTCCAGACGCCCATCGGCCTCGCGGCCCAAGGTGATTTCCTGGGGACGGTAGCGTCCGTCGCCTTCGGCCAGCATCACCAATGCACGCTTCCCGGTGCGAATCACGGCTTCACTCGGCACAAGAAGCGTGGATTGTTCGACGGCACTGTTCAGGCGTACGGCGGCGAACATGCCGGGGCGCAACTTACCGGCAGGGTTGGGTAGCTCGCTGCGTACCGTGAGCGTGCGCGTTTGCGGATCGGCACTCGGCAGCAAGGCTATGACGCGGCCCAGCAGCGGTCGATCAGGAAAGGCCGTCAGGTTGGCGCGGATCTCGTCCCCGACCTGGATACTTCCGGCCATGGCCTCGGGTATCGCCGCATCGAGCCAGACACTGGACAGCCCGTTGATCAACGCCAGATCCTGCCCGGCTTCAACGGTCATCCCGGCGCGTACCTGCAAGGCTTGGAGCTCGCCGCTGATAGGTGTGGTGAGGGTTTGCACTGCCCGCGGTTTGCCGCTGCGGCGAACCTGCTCTATCAACGCTTGTGGCATGCCGAGCAGGCGGAGGCGCTCTTGGGCCGCAGTGATCAAGCGGGCGTCACCGGTACGCAGTACCGCGAGGAACTCCAACTGCGCGGCGGACCACTCGGGAATCAGCAGGTCGACCAAGGGTGTTCCAGCTGGCAGTACATCGCCAGGGGCACGCCCGTAAACCCGCTCGACGAATCCGCCAGCGCGGGCCTGGAGGTTCGCTACCTCTCGCTGGTTATAGGCCAGGGAGCCGACCACCTCGATATCCGAGGGCAGTACACCGCGGATCACCGTCGAGGTCCGCATTCCGAGGTTCTGCACGGCTTGAGCGGGGACGCTCAGGACAGACGGATCTTGCTCGGATCCTGCGTATTTAGGGACAAGCTCCATATCCATGAAAGGTGACTTGCCCGGTTTATCGAAGCGCTGCTCAGGCTGCATCGGGTCGTACCAATAGAGCACCTTGCGCTCGTCCGTCGGTGCGGAGCTAGGCAGTAGCTCGTGTTTGGCTTGCCGCTGGGCCAGCCAGTAGCCACCGCCCGCCGCGCCAATGCCCACGGTCAGCACGGCGACCGCAAAACCAAATGTCGATATCTTCATTTCAGGCCCTCCACATAGGCGTAGTACAGGCTTGCGGAGAGCTGGCTCAACTTGCGCTGTTGTTCAATCTGCCGCAGTTGCGCATCAATCAGGTCGCGCTGGGCAGTAATAACGGATGTGAGCTGGCTGTTACCGGCTTGGTAGGCGGCCAGTTCGAGATCGGCACGTTTGCTTGCAAGCGGGATCAAGGTTTTTTCGGTGCGTGACAAGGTCCTGCGCAGTTGCTCAAGCTCGGCAATACCGCCTTCCAGCTCAGCCTGATGGGCGCGCAGTAATGCTTCCTGCTCGGCTTCCATCTGCGACACGCTTTGTTGTCTGGCGTTGATCTTGGGCCCCTGACGTGTGCCTACGAACAACGGCAGGTCGAAGGTAAATTGCACCATCACCATATCGCCGAACTGGTTGTCGCGATTGTTGTAGGCAAACTCAACACCCCAGTCGGGGGTCTTCTCGGCGATGGCCTCGTTCAGCTCGGCGCTAGCCTCGCCGACTCGGGCGGAGGCAGCGCGCAACTCAGGGTGTGAGGCAATGCGTTGCTGCAGGTGCGGTGCCACCAGGTTCAGATTGGGAACACCTCCTTGCAAAGGCTGGTCAGCCTCGTTGCCTATCCAGCGGCGCAGCTTGGCACGAGCTACTGCCACATCGCGATTCAGTTCATCTCGCCGATCTTGTAACGCCAAAGCTTCCTGGTCGGCCTGCAACAGCTCGCCAGGCTGAGCACTACCGCCGGCAATTAGCGATTGCACGGTCGAGCGGAGCATCTCGATCTGACGGTCCAGTTGATCGAAGAGGCCAACACTGCGTTCGGCGTAGTACACGTCCAGCCAGCTCACTGCCGTCTGGCGCTTGATTTCCAACTGCATGGCACGCTGCTCGGCCTCGGCCCGCGTCATGGAGGCTTCGGCCAGTTGGCGACGGGCCAGACGCTTGTCGCCGTTTGGTACCTCCTGCATGAGTCCAATGCGGCGCATGGTCATGGAGTCACGATTAAGTGTGTAACGGTCAGGGCCTTCGATCGGCAGGTTGTCGATGCCTAGAATCAGCTTGGGATCGGGCAAGGCGTCTGCGGGCCCTACAGCCTGCTGTGCCGATGCCACCTGCGCCTGGCGCGCGAGGTTCTCAGGGGCACTCTGTTCGGCCAGAGCTTGGGCTCGTTCAAAGGTTAGGGGCTGTGCCTGCGCGGCAAGCCAGGGAGCTGCCCAGAATGCGGCAGCCAACACGCCGAGATAGCCACGGCGTGGAAAAAGGAAAGCGGACATGCTTTCGCCTCCAATGCGATTGATCGAGGTCGCAGCTACGAAACGTGGTCGCGACGATGCGCCTGACTGTAAGGCGCGGGATGATCACGGCATTAGACGAAACGAGGAGGGCGCCAGAGTCCTGCGGGCTCTCGCTTAATCACCGACTGGGTCAGCAATATTTCGGGGCGTGAGGGGAGAGGGGATATGCTCTTGATCACGGTGGTCTGGAGAAGTCCTCCGGTCTTGCATTCCTGGCCGGATTTGCAGGGGGACTTATTGGCCACCCCATCAGACGTGTCCATTTGCTCGCAGCACGGAGCATCGACCATTGCATGGCCCTGATGATCGGCGCTCTGCATCGGGCAAGGTTGTGCCGGCATGCTGAAAGCCACACCGCCGAAGGTCGGCAGCACGAGGCTAGCAATCATTAGCAGGATCAATCCAATCCGACGCACAGCAATTCACCAGGCGGGGCAATAGGCCGACGATAGCAGATTGCCCCGAGGCATGAACGCTCCTTTTGGCAATAGTGTTGATTTGGATCAAATAGAGTGTCATGCAGGGTATCAATCGGGCTCAACTGGTAGCTCCGTTTAACCGGATTTCTCAAGCTCGTAGGGTTCGCACCACCCGCTAGGCGCGCTAGCACGAGACCGGCCTCGCTAGCCGTTCAGTCGAGCCCCAAGTAGGAATTGGGGGCCTGGTCAAACATACTGTTGCTTAGGCGAGATGCAGGGGCTGCCTGCTTCGAGCAGGCCCAATCAGGCACCAAAAGCGAATTCTATAATCGCTCTATAATCACTTTATAATCGACTATAAACCAGATTCTAGAGCGCCCGGCGCTGCCTAAAAAGCCGATCAGTTGCTGTATGCATGTGTCACTTAGATACTGCATACAAGGAGCCCGAAGGAGGGGTGTTTGATCGGGGAGAATGCGCTACCTAGCAAGCGCAACCCTGTACGATACGGACGTCGACTCAGGCTTCTCTACTTCAAGCCGTTACTATTCATAGAAGAGACCAGGAGCAAAGGTAAGCGTTCAGCCAAGTCACCTTCCGAACTCCCGCATTAAGGCCGATGGTGTCCGCGTATTTTTAAGCGGACGCGATAGCCCTTATCGCTGGGATTTCCATGCGCCAACGAAGCTCTTTGTAGTGGTCTACTGATCCCGGACACCCATTTAGGGCGAGAATGCTCGCCATAGAGAGGTGTCTGATGACCAAGCAACGTCGTTCCTTTACGCCCGAGTTCAAACGAGAGGCCGCTGGCCTGGTGCTCGATCAGGGCTACAGCCATATCGAAGCAGCCCGCTCGCTGGGGCTGGTTGAATCGGCGCTTCGTCGCTGGGTGAAACAGCTCCAAGAGGAGCGCCAGGGCGTTACCCCGAAGAGCAAAGCGTTGACTCCCGAACAGCAGAAAATCCAAGAGCTGGAAGCCAGGATCGACCGACTGGAACGGGAGAAAGCGATCCTAAAAAAGGCTACCGCTCTCTTGATGTCGGACGAGTTCAATCGTACGCGCTGATAGACCAGTTGAGTGAGCGGGAGTCGGTGGAAGTGGTCTGTTCAGCCTTCGATGTGGTGCGGTCTTGCTACTACGCCCATCGTCTACGGCGCTGCCGTGTTGATGCACGCCGGGTTGCCCTGCGCAGTCAGGTCAATCAGCTGTTCAACCAGAGTCGAGGATCGGCTGGTAGCCGAAGCATTCTGGGCATGCTGCGTGAGGATGGCGTAAGCATTGGCCGCTTTCGCGTGCGTCGGTTAATGCGTGAGTTGGGCCTGGTCAGCAAACAACCAGGCTCGCACGCGTACAAGCAGGCTACGGTTGCACGCCCAGACATCCCGAACCGCCTGAACCGCGCGTTCACCACCGAACGACCTAACCAGGTCTGGTGCGGCGACATCACTTACATCTGGGCGCAAGGTCGTTGGCATTACCTGGCGGCGGTGCTGGATCTGCATACAAGGCGAGTGATCGGCTGGGCACTTTCTACCAAGCCAGATGCAGAGCTGGTGATCAAAGCGCTGGATATGGCCTACGAGCAACGAGGCAAACCGCAGCAGGTGCTGTTTCATTCCGATCAGGGCAGCCAGTACGCCAGCAGCAACGCTGCCGGCAGCAGTGCGCCGAAAACGCCGTACATCAGGCTCTCTTGCATCAACACCGCGACAGTCACGCCGGCCAAAGCCAGGATCAAACCGTCGCGACCACGGTGATGTGCTCCCCAGGTGATAAGCAGGCCCAACAGCAGCGAAGGCATAACGTTGAGCGTGCTGCTGTCGTTAGAAAGCAGGCGATAGGGCAACTCCGAGATCACTGCAAACGCAGTCATCCAGCCCATGTAGCGAACGTTGTTATCGGAATACAGCTCACCTGTTTGCGAGCGCGCGACATTGGCGGCGATCCCCAGGCAGAACATTGGAAAGGCTAAGCGCCCAACGATGAACAACCATCCGTTGTCAGGCCAGATGTAGCGCAGGTGATCCAGCAGCATGGTCAGCATCGCCAGCCACTTGATCAGATCTAGGTTGGTGTCGCGCTTCTGCAGGCTCACCCAAACCACCCACGCGTCATGGCAGCTAGTGCCAGATAGCGAGTGGTCTTAGCCAGCAGCACGATCAACAGAAAGCTCCAGAATGGTTCGCGCATAACACCGGCTACCACGGTAAGCGGATCACCAATGATCGGCACCCAGCTAAGCAGCAGTGACCAGCGACCGAAGCGGTGATAAGCCTGCTGGGCCTTTTTCAGTTTGCCTTCGCTGACGGGAAACCAGCGCTTGTGCCGGTAATGCTCGATGGAACGGCCCAGCAGCCAGTTCAGTGCCGAACCCAGCACATTGCCCGTGGTGGCCACTGCCAGCAGTGCCCAGGCCGCGTAGCGGTCGGTCAGCAGCAACCCGACCAGCACCGCCTCCGACTGCATGGGCAGCAGCGTGGCGGCACCGAAGGCGGCGAAGAACAGGCCGAAATAACCGGATAACTCCCACATCGGCTAGGCGTTCAGGCCGATCCAGCCGTGGAAGCCAACGTAAATCCCCACCCCAATGATCAGCAGGCTGGACAGGTAAGGGGCGCGACGCGCGACAGCACCGAGCCAGGGCCAGCGATTGGAGGCTTGCCGAGCGCCAATAGCGGCGGCGGCACCAACGGTGACCAGGGTGATGGCCAGACCAATGCTGAAACACAGCACCAGGACGGCACCCAGGGCGACTTCTTTCACTTGTAGGCAGAGCAACAGCACGGTGATCGCGGCCGGGCAGGGAATCAGCCCGCCTGTTAGGCCGAACAGGACGATCTGGCCGGTGGTGACATTGCGGTTGCTGAAGCGCTTGCGGATGTCGTTGGCATGCGCCCGCTCGTGGGCATCCTGATAGCCGTCCAGCGACAGCTCCAGCTCTTCCAGCTCGGAGTGCTCATGACCGTGGTCGTGCTCGCGGAACTCCAGGTCATAGTCGTGGGAATGTCCGGCATGGCCCAGACTCAGGCGCGCGGTGAATTCGTGGGGCTCGGGAATCACGTCGACTGACTCTAGGTAATCACCGCGGTCAACGAAGCAAAACTGCTGGGCCAGTCCATCGGGGCGAGTCGTCAGCAGGCTCACTTCGGCAGCCGGCCAGACATGGCCACTCAAGGTCTTCAGCCGCCAGCGCGGTGGAGTACTTTCCTCGAAGATCGACAGCTCGATACGCCCATGTCCGGTGTCGATGCGCTGCGTTTCATCGTGGTGGTGCTCGTGTTGATGCTCATCACCTTCCTCGAAGCGCCACATCTGCTCGCCACGCCAGGTGCGCCAGAGCATCCACAGGGCGATAGTGATAATGATGGCGGCGGACGCGAGCTGGAAATACGGCTCGGTAGTTTCGGCATCCAAATTCTGCCCTAGGTACATGCCGCCCATGGCCACCAGCCAGACTACAGCGGTGTGCGAAAGCGTTGCGGCAAGGCCTAGCAGAATGGCCTGCTTCACCGTGCCACGAATGGCCACGATAAACGCCGCCATCATGGTTTTCGAATGCCCAGGCTCAAGGCCATGCAAGGCACCCAGTAATATGGCACTAGGGAAGTACAGCCAGGCCTGCGAGGCCCCCTGTTGCAGCAGTTCGGCGAAACTCGACATGGGAGGGGCCTAGAGGTACTTGGTGATTTGCTTGAAGTCTTCGAGTGATGCGCGCTCGCCTATCGCAAGTGCTTCGACCGTATGTTCCAGGCAGTGGTCGATATGGTCTTGGATAAGCACACGCTTGGCCTGGCAGACGGCTTTTTCCACGGCATGCAGCTGCTGGGCGATGTCGACGCAGGCCCGGCTTTCTTCGATCATGGTGACGATGCTGCGCAGGTGGCCCTCCGCTCTTTTCAACCTTTTGATGATGTCGCCATGACTTTGGTGCTGGTGGCCGTGTTCGTGATCGCTCATGCCTTGAGTCTCGTGCGTCGATGAATTACGCTCGCATGCTATCCCCCAGGGGGGGATATGGTCAAACCGACCAACCCTCCAGAAAAGCCACCCGCTTAGGCATCGAAAGAACCACAACATGCTCAGCAATCCCATCAGCACCAAGGTGATTTTTGCGCTTGCTCTCGCCATCTTGATGGCCTGGGCCGGGCATACCTCTGCGCTGTTTATGGGGTCGAGCCAGCCTGCCTTGGGTGGCAATGACGGTGCTCATTCGCATGCGCATGGTGACGAGACGCTGGCCTGTGCGGCGTACGGGGATCACTGCCACTCGCCGCTGACCGCCGACCATCTGCATGAAACACCACACCTGACCGCACGGCTGAGCATCAGCACGCTGCCAGAACGTGCGCAGCCGATACCAGCCCCTCATTACTCCATTCCTCCAAGCCCGATCTTCCTGATCGAGCGGCCACCGCGCGCCACATTCGTGATCTGACACAGGCCGCTGTGCGGCCCAAGACCACTGCAATTTAGGACTCAACTATGCATTCGCTATCTATGGGCGCAATGAACGCAGCTGCTGTGCGTCCGAATCGTTCGCTACTACTGTTGCTGTTGTTCACGGCATTGCTGTTTCTCGGCATGCCTGACGCACTGGCCCACGCTGTTGCCGAGGGCGACAAGGGCTTTATCCAGGAAAGCTCCGGGGTGATGTTACTGCCGTTCATCTACATGGGCGCTAAGCACATGATGACCGGGTACGACCACCTGCTGTTCCTCTTCGGGGTGATCTTCTTTCTCTACCGCCTGAAGGACGTGGGGCTCTACGTCACCCTGTTCGCCGTGGGTCATTCGGTCACCCTGCTGCTGGGTGTGCTGACTGAAATCAGCATCAGCTCTTACGTGATCGACGCCATCATCGGCTTCTCGGTGGTGTACAAGGCGCTCGATAATCTCGGGGCATTCCAGCGCTGGTTCGGTTATCAGCCCAATACCAAGGCAGCTACGCTGATTTTTGGCTTACTGCACGGCTTTGGTCTGGCCACCAAGATTCAGGAATACGAGATCTCGGCAGATGGCCTGATCGCCAACCTGATTGCCTTCAACGTCGGCGTCGAAATCGGCCAGCTCCTGGCCTTGAGCGCCATCCTGATTGTCATGGGCTACTGGCGGCGCACCGCCAGCTTCTGGCGTCATGCCTACACCGCCAACGTCGCCATGATGAGCGCCGGTTTCCTCTTGATGGGTTACCAGCTCACCGGCCTGATCGTCTCTCAGTAAGGAATTCTCAGCATGTTCAATACCCAGCTTCCGACCCAAAGCGAATTGCCTACCAGCCACCAACTGCTGCGCTCCACTGTGATCGCCGTGGGTGTTGCCGCAGCCTTACTGGTCACCGTGGTGATGCCTTCGGAGTACGCCATCGACCCAACGGGCGTTGGTCGCGTACTCGGCCTGACCCAGATGGGCGAAATGAAGATAACCCTGGCCGAAGAAGCGGCAGCGGATGCAGCGGTTCAGCCAGCTGCGGCTCCAGTCGCTCAAGCTCCCGCGCCTGTTCAGCCGGTAGTGCAAGAGCCTGTTGCAGCAGCACCTGTGGCCGAACCCGTAGCTGAGCCTGAGCCAGCCCTGAAGTCAGATGAAGTGACCGTCACGCTGAAGCCGGGCGAGGCCAGTGAAATCAAACTGGAGATGCTGGACAAGGCCACGGTCAGCTACGAGTGGACGACCAATGGTGTTCCGGTCAACCACGACACCCATGGCGAACCCTACAACGGCCCAAAGGGCTACTACCACAGCTATAGCAAGGGTAAGCAGATCAAGGGCGACAAGGGTGAATTCACCGCCATCTTCGACGGTACACACGGCTGGTTCTGGCGCAACCGCAGCAACCGCGACGTGACCATCACGCTGAAGACCAAGGGCGATTACCTGAGCGTTAAACGCGTGATTTAAGACAGATAAGCCCCTTCGTCATATGGCGGAGGGGCTCACCTGAACATTCAGAGCTATAGCTCCTGTGGTTAGTAACTCTTTCGTTTACCCCGTCGACGCATCAACCAATAGAAACATACTGCACGCCGCGGTCGCTGTGATGGATGAGGCCACCTTGATCGACCGGGCGGCGGGCATACAAGGCCTGCTCCAGCGCATCGAGAACGAAGTCGGTACGGGCCGAACTGGAGACCCGCCAGCCAACGATCCGTCGGGCGAACACGTCGATGACGAAGGCCACATAGACGAAGCCCTGCCAGGTACTGACGTAGGTGAAGTCCGATACCCAGAGCGCGTTTGGCCGCTCGGCGCGGAACTGGCGATTGACCTTGTCCAGCGGGCACGGAGTCGCCTTGTCGCTGACGGTGGTCTTGACCGGTTTGCCGCGTACGACGCCTTTGAGCCCCAGCCGACGCATCAGTCGCTCCACCGTACAGCGCGCCGCTACCACGCCTTCACGCCTGAGTTGGCGCCAGACCTTGCGCGCACCGTAGACGTGGAAGTTTTCGTCCCAGACCCGCTGGATATGCGTGCTCAACACATCGTCACGTCGTGCTCGTCGAGAGCGCCGCTCGGGGTACGGGGACGAGGTCGTAGAGTGTGCCTTCGAATGCAAAGGAGGATTTTTCAGTAGCCTGGTTTACACCTACGTCTTGGGGACGATCGAGATCGATGGCGACGAAATTCGCATCAGCCCCAGTGGCGTTACCTCCAAAACTGGATCGGAAGCCACGCCTTGGCTAACCCGCAAAGGGGACAAGGTCGAGTTGACGATGGACGGCCCGCACGTATTTAAAGGCCGTCCGCTTGAGCGCAAAGGGAACAAGCATTACGTGTGATGGCGATAGCCCGGTGCCCAGGCGTTCGCCGTGCACCGGGCTCGTGCCACTTGACCCTCCAAGGGGACTGGTCGGTAGGGAGATCGCCGGGATCGTTGACGACAATGCCCCCATGCGCGGGCAACTGATCGTAAGGCAGCGATTCCGCTATTTCACACCTTCAACCTTCAACACCGTGCTCATCCATTTCGGTAGTTTGCAGGTCATCAATGTGGCTAGGTCTTCCGGTCTGAGCCTTTTCTTGATCGCTGTAATGCATTCCGGAGTTGAGCCGCCTTTACCGAGATAAAACAGTGCACTGATAGCCACCCCTACCTCGGTCCCGGCATGCTGCATGACCATTGGTGCCGCATGTACCAGCCGGATCTCAGCTTTCCCTATAAATACTGATCGGCTGGCCCCACTGGTGTAATAGATCGGAATGAGCGGCATCTGGGTACTGAGGCCAAATTTCCTGACTGCATTGGCCCCATGGATCTGCAGAGACAAACGCTTCTGCCTGGTAATCAGGCTAAGCAATGTCCACGGATTGGGGCGAGCCCTGGCAATGTAACGTCCGGGTTTCGGGCGCATATAAATCCCGCGATACACCCGTTCGAGCTCGCCGCGGTTGACCAGTCGAGCTATTGCTTTGGATACGGCGTTTTTCGTTCCAAACCCTGTGAAACGGCTGATGCTGAACGGCTGCCCTTTAGGTAGGCGCTTGACCCGTTGCGCAACCTGGACAGATACCGACTGGGCTTTATCAGTGCTGAGCATCGTGGCGTTCCCGCCTATAGCGTGAAGTCTAGCGACGAACTGAAAAGCGGCTGATGGAACGCAATTACCCTTCGCCGATATTCATCATCTTGAGGGCCGTTTACCAGGCATTCTTCGAGGCGCCCCAGCGAGAAAACTTGGTCAGCGGACGGGTAGTGCCTGAGCAGGCTTTTCGCATAGCTGCGAATGTCATCAGGTAGTTCGGTGTTACGAGAGAGGTCGCGGAGAAAAGCTTCGGTCTTGACAACACCCCGGGTTCTTTCATGTGGAAGGGTCAAAGTGGCTACCTCCTTATTCAGTTATTCCAACCTACGAGACCAGAACGGGCAAGTCGCGCGCTTACCCCTCATTTGCCCGCGATTCGACGTGGTGCGGCTGATGGATTTTCAATCCTACAATCAGCTCTTTCCCCAGTAGTTGTCTTTGCTGACCAGACCAAAATCTTCGGAAGCCAATGGCTGATCATCACCGAACATACCATTGACCATGCGCTCCCGACGCAACCCACTCAGCACCCTGAAAAAGCAGGGCTCACAGAGATGCACCCGGTAGTGCTCCCCATCATGCTGGGAGCCATATCCCCATTGGGCTTCAAGCTTGCCGTATTGGGGACCATAGCCGGGAATACGCGTGCCAGAGCGGCACACGTCGCAGATCACACCCTCAACGACATCGACCAATGCCTGCGACTTAATCTCCATGCACACCTCACGATTACGTTCCACACGACGCCGGCCGGTTATGGATTCATGAACACCAACATCATTGGATCAGCCTCGACTGGCTGAGCATCAAAAACAAGCCAGTAGCTGCTGCCGATAATGCTGGGAAAAGCTGACTTGGTAAGCGGGCTCAATTGCAAAGCCACCCAGCGAAATGATGTTCGTAGCCTGCGACCCAATGCCCGGCTCCGCGTTACCTAACCCAGCACCGTCGATATCTTCGACATGCCCCAAAGTACCCATTGGTTCAGGTCTAGAGCCTGGAGTTAAACCAAGTATCTGCACATCCTTCAAAACAGCCAAGTCATCCGGCAGGTCATCCGCAATTCGCTCCGCAAAGCCCTGAAGCGTCGGCTCCGCCAGCATAAATAGCCATGCCTGGTCGTCGGACTTACCTGTGCGCCGCAGCACTCGCCCCAGCACTTGCCGGTAATGCAGTTCGGTGCGGATACGGCTGAGATAGCAGCACACTTGCAGGCGGGGAATGTCGGTGCCTTCGCTGATCATTCCGACGGCCACAATCCAGCGGCAGGCGCTGCTCCGGAATGCATTGATCACCTGCTGCGCATCCGGGGTTTTGTTGGTCACGATGCGGCACTCTTCACCCATTGCTTCTAGAGCCAGTGCAACTTGCTGGGCGTGTTCGATGTCGGTGGCCACCACCAAACCAGCGGCATCAGGTTTGATCTGGCGTAGCTCGTTCAGCTTGCTGCAACCAAGATCAAGGATTGGATTGATCACCTCGTCATGACGTAGAAGTTCCTCATAGGTGACAGGTGACTCCCCTAAAAGCTTGGCGATGCTAGGAAACAGCCTCACGGAGCTATCCGCACCAAGCTCTTCCGTAAGTTTTACCTTCTGATTGTCGAGCAACACAATGCGAGGTGATCGGCACACGCCGTCGGAAATGGCATCTTTCAAGCCATAACGGTAATCACAGATCAAATGCCCGTCGGGCGAAGAGTAGCGAGCCAATGCGATGGCCTTGTCGTCCGAACGCCAGGGCGTGCCAGACAGGGCCAAAGTGAAGGCAGCCCGATCCTGTATCCGATACAGTATCTGCTGCCCCCAGGCATTGCTGAGCAGCGGATCGTGGCCGGCGCAATGGTGGATCTCATCGAAGACCACAAGCACCCGGTAATCATCAAGCAGCTTCCAGAATCCCTCATCACGGTATTCCATGGCCTGATAGGTATAAGCCGCGCCCACGGCACCTATCTGGCCGTCGAGACGCCTGCCTAGCACAGCCGCAAAGGTCGAACGAAAACCCTCCACGACCTGGCAGGACGGCGCAAAGCACAGCACCAAATCGATTCTGCCCTGCTCAAGCAGTCGGCTGGCCAGTTCTGCAGCCATGCGTGTCTTTCCGGCTCCCGGCGTTGCCTGGCAGAAGAAGTGCAGCGTGACGGTGAAGTGCTCTAACGCCCTTGTGATGCAACTGTTCTGCCAGCTCCGTAGCGAGCTGCTCATCGTGTTGCAGCGAGCGTTTTGAGGGTCTTTTCGATGGCGCGCAGATGCCCCAAGAGGCGAGAACTGCGATCCCTTGCTTCCAGGTAATCACCTTCAACCTTGTCCCGTAAATGCGGCATCTCGTCCAGAAGCAGCTTGAATCGCTCCGCTTCGCCCATTGAAGAAAGAAAGTCCAAGCGGATTTCCTTGTGGAGCGCCTCCAACTGCAAGTCCGTATTGGCTGACGACTTAAGCGGCAAAGCTTCCACGTCGAGTACTGCCGTGTCTGGTTCGGGCACTCCGGCAGCCATAAGGCTGTTCTCAAAACCGTTGTCGATCAGTTCCAGTTGGAGATGTACTGGAATCGGCTGCAGGTGGTAGACCTGTCCTCGAACACGACGATCCTTATCCAGCACAACCCAGCCTGCGCGCACTAATCGGCGGATCTGCTCATACACATAGCGGCGCACATCGGCGATACGGAAATGTGTGCCACTCAAGCGAGCGGCATAAGCATCGCGAAGTTCACGGGTCGTAAACGTTGTACGCCCTGGCTCCTGAAGCAGCTCATACAGACGCCT
Source organism: Pseudomonas spartinae (assembly GCF_965197125.1). Taxonomy (NCBI): domain Bacteria; kingdom Pseudomonadati; phylum Pseudomonadota; class Gammaproteobacteria; order Pseudomonadales; family Pseudomonadaceae; genus Pseudomonas; species Pseudomonas spartinae. The sequence continues at coordinate 24,672 of NZ_CBDAMB010000005.1, forward strand.
GTCGAAGATAAACGAGGCCGATTTCATTGAGGCACCAGAAGAATTAGCGCAAAAATGCGGATTATAATCCGTGGCCTCTGCGTCCGCAAACGCACGATAGTGCCGCCTCAAGCTGAGTTGAGACGGTCATGGATAAGTTGGCGAAAGCGTTAGGGGAACGCATCCGAATGCAGAGGAAGGCCTGCCGGATTTCCCAAGACGCATTGGCGCTGGCGTGCAATCTCGATCGCAGCTATGTAGGTCGCATCGAGCGTGGCGAGGTCAACATCACCGTCGAGAAGCTCTACCGCATCGCAGGCGAACTCGCCTGCGACCCTTCAAGCCTTCTGCCAAAACTGTCTGAAATCTAACCAGAGCAAGTAATACCAGCGCTCAAGAAGGTCAGACAGCAGCGCCGCTGTTACCTTGCCCCAAACTTCCAGCCGCCGTCAGCATCTTCAACATCAACCACGCAAACGCCCGGCTCTTGGTCTCGTCATCCAGCACTTCCAGCGACATCTCTTCGTTGTCGGTCATGGTGTCCAGCACGCGTTTGGGAAACAGGCCGTGCATCACCTATTCGAGCGAGTGGCTGTCGACCACAGAAACCGCTCTTGAATCCATGTGTCGCCCAAACCAAAAGGGCCGCTTAGGCGATTCAGCGGCGGCGGCTGCCTGGTTGATGTCGTATTTCCGCCCAAATAAAGAGGGCGACACCGAGGAAGATCCATACGTCCGCTAGGTTGAACGATGGCCAGTGCCACTGGGCATAGTGAAAATCGAGAAAATCCTCTACGTAGCCTAACCGCAAGCGATCTGCGACATTGCCCAACGCGCCGCCGAGGATCGCACTGAGGGCGAGCCGATAACTCAGTACGCGTGGTGAACGCCAAAGCCAGTACACCAGTAATATCGAGATAACCAGGGCCAGTCCGATGAAAAGCGGCTGCTGCCAACCGCCGACATCCGCGAGAAAGCTGAAGGCCGCCCCCGTATTGTGGCGGTGGACCCAATTGAAGAAGGGTGCGGCAGGCACGCTTTCACCATGCGCTAGCATGGTGCTGGCAAGGTACTTGCTCGCCTGATCGACAAACAGTAACAGGAGCGAGAGCCACAGCCAGCGCATCGCCTTTCCCGGCTCGTGGGCTTTCTCTGCGAGCCGACTGCCATAAGTAGACATATCCCCTTCCTCCTGACCCAATCTAGAATTTGCTCGCTGCTAAATAACAAGCGTCATGTACCCAACCGATGATGCCGACGAATTCGACGGAGCAGGAGCAGGCCGAGTCCGAGTGCGGTCAGGCCAAGGACAGGCCAATCCCGCCAGCGCACATAAGGGGGCGCGCCAGTTCGCGGTGTCACTTCGGCGCTGAGGGTGGCCACTTCGAACTGCGGAGCACGCTTGAGCACTTTGCCCTCATGATTGATGGCTGCTGTGATACCGGTGTTCGTGGCTCGAAGAAGGTCACGTCCGGTTTCGATGGCACGCATGCGTGCCATCTGGAAATGCTGGAGGGGGCCGAGCGAGCTGCCGAACCAGGCATCGTTGCTGACATTCACCAGTAACTGCGCTTCGGGCAGAAGCTCAGTGACTTCGGCACCAAAGACCGCCTCGTAGCAGATGAGTGCCCCTACGGGCACCCCTGCTGCATTCAGGACGTGCGCTTCCCGTCCCGGTGTGAAGTCGGACATGGGCGCCCCGAGCACGTCGAGGGCCGACCCCAAAAGATCCCGAAACGGAACATATTCACCGAAGGGCACCAGGTGGCGTTTGTAGTAGAAGCCTGAGGGATCGGAGAGGCTTACCACGGCGTTGTAGGTACGGCCCTCCGCCTCGCGTACCGGGACGCCAATCATTAACGATGTGCCTGCCTGATCGGCTAACGCCTCAAGCTCAGCAAGATATGCTTTGGCCTGGTCATGCCACATCGGGATTGCCGCTTCTGGCCAGATCACGATATCGGCTCCGAGATGCTGCGCGGTAAGCGCCTGATAGCGCTCAAGTGTGATGTCCCGGTATCTCGGGTCCCATTTCTTGTCTTGCGCGATGTTTCCTTGCAAGAGGACGACATCGATCGGGTCAGCGGCTGGCTGCGTCCATTCACGATCCAGCAGTTGCAAGCCGGCGAGGGTAGCGACTAACACGGCACCGACTACCGCAGCACGGCGCAGGCTTGGCCCCTGGACAACCCAGGCAAGCCCGCCAGCGAGAAGTGCCACCAGTAAACTCACGCCAAGCACGCCAAAGACGGGAGCGATAGTGGCAAGTGTGGTGTCGGTCTGGCTGTAGCCAATGAAGAGCCAGGGAAAGCCGGTCAAGAACCAGGTGCGCATCCATTCACTCAACACCCATGCCGCAGGTAGCCCTAGCCAGAGTGCCATTGCATCCATCTCAGGGCGCAGGCAGCGCACGAGGTACGCGACGCCCCATGGAAAGAGGGCGAGCAGCGAGACAAAGGCCGCCGTGACTAACACCGCCACCACGGGGCCATTGCCGTACTGGCTAATGCTGATAAAGACCCAGGAGACACCCACGCCGAAGTAGCCAAGGCCAAAGAGGTAGGCCGACCACAGCGCCTGACGCCTTGAAGACTGCGCGGTCAGGACAAAAAATGTTGCCAGAGCGATCACCGCAAGCCATGCCCAGCCCACAGGGGCAAAGGCAAGCGGCATGGCGCCTCCAGCAAGTAGAGCCATCCCCCCTGTCAGAAGCGGCTTATAGCGCACGCCCGTGTATAGGCTAGAGGGTAGCGCGCACTTATCACCCAATGCTCTCTCGCCTCCGAATCCAGGATCAACCCTGTGGCTCATGCTTTCTTGCTCCGCTTAATCAAGCTGCGTCAATTCATTCGGCCGGCTGGCCAGGGTGGCAAAGTGAATGTTTCTGGACTCGACTAGGTGCGCCGTAAGCTGGGAGCTGCTTCGTATTCGGCCAGCACGACAGTGGCTGTGTTGGGGAGCAGTACGTTAGCTTTGCGATACCACCCCTTCCAAGCCCGCTGATACCAGAACGAACAGGACGAAGCCGCCTATGAAAGCCAGCGGTGAGATGTGCGTATCGTCACCGCTCTCGTGAGCCTCGGAGACCATATCTTCGATGGCAGCGACCGTGAGAAGGCCTGCCGTGAACGTCAGTGCCGCTAGCTTAAATGCCTCCGGCTGGTTCCTGAGTACGAAGTAAGCAAAGACGGCTGCCGAGAGCACAGGAATCGCGAAGGAAGCAGAGAGCAGTATCCGCTTGCTACGAGGGATTCCTTTATCTTTCATGGTGGCGATCGTCGCAAAGCCCTCAGGAACATCGGCGAGAACCTGACCCGCCGCCAGGATTATCGCGACCGACGGTGAGACCGCCGACCCCGCCCCGATCAGGAGGCCATCGCTGAACAGGTCGATGGATACGGCGATATAGATCATCCAGACACTCGTCTGACCGCCTTCTCCCTGCTGGCCTTGTCGCTTCTGGAGACTCTCAACGAGCTTCTCGATACCTACGTAAGCAATGCCGCCCAGCGCGAAAGCGAGGGCGATTACCCAGGCTGAGAGGTTCTCTAGCACGCGCGGCATGATTTCAACCGCCACCACCGCAATGACGAGGCCGGCAGCGCCGTGAAGGGCGTAATTGAGACGGCGCCCGGTAGTTCGGGAGGCCTCCGCAGCGAGCCCACCACTAAAATTGCCTAAGGCGGGCAACAGCGCCAGGCCGAGTACCAGCCAGATACTATCCATCATCTTCCTTCCTTGGTTGATTCCTAGATACGCTACCTTGCTGGCTCCGAGCCTTCGCGCTATATGCTGTCGTTCAGGCCTAGCGCGCTTGTACAGCCACTTCGATCAAGTGTCCCAGGCATCGATAGCTGCGTACCGTGCAGCCTCACCCCTTGAGCGCCAGGATGCGCCGAGCGCCGTTGAGGACGATCAGGCCCACGATGGTACCGATAATCAGGTCGGGGTAGCTGGACCCCGTCCAGGCGACCAAGGCACCGGCGGCGATGACGCCCATGTTGATCACCACATCATTGGCCGAGAATATCCAGCTTGCCTTCATATGCGCGCCGCCTTCGCGGTGCTTGGATATCAACAGCAGGCAACCGGTATTGGCGATCAACGCGACGAAGGCGATCGCCATCATCATCAGCGATTCAGGCTCACTACCGAAAACAAAGCGTCGCACCACCTCGACGAGTACGCCGATAGCCAAAATCAGTTGCAGTACCCCTGCCAGATGCGCGGCACGTACCTGCATTTTCGCACTGCGCCCTACGGCATAGAGAGCCAGGCCATAGACGGCTGCATCGGCAAACATATCCAGGGAATCAGCGATCAGGCCGGTAGACTGGGCGATCAGGCCAGCAGTCATTTCCACCACGAACATGATCGCATTGATACCGAGCAACACGCGCAGAGTGCCTGACTCCTGCGTAGCAGAGACTGCCGAGCTCTCAGCGGCCTTGATCGTCTCTGGGTCGGCAATGACGGTTTCCTGAAGAGAGGCGCCTAGCCCCAAGGTCGCCAGTTTCGCGGTAATGGGCTCAGCCTCGCCGTCATGCACGACCTCCAATCGGCGGTTCGACAAGTCGAAGGACAGCGTTCGAATCTCATCAAAGCCGTTCAGCGCCAAGCGGATCATCCGTTCTTCTGAGGGACAATCCATCTTCGGCACAGCATACACGCTGACCCATTCCCCTGACGCTTCGGAGGAGACCGGCATATCGGTATCCGCTGCAGGCGTTGCATCGCAGCTACATGGGCCACCACAGGCTTTACTCACGATACGGCTCCAGTTAACCAACATAGATTGCTAGTATTAAAAACTATATAGCTACTATAAGGTCAATGGGACAGATGATCCGTTGAGGAGTAAGCCTGATGCGCATTGGTCAGTTAGCCCAGATAGCGGGTATCGACACGCAGACGATCCGCTTCTATGAGCAGCAGGGCCTGTTGCCGCCGCCAGAACGGCAGGAGAATGGTTACCGTGTCTATACCGAGAAGCATGGCGAGTGGCTTGCCTTTATCCGCCGCTGCCGAATTCTGGACCTGTCACTGACAGAGATTCGCGAGCTACAGAGCTATCAGGACGACCCTCGCCAGCCCTGTACCGCCGTCAACGCCATGCTCGATGACCACATCTCTCATGTGCGGTCGCAGATAACTGCTCTGCAAGCGCTTGAGCAACAACTCGTTTCACTGAGGGCGAGTTGCAACGAGGGTCGGGAGATCAATGCCTGCGGCATCCTGACGGGGATCAGCGAGGAGAGCAAACAACAGCTGTATAGGGCTAGCTCAGGCCGTAAGGACTGAGCAGAGACATGCCGGACCTTGCAGTGACATTGTGAATGCATGGTGTGTTGATCGCGAAGCCTCACTGCGTATCTCGGCATGCGAACCTGGGCGTTGCTGCAAACTTGCAGGGGCCGTGAAGAAGAGTCGTCATCAACCAGGTAATCCGCTGAGCTGATGGTTGGTTCCGTCATCATGATATGAGCCAATCAACCAAAAAATCCGGATACCCTAATAGACATAGTTATTCTTACTTTTAGAGATCAGTTTTTACTGTATTCGCAGGCGCCAAGCAATGCAGATCTCAGGGAGACTTGGCGTTGATCAATACCATTATTCCGGCCAGCTTCTCTTCGGATGATCTACCGTCGTCTGTCTTCAAAAGGTTTTCTATTGCCGTGAGGGTCGCAGAAGCGTTAGATTCTGCTTTAAGAATCTCCTGGATTTCTGGATCTTGTGTAAGGTGAATGTAGGTCGAAAGGGTGTCCTTAGAAGCATGGTGTGAATCCTTACGCACAATTGCCATTGCCACATCCAAGATGTTCACCTTGGACTTTTTCGAAAGTTTGCTTATATTTTTCGCAACCAGGATTGTGAAATAGCGGTGGCGGAAATTGTGGTAGGAAACCTCTTGAAGTAAATCCTTGTGCTTGGATGAATTTGCAACAACTCGATAATACGAGTTGAAGGTCGTGCGTGACATTGGGAGGCCGCTGTCTTCGCTAACAAATATTCTGTCATGAAGCAGGCTGTGTGGATGCAGGCTATGGGTAAGCGATACGAATTTGTATAATTCTTGTAGCTCAGGTCGAGGAATCAAAATTTGCCGCAAGCATCCCTTGTACTTGCCTTTGAGAACTGGAATGTTTCTGACGAGATCGTTGTTCTTGAAGGCGTGAATGATTGAACTCGCGGGGATATTTATCGCTTCTTCGATCCGGCATCCTGTAAATTCCAGAAGGGTGGAAAGCGCGTACCATCTATCAATTATGTACTGATTAGATGTGTATTCATGAATGGCATCGTGCCACGCGCTTAGCTCGTTGTTACGAATAAAGCTTATTGGTTTTATTGGTGTGTCTTTTAGGTTTTCTATACATGGGTGTGTTAGGAATCGTACTTTTCGCCTCTGGAAATTGTAATAATCTTCTGTGGCGTTAATCTGAAACTCATGAGCGCCAGGGTCGGTTGTGAGGAGCTTTGCAAATTTGTTTTCCTGTTGGGTGTGTTCCAGTAGGAGTAGTATGTATCTAACAATTCTTTTTAAAGTGGTGGAGTTGGGATTTTCAAATTTTTGTTTGTGCCTGACAAAGTCGTACAATGTTTCGTCGGTGGCGTCGAAGATGGTTAGCTTGTTAGATTCAAGATAGCCTTGAAAGACATTTAATGTTTCTGCTCGACTAAATACGGTCTTGGGTGACGGGCGCGCTCCGTAGCTGTTGGGCCCACCACTATACTGTGTTAGGTAGTTGTTGATCTCCCAGCAGAAATTGCCCTTTGAGTCAAATATAAGGGGTAGTGGTGGGGGGGTGGTATGACCATGGTTGAAAAGAAAATCAAGACGGGGAGATTTCGCTGTATGTATCATAGTTTCACCAGCGTTAAGTGCGCTCTATCAAGGGCTTGGGTATGGCTCTTTAGAACTTGCTGGTATCTAAGATCTTGACGCGTTTGCTCGTCTACTCTTGAGGTTAATTGAATATATGCGCGGTACATTTCAGCAACTGTGTTGGTAAGGTAGTCGATTTGGTTTTTTAAAATGGTGATTTCCTCTTGCTGTGAGCGCTTTGTTGTTCGTTTTTGAGGTGGGGGCGCCTCGGCGGCGGTGGTCAATTCGTTATATGCTTTTAGGGCTACAGAAAGTTGTTCTGCATATTCTTTGTTGTAGGGTTCTTGTGAGGTGTTGTATGAGCAGGATGATACTTCTAGAGTGCCGTCCTCCCACGCTAACGTAGCTTTGAAGGGGATTCCCCTCTTGCTTTTGAATACGTCTAATGTCGGAATTCTTTGGTTGTCTCGAACTGCTTTCCTAAGCAGTATGATTTTGTTAAGCAAGCTTTGTGTTTTGGCCTGTTTTTCCTTTAGCTTGGCTTTTGATGTTTCGCCTTTCGAATAACGGCTCATGTTATCTGCTCGCATATATAAAGATTTTTTGGTTGTTCATAATCTTTAGTTTGATGTCGTGATGGTTTGCCAGTTCTTGGAGGTGTTCGGACAACAAAGTGTGATCCCCTAGTTTTATTTCTCGTTCACATTTGGAAAAAACGTCCAGTAATTCTTCGTCGACCAAGACATCCTTGCCTACGTGGCCCTCCAAGAAGTCAATTAGAAATTCGAGAGTGTCTCGCTCCCATTCAGGTTGGTTCGAGATGTCAGCGTAGTAGAGTGTTACATTCGGTTCGATGTGTCCCATCATCCATCGCAACGGTTCAATTTCAGTGCTTCCGCTCAAGTAGAAGAAGAAGGCTGCGAAGAAACGTCTGAATTGATGAGGGCGTGCATACCATCGTGTTTCGTCTGTGGTTGGTGTTTGAATCCAATCAGAGTATTGATCAAGTATTTTACGAAAAGTTGTCTCATTTCGGTCTTTCCCTTTCTGTGCGCCAGAGGGCCAGATTGAAGTCATCCCTGGATGGCGATCCTCCATGAATTCGATATATTCGTAAATAAAGTCCCAAATGACTTTAGGGATTGGGCGCTTAATAATTTCAAGCTCATAGCTGTTGCTGGCTTTCGGGATCTTAAGTTTCAAGTCCCATAAGCCATCCAGTTTTGATATTGTTAGGCAATTGGCGTCGAGCAAGGAGGCGCTCAACACACGGCAAGCTGAAAAAGTATGTATCAGGATGCGGGTTGTAATGGCGTAGAAGCCAATCAACTCGTCAGTAGAAATGTGCTCTCGCAAAATAGAATTGCAGTTGATTCCACCTCTGGTTCTGCCGCATTTCCCATACGTTTTGATATTGAGGTGCTGCAATGCCTTCGGGATTGGCACCACCTCTAAGGTCTGTTTCTTGAAGGTGTGTACGTTTGATTTGATTGTGCTGGCCGCGTACCGTCCAATAATTTCCTTGTTGTAGTGGTCGTCAAGCTTTTTAATATATTCTCGGATATGTGGCGCATAGTCGCGGTGAAAGATAATCGCGTTGCTGATGTAGTGGAATGCTACGTTTGTAGGCATCAATGGTGTTTGGTTTTTCTCGATAAACCTCCCGGGCATGTTGTTTAGAATGTCTGAAATTTCATGTGCTCCAACCTCAAAAGGATGAGATTGCTGTTCCTTTGTGGAGTGCAGGTAAGCTAGGTTGGTGCATTTGTTTTGTAGTGTGCAAATGCTGAGGCTATCTTTATCATCCTCTTCTTTTTCAGCGTAGGTGCAGGCGAATTCTCGGCAGATATCAAGCTTGTTGTTTTTGAGCTTCTGAATAATGATCTTTTTAGTAATAGGGGGGATCCCCATATTGGAGATCAAGGGAGCAATAGTTGTCAGTCCTCTGGATGCTGATCCTAATTCTGAATTAAGCTTGGCGATATTTATTCCCATGAATGTTAAATCATGAGCTTCTAGGAAGGTTTTCACATCGTCCAGAGTGATGTCGGCCAAGGTTACGATCTTAGGAGCATTGCTTGAGCGAGCCCGTGCCTCGTACACATGATCGGCAATTTCAAAGGCTGTCCTCACAAATGAAACAAGCGCATTCGGTCGTTTCGATTTTGAGCTTTCAATCAAGGCAATGGCTGATGACTTTAAGTCCCTGATAAATAAGTTCCACACTAGATCTGCTGTGGATGACTCGTCGAATAGCTTATAATCGAAGCTAATCTTTACATAGTGTCTAGTGTTTGGATCAACTGAGGCAGACACGCTTGTTCCGGTTTTTGGCACATACCATTCTCTATTTGTGGAGGCAGGGTGAATCCAATTAGGAAGAACGGCTTGGGATGACGGTGGCGATGGTGTGATTTTTTGAGATTTCTCGTTATTCACTAACGGATACCTCAAGGAGATCAAAGTCCATGCGTTTAGGTTTGGCATCGGCTAGCAGTTTAATCATTTTGCGACTGCCTTCTTCTTGGATCTTTGTGATAATCGTCTTGCATGTTGAAGTGAGATTGTCGTCTTTCCCGAATGTTGCATATGAGACGACAAGCTCAATCGTTTGAGGCGAGCAGAGAAAGTAAATCATATGGCTTGGATTGCTTTCTGCTGCTTGGGGGGAGGTAGCTCTGATTTGCTTCACGGCGTAAATGAGCTGGGCTTGGGCTATCTCATAACTTTCACCACTGTGGTGACTTGTATAGGGTGTAATTTCTTCGGCTATTAGGAGCTGAATATTTTGATGGTCACGGAGTTTCTTTCGGTATACAAACTCTTGGATTGACGGTGGTACGTAGTTTCGCAAGGCGGTCAGTAACGAGTTGCCAAGGTATAGGCTTGTTTCCAGAGTGTCGCCACCGCTCTCGATCCACTTAAGCAGGCCACGTGAAACTCTGATTTTGGGCATGGTAGGCTCAGCTTCAGCTACCCATGGGGGAAGCGAATCAATGATTGCCTTGAAAGTGCTTTTTCGTCTCGTGTTTAAGATACGGTAGAGATGCTCATCCCATTGACGAGTGGGGCTAGACCCATCCATGACGAAAAGATAGTTGGAGTTCAAAGCCTTGGAGTGCTGAGTTCTCATTTGTAACAGCATCCATAGCGTAGTATTAGCGTCTATACTTTCTGCATCGACTTTAATCTCGTTCGAAGCTTTTGGTGCATGACGCTCAATTAATTTGTTAGCCCGGGGTTTAAGGGTAGTGACGGTGATCCCACCATCCTCGCGGATGGTGACGAATTGCCCATCTTTCGTTTTCTTTACTTGGGCGTTTGCCAAGTCGATGACGTTAATTCCAAGCTCATCAATAATGATGCACATCGCCGCAACAGCAAATTCGTCAGTGATTCCCAAGTATGATTTAATTTCCATTAAAGACCAGGAGTAAATGTGATGTGATCCAGGAAATGATTTGCGAGTAAAAAGGCCGTCTTGTTCTGTGGCTAGGTACGCAACAGAGTTAATGAAGCCATTTGGGTGGGAGGGTGAGAAAAAACTAATATGTTGGCCGGTGCCAAAGCCTCTCAGGTTAGGATCTAAGTTGTCCTTTGTTGGTCGAATGGCAATTACATCGCTTCTGCGAATAATGTCTGGGGTTTTCAAGTAACGCGCAAAACCTTCTGCAACAACATGTTTGCATTTGGAGAGAATGACAGCTCTATGTTTTTCGATTTGTTGCGCAATTTCGCTCAAAGCGATTTCCATGGAGGCTGCTTGAACAGCATGTTCCAAAGTCAGATAACCAAGGATATTGCATTCTTTTTCCGAGAATACGTCTGACGATTTGGTGATTGGGGGGGGCAGCGCATTACTAGGCAGTTTCTTGGCTTTTTGAAGCCTGTTTAAGTAATGACGAACTGCTGTGTAGTCAGAGATTACGGTAACTTCTTTGACCGGCTTGCCTGTGGTTTTTGATATTGCACTACGGCGATGAAAGAGAAATGTCCGACATGCATTGGTAATCACCCCAGAGTTCCGATGCCATTCCGGATCAAGGTCGTGAGCGATCATGAAAAATTCGCGGATGAAGGGCGCCCGACGCTTTGGAGGATGCTTTTCCACCCAGGTCAGGATGTCCTTAGGACAGCAGGTTTTGATACCATTCAAGAAATTTTCCAGTTTCCCGCTCATCACGTTCCTACCTGAAGTTGGTTCAGATAGGAAGCGTAGATGGAGATTTGGCTTCCGCAAGGGTGAAAGGCATGAACAGTATGGCTTTGCAGCGCGTTGGCCTCGTAGGAGCGACCCTACCTGAACCCATCCAAATACTGCTTCCCCTGCAGGCTCGCCTGATGAGCCAGGCACTGCGCAAGATCACCGGTAACATCAAGAACGCCAATTGCCTGGTGATCTTCATCAACCAGATTCGCATGAAGATCGGCGTGATGTTCGGTAGCCCGGAAACCACTACTGGCGGTAACGCGCTGAAGTTCTATGCCTCGGTTCGCCTGGACATCCGCCGTACTGGCGCGGTGAAAGAAGGCGAGGAGGTGGTGGGTAGCGAAACCCGCGTGAAGATCGTCAAGAACAAGGTCGCGCCACCGTTCCGTCAGGCAGAGTTCCAGATTCTGTATGGCAAGGGCATCTACCGTAATGGCGAGATCATCGACCTTGGTGTGCAACAGGGCCTGGTCGAAAAATCGGGTGCCTGGTACAGCTATCAGGGCAACAAGATCGGCCAGGGCAAGGCCAATGCCGCCAAGTTCCTTGAAGACAACAAGGAAGTGGCGCGTGAGATCGAAGGTCAGATTCGCCAGAAGTTGCTGGTTCCCAGCACGCCGGCCAAAGCCTCCGCTGACGATCTGGCCGACGCAGAAGTCGACTTCTAAGCTGACCGAACATGGCGGTTGTGCTGGATAACCCGCTCGCCGTCAGGCGAGCGGCAATGGACTTGCTGGCTCGACGCGAGCACGGCCGCGTCGAGCTGACGCGCAAGCTGCGCAAGCGTGGCGCTCCCGAAGACATGATTGAGACCGCTTTGCAGCGGTTGTCAGAGGAGGGTCTGTTATCCGAGGCCCGCTATCTGGAAAGCTTCGTCGCTTATCGGGCACGTGCCGGTTACGGGCCGCTGCGTATTCGTGAAGAGCTTGGCCAGCGTGGACTGGCTCGTGGTGACGTCGACCAGGCACTGCGTGAAAGTGGTATCGACTGGTTCGAGCAGTTGCGTGAAACCTGGCAGCGCAAGTTCGCCGGTCAGCTACCGGCTGACGCCCGCGAACGTGCTCAGCAAGGTCGTTTTCTGGCCTATCGCGGTTATTCGCTGGATATGATCGGGCGTTTGCTGCGAGGTTGCGACGAATAGAGCGCCGCTCTGTTCAGGTTGGCTGGATCGCCAATTGGCGCAAATGGCCCGGTACGTCAGGTGCTCCGGCCAGGCGCAAACCCTCACCCAATGCCGTGGCCTCCTGATGCTCTTTGGGTAGCAGGAGGAACTCTGGCGTGCCGGCTTTTTTCAGTAGTGACAGGCGCGCATAGGGGATGCCGTTGTCCAGCAGCAACCCCATGAAGCCAGGGTCGCTCCAGGCCGCTTCTGGCATGGCGAGTACGTGATAGCGACTCTGCAGGTTGTCCAGGCCTGTCTCATTCAATCGATAACGCAGCAGGTTGGCTGGTAGAAACACTTCCAGCCCGCGTCTGCGCGCATAGGCGATCGCCCCGGCGAAGGCTTCGCCCTGTATTTCCCCCGACCAGAAGGTCCGAGCGCCACGCCAGTTGGCCTGACGCAGCTCGATCGGTTCGCCAGCCAGAAAGCGTGGCAGCGCCACGCTGATGGTTTTGACGAAGTCCTTGTAACTGATGATGCGCACCTGTTTGCAGTGCTCGCTTGCGGCGTAGTCTTCGAAACTTGCGTAGCCAGACGCGGGCGAGCAGGCAAAGCCGTCAATCAGACGCAGGTCGAAGGACTGTAGCTGTTCGATTTGAGCTTCCACTACCTGAGACAACGCCGCGTGCGCTTGGGCCTTGTCTTCCTGTACGGGGCCTGAAAGCGCGCCGAGCGGCAGGTTGAACAACAGCTGTAATTGCGGACCTTCATGCCAGCAGATGCTCTCTACCGCCGCCGGCAGCGGTTTGAAGGGCAGGCGCAGGCCGCTGGCTTTGGCGAAGATCTGTCGTGAGCTGCGACCGAGCAGGCCCATGCGCTGAGCCAGGGCTGCCAGGCGGCTACTGAGAGTTGAGGATTCGGACAGGCTCATGGCCGGCAGATCGCTCCTGAAGCGTCTACCGCAGTGTGGCAGACGTGGACGGCTATTGCTCGTATAGCGTAGCGCGGCGCTTGCGTGCCTGTCGCGCTGTGGGTCTGTGGCAAAATAGCCGCATTCATTTGCGAGGGTGCCTCCATGCCCAGCTTGGTGCTGGATATCGCGTTATCGGCCGAACGATTGCAGGCCATCTACCGGGGTCATGCCAGCCGGATTATGGCGCAAAGCCGCGACGGGCGTCGCGTCAGTTTACCGGCCCATCACTTGCGGCCGTATCTGACTCATGCCGGGATCTATGGTTCCTTCGTGCTGGAATTCAGCAGCAGCGGCGAGTTGCTGAGCTTACGCCCTTTGGATTGATCTGGCGCGCTTGCCTCGCGCCGTCGGTGCCTGCGCGGCTATAATCGCCGGCCTGCCCACCTTCAACCTGTCGAGCTAAGCCTGCCCATGTACTCACTGGCCCGCGAGCTGCTGTTCAAACTGTCCCCGGAAACCTCTCATGAGCTGTCCATCGACCTGATCGGTGCCGGTGGCCGCTTGGGGCTCAATGGCCTGCTGACCAAGGCACCGACCAGCCTGCCGGTAAACGTGATGGGCCTGCAGTTCGCTAATCCGGTCGGGCTGGCAGCAGGGCTGGACAAGAATGGCGATGCCATTGACGGCTTCGCCCAGCTCGGTTTCGGTTTCGTCGAGATCGGCACCGTTACCCCGCGTCCTCAGCCGGGCAATCCCAAGCCGCGCCTGTTCCGTTTGCCGGAGGCCGAGGCGGTGATCAACCGCATGGGCTTCAACAACCACGGCGTCGATCATCTGCTGCAGCGCGTCAGGGCGGCTAAGTTCAAGGGCGTACTGGGCATCAATATCGGCAAGAACTTCGATACACCGGTCGAGCGAGCGGTGGACGATTATCTGATCTGCCTGGACAAGGTCTACGCCCACGCCAGCTACGTCACGGTCAACGTCAGTTCGCCCAATACTCCGGGGTTGCGCAGCCTGCAGTTCGGCGATTCGCTCAAAGAGCTGCTCGAGGCGCTGCGTCGTCGTCAGGAAGACCTGACTCAGGAGCACGGCAAGCGTGTGCCGCTGGCGATCAAGATTGCCCCGGACATGAGCGATGAAGAGACCGCATTGGTGGCTTCAGCACTGCTGGGCGCCGATATGGATGCGGTGATCGCCACCAACACCACGCTCAGCCGTGAAGGTGTCGAAGGGCTGGCCCATGGCGATGAGGCCGGCGGTCTGTCGGGGGCGCCGGTACGTGACAAGAGCACGCATATCGTCAAGGTGCTGGCGGGCGAGTTGTCGGGTCGCCTGCCGATTATCGCGGTCGGGGGTATTACCGAAGGCAAGCATGCTGCAGAGAAGATTGCGGCGGGTGCGAGTCTGGTGCAGATCTATTCGGGGTTCATCTACAAGGGGCCTGCGCTGATCCGTGAGGCCGTGGATGCGATTGCCGCGCTGCGTAAATAAGCTGCGCAAATAAATAGGGCTCCCGAAGGAGCCCTTGGGCTTGCGCCCGCCGCCCGGATGGGGTCGGCATGGTGAAGTCGGGTGTGATCCTGATCAGCCGACAGCGTGAAGTTCGTTGAGTCGATGAATACCGGCGGTGCCGGTCAGCCCATCCCAGTTGTCACCACGGCCCTCACGCCAGCCATTGAGCCAGGCCTGACGAACCGAGGGTAGGGTAAAGGGGCAAAGTTCGCGGGATTTACCATTGATGCCGTACTGATAGCCGCGCAAAAAAGCTCTTTCTAACGGATCACGCTTAAGTCTTCTCATAGGGTGTTGCCCTCACTGTTGACTGTTATGTCCCGTTGGCCTTGTAGCAAGGCCAGGCAGAAATTTTCTGCCTACGAAAGTCCGCTGCCGGCGTGGCGAACCTTCTGTGCCTGCGCTGTTGCAGCGAAAGCCTTAGGTAGTGTTCTAACGAATGCACCGGGGCCTGTGAATGATCGTTTTGTCATAAGGGCGTAACCTAAATGCGGGGGAAGCCATAAGGAGGCTGGGAATATATCCAGCCTCTTTTAGCCAGACGCCGTCATATCTGGCTATGCACGGCGATGACTTCATTTTGCTAGTGCAAATGAGAGTGCTTGCTTATTCCGACGAAGGGTCGCGCTGTGACCTTTTGTCACTTATTTTGAGTCGAGGTGCGCCGCTGCACCTCCCTGATTGCCATAGGCAGTGGAACATCCATGTCTGACCGTTATGAAATCGTGCTGACCTGCCCCAAGGGGCTCGAAGGCCTGTTGCTGGAAGAGGCCAAGGCGCTGGGCCTGGAGGAAGCGCGCGAGCAGACTGCCGCGGTCCGGGGGCATGCCGAGATCGAGGTGGCCTATCGCCTGTGTCTGTGGTCGCGCCTGGCCAACCGCGTGCTACTGGTGCTGTCGCGCTTTGCCATGAACAACGCCGACGAGCTTTACGATGGCGTCCAGGCGGTCGACTGGCGCGACCATCTCGAGCCTTCGGGTAGCCTGGCGGTAGAGTTCAGCGGTAATGGTTCGGGCATCGACAACACCCATTTCGGTGCGCTCAAGGTCAAGGATGCGATCGTCGATCGGCTGCGTACGGCCGGTGGTGAACGTCCCAGCATCGACAAACTCAACCCTGACTTGCGTGTGCATCTGCGTCTGGATCGTGGCGAAGCGGTGCTGTCTCTGGACCTTTCCGGGCATAGCTTGCACCAGCGCGGTTATCGCCTGCAGCAGGGCGCCGCACCACTGAAGGAGAACCTGGCTGCCGCGGTACTGATCCGGGCCGGGTGGCCGCGTATCGCCGCCGAAGGGGGCGCCCTGGCTGACCCGATGTGCGGTGTGGGCACCTTCCTGGTGGAGGCGGCGTTGATGGCCGCTGACATCGCGCCCAATCTCAAGCGTGAGCGCTGGGGCTTCTCCAACTGGCTTGGCCATGTGCCGGCAATCTGGAAGAAGCTGCATGCCGAGGCCGAGCAGCGTGCTGCAGCGGGCCTGGCCAAGCCGCCACTGTGGATTCGTGGCTATGAAGCTGACCCGCGTTTGATTCAGCCGGGGCGCAACAACGTCGAGCGCGCCGGTCTGTCCGACTGGGTGAAGATCTATCAGGGTGAGTTGGGCAGCTTCGAACCACGTCCGGATCAGAACCAGAAGGGTCTGGTGATCAGCAACCCCCCTTACGGCGAGCGCCTGGGCGATGAAGCCAGCCTGCTCTACCTCTATCAGAATCTCGGTGATCGCTTGCGTCAGGCCTGTCTGGGCTGGGAGGCGGCGGTGTTCACCGGCGCTCCCGAGCTGGGCAAGCGCATGGGGCTGCGTAGCCACAAGCAGTACGCCTTCTGGAACGGTGCATTGCCCTGCAAGTTGCTGTTGATCAAGGTGCAGACCGAGCAGTTCGTCACCGGTGAACGGCGCGCCAAGGCCGCCGATGAGCCGGTTGCGGAGGCGCCCCAGCAAGCGCGTTTGTCCGAAGGCGGGCAGATGTTCGCCAATCGCCTGCAGAAGAATCTCAAGCAGCTGGGTAAGTGGGCACGCCGCGAAGGCGTCGAGTGCTACCGGCTGTACGATGCCGATATGCCTGAGTACGCCCTGGCGGTCGACCTGTATCGCGACTGGGTGCACGTGCAGGAGTATGCGGCGCCGCGTTCGATCGACCCGGACAAGGCGCAGGCGCGTCTGCTCGATGCCCTGGCAGCGATCCCGCAGGCGCTGGGCGTGGCGCAGGAGCGGGTGGTGATCAAGCGACGTGAGCGCCAGGCCGGCACCAAGCAGTATCAGCGTCAGGCTGCTCAGGGCCAGTTCATGGAGGTGAACGAAGGCGGGGTCAAGCTGCTGGTCAATCTCACCGACTACCTGGATACCGGGTTGTTTCTCGATCATCGTCCGCTGCGCCTGCGTATTCAGCGCGAGGCGGCCGGCAAGCGTTTCCTCAACCTGTTCTGCTACACCGCCACGGCGACTGTGCATGCGGCCAAGGGCGGGGCGCGCAGCACCACCAGCGTCGACCTGTCGAAAACCTACCTGGACTGGGCGCGGCGCAATTTGTCGCTCAACGGCTTTTCCGACAAGCATCGCCTGGAGCAGGGCGATGTGATGGCCTGGCTGGGCGAAGACCGCGGCGAGTACGAGCTGATCTTCATCGATCCGCCGACCTTCTCCAATTCCAAGCGCATGGAAGGCGTGTTCGATGTACAGCGCGACCATGTCGAACTGCTCGACCTGGCGATGGCACGTCTGGCCCGTGGCGGTGTGTTGTATTTCTCCAACAACTTCCGCAAGTTTCAGCTGGATGAAAGCCTGGTGGCGCGTTACCAGGTCGAGGAGATCAGTGCGCAGACGCTGGATCCTGATTTCGCGCGCAATCCCAAGATCCACCGCGCCTGGCGTTTTACCGCACGCTGATTGCATAGCCCGGACACAATCCGGGGGCTGGTTCATAAAAGCCCCCGGATTGCATCCGGGCCACGTGGTCGTCAGCGTTTGGGCTGTTTGTAGGTTTCCAGCAGCACCTGATCGAGAATCGAGGTGGCGCCCCAGGGTTTCGGGTCGTTGAGGATGGCGACCACAGCCCAGTCCTGGCCGTTGCTGTCGCGGCTGTAGCCGGCGATGGCGCGCACGTTGTTCAGGGTGCCGGTCTTGATATGTGCCTCGCCCACCAGCGGCGTACGCTGCAGGCGGCGGCGCATGGTGCCATCCATCGCTACCAGCGGCATCGAGCTGCGGAATTCGGCAGCGTACGGGCTGCGCCAGGCAGCCTGGAGGATCAGTGCCATTTCCCTTGCGCTGATGCGCTCAGCACGTGACAGGCCAGAGCCGTTTTCCATCACCAGATGTGGTGCGGTGATGCCCTTGCGTGCCAGCCAGTTGCGGATCACGCGCTGTGCGGCCAGGGCATCGTCCTTGTCGGCGTCGGTACGGAACTGCGCACCGATGCTGAGAAAAAGCTGCCGGGCCATGGTGTTGTTGCTGTACTTGTTGATGTCGCGGACGATTTCCACCACGTCCGGGGACAGGGCGCGCACCAGCATGCGGGCGTCTTCCGGCACCGGGCCCAGGCGGTCCTTGCCGAGAATCTTGCCGCCCAGCTCCTGCCAGATGCCGCGCACTGCGCCGGCCGCGTAGCTGGGGTGGTCGAGCAGGGACAGGTAGGTCTGCGCGGTGCAGCCCTCGGCCAGTTGGCCGCTGACGATCAGCGTGGTGCCATCGTACTGGTCTACCGCGTTGTAGCGGATGTCTGGCCAGGCCGGGCATTTGGCAGCCTTGAGCACACGAACCTGATTATCGATGCGGATGGCCGCGATGGGCGGGTCCATGGCGATCTTCACCTTGCCGTCTTCGGCACGGGTGATGAAGCGTTGTGCCTTGAGGTTGACCAGCAGTGAGTCGGGTTTGACCAGGAAGGGTTTGTTGGAATCGCCGCCGTCGTCATTGAAGGCCGGCAGCTGCGGAGCGAGGAAGAAGCTGCGGTCGAGCACCAGGTCCCCTTGAACCTGACGCACGCCATTGATGCGCAAGTCGCGCAGCAGCAGCCAGAGTTTTTCCATGTTGAGTTTTGGGTCGCCGCCACCCTTGAGGTAGAGGTTGCCATGCAGCACGCCGTCCTTGAGCGGGCCGTCGGCGTAGAACTCGGTCTTCCATTGATGGTTGGGCCCCAGCAGCTCAAGCGCCGCGTAAGTGGTCACCAGTTTCATGGTGGAGGCCGGGTTGACCGAGACATCGGCGTTGAATTGCAGGCCGCCAGCTTGCCCGCTCAGTGGCACGGTCACCACTGACAGCGAATGGTCGGGAATCTTGTTGGCTTTCAGCGCTTGTTCGACCTTTGCAGGGAGCGCGGCGCTGGCAGCGTGGCAGGACAGGGCGAGGGGGAGAAGCACGACGCTCAGCGCCAGTTGGCGAAACCGTTGAATCATGGACGAGGACCTTCCGCAGTCAGGCGGGAGTAACGAGGGAGACAGACAAACGACAGTCCGAATCGGGGAAAAGTTGCCGGCATTATGCCGCAAGATTCTGCCCGCAGTCGGCCGCGTCCGCTTAAAAACAATGGTTGCAAACAGCTGGCGTTCAACATCTGAGAAGGGCTGTTGGTGCGACACAAGGCGGGCGCTCGGCCGGCGAAACTGCTAGAGTGCCGCGCGTTATCACCTTTGAGGATTGTTTCAT
The DNA here is from genome assembly GCF_965197125.1 of Pseudomonas spartinae. Taxonomy (NCBI): domain Bacteria; kingdom Pseudomonadati; phylum Pseudomonadota; class Gammaproteobacteria; order Pseudomonadales; family Pseudomonadaceae; genus Pseudomonas; species Pseudomonas spartinae. The sequence continues at coordinate 43,860 of NZ_CBDAMB010000005.1, forward strand.
GGCGACCAACCGTTCCCGCCGTCTGCGCAAGAAGCTCTGTGTCGATGAATTCCAGGAGCTGGGCTTCGAGCTGACCCTGAACTTCAAGGCCGACTTGAGCGACCAGACCCTCGACGATTTCGTCGATCAGTTCCTCGATCAGGCTATCGCTGGCAATGGCCTGGATTATGTCGGTGGCGAAGACTTCGGTCTGGTCTGTCTGGCCAAGCGTGGTTCGGTCAACGAGGAGCAGCGCGCTGCCGTCGAGGCCTGGCTGAAGGGCCGTGACGAACTGGAGAAGTTCGAGCTCAGCCCGCTGCAGGATGTCTGGTATCCGGAAAACCCGATCAACCAGGCGTAAGCGATATTTGGCGCCGGGTTCTCCGGCGCCTTATGGCCCCTGCCAGGGTGTTGCTGCGCAGCGGGGAACTGACCTGGTGCCGGCGCTCAATGCGCCCGGCGCACCCTAGATGACCCCCGCCTTTTCCAGCAGCACCTGCTCGTCTACCTGATCGATCTGCTCGGCCTGCATGAAGCGTTCGGCATAGCGCCGATAGATGCCGGAGCGGATGAACAGGGCGAACAGCTGCGGATCGATGTGCGCGCCTTTGCACATGCCAACCATGATGTTCAGCGCCTCCGACAGCGTCTTGCCCTTCTTGTAGGGGCGATCCACCGCCGTCAGGGCTTCGAAGATATCGGCGATCGCCATCATGCGTGCCGGCAGGCTCATTTGCTCACGCGTCAGGCGTTTGGGATAGCCGCTGCCGTCCATTTTCTCGTGGTGTCCGCCGGCGATCTCTGCGACGTTCTGCAGGTGTTTGGGGAAGGGCAGGCGGTCGAGCATCAGAATGGTCTGCACGATATGGTGGTTGATGATGTAGCGCTCTTCGGCCGTCAGCGTGCCACGGGCGATGCTCAGGTTGTGCAGCTCGCCGCGGTTGAACTTGTACTGCGGCACTTCGAGCTTGAAGCCCCAGCGATTGTCCGGCGTGATTACTTCCTGGTTGGTGTGCTCGATCAGGTGATCCGGGCGGTCGGCGAGTAGTGGCTCTTCCACCGGCAGACTGCTTGGCGCCGAGCGCTCCAGGCGTTTGGCTTCCTCCCAGGAAACCCCCAGACGGTTGTCCAGCGTGCGTAGCCAGCGTCGCTCGGCGATCTGCTGCAGGCGTGTCTGATCGGCATCGGCCATGGCCTCGCCGCCCAGGTTGATGCGTGCGACGAAGGCGAACTCGTCATCCAGATCACTCAGCAACCGGTCACGCAGTGTGGCCAGTGCAGTCTCCTCGCCGCCTTCGGCGCGTGCACGCCAGTAGGCGACCCAGGCGTCACGCTTGAGCACCTCGAAGCGCATGCGCACTTCGTGGATGCGGTCGTACAGGGTCTCCAGCTTGGTCGCCTTGTCGACCACGTATTCGGGGGTGGTGACCTTGCCGCAATCGTGCAGCCAGGCAGCAATATGCAGGGCTTCCCATTCTTCGTCAGTGGGGTTGTAGTCGCGAAACTCCGGCGCGTCGCTCTCGGCGGCGGCGCGTGCCAGCATCAGGGTGATTTCCGGTACCCGCTGGCAGTGGCCGCCGGTATAGGGACTCTTGGCATCGATGGCGCCTGCGATCAGTTGGATGAAGGCGTCCAGCAACTGCTTCTGCCGAGCCAGCAGGCGCTGGCTTTCGATGCACAGAGCAGCGCTGCCCGAGACGGCGTCGACGAAGGCGATACGGTCCGGGCTGAGCATGCTCTCGCTGTTCTCCCCGGTATCGCGCTGCAGCAACACCAGTACTCCGACGGTATCACCCTGACGGTTGTGCAGGCCCGCCGCGATCAGGTGTAGACGCGGACTGTCCATGGCCGAGAGCAGCCCCTGGAATTTGCCAGCCTGATCGAAGCCGATGGAAGTGGCGACGCTGTCGCCGCCACTGGCCGGTCGTTGCAACCAGGCGGGCAGGGTCGGATCGTCATGGGCCAGACCCTGGATGCCCAGATCGGCGAGGTTACGGCCCTGGCCGTCGATGATCAGCCCCTGGGGTTCCAGTCGGCCGCTGTCGTTATCCAGCAGATAGAGCAGGCCGCCCTGGGCTTCGCTGATGGAGACGGTGGCGTCCATTACCCGTTTGATCAGCGCTTCGAAATGGGTTTCTGCAGACAGGCTGGCGGCGATGTCGAGGAAGCTGGACAGGGTGTCCTTCATGCTGCTCATCGATACCGCCAACTGGTCGACCTCGAGAATGGGCGAGCGTCCAGTGGCCGGAAAGGCGAAATCGAAGCGGCGGATAGCCTGCGCTTCCTGCACCAGGCTGCGCAGCGGTTTGACCACCAGGCGTGAAGTCAGCCAGCCCAGTGGCAGGCACAGCAGCAAGGTGGTGAGGGTGATCAGGGCGCCCTGCCAGCGGATACGGTAGGCCTGTGCCAGCAATTCGTGTTCGGGAACCAGCAGCACCAGATCCAAGCCCTGCGGGCCGCCTTCCTGAATGTGCCGGTGCGCCATGACCCAGCGCTGTTTGGACAGTTCGACGACGCCCTCGTCCTGATCGCTCAACTGACCGGCCAGCAGTTCACCCAGGGCGGGGTTGAGTTCGCTGACCTTCACCAGCGAAAACTTGCCATCGACCTCCTTGAGCAGGCGGCTGCTATCAGGGTAGGCCACGGCGTTGCCTTGGCTGTCGGCCAGTACCACCTGGCTGTTGGGGGTGACTTTGTGGTTGGCCAGGGTGGCGGATAGGTCATCGAGGGTGAGGTCTGCGCCGATCACCGTGGTCAGGCCGGCGCGCCTGGCCAGGGTGGTGCCGATTTCCTGGGTGGAGAAGAACAGGTAGGGCGCAGTGGTGATCTGTCCGCCGTCGCCACGTGCACGCCTGAACCACTCACGCTGCCTCGGATCGTAGGGTTCGCTGAGCTTCTGCCGGCGGCTGATCTGGTTCAGCGAGCCGTCATAGAACAGGTAGTCGCTCTCGATTCCGGCGCTGCTCCGGTCGATGGCCCAGACCTGGTAGGCGGCTTTGTCCGGCGCGTCGAAGCGCTGCTTGAGCATGTCGCTGCGCAGCGGTCTGACCATGAAGAAGTCGCCATCTTCATAGCCGAGATAGATCGAGGCCAGCTTGGGATTGTCGCGCAGAGCCTGGACGAACAGTGGCAGCATCTGCAAGCGTTCGTCGAGCGTGCCGGCCTGCGAGGCCGGGTGCAGTGCCAGCAGGCTCAGTACGTGGCGTATGGGGCGGTAGGTGCTGTCGAGGTCCTTCTGTACGTCGTACTGAATGCGTTCGAAAAGCGTCGAGCTGCTGGAAAAGATCAGTCGGCTGGTCTGCTGGTAGTTGAACAACCCGAGTATCACGCCGGTGAACAGCAGCAGAAAGGTGAACAGGATGCTGATGTGAACGTGCAGGGGAAAGCGGCGTTCACGGGGAACGGCAGAGTTGGGCATCGCACTTCACTCCTTGCGGGCGCTGCGGGCTTCAACAGCATAGTGAAGAGTGAGCGAATCTGCCGAAACGCTATAAAGGCCGCTGCGAACTGTCCTCGGCTTTGCCGGGTTTGTTCAGTTGCAGGCGCAGGGCATGCACTGCGAGTGCGATCGTCAGGCTCAGGGCGACACCGATCAGCACGTTGAGCAGGCGAACTTCGGCCAGGTGCCAGTCCTGCGCCAGGCTTTCGGCCAGGAGCACGAAGCACAGGCTGGTCTGCAGTACGAACAGGCCGTAGTGGTTGGCCTGCAGTGCCCGGCTAAGAAATACCAGCGCCAGCAGGATCATCACCATCATTGGCGGGCTTTGCAGGCTGTGGCCGAGGATGATCAGCAGGCCGGCGGCGGCGAGACTGGCCAGGCTCGCCTGCAGGGCGCGCACCAGGCTGCCCTGAAATTCCAGCTGCAGGGTGCTGATGACGGTCAGGGTCAACCAGTAGCCGCGCGACAGGCCGGCCAGGTTGACGATCAGTCCCGATGCGGCGAAAGCCAGCATGCAGGCCAGGGCGTGCAGGCGCCACTGCTGCCGTGGCAGGCGCTGCGCGTGACGCTTGAGTACCTTGAGGATGCTGATGAAGCGTGGCATGTACGGCCACATGCGCAGGCCATGCAGGCCGCGCAGGCCGAAGGCCAGCAGCATCACCCAGAGCCCGCCGAGGATGAACAGCATGGCCACCGCATAAGGGTTGTGCAGGTTGCCGATACCGAACTGTCCCTGACCGAGGCACAGGCAGATGCACAGGCCGATGCCGAGCTTGCCGGCCTCGCTACCAAAGCGTTGCAGCCAGGCCAGCAGCAGGCCGAACGCGGCGAACGTGCACAGGCTGACAAGCGGGTAATTGCCGGCCCAGAAACCCAGGCCGGCACTGCAAGCGCCCAGGCCGGTGAGCAGCAGCATGCGCAGCATGCCGAAGCGGTGCAGGGGGGTGGCCTGAGCCGCCTGAAAGGCTCCTGCAGACGCCCAGAGAAAGCCGCTGTGCGCGGTGAACAGGCCCAGCACCAGCGGCAAGGCGCAGCCCAGCACGGCGACCACGGCCGAACCCCAGGCCGGCGGGCCGGCGTGCCAGGTAAAACTGTTGCGAAGCAGTTTTTTCATGCGCTATTTTCGTCAGACCGGGCTCGAACGGCCCGTCATCTCCCTCGCCATTTCAGTAGCGTAGCTGTCCGTCATGCCGGCGATGAAGTCGATCACGCGCATAAATGAGCGATACAGTGGCCAGCCCGGTTCCGGGGCGTAGTAACTGAGCAGGTCGAGAATGCGCCGGTGCTTGAACGACAGTGCACGGCCGCTGTGCTGTTCCAGCGCCGCGCCGCAGAAGGCATTGAGGAGAATCTCCAGCGTCGTGTAGGCGCCGATCTCGTGCAGGGTCTTGCGCTTGTCGTGGAAGATTTTCTCGCGCGCGAGGGACTTTGCGCTCTGCACGCAATGCTTGGCGGCGCCGTGCATGTGTTCCACCAGATCACCCTGCAGACCGCCGCCCAGCAGGGCCTGTTGTTGCTCGACGAAGGCGCTGGCCGCGGCGTTGGTCAGGTGTTCGATGGCCTTGCCGCGCAGGATCGCCAGTTTGCGTCGGCGCGAGTCCTTCGGGCCGAGCTGGCGATAGGTCTCCGGCAGGTCATCGCCCACCAGGTCGAGCAGCAGCGCCTCGACTTCGGTGTAGTCGAGCAGCTCCATTTCCACGCCATCTTCCAGGTCGATCAGGCCGTAGCAGATGTCGTCCGCGGCCTCCATCAGATAGACCAGAGGGTGGCGTGCCCAGCGCTGCGTTTCCAGTTGCGGCAGTTCGAGTTTGGCGGCGATCTGTTCGAGCAGCGGCAGCTCGCTCTGGTAGCAGCCGAACTTGTGCTTCTTGTAGCCCTGAGCGTCTGCGTGGCGGGCGGTCCAGGGGTATTTGAGGTAGGTGCCAAGGGTCGCGTAGGTGAGCCGCGTGCCGCCGTCGAACTGGTGGTATTCCAGTTGGGTAAGCACGCGAAAACCCTGGGCGTTGCCTTCGAAATTGAGAAAGTCGGCGCGCTCGGCATCGCTCATCGCATCCAGCCAGCCGCGCCCGGCGGCCTGCTGAAACCAGTGGCGAATCGCATCTTCGCCGGAGTGACCGAACGGCGGGTTACCGATGTCGTGGGCCAGACAGGCCGACTGCACCACCATTCCCAGGTCGCTCGGCGTGCACCAGTGGGGCAGTTCGTCACGCAGCATCTCGCCGACACGCATGGCCAGCGAACGGCCGACGCAGCTGACTTCCAGCGAGTGGGTCAGGCGTGTGTGGATATGGTCGTTGCTCGAAACCGGATGCACCTGGGTCTTGCGTCCCAGACGACGGAACGCACCGGAGAAGATGATGCGGTCATGATCCTTGTGGAAGGGGCTACGGCCTAGCTCTGCCGAGCTGGGTGCAGGTTTGCCGAGACGTTCGCGGTTGAGCAGGGTGTGCCAATCCAAGGCCTATCCTCGCTAGGTTGATCCAGGCGCCTAGCTTGGGTGTTCGTGCTGTCGGCTGCAACCCCGCTTTGCTTACAGACCGGCGGCGTCGATGTCCACCAGCAGCAGCCTACGGCCGTTGTCGATGAACTGGCCTGCCGTCAGGCAGTACTGGTTGGTGGTGGCGTCGCGGTACGTGGTGGAGAGGGTCAGGCGGCGTTCTTCCCAGCCTTCGGCCAGCAGTTGATAGAAGTAGGGGCGCCATGACCAGTTGTGGCCGAGGTAGCGATCATCGGTCTGCCATGCGCCATGGCGCCACTCCAGATTCGGCGTGAGCTGGGTGCCGTGGCGATCGCACTGATAGATGCGCAGCAACCAGGGGTAATTGTCCGGCGCCATCAGGTGTGCTGCCGGGGCGCCGCTTTCGGCCCAGAGCCGGAGTTCGGACATCAGCTCGGCCAGTTGTTGGCGCAGGTTGACCAGGCGCGCGCGCTCGGCGAGTTTCTGTTGCACGTAGTTGTCCCGCAGACTGGCGAAACGGCCGACGAAGGCATCGCTGGCAAACAGCTCTTCTTCCGGCTTGGCGAACAGGAACCCCTGCACGTAGCGGGCGCCGCACTCCAGGGCGAAGTTCAGCTCGGCTTCGGTTTCCACCCCTTCGGCGATGATCCAGCAGCCGGTTTTTTCGGCCATCTGCGCCAGTGCCTTGACCACTTCGCCGCTGGGGCCTCCGCGGGCGGCTTCCTGGAACAGGCGCATGTCCAGTTTGAGGATGTCCGGTTGCAGCGCTAGCACCCGATCTAGTTGTGAGTAGCCGGCGCCAAAATCGTCGATGGCGATGCGGGCACCGGCATCGCGGTAGCGCGATACCACGTCAGGCAGTCGCTGGCTGGCGCCGCCGAGTTCGGTGATTTCGAAGACGATGCGTGTCGGGTCGATGCCGCTGCGTTGCAGCTGGATCAGGCTAGGCAGGGGTTGCGCCGGGCGCAAGCGGCTGATCCAGCGCGGCGAAATGTTCAGGCTCAGAAACCAGTCCGCCGGAGCCTGGTGAAAGCGACGCAAGGCATCCTCGCGCACTTGGCGGTCGAGGCGGCGCAGGGCGGCGGGCGGTGTCTTCGGGTCGGCAAAAAGAGGTCCGGCTGAGCGCGCCTGGCCATCGGCGGTGCGCAGCCGTGCCAGCGCCTCGACGCCAGCGATACGGCCGGTAGCGGTGTCGATAAAGGGTTGGAAGACGGCAAAAGGAAGTCCGTCGATCACCTGGGGTGTCCTTAGCGCTCAGCGGTTGAGCCGCCTAATGGCGGCCGGGTTGCTCAACCTAGCAAGATCGCGGCCAGTCCAGGTTCAGGCCAATGACTGTTTCAGTCGACGCCGTTTTGCCGGCGCCGGAGCAGCGGCGCAATGATCAATGCCAGGCGCAGCCAGCGTCGCCAGCCGCGCTTACCGCCGAGCAGGCCGGCCAGCGCCAGTGCGCCGCCAGTGAGCAAAAATGGTGCATTGCCTTGGCGCAGGCGTTGCCCGTACTCCCGTACCTGCTTCAACGGTTGGCTGATCTGCAGCATTTCATGACGCAGTTCCTGGCGGTGCATTTCCAGGCGCATGCGCAGGACGGCTTTACGCAACTGGCGGCGCGAAGCGCCCGGGGGCAGGGTCGAGGTCATGGCAGCAGTTGCTCGCGGTCACGTTGCAGTTCTTCCAGGCTGGCGCTGAATGGCGTTTCAGTGTTGCGCAGGCTGATCAGCAGCCAGGCGCCGCAGCCGAGCAGGCCGCAACCGTAGAACAGGCACAGGCCGGTGGCTACCGCCAGGCGATGGCTGTCCCAATAGATGATCAGCAGCAGGGCGGATAGGCCGATCAGCAGCAGCAGGGCGAAGGCCAGGCACAGACCGCCGAGAAGCAGCGCTCGCAGTGCCTGGTTACGTTGGTCTTCGAGTTCGTGGGCCAGCAGCGCCACATGGCCCTGGAGCAGCCCCAGAAGGGCCGCTCCCAAGCGTCGTGGCGACGGTCCGTTGGGCATGGGCGCTGTCAACGGCGGCTGATCAGCAGGCCCAGTACCAGGCCGATGGCGGCCGACAGGCCGAGCGCCTGCCACGGGTGTTTGTGTACGTAGTCCTCGGTGGCGTCGACGGCGATCTTGCCTTGCTCGCGCAAGCCGGACTCGGCTTTGTGCAGGGTGTCGCGGGCGCGGCCAAGGCTGTCGCGAATGTCATCGCGCAGGGCTTCGGCCTGTTCGCCGGCGAGGCTGGCGGAATGCTGCAGGAGCTTCTCGGTGTCGCTGACCAGAGCCTGGAATTCATCCAGCAGGGCGTCCTTGGTGCTTGGCGTAGCGGCTTTGCGTGGCATGGTGAGCAGTCCTCTGCGTTGGGTGTGTACTGTATTACGAGTGTTCTGTAGCGCAAGGGTTCCGCAATCATAGTCGGGAAGTGACCGGTTTGGCGTTTGGTATAGCGATTGCATTTTGCTGGTGCGCGAAGGTTGGGTAATGCCCCTTGATGGGGCTTTATCGGCAAGGCTCAGGATGGTCGATTTCGCGCATAACCATTTGATTAACAAGAAATAAGCATCGATCAGTCAAATTTCGGTGGCGCCATTTCAGGGCCACTGGACGGCACTTTTCGAGGGCGCGCTTCATTGTGTGGCTGCATTGTGGTGCGCATTTTCGGCTCTGTGCCTTTGTTTGGTGCCTTTTCTTCTGCCTCTGGAGTTTTCTTTCTCGATGGAAAACATCAACAGTGCCGTGGCCACACTGATCCACGGTTCCAATACCCTGTTCATCCTGCTGGGTGCCATCATGGTTCTGGCCATGCATGCCGGCTTTGCCTTCCTCGAAGTGGGCACCGTGCGGCAGAAGAACCAAGTCAACGCGTTATCGAAAATTCTCTCGGATTTCGCTATCTCCGCCCTGGCGTACTTCTTCATCGGTTACTGGATCGCCTACGGCATCAATTTCCTCGAGCCTGCTGCGGTGCTGACGCAGAACCATGGCTATGGCCTGGTGAAGTTCTTTTTTCTGCTCACCTTCGCGGCTGCGATTCCAGCGATCATCTCCGGCGGTATTGCCGAGCGCGCCAAGTTCGGCCCGCAGTTGTGCGCCACGGTGTTGATCGTGGCGTTCGTATATCCCTTCTTCGAAGGCATGATCTGGAATGGCAACTATGGCCTCCAGGCCTGGCTCGAGGCGCGTTACGGTGCAGGCTTCCATGATTTCGCCGGCTCCGTGGTGGTGCATGCCATGGGTGGCTGGCTGGCATTCGGCGCGGTGGTATTGCTGGGGCGGCGCAATGGCCGCTATCGCGATGGCAAGCTGGTGGCCATGGCACCGTCGAACATCCCGTTCCTAGCGCTGGGTTCCTGGATCCTGATCATCGGCTGGTTCGGCTTCAACGTGATGAGCGCGCAGACGCTCGAAGGCGTCAGTGGCTTGGTGGCGGTCAACTCGCTGATGGCCATGGTCGGCGGTACGGTCGCCGCGCTGCTGGTGGGGCGCAATGACCCGGGCTTCCTGCACAACGGCCCGTTGGCCGGTCTGGTCGCGGTCTGCGCTGGCTCGGACCTGATGCATCCGATAGGTGCTCTGGTGACGGGGGCGATTGCCGGTGCCTTGTTCGTCTGGGCGTTCACCGCCACGCAGGTGAAGTGGAAGATCGATGACGTCCTCGGTGTCTGGCCGCTGCACGGCCTGTGCGGCGTCTGGGGGGGCATTGCCTGCGGCATCTTCGGGCTGGAAGCGTTCGGTGGCCTGGGCGGTGTGAGTCTCACCAGTCAGGTGATCGGCACTGCACTGGGCGTGGCGGTTGCGCTGGTCGGCGGCTTTGCGGTGTACGGTCTGCTCAAGGCGTCGTTGGGCATTCGCCTGAGCCAGGAAGACGAATACAACGGCGCCGACCTGTCGATTCACAAGATCGGTGCGGTCAGCCAGGATTGAGGCGCTTGGCGGGCGCTGTCTGACAGCGCCCGAGCGGGCAATAAAAAACCGGGCATTTGCCCGGTTTTTTATTCGATTGCGGATCAGTCGCGGCGGCCTTCGACCGGTTTGCCGTCGACCGTGCCTTCCTTGAGCATGATCTGGTATTCCTTGCCGTCGGTTTCCACCTGATGCAAGCGCACCAGCAGGTGGCCCCAGTCCTTGGCGAACCACAGCACGGTCTTGCGGGTGCTTTGCGTGGGGTCACGCACGCGCTCGACCTTGATCGCATCGATCAGACCGGCCTTGGTGCGCACCACTTCCTCACCCAGCACGCGGAAGTCGTAGGTTTCGATCTCGTCACCGTCGACCACCTGGTAGCTCACGCTCTTCTTGCCGGCCGCAACGTCCTGTTGCAGGGCGATCTGGTAGGTCGACTTGTCCAGCAGGCCGCGATTGAGCGGGAAGCGCACGGCGTCACCACGGTCGCTGCCGATCACCTGTTTCTGTTCCCAGTCGAAGTCCTGTTCGACTTTCTTGCCTTTGCCCAGGCCGCTGCGGTTGAGGCGGTAGGTGAGCGGCATCAAGGTTCCGTTATCGACGCGGAAGGTGCTCTCTTCGGTGAGGCCGGCGACCAGCATCGAGGCTTCGAAGTTGAGGGTCCAGCGACCGTCGTCCTCGTGTTTGAGGCTGCGCTCGGCGCTGCCGCTGACGGGCAACTGCTTCCAGTCCGCGGTATAGCTGGCGGAGAAAGGCAGCAGGTCCTCGGCAAGGGCTGGCAGGCTGAACAGTGTCAGGGCGAACAGCAGGGCACGACGCATAGAGTCTCCTAGGTTCGAATCAGGTGGCCGCTGGCGGGCAGCGGCTGGCCATCCAGCATTGCGCCTTGAGCGCCAAGACGCAAGCGGCCCTCGGCAAACCAGCGTACTGCCAGAGGATAGATCTGGTGTTCCTGCTGGTGTACGCGGCGAGCAAGGCTTTCGGCCGTGTCGTCTGCCTTAATCGGCAACACAGCTTGTACGACCAGAGGGCCACCATCGAGTTCCTCGGTCACGAAGTGCACGCTGCAGCCGTGCTCGGTATCGCCTGCTTCCAAGGCTCGCTGATGGGTATGCAGCCCCTTGTGCCTGGGCAGCAGCGAGGGGTGAATATTCAGCAGGCGGCCAGCGAAGTGCTGAACGAAACCCGGTGTGAGGATGCGCATGAAGCCAGCCAGCACCACCAGGTCGGGTTGGTGGGCGTCGATGGTCTGGATCAGGGCCGCGTCGAAGGCTTCGCGACCGTCGAACTGCTTGTGGTCGAGCAGGCCGGTGGCGATGCCGGCCTGTTGCGCTCGCTCCAGGCCATAGGCATCGGCGCGGTTGCAGATAACCGCGGCGATGCGGGCCGGATTGCCGTCGTGGGCGACGCTGTCGATCAGCGCTTGCAGATTGCTGCCTGATCCGGAGATCAGGACGACGACATTGCAGGGCATCAGTGGGCTTTCAGGTTGTTCAGCTGAACCTGGGCTGCACCTTCTGCCGCTGCGGTGATCTGGCCGATGACCCAGGGTTGCTCGCCACTGGCGCGCAGGCTGGCGAGGGCCACTTCGACCTGCTCCTGAGCGACGCAGATGACCATGCCGACGCCGCAGTTCAGCACACGGTGCATTTCATGCTCGTCGACATTGCCTTGCTCCTGCAGCCAGTCGAACACGGCCGGGCGATCCCAGCTGGCCACGTCGATAACGGCCTGGGCGCCTTGCGGCAATACGCGCGGAATGTTGTCCAGCAGACCGCCGCCGGTGATGTGAGCCATGGCCTTGACCGCACCGGTGTCCTTGATCAGCTTGAGCAGCGGCTTGACGTAGATACGGGTCGGCGCCATCAGCAGATCGGCCAGGGCCTTGCCGTTCAGTTGCACCTGCTCGATGTCGGCGCCGGAAACTTCGATGATCTTGCGGATCAGCGAGTAGCCGTTGGAGTGCGGGCCGGAGGACGGCAGGGCGATCAGGGCGTCGCCAGTGACGACCTTGGAGCCGTCGATGATCTCGCTCTTTTCCACCACGCCGACGCAGAAACCAGCCAGGTCGTAGTCTTCGCCTTCGTACATGCCCGGCATTTCGGCGGTTTCACCCCCGACCAGAGAGCAGCCGGCCAGTTCGCAACCGGCGCCGATGCCGGTGACCACGGTGGCGGCGACGTCGACGTTGAGCTTGCCGGTGGCGTAGTAGTCGAGGAAGAACAGCGGCTCGGCGCCGCAGACCACCAGGTCGTTGACGCACATGGCGACCAGGTCCTGGCCGATGCTGTCATGCTTGTTCAGGTTCAGCGCCAGGCGTAGCTTGGTGCCGACGCCGTCGGTGCCGGATACCAGCACGGGCTGCTTGTAGCCGGCCGGGATCTCGCACAGGGCGCCGAAGCCGCCCAGGCCACCCATGACTTCCGGACGGGCAGTGCGCTTGGCCACGCCTTTGATGCGTTCGACCAGGGCTTCACCGGCATCGATGTCGACGCCTGCGTCCTTGTAGCTGATGGAGGGTTGCTTGCTCATAGATCCGGGCCTTTGGATGGGGAGTTCGTGTAGGCGCCGACGTGGCGCAGGCTCATCCAAGGAGCCCGGCGCGCGTACCGGCTGGCGAAGGCGCGCGATTTTATCAGGCTTGCCCGGTAGCGGCCACTCGCGTGCATGCGCTTCGTCGCAGGCGTGGGCTCTGGTTGCCGGGGCGCAGGCGGCTGTTTAAGGTATAGGCCTTTGCGCACGCCGTCAGGCATTTGAAAAACCAGCCGCGTTGCCATTGCTGCGTTGAAAACAGGTTCGTAATCCTCGTTTGCAACCCGTCAGGTCGAGTCCGACCCGATCGTTGCTCGCCTGTTTGATGCGTTGGCGCCCCCCCCATCGGGCCAGTCCTAGGCTGTGAACCCCGTTGGCCGTGGCGCCTTGCACTGGCTGCCTCGCCCAGGTTTTTCAGAGGTCGGCAAGCGTGCCGCCATCCTTCGCGAGAGCCCGCCCCATGCGTCTGTCTGTCCGCCTGCTGTTCTTCTGTCTGTCGCTCCTGAGCCTGTCGGCATTGGCCGCGCCGGTTACCGATCTGTATCAGGTGCGCGAGCCTGTGGCCGATCAGCAGCCGGAAAGTCGCGACGTCGCCATGCAGAAGGCTCTGCAGACGCTGGTGCTGCGTCTGACCGGTGATGCCAAGGCGGTGCAGAACGCCGGGCTGGAAGGGTTGCGCAAGGATCCGCAACAGATCGTCAGCCAGTACGGCTACGAAGGCGATGCACTGCTGGTCGAGTTCGATCCGGGCAGCACCGAGCGCCAGCTGCGCCAGGCCGGCCTGGCGCTGTGGGGCGCCAATCGTCCGGCCATCCTGACCTGGTGGCTCAACGATTCGCCCGAAGGCAGCCAACTGGTTGGTGAAAGCCAGAGTGCGTCGGCGCTGCTGCGCGCCGCCGCTCAACATCGTGGTCTGCCACTGCGTTTGCCGCTGGCGGACCTGAGCGAGCAGGCGCTGGGCACTGCCGATGCGCTGCTGGCCAACGATCCGCAGGCCCTGCGTGAGGCTTCCGAACGCTACGCGGCCGACGCCTTGCTGGCCGTGCAGGCCACCGAAAGCGGCGGCAGCTGGCAAGCGACCTGGCGTCTGTGGCTGGGGGACGAGCGCGAGCAGGGCAAGGCGGAGGCCGCCGACCAGGCTGCACTGGCCGATGCCGTGATGCTGGCGGTGGCCGAGCGCCTGGCGCCGCGTTTTCTGGTCAAGCCGGGGGCCGCGCAAAGCCTGACGCTGGTGGTCGAAGGCGCCGATCTGGCGCGTTTCGCCGCGCTGGAGCGTCTGCTCGAACCCTTCGCCGCACGTTTGCAGGAAGTCGATGGCCAGCGTCTGGTCTATCAGGTCAGTGCCAGCCCGGAGCAACTGCGCGCGCAGCTGGCATTGGGGCAGCTGCAGGAAGTCAGTGAGCCGCTCGAGGCGACCGAGCCTGCAACCAACCCGGAGGCCGGCGCAACCGAGGCGCCGCAGGTGAAACCGAGCACCGATCAGCTGCGTTTTCGCTGGTAAGCTCTGCAGCGGCTGAATCAAGGCCCAGTTACGCGGCGCCTTCAAGGCGCCGTTTCGCATCGAGGACGCGAGCATGACCGATTCCACCCGTTGGCTATGGATGGCTGGGCTGTTTCTGCTCGGCTGGTTGCTGTACCTGCTGCACCCGATTCTTTCCCCATTTCTGATCGGCATCCTGCTGGCCTACATGGGCGACCCGCTGGTCGACCGGCTGGAGCGCCACCGGCTGTCACGCACCGGTGGAGTGATCGTGGTGTTCACGCTGTTCGCGCTGGTACTCCTCATCCTGCTGCTGGTGCTGGTGCCCATGCTGGGGCGGCAACTGGTACGTCTTTATCAGCTGGCGCCGGAAATGCTCGATTGGCTGCAGGGCACGGCCTTGCCCTGGTCACAGTCGCACCTCGGTTTGCAGAATGACCTGCTGCAGGTCGATCAGCTCAAACAGGTGTTCACCGACAACATCGGTAAGACCACCGATGTGCTCAAGGCGGTGCTGGCCCAGGCGACATCCTCCGGGCTGGCACTGCTGGGCTGGCTGGGCAACCTGCTGCTGATTCCGGTGGTGAGTTTCTACCTGATGCGTGACTGGGATGTGCTGGTCGAACGTGTGCGTCGGCTGCTGCCACGTCAGCGCGAAGGCCTGGTGGTCAAGCTGACTGGCGAATGCCACGAGGTGCTCGGCGCCTTCTTGCGCGGACAGCTGTTGGTGATGCTGGCGTTGAGCGTCATCTATGCCAGCGGGCTGATGCTGGTTGGGCTGGAACTGGGGCTGTTGATCGGTGTGTTGGCGGGCCTGGCGAGCATCGTGCCTTATATGGGCTTTATCGTCGGTATCGGTGCGGCGTTGACCGCTGCGCTGTTCCAGTTCGGCCTCGAGCCGTATCCGCTGATCGGTATCGGCGTGGTGTTCATGATCGGACAATTGCTCGAAGGCATGGTCCTGACGCCCATGCTGGTGGGGGATCGCATTGGCCTGCATCCGGTCGCGGTGATCTTCGCAATCCTCGCTGGCGGCCAGCTGTTTGGCTTTACCGGCGTGCTGCTGGCCCTGCCAGTTGCCGCTGTGATCATGGTTTTGCTGCGCCATGCCCATGATTTGTATAAACTTTCCGGCCTTTACGGAGAGACCAGCGGTTCCGACGAGCCCCCTGCATGAAACCAATCCAGCTGCCTCTGGGGGTGCGTCTGCGTGATGACGCCACCTTCGCCAACTACTATCCCGGCGCCAATGCCGCGGCCTTGGGCTATGTCGAGCGTCTGTGCGAGGCGGATGCCGGCTGGACGGAAAGCCTGATCTACCTGTGGGGCGCCGAAGGCGTCGGCCGCAGCCACTTGCTGCAGGCCGCCTGTCTGCGCTTCGAGCAGCGTGGCGAAGCCGTGGTGTATTTGCCACTCGGCGAGGTGGTGCAACATGGCCCTGAGTTGCTCGACAACCTTGAGCTGTGTGAGCTGGTCTGCCTCGATGACCTCGATGCGATAGCCGGACGCAGCGACTGGGAAGAGGGGTTGTTCCATCTGTTCAACCGCTTGCGTGACAGCGGCAGACGTCTGTTACTGGCCGGCACCATGTCGCCGCGCGAGCTGCCGATTCAACTGCCTGACCTGAAGTCGCGACTGACCCTGGCGCTGGTCTTCCAGCTGCATGAGCTGTCCGACGAAGACAAGCTGCGTGCCCTGCAGTTGCGCGCCTCGCGCCGTGGCCTGCAGATGAGCGACGAGGTCGGCCGATTCATCCTCACCCGTGGCGAGCGCAGCATGAGTGCGCTGTTCGAGTTGCTGGAGCGCCTCGACCAGGCCTCGTTGCAGGCTCAGCGCAAGCTGACCATTCCTTTTCTCAAGGAAACCCTGGGCTGGTAGACGCAAGAGGGGCGAGGTAGCGAAGTGACCTCACCCTTGTCGCGTTTCATCCGGCGCCTGTTCCGCCATGAAGGTGCGAATCGCTGCCGCGCAGGCTTGTGCTTGCGTCTGCAGGATGAAGTGCGGGCCTTTCAGGCGCACCTGACGCAAGTCGTCGCAGTGCTCGGCCAGGCTCTTGGCGCTATGGGGCGTGACCAGTCGATCCTGCTGTGGCCACAGATGCAGGGCCGGTAGGGCGAGGCGCTGTTGCGGGGCGTGCAGTGTTGCCAGGCTGGCGAGGCGAGCACGTAGCAGCGACCGATCCAGACGACGGATTTCCCCTTGTACAAGCCTGAGCGTTTCGTCGTTGGCCCCGTCGCCGAGGCACAGGGTGCGGAGCATCCAGGGGCGCGTCGCCAGAGCCAGGGGGATGGGCAAGTGCCTGAGCAATGCCAGAGGTGCGAAAGGGTTGCTCAGAAATGACGCCGCGAAGATAACGCCGCGCAAACCTTCGGGGTTTCGTAACGCCAGGCGATAGGCCAGCGGGCCGGAAAAGGACTCGCCCAACAGCATGAAAGGCCTGTTGCCCAGGTGTTGGATCAGCATGTCGGCCAGGCTGTCGTAGTCCTGCGGCCCGTGATCAGGCAGGCTCAGGGCCTGGCAATCGATGTCCTGGAGTTCGTCGAGCAGTGGTGCGAAGAGGTGGCTGCTGCCGTTCAGACCGGGCAGCAGCACCAGACGCATCAGGCTTCCCCAGCCAACTTGCGGTCGTACTGGAAGCGCCAGCGGGTGTAGAGCAGGGCGCAGCAGAACAGGCCGAAGCTGATCACCGCCTCCAGTGCGCCGAACAATGCACGCGCCGGGTCGATGGCGGCGAGTACGCCCTGGATGAAGTAGAGGTTGACCACGAAGCAGACCCAGGCATGAGCGCGGGCGTTGCCCATCAGTATTCCGGGGGCGAGCAGCGCAAGTGGCAGCAACTGGATCGCCAGCACCACGCCAATCCGCGCGCCATGCAGGTCGGCGAAGGCCAGGTTCCACACCAGCAGCAGGGTCAGCAGGGCGATGAAGCTGAACAGGCTCAGCGCTCGGCTGAGTTTTACCCGCGGCTGCAGCCATTCGAGACTGGGCAAGGGTTTCTTCGCTCGGGCCACGTTCAGCGCTCCAGTTTGCTGGCTGTTTGCGCCAGGCGTTGACCCAATGCACGGCACAGGGCGATTTCATGTTCGTCCAGCGCACGTTTGCCGTCGCCGCCGGCATGATGGCTGGGGCCGTAAGGCGTACCACCACCACGGGTTTCGAGCAGAGCCGCTTCGCTGTAGGGCAGGCCGCAGACCAGCATGCCGTGGTGCAGCAGCGGTAGCATCATCGACAGCAGGGTGGTTTCCTGGCCGCCATGCAGGCTAGCAGTGGAGGTGAAGACACCGGCTGGCTTGCCGACCAGCTCGCCGGTCAGCCACAGGTTGCTGGTGCCGTCGATGAAGTACTTCAGCGGCGCAGCCATGTTGCCGAAACGGGTCGGGCTGCCCAGCGCCAGGCCCGCGCAGTTCTTCAGATCGTCCAGGGTGGCGTACATGGCACCTTCTTCCGGCACGCTCGGCGCTACGGCTTCGCATTCGCTGGAGACTGCCGGTACGGTGCGCAGGCGAGCTTCCAGGCCGGCCATTTCGACACCACGGGCGATCTGTCTGGCCATCTGCGCGGTGGCGCCATGGCGGCTGTAGTAGAGCACCAGGATGTAGGGCGCACTCATGCCAGCAGCTCCAGCACGTTCTCCGGTGGGCGACCGATGACCGCCTTGTCGCCAGCGATCAGGATCGGGCGCTCGATCAACTTGGGATGCTTGACCATCGCCTCGATCAGCTGCGCTTCGCTCAAGCTGGCGTCGGCCAGGCCCAGTGCCTTGTATTCGTCTTCACCCGTACGCAGCAGGTCGCGCGCAGCGATGCCCAGCTTGCCGAGCAGGCTCTTGAGTTCAGCGGCGCTGGGGGGCGTTTCCAGATAGCGCACTACCTTCGGTTGCAGGCCGCGTGCTTCCAGCAGCTCCAGAGCACCGCGGGATTTCGAGCAACGCGGGTTGTGATAGAGGGTCAGGTCGGTCATGGGGACTCGCATCCGGCTTGAGGTGGCGGCTATTCTAACCGCCTGATAGGCAGATGCACGCATAGCGCTAACGGGCTGTTGCTGCGACCTTTTCACGCGGTGCACTGTCTGAACGGTTTTGGGGCTAAGGAGAGGTCATGCGGGGGCGATTGAAGGACTGGCTGGGTTTCTGGGTGTGCCTGTATCAGCGTTTCATGGAGAACCGCGGTGCAGGTAACGCGGCAGCCTTGACCTATACCACTCTGTTCGCCGTGGTGCCGATGATGACCGTGACCTTCGCCATGCTGTCGGCGATTCCGGCGTTCCAGGGCGTGGGCGAGGAGATCCAGGGTTTCATCTTCCATAACTTCGTGCCCTCCACCGGTGAAACGGTGCAGGAGTACCTGCGTGAGTTCACCTCCCAGGCCCGGCAACTGACCTGGTTCGGCGTCGGGTTGCTGGCCGTCACCGCCTTTCTCATGCTGGTCACCATCGAGAAGACCTTCAACGTGATCTGGCGGGTGCGTCAGCCGCGCCGCGGTATGTCCAGCTTCCTGCTGTACTGGGCGATTCTCAGCCTCGGGCCGCTGCTGCTGGGGGCCGGTTTTGCGGTGAGCACCTATATCGCTTCGCTTTCACTGATCTCCGGGCCGGATGCCGTGGTGGGCGCCAAGACCCTGCTTGCGTTCGCGCCATTGTTATCCAGTATCGCGGCGTTCACCTTGCTTTATGCGGCAGTTCCCAACACCCGGGTACCCTTGCGCCACGCACTGCTCGGCGGCCTGTTCAGCGCCGTGCTGTTCGAGGTGGCCAAGGCGCTGTTCGGCCTCTACGTGCGCCTGTTTCCCGGTTATCACCTGATCTATGGTGCCTTCGCCACGGTCCCGCTGTTTCTGGTGTGGATCTATCTGTCCTGGCTGATCGTGCTGCTGGGCGCCGAGCTGGTGTACGGCTTGTCGCAACCACGGCACTGGCGCCGCGAGCCGATCCCCAAAGGGCTGATTCTGCTGGTGGTGCTGCGGCTTATGCTCAAGCGTCAGCAGAAGGGCGAAGCCCTGCATTACGGCGATATGCAGCGTGCTGGTTGGCGCTTGCCTGAGGACGAGTGGGCTCAGGTGATGGATTTTCTCGAGCGCGAGCGTCTGGCGTGCAAGGCCAGTGGCGGCGGTTGGGTGTTGAGCCGTGATCTGCACGCTTTTTCCGTACATCAGCTGTTCGAGTGCAGTCCCTGGCCGTTGCCGAGCCTGTCACAGTTGCCTGCCAAGCTCGATGAGCCCTGGTACCCGGCGTTGCGCGAGGGATTGGAACATTTGCAGGCCGAGCGTGAGCAGCAGTTCGGCGCCAGCCTGGCCGAATGGTTGCCGGGCAAGGGTTGAGCGCAGTGGATTGAGGCCGCCTGGCATTGGTCTGCTCGGTGTGACAAAAAACGTCAGTTTGCGGCGTCATCCCACCGCCTTGTGGCGTTGCGGCAAGACTGGGCGTCACTGATGGCGCTTTTAACGGGCTGGCACGCTTTTGGCAGTTGCAGGATCAGTTGCTATCGAACTGCCAGCAGGGCAGGGATCGCTGAGGACTCAGGCAGTAATGACGGGCAAGAACAAGGTCATCCACCTTCACCGGCGCGATCCGCAGGAAGCGCTCACGCGGCTCAACCGAATCACCGGGCTGCGTTTCGCGCGCTGGCCGGAGTCGCTGCTCGAGCATGTCGCTGCGGATGATCTGCAGCGTGATGCCGACGACTCAGCGGCGCAGCCTGCGCCCAGCCCAGGCATTTCCTCCGGCTAAAACGAAAACCCCGCGTCGATGCGCGGGGTCTTCGTTGCCGTTGAGGTTCAGGCCATGGCCTGCAGGCTCTCGCTGTTGGACAGTTCGACGGCCTGCACGAAGAATTCCTCGACTACCAGGCTCTGCGCCGGCACCGCCGAGCGCAGGCGTACCTGCATGTCTTCGATTTTATGCCGCACCGGCATGCGCGCGATGCCGGAGAGCAGGATCTTGCCATGGGCATTGACCTTGCCGTGGTCGACACTGACTTCGCGGCGTTTGTCACCGTCGCGATAGCTGATCAGCAGCGATACCGGCAGGTTGGCCAGGCCGGGCAATTGCAGCCAGGTAGCGACGTTGTATTCGGCCACACGGCCCTCGTAGGGCGTTACCAGCAGGCGAGCGACGTCGACGATGCGCGAGGGCACGGAGCCAATCAGCTTGTCTTGCACATGGGACATGGTGGAGTTCCAGGCTGGTGAGACTTCAGTGCCAGGAATTATAAGCAGCCACCTGCTGGTGAAACTGTGCACTCGGCAGACAGAGCGCGTGATTGGGGTCGCAGTTTCGCATATCAGGCCAGACGCAGAGGATGGCGGCTCACCGATGAGGTCTGCAGGTTGCTCTCGGGCAGCGGCAGGATCGCCTGGTTATTTACGCTGGCGAGCTGCAGCCAGAGATGTTCGCCGTAGGTGAACTGGCCATTGGGCAGCCATAGGCCGTGGTGCCAGCCATTACCCGGAGCGGGGGTGCTCTGCAGCACACCCGGGTGAGTCTGGGCATTGGGCGCACGGCGCAGCCACACCGGCCGTGGCAGGCCTTTGAGGTAGCGCAATCCCAGATGCAGGCCTTCGGTATTGAGGTGGCGCCAGCGTACCAGGGCGAGCGTCGGCGTGCCGTTGGTGAGCAGCAGGACCAGTTGCCCTACCTGCAGTTGCCCACCTTCGTCGGCGTTGCACAGCAGGCGCGCGCCGCCTGGGCTGGCATCGAGCAACTGCGCCTCGGTACGCTGCGGCAGCTTGTCCAGCAGTTGCGCATGGATGGCGGGCAGGCCAACCACCAGGCTGCATTGCCCGTCCAGCTCGGCGCGCTCATGGCGACGTTGCTGGCGTCCCAGCCAGTGCTGGCGTACGCGTTCGAGCAACTGGCGTTCCTGGGCACTTTGCAGGGGGGCCGGTTCGTGCAGGGCGATCAGCAACGCACCCAGTTCGAAGCGACGCAGATTGGCCGCTTCGCCTTCCACCGGTTGCTCGAAGCCCAGGCAGGCCTGCGATTCGCTGAGGTCGACTATCGGGCCTTCGCTTTCGTCCTCCTCGTCCCAGGCTTGCAGCCTGGCCAGCCCAGCTAGTGGAGCCAGTGCACCGAACAGCGTCAGGCATTCGCCTTCGTCAAGGTGGAAGGGATTGCTCAATGCCAGCAGCAACATCTGCTGGTACAGCCCGCGCAGGTCGCTGGCCGGCTTCGGCTCGAAGGCGGCAGCCACTGGCTCGTCCAGGCACTGCTGGTGCTCGCCGATCCAGTACAGCAGGTGGCTGTCGCGCCACAGTGCCGCCGGTGGCTCCTGATATAGCTGGTAGTGGCGCAGCAACTGCTGGGCGAGAAAATGCTGGGCCATGTACAGGCACCAGGCCAGGTGCGGCAGCGACGGCTGGCGACCTTGCAGGATTTGCAGCAGCAGGCGCTTGAAACCAGTCGCCAGCTCGCCGCACAGGCGCACGAACAGCGCGCTCGGCGAGTGCTGGTGAATGGCAAGGCTGGCGTAATGACGATACTCGTCACTGAAATTTTGCAGCGCACGCTGCCTTTCCAGTAAGGTCAGGCCGCTGCGATTGAGCGAAAACAACAGGCCGAGCACTTGTTGCAGGCCATGTTCGGGCTCCAGGTGGCGAGCTGCCGCGAGTCGCTGGGCGACCTCCGCTGGCGATACGCTGTTGTCCTCGCGGATGTCCGGTACTTCCAGGCGCAGGGCATCCAGCGTCATATCAACCCCGAGTGGACGAGGATCGAGTACATGGGCTTAGGGCTCCGGAATGTCGGCAAGGCTGTTTTGGGTATCTGCGCCGGTCTGCTGCTGACGGCTTGTGCCGAAGATTTCGGCCCTGATCAGCATGGACGAAAGGTAACGGCTGACAGCCTGGATGGCCAGTGGCTGGTCATTAATTATTGGGCCGAGTGGTGCGCGCCGTGCCGCACGGAAATTCCCGAGCTCAACGCGCTCGAGGAAAAACTGAAAAACCAGTCGGCGCGTGTGATCGGCGTCAACTTCGATGCCTTGCAGGGCGAGGACCTCAAGCGGGCGGCGGACAGCTTCGACATCCGTTTCACCGTGCTGGCGCAGGACCCGGCGGCGCGCTTCGAGCTGCCGCACAACGATGTGTTGCCGGTGACCTACATCGTCGATGCTGACGGCAAACTGCGCGAACGCCTGGTGGGCGAGCAGACCTCCGCAGGGCTGCAGGAGCACCTCAAGCGCTTGCGCGGCCAGTAGAGAGACGACGAAAACCACTGCGGTGGGCGGTCGCATCAATAGGTAGCATGCTAAGCTTTTGCTCCGGCCGAACCTGCGCCGTGCTTCATGAGTCTGCCTGATGTCCGCTACCCATCTCACCCGCGGCAGCGCCGGTTACCGGCGCGCCACTCTGGCGTTGTTCTGCGCCGGCTTCGCCACTTTCGCCATGCTCTACTGCGTGCAGCCGCTGCTCCCGCTATTGGCGGCGCACTTTCAGGTTTCTGCTGCCAGCAGCAGTCTGGCGCTGTCGCTGACCACCTTGAGCCTGGCGCTGTGCCTGCTGGTATCCGGCGCGCTGGCCGAGAGCTGGGGGCGCAAGCCGGTGATGGCTGCGGCGCTGGGGCTGGCGGCGATACTGGGGATCGCCTGCGCACTGGTGGAGGAGTGGGGCAGCCTGCTGTTTCTACGGGCGCTGTTGGGTTTGGCTCTGAGCGGTTTGCCTGCGTTGGCCATGGCCTACGTTGGCGAGGAGTTCGATCCCGAAGCGCTGCCGGCCGCCATGGGCCTCTACATCGGCGGTACGGCGCTGGGTGGGTTGCTCGGGCGTCTGCTGGCGGGCCTGCTCAGTGACCTGGGCGGTTGGCCCTGGGCCCTTGGCGGCATTGCCGGGCTCGGTCTGCTGGCGCTGGGGCTGTTCCTCTGGCTGTTGCCGCCGTCGCGGCATTTCACCGCGCAGGCGCTTTCCGTGCCTGGCTTGCTGCGCAACTTCGCCCAGCACCTGAGCAACCCGCGACTGCGCGTGCTGTTCGCCCTGGCGTTCCTGCTCATGGGCGGCTTCGTTGCCATGTTCAATTACGTCGGCTTTCGCCTGGCGAGTGCGCCATTCAATCTGTCGGCGACGGTAATCGGCCTGCTGTTCACCGTCTACCTGCTGGGTATCTTCAGCGCTGGTTGGGCTGGGCGTCTGGTCCCGCGTTTCGGCGCACGTCAGGTCCTGCACGGCGGTATCGGGCTGATGCTGCTGGGGGTGGCGCTGTGTGCGATGCCCTGGTTGAGTTCGGCGGTAATCGGTCTGGCACTGTTCACCCTGGGGTTCTTCGCCGCCCATGCGGTTGCCAGCGGGCAGGTCGGTATCCATGCGCAAGGGGCCAAGGCGCAGGCCTCGGCACTGTACCTGTGTGCCTATTACCTCGGCTCCAGCCTGGTGGGCTACGTGGGAGGGTATGTCTGGGAGCACGCCGGCTGGCTGGCGCTGCTGGCCGTTCTGGCTTCGTTGTTCGTTGTCGCAGGGGCTCTGGTACGGCGTATTTAGGCTGTTCGCCAGCCGTTCAGTGCAGGTTCAAGGAGGATTCAGCGGGTATTCAGTAGTCTTCCCGCAGACTCGTTGCCGAGTTGATCAAAACTGCAACGAGAGGAAGGATTCAATGAAAATCACCCTGAACCGTATTGCATTGGCAAGCTGCCTGGCGCTGGGCACAAGCGCTGCCCAGGCCAACGACAATTTCCTTGGGCTGACCTGGGGGCAGACTGACAACAACATTCAGAAGTCCAACGCGCTGAATGCCAATCTCGGCAATCCCAAGTTGGACAAGGTGATCAACGGCGAGGGTACCTGGGGCCTCCGTGCCGGCCAGAAAAGCGCCGATGGTCGCTATTACGCGACTTATGAGAATGTCTCGGACAGTCACAATGGCTACAAGCTGCGTCAGCAGAACCTTCTCGGCAGCTACGACATGTTCGTACCGCTGGGGGACAACAACACCAAGCTGTTCGGTGGTGTAACCGCCGGTCTGGTCAAGCTCGAGCAGGAAAGCCGCGGCTTTTCCCGCGACAGCGACATCGGATTTGCCGCGGGTCTGCAGGCCGGTATCCTGCAGGAACTGAACAGCAATACATCGATCGAAGCCGGCTATCGTTACCTGCGTACCAACGCCAGCACAGAAATGGCACCGCAGGGTGCAGGCAAGGCCGGGTCGCTGGATCTGCACAGCAGTTCGCAGCTCTACCTTGGCGCCAACTTTGCCTTCTAACGAGGGCTTCGCGTTACCGGGCCGGGCATCAGTCCGGCCTTCGTACTATTGAAAGGGGGAGTCTCATGAAATTGCTGGTGGTGGAGGATGAGGCGCTGCTGCGTCACCATCTGTTCACTCGCCTCAGCGAAAACGGGCACGTGGTGGATGCCGTACGCACCGCCGAAGAAGCACTGTATCGCGCTGAGTCCTTCAATCATGATCTGGCCCTGGTCGACCTTGGTCTGCCTGGCATGAGCGGTATCGACCTGATCCGTCAACTGCGCAGCCAGGACAAGAACTTTCCGATTCTTATCCTCACCGCGCGTGGCAACTGGCAGGACAAGGTCGAAGGCCTCTCCTGTGGTGCCGACGATTACGTGGTAAAGCCGTTCCAGTTCGAAGAGCTGGAAGCGC
Organism: Pseudomonas spartinae; assembly: GCF_965197125.1. Taxonomy (NCBI): domain Bacteria; kingdom Pseudomonadati; phylum Pseudomonadota; class Gammaproteobacteria; order Pseudomonadales; family Pseudomonadaceae; genus Pseudomonas; species Pseudomonas spartinae. The sequence continues at coordinate 68,206 of NZ_CBDAMB010000005.1, forward strand.
GCCTGAACGCGTTGCTGCGCCGTTCCTCCGGGTTCACCAAGTCGACCATCGAGGCCGGTTCGCTGGTGCTGGATCTCAACCGCAAGCAGGCCACGGTAGACGAGCAATCGTTGCAACTGACCGCTTATGAATACCGCATCCTCGAGTACCTCATGCTGCATCACCAGCAGGTGGTGGCCAAGGAGCGCCTGATGGAGCAACTCTACCCAGGCGATGACGAGCGCGACCCCAACGTCATCGAGGTACTGGTCGGTCGTCTGCGCCGCAAGCTCGAAGGGGTGATCGGCGGCAAGCCGATTGAAACCGTGCGCGGCCAGGGCTACATGTTCAACGAGCGCTGCAAGTGAGCCGAGCGCGCGTGGTTCTGCGCAAGCTGCGCATGCGTTTTCGCTCGTTGCGCCTGCGCCTGATGCTGGCCAGCGCAGCGCTGGCGATGCTGTTCATGCTGTTGCTGATGCCGGTGTTGCAGGGTGTGTTTCTCATGGCCCTGGAGCAGACCGTGGAGAAGCGTCTGGCCTCCGATGCGGCCGCGTTGATTTCTGCTGCGCGCATCCATGACGGCCAGCTGCATATGCCGGACAAGATGCCGGACGAGGAATTCGACAACCTCGATTCACACCTGCTGGGTTTCATCTTCGACCGTGACGGGCAGATGATCTGGCGTTCGCGCTCGTCCACCGACGAGCTGGTGCGCTACCTGCCGCGCTACGATGGTCGTGGCCACGAGTTCATCCGCATTCGCGATGACGGCGGCCAGGAATACTTCGTGTATGACATCGAGGTGGATCTGCTGCGGGGTGATGAAACCGCCCTGAGCATCGTCACCATGCAGCCCACGCGCGAGTACCAGGGGCTGTTCAACGGCTTTGCCTGGCAGCTGCGCTTGTGGCTGGGTATCGCCTTGCTGGTGTTGCTGGGCCTGCTCTGGTTTGGCCTGACCTGGGGCTTTCGCAGCCTGCGCGGTCTTAGCGACGAACTCGACGGTGTGGAGGCAGGCACTCGGCAGCGCCTGAGTGACGAGCATCCACGCGAACTGCTGCGCCTGACCAACTCCCTCAACCGCTTGCTCGACAGCGAGCGGCGTCAGCGCGAGCGTTATCGCGATTCGCTGGAAGATCTCGCCCATAGCCTGAAAACGCCACTCAGCGTGCTGCAGGGCATCGGTGAAACCCTCGCCGTGCACTCGGAGAATCGCGAGCAGGCGCAGCTGATGCAGGCGCAGATCGAGCGCATGAGCCAGCAGGTTGGCTACCAACTGCAGCGCGCCAGCCTGCGTCGCAGCGGCCTGGTGCGTCATCGTGAGCAGGTCTGGCCGCTGCTCGAAGGCTTGTGCCGTTCGCTGGACAAGGTCTATCGCGACAAGCGCGTGGAAGCGACGCTGGAAGTGCCCGAGCACAGCCAGATCACCATGGAGCGTGGCGCGTTGATGGAGCTGCTCGGCAACCTGCTGGAGAACGCCTACCGCCTTTGCCTGCGTCATGTGCGCGTCAGGCTGCAGCCTCAGGTCGGCGGTTGCCTGATCACCATCGAAGACGACGGTCCTGGCGTGCCACCGCATCAGCGTGCGCGGGTGCTGCAGCGCGGCGAGCGTCTGGACGTGCAGAATCCGGGGCAGGGCATCGGCCTGGCGGTGGTCGAAGATATCGTCGAAAGCTACGACGGCGAGCTGAGCCTGGAAGACTCCGAGTTGGGCGGCGCCTGCTTCAGGGTGCGTTTGTACGACTGAGCCGCAACGGCACTAACTTCATCCTTCCTGAGCTCGATAGGCCCCCGGCGTCAGCCCTGTCCATTTCTTGAAGGCGCGGTGAAAGGCCGAGGGTTCGGAGAAGCCGAGCTGCTCGGCGATATCCTGAATCGCCAGCTCGTCGCGGCCCAGGTGGTAGATGGCGAGGTCGCGGCGCAGGTGGTCCTTGAGTTCCTGAAAACTGGTGCCTTCTTCACGCAGGTGGCGACGCAGCGTCTGTGGGCTGGTGTGCAGTTGCTGGGCCGTGTGTTCCAGGTCGGGCCAGGTGCGGCAGTCGCGACCGAGCAGGCGACGAATCTGGCTGATCAAACTGTCGCCGCCGTCGGGCCGCGCCAGCAGGTCGGCAGGGGAGTGCTGGAGGAACTGCTTGAGGGTGCGTTCGTCCTGCAGTAACGGCATCGTCAGGTAGCGCGCGTGAAACAGCAGGCTGGTCTGCCCGGCAGCAAAACGGCGGCTGCAGGGGAACAGCAGTTCGTACTCGGCGGCGTGCTCGGGTTCGGGGTAGGCGAAGCTCGCTTCTTCCAGGCGGATACGCTGGCCGATCAGCCAGCTGCCGAGGCGATGCCAGATCACCAGCAGGCTCTCCAGCAGAAAATGGTCCGGGTCCCACAGCGTGCTGTCGTCCACGCTCAGTCGTGCCCAGTCGCCTTCGCGTTGCAGGCGGATTCTCGGTGCATCGGCGAACAGTCCATAGAACATCGCGCCGCGGCTCAGGGCTTTTTCCAGGTTGTGGCAGTGGATGATGGCGTGGCCCATCATGGCGAAGGTGCCGGGTCTGCTCGGCTGACGGCCGAAACCCAGGTACTCGTCGTCCAGTGTTTCCCACAACAGCTGCATCAGTCGGGCGAACTGCTCGGGGGCGATGCGCGCGCGCGGCTCGACCAGTACGGCGGGCTGAATGCCGGCCTGACGCAGAATCGCCTCGCAGGCCAGGCCGCGGCGATTGGCACCGCGCAAGGCGGCGCGGACGAAGTGGCTGGCGATGGTGCGTTCGCGCATGCTGGGCTTCCGCTGTCGAGGGAGGTCGATGGTAGGCAGTTGCTCTCGGCCACGGCAAGCCAGCCGAGCGATTGGGTCAAGCGAGGCTGAGCGTATGGGTCATTGAGGGAGGTAGGCGTGGCACTTAACCTCAGCGCCATAACAACAGCGGAGGACCCGCCTCATGCAACGCAACCATTTCGACACCGAGCACAACCTGTTCCGCGATGCCTTCGCGACGTTTTTGCAGAAGGAAGTGGTGCCCCATCAGCAGGCCTGGGAAGAGGCCGGCATGGTGGATCGCAGCGTGTGGCGCAAGGCTGGCGAGATGGGGTTTCTGTTGCCTTGGGCGGATGAGGAATATGGCGGCGCGGGGCTCAAGGATTTTCGCTACGAGCAGATCATGTGCGAGGAGTTGGCGCGCATCAATGAGCCCGGTTTCATGATTCCGTTGCACTCGGCGCTGTGTGGGCCCTATATCGCCGAATACGGCAATGCTGAGCAGAAAGCGCGGTTCATGCCAGGCATCATCAGCGGTGAGACCATCCTCGCCGTGGCCATGACCGAGCCTGCGGCAGGCTCGGACCTGGCCGGCATGCGCACCACGGCAGTGGACAAGGGCGATCACTGGCTGCTCAACGGTTCCAAGGTATTCATCTCCAATGGCTATCTGGCCGATGTGGTGATCGTTGCGGCCAAGACCGATCCAGCCAACAAGCACGCCATGGGCCTGTTCCTGGTGGAGCGCGGCATGCCGGGTTTCGAGCGCGGCAAGAAGTTGAAGAAACTTGGCATGCACAGCCAGGACACCGCCGAGCTGTTCTTCAACGAGGTCAGGGTGCCCAAGGAAAACCTGCTGGGCGACGCCAAGGGTGGCTTCTTCTACCTGATGAACATGCTCGCCCAGGAGCGTCTGACCAATGCCTGTGGTGCGGTGGCCGGCGCCGAGGCGGCGCTGCAGACCACCATCGAGTACGTCAAGGAGCGCCAGGCCTTCGGCCGCTCGGTGGCGCACTTTCAGAACACTCGCTTCAAACTCGCGGAGATGCGTACGCAGATCGATGTGGCTCAGGTGTTCACCGACCGCTGCGTGATGGATCACAACCAGAAGAAGCTCACCCCGGAGGTGGCCGCCGAGGCCAAGCTGTTCACCACCGAACTGCTCGGCAAGGTGGTGGACGAGGGCGTGCAGCTACACGGCGGCTGGGGCTACATGTGGGAATACCCGATCTGCAAGATGTACGCGAATGCGCGGATTCAGCGGATCTTCGCCGGCACCTCGGAAATCATGAAGGAGATCATCAGTCGCGCAATGAAGTTGTAGGTTTGCGCACGGTTGCGCCATCGAGGTCTATCGTCATAACGCTTACACCCCGATGACCTGGAGAAATCCAATAACAAGAAGATGCCTGGCCCAGGCCCTGCAACGGCCTCACACGTGTTTCAACCAGCTGCCGGCGGTCAAGGGCGTCCTGCATGACTGCCGCTGGTGCCAGGTCGACGGTCTGGGGGCGGGCTGATCGGCGCTACGTCATTCTTTGCAATCTGGAGTCGCCATGTCCGGTCCTTTGTCATCGCTGAAGATTCTCGATTTTTCCACGCTGCTGCCAGGGCCGTTCGCGTCACTGCTGCTGGCGGATATGGGCGCCGAGGTGCTGCGGGTGGAGTCGCCCACTCGCATGGACCTGGTGCGCGAGCTGCCACCGCACGATGGCGGCGTCTCCACCAGCCATGCCTATCTCAACCGCAACAAGCGCAGCATCGCCCTCGACCTCAAGCGGCCGGCAGCGGTGGAGGTGGTCAAGCAACTGGTCAGTGAGTACGACATCGTGCTCGAACAGTTTCGACCCGGTGTGATGGATAAGCTGGGTGTCGGCTATGAGGCGCTCAAGGCGATCAACCCACGGCTGATCTATGTCTCGATCACCGGCTACGGGCAGAGCGGACCTTATCGTGACCGTGCCGGACACGACATCAACTACCTGGCGCTGGCCGGCATCGCCAGCTACACCGGGCGTCGCGACAGTGGCCCGCTGCCCCTCGGCGTGCAATTGGCCGACCTGGCGGGCGGCTCGCTGCATGGCGTGATCGGCTTGCTCGCCGCTGTGGTGCAGCGCCAGGTCAGCGGTTTGGGTCAGCAGGTCGATGTGAGCATGACCGATTGCGCCTTCAGCCTGCATGGTATGTCCGGGGCGGGCTATCTCGGTGCCGGAGTCGAGCCGCAGATGGAAAACCAGGCGCTCAATGGTGGCAGCTTCTACGACTACTACCGCACCCGTGACGGTCGCTGGTTCTCCGTGGGCAGCCTGGAGCCGCAGTTCATGCAGCAGTTCTGCGCCGCCCTTGGTCGCCCCGAGCTGGCGGCGCGGGGGCTGTCGCAGACGCCCGGGGATCAGCAGGCGCTCAAGCGCGAACTCGAGATCGAGTTCGAGAGACGCGATTTCGCCGAATGGTGCGCGATCTTCGCTGAACTGGATGCCTGCGTCGAACCCATGCTGGCGCTTTCCGAGGCGGTCGAACATCCGCAGGTCAAGGCCCGTGGGCTGGTCGTCGAAGTGCCGCGCGAGGGTTTGCCGGCGCAGTCGCAATTAGCCTGCCCGCTGAAGTTCTCCGCAGGCTTGCCGCCTCCACGGCATGTCGGCACGGCAGTTGGTGCGCATACCGCCGAAGTGCTGGCGGAGCTGGGTTATGACACCGAGCGAATTGCGGCGCTACGCGAGGCCCGGGTGTTCGGTTGAACCCGCTATGGGGCCGGCTTAGGATGGGCGCCTTTGTCGCGGTGGAGCGTCATGTATGAAGGGAGTCGCAGGGAGGGTGCCAGGCATCGCGGGATGGATCTTGGCGGCGGGATTGGCCGTTGCCCTGATGCCAGTGCAGGCTGCTGAGGACCCAGACGATCCGTGCCAGCAGGGTAGCGCCATGGCGGCTTTCATGTGTCAGGGACCGGCCTGGAAGGCCGCCGAGCAAAGGCTGCAGGATACCTACGAGCGCGTGATGGCCTCGCTCAAGCAGTATGATCCGGCGCTCGCCAATGAACTACGGGACGCCCAGCGCCTGTGGATCAAGCTCCGTGAGCAGGATTGCAGCCTGTACGCTCGCAGCCGAGTGCAAGGATCGCCCTGGACCGGGTTCTGGGAGTCGGAGTGCCACGCGCAGCAGGCGCAAGCACGTACCCGCTGGTTGGAGTCTTTCGAGCCCTAGGCGCCGCTCTCGCTGCCTGCGCGCAGCGCATCACGCCTGACGCTGCTCCCCAGTGAAGGTCAGCGTCACCTTGCAGCGTCGGCAGTAATAGCGACGGCCCTTGGCGACCAAGGCGTGGCGCTGGGCGGAGAAGGGGAACTCTCCATCGGGGCAGCTGCAGCGGTAGATGAAGCGCTTGACCTCGCGTCGTTCGACTTCATAGCTGTGGCAGCGATGCGGGGGCAATTCGTAAACGCCGCGCATGATCAATTGCCACTCCTCGCCATGTGGCTGAATGCGCGGACCGAATAGCTGGTGGGCGATCATGTGGGCGACTTCGTGCGGCACTGTCTGGCGCAGGAAGTCCTCATGATTGGCTTGGTACAGCTGCAGATTGAAGCGCAGCTTGTTTTCCGTCAGGTGGGCGACGCCCGCCTTCTGCCCGCGCAGCTTGAAGCTGACCTCGGGGCGGGCAAAGCGTTGCTTGAAGAAGGCCTCGGCCTGTTGGTAGCAGGCTTCGACGCGGGCATGAATCTGTTCGGGCATGGCAGGTAGCGGCTGCGGTTCGACGGGGGATTATGCCGCAAGCGTCAGGGATACGGGGAAGTTGCCCTGACCTTCGGGCCGCACCGTCTTCCCGGCCGACGAATGGTTGCCCACATGCAAAAAGGGCCGACATCGCTGCCGGCCCTTCCGGTCGACGCGCGTCAGCGTTAGCTGGTGTAGACCGGACCGACCCCCATGCCCCAGAGGATCACCGAGCTGGCGATCATCGCCACCAGTACCACCAGACCAACTGCCAGCACCGAGCTGGAGAACATGAAGCCCTCGTCCTCGGGGATGTTCATGAAGGTCGGTATACCGACATAGAGCAGGTAGACGGTGTAGCAGATCGCCACCGTGCCGACGACCATCCCCAGCCACAGGTGTGGATATAGCGCTGCCAGGCCGCCGATGAACAGCGGGGTGGCGGTATAGGCCGCGAATACCACGCACTGGGTCAGGTTGGGATTGGCATCGTAGGTGCGCGCCATCCAGTGGATGAAAGCGCCCATCACGGCCACGCCAGCGAGCATCGCCAGGTAGGACATGATGGTCATCACCACCGCACTGCCTTCGGTGAGCATTACAGGTGCTCGGTCACCAATGGCCCAGCCAACCTGGGTGGTGCCGATGTAGGCTGAAATTGCGGGAACCGCTGCGAGAACCAGTACATGGGTCAGGTACATGTGACTGATGGATTCTTCCTCGCCACGGATTTCTTGCCATTCTTGGTCGGGATGGGTGAAGAGCCCCCAAACGTGGTGGATCATGCCAGACACCTCCTCATTCTTATGACGGTCGCCCCCCAGCGGACGCCCGGCGCGCGTGTACAGCGCTACCGGGTGTCAGGCCGAATCTATGCGACCTTATGTCGCAGTATAGGCAGGCCCTGGAGCAGGCGTGGTGTCTGGCTTTAGAGCAAATCGCTCTCTCGGGCCTAGCGGTAATAGCGCTCCAGAATTTCCATGGCCAGATTGATCGACTGCAACCGCTCTGTGCTGCCGCCTCGGTCCGGATGGTGCTCGCTGACCATCTGTCGGTAGCGCTGCTTGATACGGGGCAGATCGAGCAGCTGTTCATCGCTCAGTTCGAACAGTTCGAGCGCCGCCTGCTTCTCTTCGCCGCCTTGCATGCGCGTCCAGAAGCTGGTCAGCAGGCGTTCGACGTCACGCTCGTCGGTGTCTTGCAGGTTGCGCATGTCCAGGTAGTAGTCGCGCAGTTCGTCACGCTCGCTGAGCGCCGCGCTGCCTGGCTGGTAAGGCAGCAAGCGGATGCTCAGCGGGCTGATCTGCAGCAGGTGCGTGCGTTGTTGCCAGAGTTGGTCGCGCAGGCGATACAGGGCGTTGAACAGCAGGAAATGCGTGCGAAACAGCACCAGCTTGTCGGCCAGCGGCAAATTGGGGATGTGGCCGCTGTGGCGCTCCTTCAGCTGCTGGATCAGCGCGTATTCGGCAAGCCCCTCGGGAGCGGCTTGCAGCAATTGCAGCACCTGCTCGGCGAGGTCATGAGTGGGGTTTAGGTCGTCATTCATCGGCCGAGCCTAGCATTTCGTTGCTGGTGGGGTAGGGGCGAGACGCCATTGTGCGTAAAATGTCGCGCTTTCGTTCCCACTCCCTCGGATTTCGACGCACCATGGGCACCCTCTCGGTCAACCAGAACAAACTGCAGAAGCGCATTCGCCGCCTGGCCGGCGAAGCCATCACCGATTTCAACATGATCGAGGATGGCGACAAGGTGATGGTCTGCCTGTCCGGCGGCAAGGACAGCTACACCATGCTCGACGTGCTGCTGTATCTGCAGAAGGTGGCGCCGATCAAGTTCGAGATCGTTGCGGTGAACATGGACCAGAAGCAGCCCGGCTTCCCCGAGCACGTGCTGCCGGCCTATCTCGAAGCCCTCGGCGTGCCGTATCACATCATCGAGAAGGACACCTACTCGGTGGTGAAGGAAAAGATCCCCGAGGGCAAGACCACCTGCTCGCTGTGTTCGCGTCTGCGTCGTGGCACGCTGTACACATACGCCGACGAGATCGGCGCGACCAAGATGGCGCTGGGGCATCACCGCGACGACATTCTGGAAACCTTCTTCCTCAACATGTTCTACGGTGGCACGCTCAAGGCCATGCCGCCCAAGCTGCTGTCCGATGACGGCCGTAACGTGGTGATCCGCCCGCTGGCCTACTGCGCCGAGGCCGATATCGAGGCTTACAGCCAGCTCAAGGAATTCCCCATCATCCCGTGCAACCTCTGCGGCTCGCAGGAGAACCTGCAGCGCCAGGTGGTCAAGGAGATGCTGCAGGAGTGGGAGCGCAAGAGCCCGGGCCGGGTCGAGATCATGTTCCGTGCGCTGCAGAACGTGCACCCCTCGCAGCTGGCCGACCGCAACCTGTTCGACTTCAAGAGCCTGAAGATCGACGACAGCGCCACGCCGCGCTTTCTCGATGTGATGAGCCTGTAGGGTGGATCAAGCTTCACCGATCCACCGGTATGGGGATTGGTGGATGTAAAAGGCGACATCCACCCTACGCCCTGCACGAACCGTGGGAGGGGCTTTAACCGCGACGCTTGCCAGGCCGCAAAGGCCTGGAGTATGGTTCGGCCATCGCTTTGGAGAATGCCATGTCCACCAGTCTCAATCTTCTGTCCATGCTGCAAGCCGGTGCCTCGCGCGCCGCGTTGGCGCGTGCGCAGGTGTGCGTGGCGGCGGCGTATTATTTCTTTGGGTATTGGTTTAGCCACAGGCGCGCCTGATACCCACAGGCGGCCTGAGACACCAGGGTCGCCACCAGAGACGTTTTCCAGAAAACCCCCGGTCGGCAACCCGACCGGGGGTTTTGTTTTTTCCGGCCGAAAACGGCCACAGACCGAGGATTCACAGATGAACCGTTATTACCGCAACTACCGCTATGACTGGCGATTTAGCAGCGTCACCACCGCCCTGACACCTTTGCAACGAACACTCAGTTAGCGCCGCGCGGCGCAGACCGCGCCGGCCAAGGAACCGCCAGATCATGAACAGCTCCGCTCAACTCGCATCCACCGTCACCTCCATCGCCCGCCGCAGTGCTCAACCGCTGCCCAGTCCCGCCTTACTACGCCAACGCCTGCCACTGTCTGCGGCACTTGCCGAACGTATCGCCGCCGACCGCGACGCCATTCGCGCCGTGCTCGATGGCCGTGACCCGCGCCTGCTGGTGGTGGTCGGCCCCTGTTCCCTGCACGACCGCACCTCGGCCCTCGAATACGGCGAGCGCCTGGCCGAGCTGGCGCCACAGGTCGATGACCAACTGCTGCTGGTGATGCGCGCCTACGTGGAAAAACCGCGCACGACCGTGGGCTGGAAAGGGCTGTTGTACGACCCGCATCTCGATGGCAGTGGTGACATGGCCGAAGGCCTGCGCCAGTCGCGGCAACTGATGCTGGACATCCTCGAACGCGGCCTGCCGCTGGCCACCGAGCTGCTGCAACCGATGGCCGCCGGTTACTTCGATGATCTGCTCGGCTGGGCGGCGATTGGCGCGCGCACCAGCGAGTCGCAGGTGCACCGCGAGATGGTCAGCGGCCTGGATCTGCCGGTGGGCTTCAAGAACGGCACCGACGGCAGTGTCGGCATCGCCTGCGATGCCATGCGTTCGGCGGCGCATCCGCATCGGCACTTCGGCATCGACGATCTTGGCCACCCGGCGCTGCTGCACACCGCTGGCAACCCGGACACCCATCTGGTGCTGCGCGGTGGTCATGGCGCGCCGAACCATGATGCGGCCAGTGTTGCCGCCGCACGTGAGGCGTTGCAGCGTCAGGGCATCGAGCCGCGCATTCTGGTCGACTGCAGCCACGCCAACAGCGGCAAGGATCCGCTGCGTCAGCCGGCCGTACTGGACAGCGTGATCGAGCAGCGTCTGGCCGGTGATGCCAGCCTGCGTGGGGTGATGCTGGAGAGTCATCTGTTCGACGGTTGCCAGGCGCTTTCCGGCGAGCTGCGTTACGGCGTGTCGATCACCGACGGCTGCCTGGGCTGGAGTGGTACCGAGCTGGCGCTGCGTCAGGCGGCTGAGCGTTTGCGCGCTTGAGTCTTGCGAGAGGTGGGCATCTGCGTGCAGGCTTCGTCGTCCGTTTCATGAAGGATTCGATTCATGCGTGATTACAAGTGGCTGCACGAGTTCTGCCTTAATCGCTTCGGCTCGGCCAAGGCGCTGGAGGCCATGCTGCCGCAGCCGCGCAGCGATGCCGAGCTGCGCGCGTTGAGCGATGACCGCTACCTGTCGTTGATCAGCCTGCGCATCTTCCGCGCTGGCCTCAAACACAGCCTGGTGGACGCCAAGTGGCCGGCTTTCGAGGAGGTGTTCTTCGGCTTCGACCCGGAAAAGGTGGTGCTGATGGGCGGCGAGCGCCTGGAGAACCTGATGCAGGATGCGCGGCTGATCCGCCACCTGGGCAAGCTCAAGAGCGTGCCGCGCAACGCTCAGTTCATCCTCGATGTGCGCCGCGAGAAAGGAAGCTTTGGCGCGCTGATCGCCGATTGGCCGGTCAGCGACATCGTCGGTCTGTGGAAGTACCTGGCCAAGCACGGTAGCCAGCTTGGCGGCCTGTCAGCACCGAGGTTTCTGCGCATGGTGGGCAAGGACACCTTCATCCCCACCGATGACATGGTCGCCGCGCTCAAGGCGCAGGACATCATCGACAAGGCGCCGACCAGCTTGAAAGACCTGGCGGCAGTGCAGGCGGCATTCAACCAGTGGCAGGCCGAGAGTGGTCGACCGCTGTGTCAGCTATCGGTGATGCTGGCGCATACGGTCAATCATTGAGCGATTGCTGCAAGGCCTCCAGCCACTCCTTGGGCACATCGCGCTTCATCGCCAGTTGGCATTGCTGGCTGTCAGGGTCGAAAACGATCACCGCCTCGGCCTTGTCCAGAGCGCGGCGTACGCGCTGCACGCGGGTTTCCAGCGGGGTTTCATCGCCGTTGTCGGTACCGTCGCGGGTGACGAAGTCTTCGATCAGCGCAGTGAGAGTGTCGGCTTGCAGCAGGTCAGCGGGGATCAGCACAACGTATGACTCCAGTGTTAGCAGGCGGGTGAAAAACTACCTCGGCTTTGGCCTCCTGCATTCATGCAGTCGTCGCCTGGGTTTTTCAGCGGCCTGTTGGGCGCCCATGATAGAGCCATAGGGCGCCGCGCTGCGAGTGCGCTCAGTGCAAGTCGCTGGTGCGTTTGAGGTGGCGTTCCAGTGTGCTGTAGAGCAGCCCGCTATCCAACGGCTTACCGAGAAAGTCATCCATGCCGGCGTCCAGGCCGTGCTGGCGGTGCTCTTCGAGGATATGCGCGGTCAGCGCGATGATGGGCACGGCGGCCAGTTGCTGGCTGCGTTCCAGGCGGCGGATCTGCCGCGTGGCTTCGAAACCGTCCATCACCGGCATCTCGCAATCCATCAGGATCAAATGCACTGCAGCCGGGTCGCGGCCGTATTCCTGCACGGCCGCCTGACCGTCGGTTACCAGGCGCACGCTGTAGCCACGTTTCTTCAAGAAGCCCTGAACCACCAGCTGGTTCACCGGGTTGTCCTCCGCCACCAGGATGCAGGGGGCGCTGCTGTTGTCGTTGCGTATTTCTCTGACCAACTGATGTACCTGTGCTCTGGGTTCTTCGTACAGCTCGCTCAAGGCCTGCCGCAGTGCGTTGATCGCGACTGGCTGGGCCAGGTGTTGCAAACGCAGGCCGTGGCGCGCTGGCAGATGTTGGCAGGCCTCGGGTGGACAGACCAGTAGCACGCGTTGTTGCGGTTGCAGCTGGGGCCTGAGTGAATCGAGCCAGTGACTGACGCCGCCAGGCCAGGGCGCCATCAGCACCAGCAGCGGCGGTGCGGTGAAGTCCTCCAGATAATCCAGCAGTCGCTCCGGCGTTTGACAGCGCTCGGTGCGCATGCCCCAGCGCCCAAGCAAGCGGCTCAAGGCATCCAGCCCCAGGCCATCGAGAGAGGCGAGCAGGGCGGTACGTCCGGCCAACAGGCCGCCCAGCTCGTCGGGCGTATCCTGCTCGGCCAGCAGCGCTATGTCGAAGGCGAAGCGAGTGCCCTGGCCCAGGGTGCTCTGCACCTCGATTCTACCGCCCATCATCTCCACCAGCTCCTTGCTGATGGCCAGGCCCAGGCCGCTGCCGCCGTAACGACGGGTCGTGCTGGAGTCCCCTTGCGCGAAGGATTCGAACAGTTGCGCCAGGGCCTGCTCGCTGATGCCGATACCACTGTCGCTGACGGCGAACACCAGATGCGGATTGCCATGGCTGTCGCTGCGACGGCTGACGCTGACTGCCACATGGCCTTCTGCGGTGAATTTCAGGGCGTTGCTGAGCAGGTTCATCAGGATCTGCTTGAGCCGTGTCGGGTCGCCCTGAATGCGCCGCGGCACCCCGTTCTCCAGGCTGACGTAAAGGCGCAGGCGCTTATCCAGCGCCTGGCCGGTGAACAGGCTGAGCGTCTCGGAAATCATGTCTTCCAGGTCGAACTCGATCTGCTCCAGGCTGAGCTTGCCGGACTCGATGCGAGCGTAGTCGAGGATGTCGTTGATCACAGCCATCAGCGAACTGCCGGAGCTGGAGATGGTGTCGACATAGAAACGCTGGCTGCGATCCAGGCGGGTTTCGCGCAACAGTTGCAGCATGCCCAGCACGCCGTTGAGCGGCGTACGGATCTCGTGGCTCATCTTGGCCAGGAAACGGCTCTTGGCCTGGCTTTCGAACGCCGCCTGCTCGGCGGCGCGGCGCGACTTGAAGCCTTCTTCCTTGAGCAGGTTGATGCGGTCGGCCAGGCCGATTGACAGGGTGATCAGCTCGATGGTGACGCCGATCTTCACTACCGTGGCACCGAATACGCCGAACACCTCCAGGCCCAGCGAACCGGTGGTGGCCTGGATGAAGGCGAACAACAGAATGGCCCAGGCCAGGGTGTAGTAGGAGCCGTAGCGCACGCCCCGGCGCCAGATGTAGATACCTGTGAGCAGCAGAATCAGCGACACCACGGAGACGGTGACGCTGGCCAGGATGTTCCAGGCGGCGAAGCCGATCAGCGGCACCGACAGCAGGCAGCCGACGCAGATCAGCATCAGCAGGCGCAGGCCGGTGTCCAGGCGCGGGAAATACTGGCGTGCGTGCAGGAAATGGCGGCTGAACTGGATGGCCGTGAGGCAGTGCACATACATCAGGATGTAGATGCTGACCGACTGCAAGGCCACGTGCTCGGGCAGCAGTTTGAACAGCATGCCGTCGAAGCAGGCTGCCAGCAGGCCGACGTTGAGGTTGTAGGCCAGGTACCAGAGGTAGGCCGATTCACGTAGTGACAGATAGAGGAACAGGTTGTAGCAGAACATGGCGAACAGCACGCCATAGAACGCGCCGTTGAAGCCCATCAGGTTTTCCTGCGCAGCCGCGCTGGCGCCGTAGGTGGCGAAGAACAGCGGCACGAACACCGTGCTGGTGGTTTCCACGCGGACCAGCAGGGTGCTGGCGCCGGGCTCCAGCTGCATGGGAAACCAGAAATTACGCACCTGTACCGGCCGCTGGGAGAAGGCGAAGCTGTCGCCGCTTTCCTGTTCCAGACGTTTGCCCTGAGGGGTGATCAGATGAACCTGCAGATGATCGAGCAGCGGATAGTTGACTTCGAGATAGCCGCCCAGTGGATGGTTGAGGCCGTTGACCAGGCGAACCTTGAACCACCACACCGATGCGTTCTTGCCGAGGTTGGCATGTTCGCCGCTCAGCCCCTTGAAGGCGGCATCATCCAGTGCCTGCACCTGCTCGACGCTGAGAGTGCCGTTCACGTCCTCGTAATAGCCGGTGTAGGGGCCCAGGGACAGGCGCAGGTCGTCGCTATTCAGCGGCGCAGGGGTAAGGGCCCAACTTGGGCAGGCGAGCCAGAACAGCAACACAGCCAGAAAGACGCGAGGCATCCGTGAACCTCAGAAGGCCATGGAAAATGGCCGGAGTGTCATGTTCAACGTCGCTTGGCGACGGCCTGTAAGGTTGGCCACTGACTGCAGGCCAGAAAAAGGGGAGCTGGTGCTCCCCTGTCGTCCTTTCGTGTCACTTTGCCCTTATGCGCGGAGGCCTTCAAGTCTCCCGATCATGTTGGCCTACCAGGCTGTCCACGGGTGGGACACGGGTATCGCTTTCCATCTGCGCGTCGTGCTCCAGCTGATGGCTGAAGCGCTCCAGCGAGCCCTGCGCCGGTTGCGCATCGCTGGCGAATACCGGTGGGCTCATCATGTACGCCGTAAGCAGGCGGCTAAGGGCGTTGAGGCTGTCGATATGGGTGCGTTCATAGCCGTGAGTCGCATCGCAACCGAAGGCCAGCAGCGCGGTTCGAATGTCATGACCGGCAGTGACCGCCGATTGCGCGTCGCTGTGGTAATAGCGGAACAGATCACGGCGTGCCGGCACTTCCTGTTCGGCCGCCAGGCGCAGCAGCTGGCGTGACAGGTGATAGTCGTAGGGACCACCGGAGTCCTGCATGGCGACGCTGACGGCATGCTCGCTGGATTGTTGGCCGGGTGCGACCGGGGCGATGTCGATGCCGACGAACTCGCTGACATCCCAGGGCAGGGCAGCGGCGGCGCCGGAGCCGACCTCCTCGGTGATGGTGAACAGCGGGTGGCAGTCGATCATCGGTTGCAGGCCGTGATCGCGAATCGCCTTGAGTGACGCCAGCAGGGCCGCGACGCCGGCCTTGTCGTCCAGGTGGCGGGCACTGATATGACCGCTTTCGGAGAACTCCGGCAACGGGTCGAAGGCGACGAAGTCGCCGACGCAAACGCCCAGCGAGTCGCAATCGGCGCGGGTGGCGCAGTAGGCGTCCAGGCGCAGTTCGACGTGATCCCAGCTCACCGGCATGGTATCGACGGCGGTGTTGAAGGCATGCCCGGAGGCCATCAGCGGCAGCACGCTGCCACGGATCACGCCGTTGTCGGTGAACAGGCTGACGCGGCTGCCTTCGGCGAAGCGACTCGACCAGCAGCCCACCGGGGCCAGGCCCAGGCGGCCGTTGTCCTTGATCTCGCGGACGATGGCGCCAATGGTGTCCAGGTGCACGGAAACGGCACGGTCGAAGCGCTCGTATTCGCTCTGGCGCCCGCGCAGGGTGGCGCGGATGGTGCCGCGACGGGTCAGCTCGAAGGGGATTTCCAGCTCCTCCAGACGCTCGGCGACATAGCGCACGATGGTGTCGGTGAAACCGGTAGGGCTGGGTATGGCGAGCATTTCCAGCAGGACTTTCTGCAGGTAGTCGAGATCGGGTGCGGGAAGTGGCTGCATGGTGTCTCCTTGTCTATCGGGTGTAGCGCCCGGATCGGCACCTGCCGTCAGGTTCTCGGCAGGTGCGGACGCAGGTGCTGCTGCAGTCAGCCGTTGGCCTGACTCAGCGGGAACAGCAGGTCGACGAAGCGCTCGGCGGTCGGCTGCGGTTCATGGTTGGCCAGGCCGGCGCGCTCGTTGGCCTCGATGAACACGTACTCGGGCTGGTCGGCGGCCGGTACCAGCAGGTCGAGGCCGACCACCGGAATGTCCAGCGCGCGTGCGGCCTTGATGGCTGCGTCGCGCAGCGTCGGGTGGAGGATCGCGGTGACGTCTTCCAGGGTGCCGCCGGTGTGCAGGTTGGCGGTCTTGCGCACCGCCAGGCGCTCGCCAGCCGGCAGCACGCTGTCGTAGTCGAGGCCGGCACCGTGCAAGGTGCGCAGGGTTTCGGCGTCCTTGGGAATGCGGCTCTCGCCACCGGTGGCGGCCTGGCGACGGCGGCTCTGCGCGTCGATCAGTTCGCCGATGCTGTGGCGGCCGTCGCCGATGATCTCGGCGGGGCGGCGGATGGCGGCCGCCACCACTTCAAAGCCGATCACCAGTACACGCAGGTCGTGGCCTTCGTGAAAGCTTTCCAGCAGTACGCGTTGGTCGAACACGCTGGCGCGCTCGATGGCTTGTTGCACCTCGCCGGGGGTGCGCAGGTCCACGGCGACGCCCTGGCCCTGCTCGCCATCGACCGGCTTGACCACCACCGAGCCGTGCTCGGCGAGAAATGCTGCGTTGTCTTCGGCGCTGCCCGCCAGGCGCTGGGCCGGCACGCTGAGCTCGGCGCGCGACAGGGCGCGATGGGTCAGGCGCTTGTCCTGGCACAGGGTCATACTTACCGCGCTGGTCAGGTCGCACAGCGACTCGCGGCAGCGGATGCGGCGACCGCCGTTGCTCAGGGTGAACAGCCCGGCTTCGGCGTCATCGACCTGCACTTCGATGCCACGGCGCAGTGCTTCGTCGACGATGATGCGTGCGTAGGGGTTGAGTTCGGCCTGCGGCCCGGGGCCGAGGAACAGCGGCTGGTTGATGCCGTTCTTGCGCTTGAGGCTGAAGGTCTGCAGCTCGCGAAAGCCCAGTTTGGCGTAGAGCTTCTTGGCCTGCTTGTTGTCGTGCAGCACCGACAGGTCGAGGTAGCTCAGGCCACGGCTCATGCCGTGTTCGATCAGGTGGCGCACCAGCACTTCACCGACGCCTGGGCGACTGCACTGCGGGTCGACCGCCAGGCACCAGAGGCTGCTGCCGTTTTCCGGGTCACGGAAGGCGCGCTGATGGTTGAGGCCCATGACGCTGCCGATCACCGCGCCGCTGTCCTCGTCTTCGGCCAGCCAGTAGGTCGGCCCGCCTTCGTTGTAAGGGGTGAGCTTGGCCGGGTCGATCGGCAGCATGTTGCGGGTCTGGTACAGGCAGTTGATCGCCTGCCAATCGGCATCGTTTTGCGCACGGCGAATACGAAAACCGCGAAAGCTGCGGCGCGCCGGGCGATAATCGGTGAACCACAGGCGCAGGGTGTCGGAGGGGTCGAGGAACAGCTGCTGCGGCGCGTGGGCCAGCACCTGATGCGGCGCCGCGACGTACAGGGCGATGTCGCGCTCGCCGGGCTGCTCATCGAGCAGGGACTCGGCCAGCGCAGTGGCGTCCGGGTACGTGTGGCCGACCAGCAGTCGACCCCAGCCGCAGTGGATGGCCTGCGGCTGGCTCGGCTCGCTGGTGTGATCTTCGGCCAGGCGTGCCTGCAGGCGCTCGTAGGAGGGCGTCTGGCCGCGGATCAGGCGTTGTTTGAAGGCAGGGGAGCGCATGAGTTGTCCTTGATCGCTACGTCCGGTCTGAGCCGGATCGAGTGTTGAGTCGCGACAACCCCGGATGACATCCGGGCGACGACCGTGCATTGAACGCTCGGGAGCGGCTTGACCACCGAACTTGGTGGCTGAAGCCGCTCCTTTACCGTTACAGACCCTGTTCGCTCAGCCACAGGTTGAGCGCCGCCAGTTGCCACAGCTTGGAGCCGCGCAGCGGGGTGAGCTGGCTCTGCGGGTTGGTCAGCAATTGGTCGAGCATGGTCGGGTTGAACAGGCCGCGATCCTGGCTGGGGTCGAGCAGCAGATCGCGCACCCAGCCGAGGGTGGCGCCTTCCAGGTGCTTGAGGCCCGGTACCGGGAAGTAGCCCTTGGGCCGGTCGATCACCTCGCTGGGGATGACCTTGCGCGCCGCTTCCTTGAGCACGTACTTGCCGCCTTCGGGCAGCTTGAACTGCGCCGGGATGCGCGCCGACAGCTCCGCCACGCGGTAGTCGAGGAATGGCGTGCGCGCCTCCAGGCCCCAGGCCATGGTCATGTTGTCCACCCGTTTGACCGGGTCGTCGACCAGCATCACCGTGCTGTCCAGGCGCAGCGCCTTGTCCACTGCGGCACTGGCGCCGGGCATGGCGAAGTGTTCGCGGACGAACTCGCCGGCCATGTCGCCGGTCAGCCAGGCCGGTTGTACGCAGGCCGCGTATTCGTCGTGCTCGCGGTCGAAGAAGGCGGCGCGGTAGGCGGCGAAGGCATCCTTGGCGCCGTCGACCTGCGGGTACCAGTGGTAACCGGCGAACAGCTCGTCGGCGCCCTGGCCGCTCTGCACCACCTTGCAATGCTTGGCGACTTCACGCGAGAGCAGGTAGAAGGCGATGCAGTCGTGGCTGACCATCGGCTCGCTCATGGCGCGGAAGGCCTGCGGCAGCTGGTCGAGGATTTCGTGCTCGCCGATGCGCAACTGATGGTGGCGGGTGGCGAAGCGCTGGGCGATCAGGTCCGAATACTGGAATTCGTCGCCGCGTTCGCCGCCGGCGTCCTGGAAACCGATGGAGAAGGTCAGCAGGTTTTCTACGCCCGCCTCGCGCAGCAGGCCGACCAGCATGCTCGAATCGACACCGCCGGAGAGCAGCACGCCAACATCCACGGCCGCGCGCTGACGAATTTCCACCGCCTCGCGCATGGTTTCCAGCGTGCGGTCACACCATTCTTCGAAGCCGTAGTTCACTTCCTCGCCTTGCGGGCCGAACTGCAGCGTCCACCAGGTCTGTTGCTCGACCTTGCCGTCGGCGTCGACGCGCATCCAGGTGGCCGGCGGCAGCTTTTCCACGCCCGCCAGGATGGTGCGCGGCGCCGGCACCACGGCATGGAAATTCAGGTAGTGGTTGAGCGCGACGGCATCCAGCGTCTTGGCGATGTCGCCACCCTGCAACAGGGCGGGCAGCGACGAGGCGAAGCGCAGGCGCTCGCCAGTGCGCGACAGATAGAGGGGTTTTACGCCGAGACGGTCACGGGCAATGAACAGGCTTTGCTTGTCACGCTCCCAGACGGCGAAGGCGAACATGCCGTTGAGCTTGGGCAGCAGCTTTTCACCCCAGGCGTGATAGCCCTTGAGCAGCACCTCGGTGTCACCGCCGGAGAAGAAGCGATAACCCAGCGCCTCCAGCTCGGCGCGCAGTTCGGGGTAGTTGTAGATGGCGCCGTTGAACACCATCGACAGGCCGAGATCGCTATCGATCATTGGCTGGCCCGAGGCTTCGGCCAGATCCATGATCTTCAGGCGGCGATGGCCCAGGGCGATGGGGCCCTGGCTATGAAAGCCATGAGCATCGGGGCCGCGAGGGGCGAGGTGGTGGGTGATGCGCTCGACTGCCGCCAGGTCCGCGGGGCGTCGATCAAAACGTAGTTCTCCAGCTATTCCGCACATAATTCCTTACCGGTATTGCCGTTGGGGATGGGGTTCGGCTCAGCCGAACCTTTTACACCAAAACAAGAAAATGCTTTCATGTCAAAGTTTTGGGTAATGTGGGTTGGTGCTTGTGAGTGATAAAAAAGTTCCTGATGAAATAGATTTGTCATCTGTCATGGCCGTTGAAATGCCATTGTTCCAGGCCTTGCGCCGTTTGCAGCAGGCAGGTGAGGTGCATGCCAAGCGCCTGGCCCGTTTTGGCGGGCTCACGCCCGTGCAGTTGATGGTGCTGCAAGTGCTGGCCACCGAAACGCGGATGACCGCCAGCGTGCTCAGCAGTCGTGTCAGCCTTACCGCTGCGACGCTCTCCGGTCTACTCGACCGTCTCGAAGAGCATGGCCTGCTGCAGCGCCAGCGCGATGATCAGGATCGCCGGCGTCAGTGGCTGTTGATCAGCGATGCTGGGCGCGAGCTGATTCAGCAGGCGCCCTCGCTGATGCCGCCGGAATTCAACCAGCGTTTTGCCGCTTTGGCCGATTGGGAGCGCCATAGCCTGACCGCGGCCCTGTTGAGAGCGGCCGAGCTGTGCGGCGAGATGGACTGAGAACGGCGTGCTTTTTTCAGAAAAAATTCAAGCAGGGTGTTGACTTAGCGTCGCCGCCTGCATAAAGTGCGCGCCTCGCTAAGGCACACGGGTGATTAGCTCAGCCGGGAGAGCATCTGCCTTACAAGCAGAGGGTCGGCGGTTCGATCCCGTCATCACCCACCATAGCCTAGTGAGAAGGACGAAAGTCCACCGACGCGCAGCGGTAGTTCAGTCGGTTAGAATACCGGCCTGTCACGCCGGGGGTCGCGGGTTCGAGTCCCGTCCGCTGCGCCATTATTTCCCAGATCGACGTTTCGTCGGTTTGAGATGGCAAAACCCGCAAGGGCGCCATCAGACGCTACAGAGCTTCAAGAGTTTTATGGACGAAAGTCCAACCGACACGCAGCGGTAGTTCAGTCGGTTAGAATACCGGCCTGTCACGCCGGGGGTCGCGGGTTCGAGTCCCGTCCGCTGCGCCATATACGAAACCCGTCGATCGCAAGATCGACGGGTTTTTTATTGCCTTCTGTCCGGTCGAGCGCCCCTGCGGCGTTCCGTCATCTTGTCTTCATGCAGGCAAAGTAGCTTGCTAATGAGCAGATAAATGATCCAGGAGAACGCAGATGGATGACTACCAGGAAGAATTGCTCGAGCGCGATGCCTTCGATCAGGACGTGACCGAATCGGATGACGCCACCGAGCTCTGAGCGTCGCCAGTGGCCCTGCGCTGAGCGCGGCGATAGTCACCGGGCGTTTGCCCGAGCCAGCGCTTGAACGCGCGCTGGAAGGCTTCGGCCGAGGCAAAACCGAGCAGATAGGCGATCTCGCCGAAGGCCAGCTCGGTATCACGAATGTAGGCCGTAGCCAGGTCGCGGCGGGTATCGTTGAGGATGGTGCGAAACTGCGTGCCTTCTTCGGCGAGCTTGCGCCGCAGCGTCCAGCTCGGCAGGTGCAGATGCCGGGCCACTTCCTCCAGATCCGGTTCGTGGCCGTGCAGCAGCGGTCCGAGTAGCTGGATCACTCGTTCACGCAGGCTGCGGGTGCGAGTCAATTGCTCCAGCTCACGCTCGCACAGCTCCAGCAGGTGGCGCCAGGTCCCGGGGCAGTGGTGCGGATTGCGCAGAGCCAGGGTTTCGTTGCTCAGGCGCAAGCGATTGGCGCTGGCGGCGAACTCCACCGGGCAGCCAAAAAGGCTTTCGTAGCGCTCGCCGTATTGCGGTGCCGGAAATTCGATTTCGACCCTTTCCAGGTTGATGGCGTGGCCGGCCACATGGGCCAGATTGACCTGCCAGCCAGCTAGCACTGAATCCACCACGAAGCGGTTGTAGGCGTTGTACGGGCTGATGGAATAGAAGTGCAGCCAGGCGCCGCGCGGGTCCTCATCGAAGCTCGAGCGGCCGCGGTAGTTGGCGGCGTAGAGCGGCTCGAAGCGCGTCAGCGTGCGCGCCGCTTCACGCAGGTCGGGCGCTTGCATGGCGCAGACGCCGGCCAGGCCGATCTGGTTCGGGTGGCTGTGACGACCCATGTCCAGGCCCAGCGCAGGTTCGCCGCACAGCGCGATGGCGCTGTGGCCGAGGCGCATGAAGCGTGGGATCGACAGGCGTGCGCGCGCTTCGCTCAGGCGCGTGGCGTCGAGGCCGAACTGCTGTAGCAAGGGTCGTGGATCATGGCCATGTGCGCTCAGCGCGGCTGCCAGCGCCTGGGTGAAACCGACGGAGAGATCGCCCAGGCGAACGCGTGAGGCTTTCATAACCACAGATTGATCAGTTGCGCGCCACGGCTGCTGTCGCCCAGGCTGACCTGTCCGGCCGAGAAGGCCAGAGCTGGCGCCTGCCCGCTGCGTTCCCACAGGCGCCCGCGCGCGTGGACTTGCAGCGCTGCGCGGATGCCCTGGGCTTGCAGGTGCGCAGCGAACTCGGAGGCGTCTGGCTTGTTGTCGATATCGCTGGGCATGACCAGCAGCTCGATGGACTGCTGGTCGTGAGTGGCTATGTGTCGGGTATCGCCGCCGAGCACTATGCCCAGGCGGCCTGCCGGTGTGTCGACGGCCTGCGGTGTATCTGGCGCCAGGCTGCTGGCCGTGGCGGCGCTGAAAGCCTGGCGCTGTGGTTGCCCTAGTGGTTTGCCGGAGCGGTCGAAGACCAGGCTGGCGTTGTATAGCGGGCCGCTGGCGACCTGCAGCTGGCCATGCTCCAGGCGTGGTTCCGGCAAGACGATGGAGCCGGCCACCAGGGTCACGGCATAGTCACGTGCCAGGCCGCCGAACAGCTGCTGGTAGTCATGCGCCATACGCTTGGCCTTGGTGCGCAGCAGGGCGTCCTGCAGGTGAGCGTCGCCTTCGGCCGTGAGCAGCGCCGGGAGAAAATCCAGGGGGTTGCTCGCCGCTGACCATTGCAGGGCGTGCTGGCGGTCGCGAGCCTGATACAGCTCATCCTTCTCGCCGATGGCGAACAGCCAGGTGCCGATATGTTCGGGCAACACCACCACGGTGCGCGGATTGAGCAGGCCCAGGTCGCGGGCCAGGTCGAGGTAGGCCGACAGCTTCAGGTGCAGGCGCTCCAGGCTCTGATAGTCGCTGGTGACCAGTTCAGGCTGAATGCCCAGCAGGTTGCCGTCCGCGCCGGGACTACCCTGATTGAGGGCCAGATGGCTGCGCAGGTCCGACAGGTAGGGGACTTGCGGTCGCTGCCCGCACCAGTAGGCATAGGCCGTGAGGCTGCCGAGCAGCAGGCAGGCGAGGCAAAGGTTGATCAATCGACGCATGGGTGTCTTTCGCTGGTTGGTCTGTTCAGGGTAGGTCGGACGAAGCCCGAAGCCAAGCAAGGCTGTTAATTTTGATCATTATCTTGTCAGATTTGATCATTGAGCCTGTCGTTTGGCCTCTTTATCGTCTGGCTCCATAACCGACCGCGTGCCCATGAGACCGCGGCGATCCGTGAACTGCACCGCGATGTGGAGAATTCCATGACTGCTCGTTACCCGCACCTGCTGGCCCCGCTCGATCTGGGCTTCACCACGCTGAAGAACCGCACCCTGATGGGTTCGATGCACACGGGGCTGGAAGAAAAAACGGGCGGCTTCGAGCGCATGGCGGCCTATTTCGCCGAGCGAGCCCGGGGCGGCGCTGGCTTGATGGTTACCGGCGGTATCGGTCCGAACGAGGAGGGCGGTGTCTATGCCGGCGCGGCCAAGCTGAGCACGCTGGAAGAGGCCGAGAAGCACAAGGTCGTCACCCAGGCCGTGCACGAGGCCGGTGGCAAGATCTGCATGCAGATTCTGCATGCCGGGCGTTATGCCTACAGCCCCAAGTCCGTGGCGCCGAGCGCCATCCAGGCGCCGATCAACCCGTTCAAGCCGCGTGAGCTGGACGAGGAGGGTATCGAGAAGCAGATCGCCGATTTCGTCAATTGCGCGTCGCTGGCCCAGCAGGCCGGCTACGACGGTGTCGAGGTGATGGGCTCGGAAGGCTACTTCATCAACCAGTTCCTGGTGACCCACACCAACCATCGCAGCGACCGCTGGGGCGGCAGCTTCGAGAATCGCATGCGCCTGCCGGTGGAGATCGTCCGCCGCGTGCGTGAGGCGGTCGGGCCGAATTTCATCATCATCTATCGTCTGTCGATGCTCGATCTGGTCGAGGGCGGCAGCGCCTGGGATGAGATCGTGCTGCTGGCCAAGGCCATCGAGCAGGCCGGGGCGACGATCATCAACACCGGTATCGGCTGGCACGAGGCGCGCATTCCGACCATCGCCACCAAGGTACCGCGCGCGGCCTTCACCAAGGTCACCGCCAAGCTCAAGGGCAAGGTGTCGATCCCGCTGATCACCACCAACCGCATCAACACCCCGGAAGTCGCCGAGCAGGTGCTGGCCGAGGGCGATGCCGACATGGTCTCGATGGCGCGTCCGTTCCTCGCTGACCCGGACTTCGTCAACAAGGCCGCCGAGGGCCGCGCGGACGAAATCAACACCTGCATCGGCTGCAACCAGGCCTGCCTGGATCACACCTTCGGTGGCAAGCTGACCAGCTGCCTGGTCAACCCGCGTGCCTGCCACGAGACGGAGCTGAACTACATCCCCACCACGCAGGTGAAGAAGATCGCCGTGGTCGGTGCCGGCCCGGCTGGCCTGGCTGCCTCCACCGTCGCTGCCGAGCGCGGCCACAGCGTGACGCTGTTCGATTCGGCCAGCGAGATCGGTGGCCAGTTCAACGTGGCCAAGCGCGTGCCGGGCAAGGAAGAGTTCTTCGAGACCCTGCGCTATTTCAAGCGCAAGCTGGAAACCACCGGCGTCGATGTACGCCTGAACACCCGTGTTTCGGTGGACGACCTGGTCAAGGGCGGCTTCGACGAGATCATTCTGGCCACCGGCATCGCCCCGCGTACCCCGGAGATTCCGGGTATCGAGCATGCAAAGGTGATTGGTTATCTGGACGCCATTCTTGAACGCAAGCCGGTCGGTCAGAACGTGGCGGTGATCGGCGCTGGCGGCATCGGTTTCGATGTCTCCGAGTTCATCACTCATCAGGGCACGGCCACCAGCCTCGACCGTGACGAGTTCTGGAAGGAGTGGGGCATCGACCCCGCGCTCGAGGCCCGTGGTGGCGTGGCGGGCATTAAGGCCCATCCGCACCCGGCAGCGCGTCAGGTGTTCCTGCTGCAGCGCAAGAAATCCAAGGTCGGCGATGGCCTGGGCAAGACCACCGGCTGGATTCACCGTGCGGGCCTGAAGAACAAGAACGTGCAGATGCTCAACAGCGTCGAGTACCTGCAGATTGACGATGCGGGTCTGCATATTCGCATCGCCGGTGGCGAGGAGCAGGTGCTGCCGGTTGATACCGTGATTGTCTGCGCCGGCCAGGATCCGCTGCGTGAGTTGCAGGACGGTCTGGAAAGCGCAGGCCAGCGCGTGCATCTGGTCGGCGGCGCGGATGTCGCCGCCGAGCTGGATGCCAAGCGGGCCATCAACCAGGGCTCGCGCCTGGCGGCCGAACTCTGATCGGAACAGCGCCCCGCCCAGTGCGGGGCGTTGGCTATCTGGCCTGAAAATAACAAGGAGAAGCCGATGTCACTCGACGCCCAGCTCAACCCTGCAGCCGCAGCCACTCTGGCGCGCTGGCACCAGTTCGTCGCCGCCAAGGACCTGAGCGCCTTGCCCGAGCTGCTGCATCCGCAGGCGCTGTTCCGTTCTCCCATGGCACATACGCCTTATCCGGGGGCGCAGGTGGTCAACCTGATCCTCAATACTGTGCTCAAGGTGTTCGAAGACTTCGCCTATCACCGCGAACTGGCCAGCACCGACGGTCTCAATGTGGTGCTGGAGTTCTCCGCGCGGGTCGGCGGGCGCGAATTGAAGGGCATCGACATGATCCGCTTCGACGAGTCGGGGCGCATCGTCGAATTCGAGGTGATGGTGCGCCCGCTGAGCGGCTTGCAGGCGCTTGGCGCCGAGATGGCGCAGCGCCTGGCGCCCTTTCTCGCCGCCGTCAAGGGCTGAGTCAGGCGTTACTTGAGAACGCCCACTTCTCGGTAGAAGCGCTCCGCGCCAGGATGCAGCGGAATTGGCAGGCCATTGATCGCCCGTTCCAGCCTGATGGCCTTGGCGGCCGGGTGTGCTTCGGCCAGGCGATCGAGGTTTTCGAAGAGCAGTTTGGTCATCTGGTAGGCGATATCGTCGGAGACGCTGGTCTGGCTGACCAGAACGTTGGTGATGGTCGCTGTCGTCACGTCACTGGTCTGGCCTTTGTAGGTGCCGGCCGGGATGGTGCCTGACTGATAGGCGCTGCTGCCGATGCGCGACACCACTTGCTCTGGAATGGCGACGAAGTTGACCGGTACGCGTTCGGCCAGCTCACGAATCGCTGCCATGCCCAGGCCGGCCGATTGCAGGGTGGCGTCCAGCTGGCCCTTTTCGATCAAGTTTACCGATTCGGCGTAGGGCTTGAATTCGACATGCCCCATGTCGCTGTAGCTCAGGCCGGCGGCCTTGAAGATCGCCCTGGCGTTGAGCTCGGTGCCCGAGCGTGGCGCCCCGACGGAAATGCGCTTGCCGCGTAGATCTTCCAGACTGTTGATTCCCGATGCCTGGCTGGCAACGATCTGGATGTAGTTGGGATAAATCCCGGCGATGGCCCGCAATCGGTCACGAGGGGCTCTGA
Source organism: Pseudomonas spartinae (assembly GCF_965197125.1). Lineage (NCBI taxonomy): Bacteria > Pseudomonadati > Pseudomonadota > Gammaproteobacteria > Pseudomonadales > Pseudomonadaceae > Pseudomonas > Pseudomonas spartinae. The sequence goes on from NZ_CBDAMB010000005.1 coordinate 94,418, forward strand.
AACCGGCCTCTTCGTCGCCTTTCCAGGCATCGGCTACCGAGTCACCCAGCGCGAAAGCCAGCTGGCCGCGGGCGATCTGCAGCAGGTTGAGGTTCTCCACCGACGCCTTGGTGGCGCGCACGCTGGTGCTGGAGCCCGCGATGTTCTCGCTGTATAGCTCGGACAGGCTCATGCCCAGCGGGTAATAGACGCCACTGGTGCCGCCCGTGAGGATGTTGATCGAGGTTGGATTGGCGTGAGCGTTGGGGCTGGTGGCCAGGATTGCGGCAGCAGCGAGCAGGCCAAGAGACTTGGCTAAGCGCATGGGAATTCTCCATTGTTGTTATTTTGTTTGGCTAAGGCGGTGTCAGCGTTGCGTTGATGGTCTTCTTCGGCGGGCCGAGGTGAGAGGCAGGATGGGCAAACGATGGCAGAACATGGCTGACCTCTTGTCTTTTTTATCAGTCCGGCCCGCGCGACGGCTGTGCGAGCTCATTCGGCCCGAGCAGATGACGTGCCAGGTTGTCAGACCGCTGCCCTAGAGCCTGGCGACTGATCGCTCGCGGCTTCGCGTCGGCGGAAAGTTGCTTGTCTGCCTGGGGTAAATGGCAAGAATCCGCCGATTGGCTGGCTGCATGGGGGCTGAATCGGTCGAGAGATTTTCGGCCGCCGGCGCCTGGCAAAGGAGGCGATGCTGCGCTCTCGTCACATTTTGCTACTAGCTGTGATCTTTCCGGCCCGGCTCGCGGACTGACTGCCAACCCAGTCACATTGCTCTGGTTCGGTTTTCCCCTAGACTTGCCAGACGTGTCAGGGACGATATTTCGTGTCAGCGCATTCACTGCTCCGGCACGCGACTACGTGCGCGCGTACTCCCCGGTTGGTCCAGAGGGTCCTAAATGAGCATGCAGAACAAGCCGCAGATGGTGGAAGCCGTGATGTTCTTCAGTGAACGCGGTATCTGCAAACAGATGATGTTCCCCGAGTTCGAGGCGTTGCTCGACGGTGTGGTGAACATGCCTGAGTTTGCGGACGAGCAGATGCGCGCGGTGTTCGTGGTGATCAATCCGCGCCTGCTGGTCAGGGCTGCGGTGTTCTTCTTTCTGGATTTCGACGAGGACGGTCGTCCCGACAAGGGCTGGAACATTCCGCTGCAACACCTGGCCGAACGTGCCGGTCGAGGCCCCGACCTCGGCGCCGGGCCGATTCGCCTGGCCTGTCGTAGCCAGTGCCCGGTGTCCTGGCACCAGATGCATCTGTGGGACCCCAGTCTGGCGCCGGGGCAGAATGATCTGGTGCTGCTGCGTGATGCCGCCAAGCGCAACCAACTCGGCTTGCTCATCGAGGACGACAGTGCCCAGGCGGTGGTCGCCGAGCGTTTGCAGGTGGCTTCGGAAGACAAATGGTATGCGCCAGATCCGGCCAAGGAAGTGGCCGATCAGTTGGCCCAGAAGATGGACCAGGAACACCGCGCCAAGACCGCGCAACTGATTCAGCAGCAACGCCTGCGCATTACCAGCCTGACCCAGCAGCATGAGCAAGAGCTGGCCAAGCTCAAGTTGGCCAGTGAGGAGCAGAGCAAGAACCTGCAGGCCCAGCTGCATGGGTTGCACCAGGCCCTGCGTCAGCAGGAAGAGCTCAATGCCAATCTCAAGGCGCAACTGAGCGCGCAGGCAGAAAGCTTTCAGAGCAGCCGCGAGGAGATGACGCAGCAGCTGCGTGCGCTCGAGCGCCATGGGCGTACCGAGGGCGATATTCTGCGTGCGCAGTTCGAGGGCGAAATGCGCGCGAAGATCGCGGCCGCGGTGGCGGAGTACAAGGAGCAGATCGATGTACGTGATGTCGAACTGGCCTATCGCAACGAGCTGGATGCTCAGCGGCAGGCGGAAATCGAGCGTCTCAAGCGTGAACGTGACGCCTTCGCCAGTCAGGGCGGTGATCAGGTGCTGGAGCGCCTGGCCAAACTCGGCGTGGTGTTCGTGGTGTACCATCCTGGCGCCGGGCACCTGACCATTCCGCTGCAGGACGTTGCCCGTTACCAGGACAGCCCCATGGCCTACGCCGCTGGCAAGTGCTTCGTTTCCGAAGAGCAATACCGTCACTGGCTGGCGCATTATCAGCAGCCCAGTTGTGATGCCACCCTGCCCAGTGGCGAGCGCTGCGCCATTCCCATCGATCGCGTCGATACGCCCAGTCGCTTCACGCTGGGTGATTCGAATTGCTGTGCGCGGCACAAGACGAGTAGCCGCCTGCGTACTGTCGGCTGACGTTTGGCGGTACGGATTGCGCACTGGCGCCCTCAGGCGCCGCTGCAAACCTTCACGCTTCCCTGGCTCGACGCTGCCGGCGTCGAGCTTGCCTGCCTGCGTCTGGACCTGGTCGATCCGCTGGTTTCCGGCAACAAGTGGTTCAAGCTCGCGCCCTATGTCGAGCAGGCCGTTGCCGCTGGTGCGCAGGGCCTGATCAGTCTGGGTGGTGCACACTCCAATCACCTGCATGCGCTGGCCGCGGCGGGCCAGCGGTTTGGCTTCGCCAGCATCGGCCTACTGCGGGGGGAGCCGCAACGGACGCCCACCATCGACGACCTGCAGCGCATGGGCATGCAGCTGCACTGGTTGGGTTATGGCGGCTATCGCGCGCGTCATCAGGCGGATTTCTGGACGCCCTGGCTGAACCGGTATCCGGATTTTCAGGTGGTGGGCGAGGGTGGTCTGGGGCTTCAGGGCGCCCGAGGTTGCTGCGCGCTGGTGCAGATGGCCGAGGCGCAGTTGGCCGATATCGGCTGGGCTGATTTCGATGCCTGGTGGTTGGCGGCTGGGACGGGAACCACCATGGCCGGTCTGCTGCTGGGTGAGCCGCGGCGCAAGGTTTTCGCTGCGCAGGCGGTGCCCGGCGATCACGGGGTTGCCAGCCAGGTCGCCGCGCTGCTCGACGAGGCCGGGGTGTCGGGGCGCAGCTACCAACTGATCGAAGCCGCGCGCGGCGGTTTTGCGCGGCTCGATGAGCCGTTACGCCAATTCATCCTGCACACCGAACAGGCCTGCGCTCTGCCGCTGGAGCCTGTGTATACCGGCAAGGCGCTCATGGCGTTGCGCGATTTCTGCGAGCGTGGCCTATTCGCACGCGGCACTCGGCTGATCTTCATTCATACTGGCGGCTTGCAAGGTCGTCGGGTGTTGATGGGCGCCAGTGCCGACTACACTCAGGTCTGACCAGCGGAGCCTGGAAATCCTCATGAGCGAACCCCTTACCCCCGAACAGCTGCGCAGCCTGACCCCGCTCAATGTGCTTTCCGAGCAGCAGTGGCGGGAGTTGCGCAGCCAGTTGGTACCGCAGCCCCTGCTGGCCGGGCAGCTGCTGTTTCGCCAGGGCGACCAGGCTCGGCTGACCTGCTATCTGCTGGCTGGTGAGCTGCAGTTGCAGGATGCCGAGGGGCGTACGCAGACCCTGCAAGCCGGTAGCGAGATCAGCTGCCATCCGTTGTCGCCGAGCTTGCCACGGCTGCATGACGCCCGCGCCTTGACCGATGTCAGTGTGCTGATGATCGACAGCGCTACGCTGGATCGTCTGCTGACCTGGCGCCTGGCGCATCAGGACCTGTTGCTGGCGCTGCAGCAGGCTGGCGCCGATATGGAATGGCTGGAGCGGCTGTTGGAAAACCCGCTGTTTGCCAAGGTGCCGCCCGCTAATGTGCAGAACATGCTGGCGCGCCTGCAGCGGGTCGAGCTTGCTGCAGGCAGCCAGGTTCTCGAGGAGGGCGCCAGCGGTGATTGCTGTTATTTCCTGGAAAGTGGCCGCGCTGAAGTGATTCGCCGTGCCGGCAGCAATCATCAGGTGTTGGCGGAGCTCGAGGTAGGCGCCTGTTTCGGCGAGGAAGCGCTGCTTGCCGATCGGCCGCGCAATGCCACGGTAACCATGGTCGAAGCCGGTAGCGTGCTGCGCCTCGATCGCCAGGATTTCTTCGCCCTGCTCAAGGCGCCAGTGGTGGCCGAAGTGTCGCTGGGCGAGGCCGCCAGGCTGCTTGCGCAAGGCGCGCAGTGGCTGGATGTGCGGTTGCAGGAGGAGTACGAGAAGGCGCACGCCCCTCAGGCGTTGCATATGCCGCTGCAGTTGTTGCGCCTCAAGGCGCGCCTGCTGGAGCGTTCACGCACCTACCTCTGCTACTGCGACAGCGGCAAACGCAGTGGCAGCGCCGTGTTTCTCCTGGCGCAACTGGGTTACAGCGTTTACGCCTTGCGCGGTGGTCTGGATGCCTTGCCGGGCGTGCAGCGTGATGCGCTGCTGTGCGAAAGCGGTGCGGGGTACCTGGCGCGTTCCGGTGGTCGAACCGAGCGCAGTCGTTGAGCGGTTCGACGCCTGCAGCTGGCCGATGGCCTGGGCTATGACTGCACTGGCCAGTGATCGTTGACCAGAAAGACCCGCTCGATTTCCCGCCAGTCCCCGGCATCATCTGCTTCCAGCCTTACCAGCAACTGCGCGTTGGCCTCGGGCCTCAGCGTACTCAGCCATTGCTGGAACTTTGCGGCGGGCCAGATCCCGTCGGCACTTACCCACGCCGGTGCCAGCCAGGCCAGCCTCGGCAGTGGTTGCCAGCGGGTGTGCGTTTGCGTTGCGGCGAAATCAGCCCAGTCGCGCTGGCGTAACCAGCTGCCCCGACAGTGTTCGAGCGTGGCGCCGCGAGGTGGCGGGCAGGCATCGGGCCAGGGGTAGAACAGGTAGCCGCCAAGCCAGAAGGCGGATCGAGGCTCGGCTAACTGCAGTTCGTTCAAGGTTCCGCGTGCCTCGCGGCGTGATGACAGGGGCAGTTGGTGCTGCGCGAGGTGGCCGAGTTTCAGATCGAGACGATCATGGCTGCCGGGGCCCAGCCAATCTGCTGCCTCGCTGCCCTGCGTGCCCAGGTAGAACTTCACCGCCAGCTCCAGATGATGTTCGCCTTCGTCGTCGCGCAGCAACAAGTCCAGCTCGCCCAGGGTCTGGCCGCCCTGGCGGATCGGCAGGTTGGCGGCGATCACCTCGACATCAGGCGCAGCGTGCAGGGCAAACTGCCACAGGCGTTCGTAATAGAGGCCGAGGCGGCGCACCGGTTTTGCCGCCAGCCAGGTGTGAATGGCGCTGGGATCCCTGTCCTGCAGCGCAAGCCAGTCTGCCATCAGCTGCGGCTGGTGTGACCAGTAACTGGCCTGTAGCGGATGACGCTGGGTTTTCGTGGTCTCACCGAGCAAGGGAGGCGCACACAGCGCCCAGGCCAGGTCGCGCACGGCAGGGGTGCGCAGGCTCTGCAGAAGGTCATGCAGCGAGTCAGCAGGGGTCATGACCCCGAGCATAGCGCAGTAACAGCCTCGGTTTGCTGCGGCCCAGGCCTTTGGCCGATAATCCCTCATCGTTTCTTATCTGTCTGGCGGGAGTCCCATGGAGCAATTTCGCAATGTCGGCATCATCGGGCGCCTGGGCAGCACGCGGGTTCTGGAAACCGTGCGCCGACTCAAGCGTTTTCTGATCGACCGTCACCTGCATGTGATCCTCGAGGACACCATTGCCGACGTGCTGCCAGGGCATGGCCTGCAGACCTCCTCGCGCAAGATGCTTGGCGAGGTCTGTGACCTGGTGATCGTCGTCGGTGGCGACGGCAGCATGCTCGGCGCTGCCCGAGCCCTGGCGCGGCACAAGGTACCGGTGCTGGGGATCAACCGCGGCAGCCTGGGCTTTCTCACCGACATTCGCCCCGATGAGCTGGAGCTCAAGGTGGCGCAGGTGCTCGAAGGCCAGTACCTCACTGAAAACCGCTTCCTGCTGGAAGTCGAGGTGCGCCGCCAGGGTGAGGCCATCGGTCAGGGCGATGCGCTCAACGATGTGGTGCTGCACCCCGGCAAGTCGACGCGGATGATCGAGTTCGAGCTATATATCGACGGCCAGTTCGTCTGCAGCCAGAAGGCCGATGGCCTGATCGTCGCCACGCCCACCGGCTCGACGGCCTACGCGTTGTCCGCAGGCGGGCCGATCATGCATCCCAAGCTCGACGCGATCGTGGTGGTGCCGATGTACCCGCATACGCTGTCCAGTCGGCCCATCGTGGTCGATGGCCACAGCGAGTTGAAAGTGGTGGTGTCGCCAGACATGACCATCTACCCGCAGGTGTCCTGCGATGGCCAGAACCACTTCACCTGCGCGCCGGGCGACACCCTGCACGTGGCCAAGAAGGCGCAGAAGCTGCGTCTGATCCATCCGCTGGATCACAACTATTACGAGGTCTGCCGTACCAAACTGGGTTGGGGCAGCCGCCTGGGAGGACAGGACTGAATGTCCCTCGACCCCCATCGTGGCTATGACCTGATCGGTGATATCCACGGTTGTGCGCGCACCCTCGAACGCCTGCTCGAACGCCTCGGTTACAGCCTGCAGAGTGGCGTGTGGCGCCACCCGACGCGCATGGTGATTTTCCTCGGCGACCTGGTGGACCGCGGCCCTGGCATTCGCGAGGCCCTGCACCTGGTGCATGACATGGTGCGTACCGGTCAGGCGCTGTGCATCATGGGTAACCACGAATTCAACGCGCTGGGCTGGAGTACGCCGGCACCGCCGGGTAGTGGTCGTCAGTACGTACGCGAGCACAGCCCGCGCCACCAACGGCTGATGCGCGAGACATTGGCGCAGTTCGAGAGCCATCCGCAGGAGTGGCGTGAATTCCTCCGGTGGTTCTACGAGATGCCGCTGTTCATCGACGCCGGACGTTTTCGAGTCGTGCACGCCTGCTGGGATGCCGAGCTGATCACGCCGCTCAAGGCACAGTTTCCCGACGGCTGCATCGACGAGCATTTCCTTCAGGCGGCTGCCGTACCTGGCAGCTTCGCCAATATGGCGCTGGATCGCCTGCTGCGTGGTACCGACATGCGCCTGCCGCATGGTCTGACCTTGACTGGTGGCGACGGCTTCACGCGTTCCTTCTTTCGCACCAAGTTCTGGGAAGAAAACCCGCAAACCTACGGCGATATCGTGTTCCAGCCTGATGCCTTGCCAGAGCTGGCGGCGCAGACGCCGTTGACCGAACTGCAGAAAGACGAGCTGCTGAGGTATGGCGCGCACGAGCCGCTGTTATTCGTCGGGCACTACTGGCGGCGCGGCAAGCCCGCGCCGATCAGGCCCAACCTGGCCTGCCTGGATTACAGTGCGGTGGTCGGTGGCCGTTTGGTTGCTTATCGTCTGGATCAGGAAACACGTCTTGATGCGGGTAAATTCGTCTGGGTCGATGTCGATCCGCAGGAGGCACCACGATGACGGCAGTAGTGGTATTGCGCTTGCCGCTGGATACCGATTTGAGCGGCTTCGTCGCGCTGCTGCAGCGCTTGCGCGTACCGCACCGGGTGGCGGAAGAGGGCGGTGAGCAGGTGCTCTGGGTGCCGGGGCAGGAACTGGCCGAGCAGGTGCGCGAACTCTATGCCAGTCACCCGCAGGGCGACGTCGGCGCAGAATTGCCGGCAAGCGTTGCGCCTGTGCGCGACAGCTTCTTCACTCAGTTGCGCCGCAGCCCGGTCACGGCGCTGGTGCTGCTGGCGACTTTCATCGTCTTCGCCGTGACCCTGGCCGGCGAGAACCACGCCGCGATTCGTTGGCTCAGCTTCGTCGACTACCGTATCGATGGCGGCAACATCTACCTCAATTACCTGGACGCCACGCTGCAAAGCGGCCAGTGGTGGAGGCTGATCACTCCGATGCTGATCCACTTTGGCTGGCTGCATCTGGCGATGAACAGCCTGTGGTACTGGGAGTTGGGGCGGCGTATCGAGTTTCGCCAGGGCGCCGTTGGTTTGCTGGGGCTCACCCTGTTGTTCGGCCTTGCGTCGAATTTCGCCCAATACTGGTGGGCCGGCCCCTCGTTGTTCGGCGGCCTGTCTGGCGTGCTCTATGGCCTGCTCGGGCATTGCTGGATCTACCAGCGTCTGGCGCCTAACGCTGCGTATCGTCTGCCGCCCGGCGTGCTGGTGATGATGCTGATCTGGCTGGTGGTCTGCATGACCGGCATCTTCGAAACGCTGGGTGTGGGTGCTATTGCCAACGGTGCGCATGTCGGCGGCTTGCTCACCGGCTGCCTGACAGGCTTGCTTGGCGGTATGCTGGCCCGACGTAGCGCTTGATTCGACTGTTTTGACCTGCAGGGCGAGTACCACTCGCCAATGCAGCGTATAGGCGGGGCTACCCGCTCTACGATTTATCTGGAGACCTGAATGTCGTCCTTTCTCGATGCGATTGAAAACATCACCCCGGAAATCTACGAGAGCCTCAAGCTGGCCGTGGAGATCGGCAAATGGCCCGATGGCCGCAAGCTGACCCAGGAACAGAAAGAGCTGAGCCTGCAGGCGATGATCGCCTGGGAAATGCAGAATCTGCCCGAGGAAGAGCGCACCGGCTACATGGGGGAGCAGGCGTGCAAGTCCAAGTCCGAGCCGGTACCGAACCTGCTGTTCAGCTCTTCGGATACCCTGCACTGATGGCTGAGTTGGGACGTGGCTCGCTGAGCAAGATGAAGGCGCATCTGGAGGCGCCGGTGCAGTACGCCTTTCGCCTGGGCGATGAAGAGGTGCCGGTCAACCCGCTGGTGGGCAAGCACCTGCGCTTGGAGTACCTCGGCGCCATTCATTGCACGCACTGCGGGCGCAAGACCAAGACCAGTTTCAGCCAGGGCTACTGCTACCCCTGTATGCAGAAGCTGGCGCAATGCGACGTGTGCATCATGAGCCCCGAGAAGTGCCACTACGACGCCGGCACCTGCCGCGAGCCGAGCTGGGGCGAGCAGTTCTGCATGACCGACCACATCGTCTATCTGGCCAACTCCAGTGGCGTGAAGGTCGGCATCACCCGTTCCAGCCAGGTGCCGACACGCTGGATCGATCAGGGCGCGACCCAGGCGCTGCCGATCCTGCGCGTGGCCACCCGGCAGCAGTCCGGCTTCGTCGAGGATCTGCTGCGTACGCGCGTGGCGGACAAGACCAACTGGCGCGCGTTGCTCAAGGGCGATGCCGCACCGGTCGATCTGCCGGCGATTCGCGAACAGCTGTTCGACAGCTGTGGCGCGGGCATTGCCGAGCTGCAGCAGCGTTTCGGCCTGCAGGCCATCCAGCCGCTGAATGATGCCGAGGTGCTGGACATCCGCTACCCGATCGAGGCCTACCCGGCGAAGATCACCAGCTTCAATCTGGACAAGCAGCCGCTGGCCGAGGGTACTCTGCTCGGTATCAAGGGCCAGTACCTGATGTTCGACACCGGCGTGATCAATATCCGCAAGTACACCGCTTACCAGCTGGCTGTCCACGAGATCGCCGGCTGATACCTGATTGCTACCCGGCGCCGGACGGCGCCGCCGACAAGGGGCCGAGAGCCATGCGCACCGAACAATCCAAGACCATTTATCTGAAGGACTATCAGGTACCGGATTACCTGATCGACGAGACCCACCTGACCTTCGAGCTGTTCGAGGATCACAGCCTGGTGCATGCGCAACTGGTCATGCGTCGTAACCCCGAGGCCGGTGCCGGCTTGCCTGCACTGGTGCTCGATGGCCAGCAGCTCGAGTTGCTCGAGCTCAAACTCGATGACCGCGAACTGGGTGCGGGCGACTACACGCTGACCGACAGCCACCTGACCCTGCAGCCGACTCAGGAGCGCTTCGTGGTCGACAGCAGCGTGCGCATCCACCCGGAGAGCAACACCGCGCTGGAAGGCCTGTACAAGTCCGGCACGATGTTCTGCACCCAGTGCGAGGCCGAGGGCTTTCGCAAGATCACCTTCTACCTCGACCGCCCGGACGTGATGAGCAAGTTCACCACCACGGTCAGCGCCGAGCAGCATGCCTACCCGGTGCTGCTGTCCAACGGCAACCCGATTGCCAGCGGCTCGGAAGAGGGCGGTCGCCACTGGGCGACCTGGGAAGACCCGTTCAAGAAGCCTGCCTATCTGTTCGCCCTGGTCGCCGGCGATCTGTGGTGTGTGGAGGATAGCTTCACCACCATGAGCAGCCGTGAAGTGGCGCTGCGTATCTACGTCGAGCCGGAGAACATCGACAAGGTGCAACACGCCATGGACAGCCTCAAACGCTCCATGAAGTGGGACGAGGAGGTCTACGGCCGCGAGTACGATCTGGACATCTTCATGATCGTCGCGGTCAACGATTTCAACATGGGCGCCATGGAGAACAAGGGCCTCAACATCTTCAACTCCAGCTGCGTGCTGGCCAAGGCCGACACCGCCACCGATGCTGCGCACCAGCGCGTCGAGGCGGTGGTGGCGCACGAATACTTCCACAACTGGTCGGGCAACCGCGTGACCTGCCGCGACTGGTTCCAGCTGTCGCTCAAGGAAGGTTTCACCGTGTTCCGTGACAGCGAGTTCTCCGCCGACACCCACTCGCGCACGGTCAAACGCATCGAGGACGTGGCCTACCTGCGCACTCACCAGTTTGCCGAGGATGCTGGCCCCATGGCTCACCCGGTGCGCCCGGATGCGTACATGGAAATCTCCAACTTCTACACCCTGACCATCTACGAGAAGGGTGCCGAAGTGCTGCGCATGATCCACACCCTGCTCGGCCCGGAGCTGTTTCGCAAGGGCTCGGATCTGTACTTCGAGCGCCACGACGGCCAGGCCGTGACCTGCGACGATTTCGTCAAGGCCATGGAAGATGCCAGTGGCATCGACCTGACCCAATTCAAGCGCTGGTACACCCAGGCGGGCACGCCGCGTCTGCAGGTCAGCGAGGCTTACGACGCTGCCGCGCAGACCTACAGCCTGACCTTCCGCCAGAGTTGCCCGGCGACGCCGGGGCAGAGCGAGAAGCTGCCGTTCGTGATTCCGGTGGCGGTTGGCCTGCTCGATGCGCAGGGCAATGAGCTGCCGTTGCGTCTATTGGGCGAAGCGGCCGCACAGGGCAACAGCCGCGTAATGTCGGTCACCGAAGCCGAGCAGACCTTCACCTTCGAGGGCATCGCCGAACAACCGCTGCCGTCGCTGCTGCGTGGCTTCAGTGCGCCGGTCAAGCTGAGCTTCCCCTACAGCCGCGATCAGCTGATGTTCCTCATGCAGCACGACAGCGACGGTTTCAACCGCTGGGAAGCCGGTCAGCAGCTGTCCGTGCAGGTGCTGCAGGAACTGATCGGCCAGCACCAGCGTGGTGAGGCGCTGAGCCTGGACCAGCGCCTGGTCGCCGCGCTGCGTACCCTGCTGGAAGACGAGTCGCTGGATCAGGCCATGGTCGCGGAGATGCTCTCGCTGCCGGGCGAGGCCTATCTCACCGAGATCAGTGAGGTGGCCGATGTCGAAGCCATCCACACCGCGCGCGAGTTCGCTCGCAAGGCGCTGGCCGATGCGCTGTTCGCGCCGCTGCTCAAGCGTTACCAGGCCAACCGTGAGGTCTCCAAGGCCACGCCTTACGTGGCCGAGGCGGCGCACTTCGCCCGTCGCAGCCTGCAGAACATCGCGCTGTCGTACCTGATGCTCAGCGAGAAGCCCGAGGTGCTGGCGGCCTGCGTCGACCAGTTCGACAACGCCGACAACATGACCGAGCGCCTGTCGGCTCTGGCCGTGCTGGTCAACTCGCCGTTCCAGGAAGAGCAGGGCAAGGCCCTGGCGATGTTCGCCGATTTCTTCAAGGACAACCCACTGGTCATGGATCAGTGGTTCAGCGTGCAGGCGGGCTGTCCGCTGCCGGGCGGCCTGGAGCGTGTGCACGCGTTGATGCAACACGAAGCCTTCACCCTGAAGAACCCGAACAAGGTGCGTTCGCTGATCGGCGCCTTCGCCAACCAGAACCTGATCAACTTTCACCAGGCCGATGGCTCGGGCTATCGCTTTCTCGCCGATCAGGTGATCACCCTCAACGCCCTCAACCCGCAGATCGCCTCGCGCCTGCTGGCGCCGCTGACCCGTTGGCGCAAGTACGGTGCGGCGCGTCAGGCGCAGATGAAGGCTGAGCTGGAGCGCATCCTCGCTTCCGGTGAGCTCTCCAGCGACGTCTATGAGGTGGTGAGCAAAAGCCTGGCCTAAGACGGGTTTTGCTCTACAAGAAGTGTTACCGGCCTCTGGTTGGTAACACTTTTTTGTTACCCAATGAAATATGTATGCGATTCGTTATTCGTTTGCACACTTAAGTTAGGGCGCTGTGGCTTGACAGCGAATGTGTCTTCGCTGTCTTGCGCCGCTACAGGGCCCGTGGTGAGTGGCATAAAGCGTCGGATCGTAGGACAAAGTGCGCCATTTTTTCGTGGAATAGCTGACGCATTGGTCAGTGGCTGATCAGTCACGAAATGAAACTCGGCGATGGCTCTCCCAAGCCTGTTTGCGCTGATACAACTGTTTGAATTGGCACCATGGTTGCAGTGCTGAACAGGATTTGACCGCGAGTGCGCGCTCGTCGGTCGTTGGAACTCGTCGCAGCAAATAAAAAAGAAGCCGTCGCCAGTGCGGCATATCGCGACCCGGTTACGGGATCGCTCAAAAGAATGATCTGTCCACGGAGTGAGTCTCGATGGAAATTAAGTCCCGCAAGCCCGTTCTACGTTTTGCCCCGGCCAAGGCCGGCTTTGCGTTCGCTGGTGTTCTGCCGTTGCTGGTTGCCGCTCATGCTCAGGCGGTGGAGTTCAGCTTCGCCGATAACGAGATCACCGGTTCCATCGATACCACCGTCTCCTACGGTCAACTGTGGCGTGTACAGGGTCGGGACAAGACCAACGACGACATCAACACCAACGACGGTAATCGCAACTTCGATACCGGCCTGGTCTCCGAAGTGTTCAAGATTACCTCGGATCTGGAAGCGTCCTACCAGAACTACGGCGTATTTATCCGTGGTACCGCGTTCTATGACACCCAGATCATGGACAAGCGCAACGATTACTACGACGCCAACTCTCCCGCTCAGCCGAGCCAGAGCTATCCGCACGACAATACCTTCACCCGCGAGACGCGCCACAAAGCCGGTCGTGACGCGCAGATTCTCGACGCCTACGTCTATGGCAACTGGGATGTCGGCAACATGCCGGTCTCCGGTCGCCTGGGTAAGCAGGTGTTCAACTGGGGTGAAGGCCTGTTCTACCGCAACGGCATCAATACCACCAACCCGGTCGATGCTGCCAAGTTCCGTCTACCAGGCTCGGAAGTGAAGGAAGTGCTGGTGCCTGTCGAGGCGCTGAGCTTCAACCTGGGCCTGACCGACAACTTGTCGATGGAGGCTTTCTACCAGTTCAACTGGAAAGAAACCGCTATCGATCCGGTAGGTACCTATTTCTCCGAGACCGATTTGTTTGCTGATGGTGGTAATACCGCCTATTCGACTCAGACTGCTCTTGTTCCTCTGGCGGGACTGTATTCCGGGTTGAGCGCAGCGGGTGTAGGTGGGCTGCAGGGCGGCCGTACTGTCGATGGCAATGGCAATATCAAGGTGGCGAGCATTGGTCCTGACATCAATGCCAGGAACGATGGCCAGTTTGGCGTCGCTTTCCGTTATATCGCTGAAGAGCTGAACTCCACCGAGTTTGGCTTCTACTTCGTCAACTACCATGCCAAAGAACCCACGATCTACGCGGACCTGGGGAATTACCAAGGTCTCGATATGGCGACACTTATTGGTGCAGTAGGGGCTGTTGGTGCTGGAGGGCTAGCAACTATCGACGTTGCCAACCAAGTCAACGCTCGCCGCGAATACGCCGAAGACATTCGTATGTACGGCTTCAGCTTCAACACCACTGTCGGCAACGCGTCGGTATTCGGTGAGCTGTCTTACCGTCCGAACTTGCCGATTGGTATCGCTGCTACCAACGACCTGCTCGGCGATCTGCTGACCCAGGCACCTCAGTTGGCTGGCGGTAGCCGTGTAAATATCGGCGGCCAGCAAGTGCAGCTGGGTGACCAGATCCACAACTACACCCGTGTCGAAGCCTTCAATACCTCTCTGGGCACCATCTACAACTTCGGTCCGAGCTTTGGTTTCGATTCGCTGTTCGGCGTTGCCGAACTGGCCTCCGAGCACCTGCGTGGCGACAGCCTGCAGTACAACTCGCGCAACGGCACTCGCTACTACGCCGGCCGCGGTAACGGCTCCTACATCTCCGGCTATGATCGTGACGATCAGGTCAACAAGAACGCCTACGGCTATACCCTGGTGCTCTCCGGTACCTGGAACGACGTTTATGCCGGTGTGAACCTGTCGCCGTTCGCCGTGTTCAAGCACGATTTCGAGGGTAACTCGCACCAGACCGGCAACTTCATCGAGGGTCGCAAGGCGTACACCGTTGGTATGCGCGCCAGTTACCTGAACAGCCTGGAAGCCGAGATCCAGTACACCGAGTTCTATGGCGCTGGCCAGAACAACGGTTCGCGTGATCGCGACAATATTGGCCTGAACGTCAAGTACTCCTTCTAAGGGGGTCGTCTGCACATGGCTGCTGTATTGCTGTGCAGACACCCTGTGTACCTATAACCAGAAACACGCCGGGCGCTCTCGGGCGCCCGGCCAGACTCTTCACGGAGAATTACCCATGCTGAACAAGCACAGGCTGATGGCCGTAGCCGTTGCACTGGCGTTTTCTGCCGGTTCCGCTCTGGCTGCCGTTTCCTCGCAGGAAGCGGCCAAGCTCGGCGACACGCTGACCCCCTTCGGCGCCGAGAAGGCTGGCAACGCTGCCGGCACCATTCCGGCTTGGACCGGTGGCATCACCCAGGCTCCGGCTGGCTACACCCGTTCCGGCCAGCACCACATCGATCCGTTCCCGGATGACAAGCCGCTGTTCACCATTACCGCGGCCAACCTGAGCCAGTACGAGGCCAATCTGACCCCCGGTCAGATCGCCATGTTCAAGGCCTATCCGGAAACCTACCAGATGCCGGTCTACCAGACCCGCCGCTCCGGCTCTGCGCCCCAGTGGGTCTATGACAACACCATCAAGAACGCCACCACTGCCAAGTTGGTCGATGGCGGCAACGGCTTCTCCGATGCCTACGGCGGTATCCCGTTCCCGATTCCGCAAAACGGCGTGGAAGCGCTGTGGAACCACATCGCCCGCTACCGCGGCACCTACATCGTGCGGCGTGCCTCGGAAGTGGCGGTACAGCGCAACGGTGCCTACTCGCTGGTTACCTCCCAGCAGGAAGCGCTGTTCAAGTACTACCTGCAGAATGGCTCCTTCGCCGACCTGAACAACATCATGTTCTATTACCTGTCCTTCACCACCAGTCCGGCGCGTCTGGCCGGTGGTGCGGTGCTGGTTCACGAGACCCTCGATCAGGTGAAGGAACCGCGGCAGGCCTGGGGCTACAACGCCGGTCAGCGTCGTGTGCGTCGTGCGCCGAACCTGGCTTACGACACGCCGATCGCGGCGGCCGACGGCCTGCGTACTGCCGACGACACCGACATGTTCAACGGTGCCCCGGATCGCTATGACTGGAAACTGGTGGGCAAGAAGGAAATCTACATCCCGTATAACAACTACAAGGTCACCAGCCCTGACGTTAAGTACAAGGATCTGCTGCAGGTCGGTCACCTGAATCCGGCGCTGACCCGTAACGAGCTGCACCGCGTATGGGTTGTGGAAGGTACGCTGAAGTCCGGCGCCCGTCATATCTACTCCAAGCGCACTCTGTTCCTCGACGAGGACAGCTGGCAAGCCGCCGTGGTGGATCAGTACGACGGTCGTGGTGAGCTGTGGCGCGTTTCCATCGCCTACCTGAAGAACTACTACGATCTGCCGACCACCTGGTCTGCGCTCGATGTGTTCCATGACCTGCAGGCGCGTCGCTACCACGTACAGAACCTGGATAACGAAGAGAACAACACCATCGATTTCACCCAGGCGGTTCCGGACGACGGCTATTTCAAGCCGGCTGCCCTGCGTCGCCGCGGCACTCGATAATAGTTGTGTAGTCTCCAGCGAAGGCCGCTACAGTAGTAGCGGCCTTTTCGCATCAGCGTGGCGAATAGGCTTCTATAACGCGGCTTTTGCTTTAACAAAACATAACGTCGCGCCAATTGTCAGGGCTTTCCTAAGCTCGCTAGGATGGGCGTGATCAGTAGTACCGCCTATAACAAGAAAGGGGGAAGGTATATGAGTGAGCCCGTCATGCGGCGCACCCAGTCCGGTCTGGCGCCCAATCTGGCGCGCAAATCGGCGCTCCGTGTCCATTCGCCGCTGGCTAAAGCGCTCTCGCTGTGCAGTGTGCTTTCCATCCTGGCTTTCGCTGCCGCACCCTTGCAGGCCGAGACCACGGCCAAAGCCGAGGCCGGCTATGCCATTGAGTCGCCCAAGGCCGTACACAGCCTGCTGCTCGATGTCGTCAACACCGGCGAGCGCCTGGTTGCCGTAGGCGACCGCGGCCACATTCTCTATTCCAACGATCAGGGACAAAGCTGGCAGCAGGCCAAGGTGCCAACCCGGCAGATGCTGACGTCCCTGTTCTTCGCCGATGCCCAGCATGGTTGGGTGGTCGGTCACGATGCGCAGATTCTCGCAACGACCGATGGCGGCCTGACCTGGACCAAACAGTTCGAAGACCTCGAGCGCGAAGCGCCGCTGCTGGACATCTGGTTCAAGGACCTGCAAACCGGTTACGCCGTTGGGGCGTACGGCGCGTTGCTGGAAACCACCGATGGCGGCCAGAACTGGGAAGACGTCAGCGATCGTCTCGACAACGAAGACGCCTACCACCTCAATGCCATTGCCGCGGTGAAGGACTCCGGTCTGTTCATCGTCGGCGAGCTGGGGCAGATGTTCCGCTCCGCCGACTGGGGACAGACCTGGGAGCGCATCGAGGACGTACCTTACGAGGGCTCGCTGTTCGGCGTGGTTGGTACCGATCAGCCGGCGACCTTGCTGGTCTACGGTCTGCGCGGCCACCTGTTTCGCTCCACCGACTTCGGGCAAAGCTGGCAGCAGGTCATGCTCAACACGCCGAACAATGGCCCGCTGGAGTTCGGTCTGGCCGATGGCACGCTGCTAAAGGATGGCAGCGTCGTGGTGGTGGGACATGGCGGCACCGTGCTGCGCAGCAAGGATCATGGTCAGACCTTCAGCCTGATCAATCGCCCCGACCGTCTTTCCCTGGCCGGGGTAACTGCACTGGATAACGGCAACCTGATTCTGGTGGGTCAGGGCGGCGTTCACCTCGCCGCCTCGAATGGCGCCGATCTGGGCCAACAATAACAAGCCGGGAGCCTTTGCATGAGCAAGCATCAACAACAGCCAGCTTCCTTCCTCGAGCGGCTGATTTTCAACAATCGCCCGGCGGTTATCCTGATCTGCCTGCTGATCAGCATCTTCCTGTTCTATCAGGCTGCGCAGGTGCGCCCGCAGACCAGCTTCGAGAAGATGATTCCGCTGGGCCACCCCTACATCCAGAAGATGCTCGAACACCGTAATGACCTGGCCAACCTGGGCAACACGGTACGTATCTCGGTAGAAGCCACCAACGGCGACATCTTCAGCAAGGAGTACATGGAGACGCTGCGGCAGATCCATGACGAGGCCTTCTACATTCCCGGTGTCGACCGCTCCGGCCTGAAGTCGCTGTGGAGCCCCAGCGTACGCTGGACCGAAGTGACCGAAGAGGGCTTCGCCGGTGGTGAGGTGATCCCGCAGACCTACGACGGCTCTGCCGACAGCCTCGAGGATTTGCGCAGCAACATCCTCAAGTCCGGGCAGATCGGTCGCCTGGTGGCGAACAACTTCAAGTCCAGCATCGTCGACATCCCGCTGCTGGAGTCCTACCCGGACCCGAACGATCAGAGCAAGCTGATCAAGCTCGACTACCAGAAGTTCTCCCACGAGCTGGAAGAGAAGATCCGCGACAAGTACCAGGCGCAAAACCCCGATGTGAAAGTGCACATCATCGGTTTCGCCAAGAAGGTCGGTGACCTGATCGACGGCCTGATCGGTGTGGCGCTGTTCTTCGCCGTGGCCATCGGTATCACCTTCGTCCTGCTGCTGTGGTTCACCCACTGCTTCAAGAGCACGCTGGCGGTGGTCACCACCACGCTGATCGCGGTGATCTGGCAGCTGGGTCTGCTGCACACCCTGGGCTTCGGTCTTGACCCTTACTCGATGCTGGTGCCGTTCCTGGTGTTCGCCATCGGTATTTCCCACGGGGTGCAGAAGATCAACGGCATCGCCATGGCGTCGGGCGAGGCGACCGACGCCCTGTCCGCCGCGCGCATGGCGTTCCGTCAGCTGTTCATTCCTGGCCTGGTGGCGCTGCTGTCCGACGCCGTCGGTTTCGTCACCCTGCTGCTGATCGACATCGGCGTGATTCGCGAACTGGCCATCGGCGCATCGATGGGCGTGGCGGTGATCATTCTGACCAACCTGATCCTGCTGCCGGTGATGATCTCCTACATCGGCATCAGTCAGAAGGCGGTGAAGATCAGTCGTGAAGAGGCGGCCAAGGACCATCCGTTCTGGCGCGCCATTTCCAACTTTGCCCATCCGATGGTGGCGCCCATCTCCGTCGTGGTCGCCGTGGTGGCGCTGGCTGGCGGTGTCTGGTACGGCCAGAACCTGAAGATCGGCGACCTCGACCAGGGCGCGCCGGAGCTGCATCCGGACTCGCGCTACAACTTGGATAACGACTTCGTCATCCGCAACTACTCGACCAGTTCCGACGTGCTGGTGGTGATGATCAAGACGCCTACCGAAGGCTGTTCCACCTATGAAGCGCTGTCCGCGATGGACGAGCTGATGTGGAAGATGGAGAACACCGAAGGCGTGCAGTCGGCCATCTCCATGGTCACTGTGTCCAAGCAGGTGATCAAGGGCATGAACGAGGGCAACCTGAAATGGGAAACCCTGTCGCGCAACCAGGACGTGCTGAACAACTCCATCGCCCGAGCTGAAGGGCTGTACAACGCAGACTGTTCGGTGGCACCGGTGCTGGTGTTCCTCGAGGATCACAAGGCCGAGACCCTGTCGCGCGCCGTGGCCGCCGCCGAAGAGTTCGCCGCTCAGCACAGCACCGATGATCTGCAGGTGGTACTGGCAGCGGGCAACGCCGGTATCGAGGCCGCCACCAATGAGGTGATCGCGGCGTCCGAGACCACCATGCTGATCGCGGTCTATGCGGCGGTGAGCATCATGTGCCTGCTGACGTTCCGCTCGCTGGCTGCGACGCTGTGCGTGATCCTGCCGCTGGTGCTGACCTCGGTACTGGGCAACGCGCTGATGGCGTTCATGGGCATCGGCGTCAAGGTTGCCACGCTGCCGGTGATCGCGCTGGGTGTGGGGATCGGTGTCGACTACGGCATCTACATCTACAGCCGCCTGGAGACCTACCTGCGTCAGGGATTGTCCCTGCAGGACGCGTACTACGAGACGCTCAAGTCCACCGGCAAGGCCGTGCTGTTCACCGGTATCTGCCTGGCCATCGGCGTGGCGACCTGGATCTTCTCGGCCATCAAGTTCCAGGCCGACATGGGGCTGATGCTGACCTTCATGTTCCTCTGGAACATGATCGGCGCGATCTGGTTGCTGCCGGCACTGGCGCGTTTCCTGATCAACCCGGAGAAGTTGCGCGCCAAGGCTTGAAGCCTGGCTCGCAAGACCAGAACCGCGGCCCTCGGGCCGCGGTTTTTGTTTTTTGCGATGTAGTTGAGCGCTGGCCCCGGATTGCATCCGGGCCACGAGCCGTCGTGCGGCGATGGGGGGGAGGCGCTTTAGCGGCGAGCTTTGATCACGGCTAAAGCCGCTCCCGCAGGTGCCATGCGGCCATGCCGGGATACCCGCGCACTGTTGTGGGGGGAGTGGCCGGGCTGCAGCCGCGATACTGTTCAGAGCGCATGGTGGATGCGGCTTTGCTGTCGCTTGGATGACGCTTTTCCCATCCGCAATGCGTGGTGCGGATGCCTTGGCCCGTAGCCCGGATGCAACCCGGGGCGCGTGGATACCTTAGCGCGGATACAGCGGCGGTAGTGCGCTGCTGTCCTGCTGCGCCGCACTCGGTTCCTGCGCAGCGGGCAGGTTGCGAATCGCTTTCCACAGTTCCTCGCCTTGCCACTGCTGGCCCGTCTCGCTGTACAGCGCGCCGTTGAGACCATCGAGTGCGTCCGACAGCGGCACATAGCGCGCCGCCATGTCGGCGAGGGTTTCCGGTTGTTGGCGGGCCCAGGCGTCCAGGGCATGGCGGGTGGCCTGGGCATCGCCAGCCTGGCAGGCGCGCTTGAGATCATCGAGCAGCGTGCGCGGGCTGGGTCCGGCCTGTGCCGCGCGCTGGATTGCCGGTTGCCGGCGGGCATGCCACCACAGGCCGAAGCCGAGCAGGGTGGTCAGGCTCAGCAGCGCACAGGCCAGTTGCCAGGGCCAGAGCTCCGGCCCCTCGATCACCTGGGGCGTGACCATCGGCGTAGTGGGTTGTTCGTCGTTCTGCAGTAGCGGGTTTTCGGCGACCTGCAGGGTGCGGGCGGACAGGGTGGTGCGCTCCAGCGTGTCGGTCTGGGTGTTCCACCACAATATTTCCAGCGGCGGCAGTTCGAAGCTGCCGCTGCGATTGGGCACCAGTGCCTCGCGTTCTTCGCGGGTGCCGATGATGCCGTTCTCGCTCTTCTGGTCGCTCATCTGCGGCTGGTCCGGGTAGCGACGCAGGCCATCGACGCGGGTCGCCGGCAAGGGCGGCAGCTGTGCGCTGGACAGGCCATCGACCTTGAGAATCAGGCGGCGGGTCAGGGAATCGCCGACCTGGCTCTGCTCCGGTTGCGGGTTCCAGGTTTCCGCCAGGCCCAGCGCGCGTGCTGGCAGCCAGGGCGCGTCAGGCGGGTAGTCAGCCGGTTTGGGTTTGACCTGCAGCGGGATGTCGGGCGACTTGACCCGCGAAACCTTGCCGGCACGAGGGCCGAATGGCAGAAACTCATTGTTGCGCGAGCGGTCGACCAGGGTCGCGCTGAAGGTTTGCCCGGGAATGACCAGTTCGCCGCTGCGCTGTGGATAGATGGCGTACTGCAATTCGATCACGCCGTGCAGCACACCGCCGATGCTCTTTTCGTAGGTGCGCGGTTCGCCCAGTTGTTCGACGCGTGCATCGGGCAGTCGCAGCGGCGTCAGGCTGCTGTCGTCATACATGGACACCGAGTGGTAGATGCGCAGGGTCAACACGGCCTGGGCTTGCACGTAGACGCTGGGTTGATCGAGGCTGGCGTCGATGAACACCGGCGCCAGCTTGTCGCCGTCGCCGGCACTGACGGCTTCCTCGACGCTGAGCGTGATCGGCAGGCTCTGGGCATCCTCCAGGTGGATAGCCGGGATCGTCACCTCGCCGCTGCTGCGTGGTTGCAGGGTCAGGATCCAGCGGGTGCTGGCGCGTGGCGTATCGCCGATGCTGCTCAGGCGATTGACCTGGCGGCTGCCGAGCACTTCGAAGTCCTTATCCAGTGGGCTCAGGTCAGGTCGGCCGAAGCGGGTTGGGTCGGTCGACTCCAGCGTCAGCACCACGGTTTCGCCTTCGCTCAGGCGAGTGCGGTCGACGCTGGCGAAAAAGGCGTCGGCGTAGGCCTGCCCCGCGAGCAGTAGGAGAAGCAGGAAGACCAGACGGTTCATCGGTTCGAGTCCTGACGCTGTTGCTGTTCATACCAGAATTTGCGCCGCAGCAGTTCGGCCGGGTCGTCCGGGATCTGCCGCAACCATTGTTCCAGCGCTTGCCGGCGTTCTGCCGCAGTGCCCAGGTCGGCCTCCGTGCGTGGTTGCTCGACGGGCTCGAGGTCGTCCAGGCTTCTATTGCCGGGGGCGGGCTGCACGTCGTCCTCACTGGCGCCGTTGGCGCTGCCCTGGGTCTCGTTGCTCTCACTGTGTTCGCCAGCGCTGCCTGGCTTGGCCGGTTGCCCGGTGTCCTTCTCGGCGGGCTGTCCGGTGGACGATTCGTTCTCCTGCGGCGGCTCCTTGGCGGGCTCCTGCTGCTCGTCCGAATCGCCTTCGGCGGACTGCTGCTGGTTTTCGCGCTGGCGCAACGCTTCTTCCACCAACGCCTTGTTGTGTTGTGCGGCAGCCAGTTCAGGCTGGCGCTCCAGGGCCTGCTCGTAGGCGTCGAGCGCAGCCTCCAGTTCGCCGCCCTTGGCCAGGGCGTTGCCGCGGTTGTAGTGGTCGACTGCGCTGTCGCCCTTGGCGAAGCGTTCAGCCGCGGCGGCATAGTCCTCGGCTTCATAGAGCGCCTTGCCTTGCCACTGCGGATCGACGAAGCGCTGTGCCGCCTCGTCCGGGCGCTGGGCTTCGAGCAGGCGTTGACCCTGCTGATCGGGGCGCAGCCAGAGGTCCTCGAACTCGAAGGCCTGGCTGCTTTGTGGCGGCAGCATCAGCAGCAGCGGCAGGCAGAACAGCCAGCCACGGCGGCCGGCACAGGCCGCCAGCAACAGCAGGGGCAGCAACAGCCAGTAGCCCTGGTCGATGTGGCTATCGAGCAATGTCGGCTCACCCGCAGCGCGCATGGCCTGCGGGCCGTCGAGCAGGCCCAGGCGACGCAGGTCCTCGTCGTCCAGGCGGATCGGCGCGTAGCGGCCGCCATGGGCTTCCGCGGTTTCCCGCAGGCCACGCGCATCGAGGCGAGGAATCTGAATGGCGCCGCGCTGGTCCTTGAGGAAGCTGCCGTCCTCCTGCACCACCGGAGCGCCTTCGCGGCTGCCTACACCGAGAATCAGCAGCGGCACCTTGCGCTTTTCCAGTGCCTGCTGGATACCGCTGCGTTCCTCTGCATCGAGGGCGCTGGTGATCAGCAACAGGCGACCCTGGCCCAGTTGCGCCTGGTCGAGCAGTTGCAGCGCGCGGGCCACTGCCAGGTCGGCGCGACGGCCCGGTTCCGGCATCAACGATGGTTTCAACGCCTCCAGCAGGTTGCGACTGGTGGCCAGGTCGTCGGAAAGCGGCACCAGGCTGTGGGCGCTGCCGGCATAGACGATGATGGCCGTCTGCGCGTCGCGACGTGCCTCGAGCAGATCGAGCAGCTTGCGCCGGGCCTGCTCCAGTCGATTGGGGCGGCCGTCGGTGGCAAGCATTTGCGGGGTCAGTTCGAGCAGGATCAACAGCGGATCGGCCGGTTTCTGCGGGCTCTGTTCCACGCGCTGCCAGCTCGGGCCGAGCAGCGCCAGCACGGCCAGCAACCAGGCCAGGCCAAGCGCCAGCCAGGGCAGCTTGCTGGAACGGCCACTGCCGCCTGTAAGCAGCGCCTGATGAAAGGCTGCCGGCAGCAGCAGTTGCCAACGTCCGCTCTGGCGCTCGCGATGCCACAGGCGCCAGAGCAACCAGGCCAGCACGGGCACCGCCAGCAACCACAACGGGCGCAGCCATTCCGGCCAGAGCATGCTCATGCGCGCCTCCGCAGCCGCTGCGGCAGATCAGGCCAAAGCACCTGGCCGACCAGGAACAGCGAGCCCAGCAGCACCAGTGCCAGTGGCCAGGCATAGAGGGCCAGGGCAGGGCGGGCCAGGGTGGGCTGCTGGGCAACCGGCTCTAGCCGATCGAGGGTCAGTTCGATCTGTTGCAGCTCGGCCTGGTCGCGTGCGCGGAAATACTCGCCGCCGGTGACATCGCTGATGGCGCGCAGACTGGTTTCGTCCAGGTCCAGGGCGCTGAAACCGAAGTTGCCGAACGCACCGCTTTGCTGCGGGTCGGCGCCGATGCCGATGGTGTAGATGCGTATCCCTTCGTCGGCGGCCAACTGCGCAGCTACCATCGGATCGATCTCGCCCCCGTTGTTCGCGCCATCGGTGATCAGCACCAGCACGCGACTCTGCGCCGGGCGCTGACGCAGGCGTTTCACGGCCAGGCCGATGGCGTCGCCGATGGCCGTGTTCTTGCCCGCGATGCCGATCAGGGCCTCGTCCAGCCAGGTGCGCACGGTGACGCGATCGAACGTTAGCGGGGCCTGCAGATAAGCCTGGCTGCCGAACAGGATCAGGCCAACTCGGTCGCCACGGCGCCCCTCGATGAAGTCACCGAGCAGGCGTTTGACCAGTTCGAGGCGGCTGATCGGCTCGTCGTCCCACTGCATGTCGGCGTAATCCATCGACCCCGAAACATCCACAGCGAGCAGCAGATCGCGGCCGCTGGCTGGCAGCGGCAGTGGTTCGCCGACCCACTGAGGCCGCGCCGCGGCGCACAGCAGCAGGCACCAGAGCAACACCAGGGGCGCCTGCTGACGCCAGCTGGGCAGGGCGGCACGAGCGCGCCGGCCGCTCAGGGCTTGCAGCTCGTCGAGAAAACCAACGCGTAACGCTGCGTCGCCACTGTCAGCGGGCGGCAACAGCAGGCGCAACAGCCAGGGCAGTGGCGCGAGCAGAAAGACCCAGGGCCAGGCGAACTCAAACATGCTTGCGAATCCAGGTGGCGACGGCCTGATCGAGCTCGGTGATGGCCTTGTCGCTCAGTGTGCACTGCGGCCTGTAGCTGCCGTCGACCAGGATCATCCAACGGGTCAGTCCGGCTGCGGGGCAACGATTGTCGAGAAACGCCAGCCAGGCGCGGCTGCTCAGGGTGTGGCTGGCGCTCTCGGGATAGCGTTCGCGGCACAGGCGCTTGAGCAGGGCGTTGAGTTGTTGCAGCCAGGGGCCGGCTGGTGCGCCGTCGTAGGGCTTGCTCAGGCGTGACAGCTCGTCGAGTGCGGCCTGGCGCAGTGGGTCTAGCGCTTGTTCCGCCTGTGAACTGGGCTGACGCCGCCGCCAGCTGCGCAGCAGACGCCAGAGTCCCCAGCCAAGCAGCGGCAGCAGCACGGCGAGCAGCCACCAGCCCGGTGCCGGCGGCCACCAGGGCACGGGCGCTGGGTCGATCAGCGGCTGCAACTGGTCGATGGGGTTCATAGCGACTTTCTCGAATGCAGGGTGCTGAGCTGCTCCTGCAATTGCTCGACCAGCTCGAACTGCGTGCTCAACGGTAGCAGCGGTACCCCCAGTTTCTGCGCTAGGCGCTGCCAGCGCGCTTCACGGGCCTGGGCCTGGGCGCGATAGGCCTGGCGCAGGTCGCCATTGTGGCTGTCGAGTTCCAGCTGCGCAGCGTTCTGGGTGAAGCGCAGCAGGCCGGCAGCCGGCAACGCGTGGTCGAGCGGGTCGGACAGCGGTAGCAGCAGCAGATCGGTGTGGCGCGCCAGCAGCGTCAGTTGCTGCTCGGCGTTGTCGCTGAGGGCGCGCTCATCGCACAGCACGATCACCAGGCTGCCCGGGCGCAACACCTCGCGAGCGCGGCGCAGGGCCAGGCCGAAATTGTCGCGTCCGGTGTTGGCCTGGCTCTGCGGACCGAGCGCCTGGTTGGCGCGGGCCAACAGGTTGAGCAGTTGCAGCAGGCTTTGCTTGCTGCGCCGTGGCTTGACTTCGTGATGCTCGTTGTCGGCGAACACCAGACCGCCGATGCGGTCGTTATGGCCCAGCGCAGCCCAGCCGATCAGCGCGGCGGCGCGCGCTGCGAGCACGGATTTGAAGCACTGGCCGGAGCCGAAGAACAGGCGCTGGCTCTGTTCACTGATGATGAAGATGGGGCGCTCGCGCTCTTCGTGGAACAGCTTGGTGTGTGGCTCCTGGGTGCGTGCGGTGACGCGCCAGTCGATGGTGCGCACGTCGTCGCCCGGTTGGTAGATACGCACCTGGTCGAAGTCCACGCCACGACCGCGCAGCTTGGAGTGATGCAGGCCAGTCAGCGGGCTGCGCCGGGCCGGGGTGGAAAACAGCGGCACTTCATGCACCTTGTGGCGCATGTCGATGAGCTCGCCGAGGGCGATATGGATGCCGGGTTGGCTGGCCGGGGTTTGCATGGGCTCAGCCCGTAGCCCGGATGCAATCCGGGGAGGCTGCGTGATCTGCCCCGGATTGCATCCGGGCTACGTGGGACAGGCGCATGGGGCGCGGCTGCATCAGGCCACCGCCACCACGTCGAGGATGCGCTGGATCACACGGTCCTGGTCGACGCCCGAGGCCTCGGCCTCGAAGGACAGGATGATGCGGTGGCGCAGCACGTCGAACAGCACCGCCTGGATGTCCTCAGGGCTGACGAAATCGCGGCCGGCCAGCCAGGCATGGGCGCGCGCGCAGCGGTCGAGGGCGATGGAGCCGCGTGGGCTGGCGCCATAGGCAATCCAGTCGGCCAGCTCGGTGTCGAACTTGGCTGGTGTGCGGCTGGCCATCACCAGTTGCACCAGGTATTCCTCCACGGCATCGGCCATGTACAGGCCGAGAATCTCCTTGCGCGCCGCGAACACAGCCTGCTGGCTGACCCGATGCTCGGGCTTGGCTTCACCGTTGAGCGCATCGCCACGGGCCTGGGCGAGGATCTTGCGTTCCACTGCCGCATCGGGAAAACCGATCTTCACGTGCATCAGGAAGCGGTCGAGCTGCGCTTCGGGCAGCGGGTAGGTGCCTTCCTGCTCGATGGGGTTCTGCGTGGCCATGACCAAAAACAGTGGCGACAGGTCGTAGGTCGAGCGGCCGACCGAAACCTGGCGCTCGGCCATGGCTTCGAGCAGCGCCGACTGTACCTTGGCCGGCGCGCGGTTGATCTCGTCGGCCAGCACCAGGTTGTGGAAGATCGGCCCCTGCTGGAACACGAAACTGCCGGTTTCCGGGCGGTAGATCTCGGTACCGGTGATGTCCGCGGGCAGCAGGTCAGGAGTGAACTGGATGCGATGAAACTCGCCTTCGATGCCTTCGGCCAGCTCCTTGATCGCCTTGGTCTTGGCCAGGCCCGGTGCACCTTCGACCAGCAGATGGCCGTCGGCGAGCAGCGCGATCAGCAAACGCTCGATGAGCTTTTCCTGACCGAGAATCTGGGTGGAGAGAAATTGGCGTAATGCAACCAGTGCTTCTCGGTGTTCCATCGTCGGGCTCTTCTGGCAGATGGGCGCGGCTTTTTATGGCTGCGCGTGCAGACCGCCGACTTTAATGCATTTGCCGCTTCAGCCGCTATCGGCGACGTTGGTGATGAACCGTCTGGCAACAGAAATGAGCAGGGCGTCGCTTGTGCTTCGATGGGCCCGCCCTTGGTGCAGGCGGGCCATCGAGGCCGCCGGCGCAGCGCTACTGCCACTGCGCCAGGAGTCGGCGCTGGGCGTGCAGGGCGCTGTCCTGGGTGGTGGGCGCAAGGCGCACGGTCTGCCCTGGCAGGCATTGCGCCAACAGCGCCACGGCCTGTGGTGTCAACGCCCCCAGGCGCGGGTAGCCACCGATGGTCTGGCGGTCGTTGAGCAGGATGATCGGCTGGCCGTCCGGCGGTACCTGTACGGCGCCCAGCGGTATGCCCTCGGAAATCATCGAGCCGCGCTGACAGTGCAATGGCGGGCCATCGAGACGAATGCCCATGCGGTCGGCGCGCTGGTCGATCAGCCATGGGCTGTTGAACGCGTCGAACAGACTCTGCCCGCGAAAGTCGCCAATCTGCGCGCCCAGCACCAGCTGCAGGCGCGGTGCATCCTGATACTCGGGAACCAGCTCGGCAGGCATCTGCCGCGTTGCACTGGCGCTCGCACGCCAGCCCAGCGAGTCACCGGTCGCGATGGCGCGGCCGTCGCCGTGCAGGCCGCCAAGACCTTCGCGCAGCATGCTGGCGCAGCTGCCGAGCACCAGGGGCGCCTGGAATCCTCCCGGCGCTGCCAGGTAGGCACGGGCGCCTTGGCGTGGCTGGGCAAAGCTCAGGCGCTGGCCTTTGCGTACCTCGACGCTGCGCCAGGGCGCCAGCGGCTGGTCATCCAGCCGAGCGCCAAGGTCGGCACCGGTCAGCGCCAGAGTCGCGTCGCGGCTGCATTCGAATTCGGCGTTGCCCAGGGTGATCTCCAGCACGGCGGCCGTCAGAGGGTTGCCCAACAGCCAGTTGGCCCAGCGATGAGCGATCCAGTCCAGGGCGCCGCACTGGGTCACGCCAAGATGGCGCACGCCGAAGCGACCGCCGTCCTGCAGCTGGATGAAAGGACTGCTGCGCAAGACCCGCAGGCCGGCGTCGATAGCGCTCATTGGCTGGCCTCCAGCGGACTGTCGTCGCCGCCCAGGCGGATGAATTCGGCGTGGTCGATGGGCACAAAACGTACGCGGTCACCGGGCTGCAGCAGGCTGTAACCCTCGATATCGCTGCCGAACAGGCGGCTTGGCGTGCGCCCGATCAGGTTCCAGCCGCCGGGTGATACCACCGGGTAGGCGGCCGTCTGCCGTTCGGCAATGCCGACGCTGCCGGGCGCGATGCGCTTGCGCGGTGTGCTCAGGCGTGGTGTGGCGAGGATTTCCTCGACCAGACCCATGAAGGCGAAACCGGGGGCGAAGCCCAGGGCGAATACCTGGTAGGCGTGGCCGCTGTGGCGGGCGATCACTTGCGCTTCGCTGAGGCCGCTGCGGCGCGCCAGCAGTTGCAGTTCAGGGCCGACGCTGCGGTCGTACCAGGTCGGCAACTGGTGCTCGCGGCCGCCTTGCAGGTCGGCGGGTTGCAAGCCGTCGAGCGCCTCGGCCACTTTCGCTCGCGCCTGCTCACTGCCCAGCTGGCACAGGTCGTAGTGCAACAGCAGCGTGGTGTAGGAGGGCACCAGATCGATCAGTGCCTCGCCGAACGCGTCCTGCAGGCGCGTGCGTGCTGCCAGCATCCACGGCATGTTGGCTTCATCGATCACGTCGAACAGGCGCAGGATCAGGCTGTCGATGCCGGCGACTTCCAGCCGCAGGTTGGGCGCCTTCATGCTTGAGTCAGGCTGTCGAAGGCCTGCCGGATACGTTGCACGGCGGCCACCGAACTGGCGTTATCGCCATGCACGCACAGGGTCTGTGCGGCCAGCGTCAGAGCACTGCCGTCGTTGGCTTGAAGAGCTTCGCCACGCGCCAGGGCCAGCGCCTGGCCGACGATCACCTCGCTGTCGTGATGCACGGCGCCCGGCAGGCTGCGGCCGAGCAGAAAACCGTCGGCGTCGTAGGCGCGGTCGGCGAAAGCCTCGAACCACAGGGTCAGGCCGAATTCGTCGCCCAGTGCCTGGGCGGCAGCGTTGTCGCGGGTGCACATCAGCATCAGCGGCAGCTGGCGATCGTACTTGGCCACGGCGCTCATCACCGCGCGCAGGGTGGCGGGCTTGCGCATCATGTCCTGGTACAGCGCGCCGTGCGGTTTGACGTAACTGACGTGCGCGCCCTGGCTACGGCAGATGCCTTCCAGCGCGCCGATCTGGTAGAGCATCAGGTCTTCGACTTCCTGGGGTGTGCAGTCCATCGAACGGCGGCCAAAACCGACCAGGTCCTGGTAGGCGGTGTGCGCACCGATGCGTACGTCGTGGGCCATGGCCAGGGCCACGGTCTTGCGCATCACGCTGGGGTCCGAGGCGTGGAAGCCGCAGGCGATGTTGGCGCAGTCGATATAGGGCATGACCTCGGCGTCCAGGCCCATGGTCCAGGCGCCGAAGCTTTCGCCGATGTCGCAATTCAAAAGCAGGCTGTTCAAGTGAGCATCCTAATCATGACGTGCATGGATGTGGTCCGACAGCTAGGGGCTGTTCTGCGGTGTGGCTTCATTTTTCCGCTGCCGCTTGAGGGCGTCCAACTAATAAAAACAGCCGCCGGAGATAGGAAAAGCTGATGGTGGCAGGCATCGGATTTTTCGATCGCCAGACGCTGGTTTTTCCCGTTGGACAGCCTTATCGCGGCCCTCGACAGTAGTTTGGGTGAGACGCTCCTTGGCGCCGTCCTGGCGCAACCCCCGGCGTCTCCCGTACCCGGGGGTTTTTGCGTTTCTTTCGAGTCGACTCAGTAACTGGCCATCAGTCTACGGGGGAATCCCAATGAAGACCGCACCTGGCATGCCCGCGCTCTGCGCATTGCTCGTCGCTCTACCTCTGGCTTTACCCCTGTACGGCGCTGAACGTTGGTCCATGTCCGTGGAACAGCCCGCCGGCAACTTCATCAGCCGAGTGGCGGTGGACTTCGCCAGGAATGTTCGTCAGGCCACCAATGGCCAGTTGGATATTCGCGTCCACCCCAACTCAACCTTGTATCGCCGTCCTGAAGTGAAGCCGGCAGTTGCCCGCGGCGATATTCAGATGGGTGATGTGTTCATGTCCGTGCTGGGCAGCGAGGATCCGATCTACGAGCTCGACAGCCTGCCTTTTCTCGCCACCGACTACGAGCAGGCTCGCAAGCTGTGGGCGTTGAGCCGTGCGGCGGTGGAGCGGCGCCTGCTTGCTGATGGCGTGCGTCTGCTTTACGCGGTGCCCTGGCCGGCGCAGAGCCTGTTCAGCAATCGCCCGCTGCGGGCTATCGAGGATGTTCGTGACCTGCGCTTTCGCAGCTACAACCCGACCATTTCGCGTCTGGCCCATCTGCTCCATGCGCAGCCGACGACCATCAACACCGAGGATGTACCGCAGGCGTTTCGCGATGGCCAGGTGGACATCATGCTCACTTCCAGCGCGACAGGCATGGACCTGCGCGCCTGGGACTTCGTCTCGCATTTCTACGATGTGCGCGCCTTCATTCCGAAAAACATCGTCATCGTCAACGAGCGTGCTTTCCAACGATTACCCAAGGCTCAGCAACATGCACTGCTGCATGCCGCTGAGCGCGCCGAGCGGGCCGGGTGGGAATTGTCCTGGGCGTTGACCGGTTATCAGACGCGGATGCTCGCCAGGCGTGGCATGACCGTGGTGCAGGACATCGAGCCGCAACTGCACCGGGGGCTGAGCGAGGTGGGGCAGCAGCTCACCGAGGAATGGCTGGCGCGTGCAGGCAAGGATCATGCGCAAATCATCGAAGCTTATCTCGACGCACAGCCACGTTAGCGCGCCTGTGCCAATGCCCACTCGGCACAGCGCCGAGCGGGTATTCGCTTTACTCAGGCCAGGCGGAACTGCCTGGCGCTGCGCCCCAGTGCGTCGACCTGGGACGACAACCCTTCGGTGTGGCCATCCAGGGCGTGGCGCAGATCCTTGCTCTGGCCCGTGTGCAGGTTGATGGTTTCCATCTTGTCGGCGATGTCCTCAGTGGTGGTGGACACTTCCTCGATGGCCACCACAACCTGGTTCATCTCGCCGGTCAGCCGCTCCATCGCCGAGGTGATGGAGGTGATCGCATCCGCCACCTGGGCGGCATGTCGCTCGCTGTCGGCGGCCAGGTTCAGGCCGTTGCTCATCAGCTGATGCATGTGCCGGGTCTGTTGCTGGAACTCGCCGACGATGGCGCTGATGTCGGTGGTTGCCGAGACGGTCTTCTGTGCCAGCGAACGCACTTCATCGGCCACTACCGAGAAACCGCGACCAGCATCGCCGGCGCGCGCCGCCTCGATGGCCGCGTTGAGCGCGAGCAGGTTGGTCTGATCGGCGAGGCTGTTGATCACATCGACGATGCCATTGACCCGCGCGCTGCTCTGGCCGAGGGCATCGACCTGGCTGTGGGTGTCCTGAATCAACTGCGCCAGGAGACTCATGCTGTCGACGCTGGCGGCGATCACTTCGCCGCCGTTACGCGCGGCATCGTAGGCGCTGGAGGTGGCGGTGCCGACTTGCGCTGTGCGCTGCGCCATGTCGTTGAGGGTGGCGCTGATCTGGTGCGAGGCCGAGGCAGCCTGCTCGGTCTGCATTTCCACTTGGTTACTGTTGTCACCCAACTGCTGCATGGCGTCGCCCAGGTGACTATGCAGGCGGCTCAGCTCGCCATTGGCACGCACCACCTCGGCAACGATACCGCCGATGCCCTGGATCATGCGGTTGGCGGCATCGGCCAGCTGGTTGAATTCGTCGCGCGGGTTGCTACCCACGGGCAACTTGCCGGTGAGATCGCCGGAGGCCACCTGGCTGAGCAACTGAATGACGTTGCGCAGGCGTGTGACCAGGGTGCGTGACGCTTGCAGCAGGGTGAAGCAGAGCAGGGCGGCGACGGCGAGGAAACTCAGGCCCATGATCCACAGTGCCGACAGGCGGGCCTGTTCGGCTTCCTGCGTACGGCGCAGCAGCAGGCCGCCTTGCAGGGCTTGCGCCTGCTCTTCGACGCGCGTCTGCAGCTGTTCGCCGAGCTCACGCAAACGCTGATTGGTCGCGTTGATACGCTCGATGTTGTCATGGATATCGGTGAACGCCTGGGCATAGCCCTGCACGTTCTTGCCGATCGGCGTGTCCTGCCATTCGAGATCCGCGATCTGCTCCTGCAGCTTGCCGATTGCCGTCAGGGCAATCTGGGCGAAGGCTGGATCGAAAGTCGACAGGTAGTCACGCTGGCTGCTCAGGGCGCTGCTGATGAAGGGTTTGATCAGATCGAAGCTGATCGCCTCCAGCGCCTTGCCTTTCTCGGTCAGCGTTTTGCGTTGGCCTTCGAAGGGCGTCAGGCCCAGCGCCTGGTTCAGGCTCAGCCACTGGCGCTGTTGCGCCAGTTCCTCCAGCAGTACGGCCTGGATCTGCCGGGCGTGTTGCACGGTCGCGTCATCGTCCAACGCTTGAGCTTGTGTTAACAGATGTCCGACAAGTTCTTGCAGTTCATCGAGGCCGTTGCCGAATGCGCCCTGCAGGTCAGGCGTGATCTGCTGGCGCAGTGCGTTCTGTTGCCACCAGTGGTTCATCAGCTGGGTACTCGCGCTGGCATAGGCAGCGGCCCGCTCCCTTGCCTGTAATGCGCTGCTGACGCTATGGCTGGCCCACAGAGAGGCGGCCGCCATGAGCATCAGGCTGATCAGGGTAAGCGCGACAAGGGCGCGGAATTTTTGTTGCCAGGACAGTAAAAAGCTCACGATAACGCCTCGCCATCTTCTTCGGGATGATGCTCAGGAATCGGCAAGTTGTCATACAACTTGATTAAAAGTCTATGGTCTTCTTGCTTTCCGAGAAATGCGAACGGGGCCGCAAGGGCCCCGTCATCGGTTTAATGCTTACCAAAGCGGCAGGGTGTAGCTGAGAATCAGGCGATTCTCGTCGAGATCGTTGCCGAAGTTGGAGCGAACGGTGGCGTTACGCCATTTCAGCCCCAGGTTCTTCAGCGGACCGTCCTGGACCACGTAGGCGATATCGGTATTGCGTTCCCATTCCTTGCCTTCGCTGCTGCGACCGGCGACCTCGACGTTGTCGCCGGAAATGTAGCGGGTCATGAAGGTCAGGCCGGGGATCCCGATGCTGGCGAAGTTGTAGTCGTAGCGCACCTGCCAGGAGCGTTCTTCGACGTTGGCGAAGTCGTTGATCTGCACGAAGTTGACCAGGAACGGGTCGCTGCTGGCGATGTACGGGAACGGATCGTCACCGCTCATGCGCTGGTAGCCGGCGCCGAAGGCATGGCCGCCCAGGCTGTAGGTGAACATGGCGCCGAAGGCCTTGTTGTCGAGGTCGCGGAAGTTGCCGTCCTCGCGGCTTTGCGAGTAACGCAGGTCGGTCTTGAGCGACTGGCCATCGCCCAGTGGCAGCACATGTAACAGGGTGCCGTAGTACTGCTGGTAGATATCCTCGAGGGTGCCGTAATGCAGGCCGGCGGTCAGCTGCGGGGTGATCTTGTACTCGCCGCCGCCGAACATGAAGGAGTCGCTGCTGCCGCCGATGCGGTTGCCGGTCATCTCGGTGTAGTCGGTGGAGCTGTTGGCCTTGATGCGGTTGATCTTGCCGCCCTGCAGGGTCAGGTTGTCGACTTCCTGCACGTTGAGCAGGGCGCCCTGGAAGGTCTGCGGCAACAGGCGCGAGTCGTTGGCCGAGACGATCGGGCTGCGGAACTGCAGAGCGCCGACTTTCAGCGTGCTGTTGGACAGCTTCACCTTGCCGGTCAGGGCGAGCTTGGAATATTCATCTTGCGAGCCGCCTGAGCGGTCGGCCGGCAGCAGGCCGCTGCCGGCGGTGCCGTCACCAGAGTCGAGTTTCAGGCCGAGCATCCCCAATGCATCGATACCGAAACCAACGGTGCCCTCGGTATAGCCCGATTCCATGCGCAGCAGAAAGCCCTGCGCCCACTCCTCGGCCTTGTCACGGGCGCCGCTCTGGCGGAAATCGCGGTTGAAGTAGAAGTTACGCATCTCGACGCTGGCCTTGCTGTCGTCGATGAGGTCGGCCAGTGCCAGCGTCGGCATGGCGCTGCCGAGCAGCAGCGCAGAGGCCAATGGGTAAGAGGTTTTCATGGTTGCAGTGTCTCCTGTTGGGAGCGCGCAGCGGCGAGAGCGGCTGCTTGGCAGAGCGCGTTTTGAATGATGTTGTTGTGGTCTGCGCAGAGCGCGGCGCCATTCTTCAAAGCGTTGTTCGGCGGCGTCCAACGAGAAAAAACAGGGGGCCAGCGATAGGAAAATTCATCGGCTGCGCGAAAAACCTCTGGCATACAACCTGCTACGCCTGAGGCTGCGTGGGCGCTGCAAATCGGCCCCTTATGAGAACATTGCGAAGAGGCGTTACGGCATGAATCTGAGATTTCTCGAGACCTTCGTTTGGGTGGCGCGGCTCAAGAGCTTCCGCCTGACAGCCGAGAAGCTGTTCAGCACCCAGGCCTCCATTTCCAGCCGTATTGCCGCGCTCGAGGATGAACTCGGTACCCGTCTTTTTCTGCGCGACTCCAAAGGTGTGTCATTGACGCCGGAAGGGCAGAAGGTGCTCGAATACGCCGAGCGCATGATCGACACCATGCAGGCCTTGAAGCAGTCGATCAGCGATACCGGCAACATTCAGGGACGCATTCGCGTCGGCGCGATGGATACCGTCATTCACACCTGGTTGAGTCCGTTCGTAACACGAGTGATGGAGCGCTACCCTGCGGTGGAGATCGAGCTGACCGCCGACACTGCGCGCAACCTCAACGAGCAACTGCTCAAGGGCTATCTGGATATCGTGTTCCAGACCGACATGGTCAACGGCGACAGCGTGCGCAATCTGGAACTGGCCGCATTTCCGGTGCGCTGGATCGTGCCGACCGGTTCGCTGTATCACCGCCGCTACGCCTCGATGGAGGAGCTGGCACGCGAGCGCATCATCACCTTCTCGAAGAACTCGCGGCCGCATCAGGACATTCTCAACTTGCTGCATGCTGGCAGCGTCAGCGCGCCGCGCATCAATTGCGTCAACTCCATCGCCGCGATGACGCGTCTGATCCGCGACGGTTTCGGTATCGGCGCGCTGCCGCCAGCGCTGGTGCATGACGAGCTCAAGCAGGGGTTGCTGACCACGCTCGACGAGGTGCCGGAGCCGCCGCCCTTGCCGGTGGTCGCCACCTGGCGCACGGGCGTGGGCCTGGAACTCAGTGAAGACATCATTGCCCTGGCCTGCGAGGCGCTGGACGTCTATGCCGAGGAGATGGGCGAGGCATGCATGGCACGGGTCGCGCCAACGCCGGAACAGCAAAGCGCCTGATCGCCGTTGCGCAACAGCCTGCGGACCCGTCAAGGGTGCCCGCTGCTGGTGCATTCGCCACTGGAATGCACCTATTCATCCCATAACGATTTCTGATCATGTGCCTCCGGTTTTTCTAGTTGGACAGGGTCGGGCGATGCGCTGAGACTCGAAATCGTCTTCCAGCCGCGCCTTGCGGCGCACAAACAAGAATGAACAGGAGAGCACCATGAAGAGCATCGCATCGCGTTTCGCCATGACCGCTTTGGCTTGTGCACTGGGCTTTGGCGCCCAGGCTGCCGAGCGTTGGAACATGACCGCCGAGAATCCCGACGGCAACTTCATCACCACCGTGGCCAAGGAATTCGCGCAGGACGTGGAAAAAACCAGTAACGGCGAGCTGCAGATCCGCGTGCACGGCAACTCGGTGCTGTTCAAGCGTCCTGAGGTCAAGCGTGCCGTACAGACCGGCCAGGTGCAGGTGGGTGACGTGCTGATGTCGGTGCTGGGCAATGAAGATCCGATCTTCGAAATCGACAGCGTGCCGTTTCTGGTGCGCAACTACGAGCAGGCTCAGGCTCTGTGGGATGCGAGTCGTCCTGCCGTCGAGGCGCGCCTGGCCAAGCAGGGCATCAAGCTGCTGTACGCCATGCCCTGGTCGCCGCAAAGCATCTTCACCAAGACGCCGATCTCCAGCATGGACGACTTCAAGGGCATGAAATTCCGTGCCTATAACCCGGCCACCTCGCGTATGACTGAGCTGATGGGCGCAGTGCCGACTGTGATCCAGACCGGTGAAATCGCGCAGGCCTTCAGCACCGGCATGATCAACGGCATGCTTACTTCGCCGACCACCGGTGTGGATTCCCAGGCCTGGGACTTCTCTTCCTATTACTACGACGTCAAGGCCTTCATTCCGAAGAACTTCGTCATTGTCAACGCCCGTGCCTTTGCCCGCCTGCCGGAGGCGACCCAGAAGGCGGTGCTGGATGCTGCCAAGCGTGCCGAACAGCGCGGTTGGGCGATTGCCCAGGAGAAGACTGGTGAGCTGGTCAAGATCTTGGCCGACAACGGCATGCAGGTATCCGAACAGGCGCCGGCGGCGGTAGAGAGCGGTTTCGCGCAGATCGGCCAGACCATGACCGAGGAGTGGCTCAAGCGCGCCGGCGCCGATGGCAAGGCGATCCTTGATAGCTACCAGCATTGATTCTGCTGCCCGCCGCCGTCCTGGCGGCGGGCTTTTCTGTGGCTTGCCCAGGGAGCCCGATGTTCATGACCCCACTGCACAAGCTCTACACCCTGTCCGGATGGTTGTCCGGTGTGTTTCTCGTCCTGATCTGCCTGCTCGTCGTGGCACAGATCGTCGCTCGCCAATTGGGCACCATGGTGCCTGCTGCCGATGAGTTCGCCGCCTACGCGATGGCCGCATCGGGCTTTCTCGCCTTGCCCTATGCACTGCAGCGCGGCGCGCACATCCGCGTGGAACTGATGCTGCGTCTGCTGCCCGCTGGCGGGCGCCGCGTGGTCGATGTGCTGGCCACGCTGGTGGGCCTGGCGATAGCCGCTTACATGGCCTGGTACTGCGCGTTGTTCGTGCTGGAGTCTTACGAGTTCAAGGAAGTGTCGTCCGGTCTGTTGCCGATTCCCATGTGGTTGCCGCAGCTGCCGATGTTGTTCGGCACGTTGATTCTGGTGGTGGCCATGGCCGAGCGCCTGGTGCTGAGCTGTCAGGGCAAACGCTTCGAAGCTGCCGAAGCCGGCACGGCGATGAGCGAGTGAGCCTGCGGGCTCGACCCCTAATTGCGGCCATCGCCGCACTGCATTCGTGAGTGAACCCGTGGACTACACAATTATTACAATCACCCTGCTGCTGACGCTGTTCGTTCTGCTTGGCGGCGGCGTCTGGGTTGCCCTGTCGTTGCTTGGCGTCGGCATCATCGGCATGGAGCTGTTCGGCGGTGCGCCGGCCGGCTCGATCCTCGCTTCCACCAGTTGGGCTTCCAGTGCCAGTTGGACACTGACGGCGCTGCCGCTATTCATCTGGATGGGCGAGATTCTCTATCGCACGCGTCTTTCCGAAGACATGTTCAACGGTCTGGCGCCCTGGATGCGTGGGCTGCCTGGGCGGCTGCTGCACGTCAACGTTTTCGGCTGCGGCATGTTCGCGGCGGTCAGCGGTTCTTCCGCTGCCACCGCCGCCACCATCGGTCGTATTTCCCTGCCGGAGCTGAAGTCGCGCGGCTACCCCGAGTCCATCGCCATGGGCTCGCTGGCCGGTGCCGGCACGCTCGGCCTACTTATTCCGCCGTCGATCATGATGATCGTTTACGGTGTGGCAGCGCAGGTGTCGATCTCGCGACTGTTCATTGCCGGCATTCTGCCGGGCCTGCTGCTGCTGGCGATCTTCAGCGGCTATTTGATGCTTTGGGCAGCTTGCAATCGCAGCAAGCTGCCGGAGGAGGGCGAGCGTCTGCCGTTTATGGTGAAGCTGCGTCGGGCCAAGCTGCTGATTCCGGTGCTGGGCCTGATCATCGCGGTTATCGGTTCGATCTATGGCGGCGTCGCCACGGCCACCGAGGCCGCTGCCGTAGGGGTAGTCGGTGCGCTGCTGATCGCGTTGTGCTCCGGCGCGCTGACCCGGGAAACCTTCATGGCCAGCCTGATGGGCGCGGTGTGCACCTCGTGCATGATCTTCTTCATCCTGCTCGGTGCGGCGTACCTGACCTCGGCCATGAGCTTCACCGGACTGCCGGCCGCGCTGGCTGACTGGATCATCGCCAAGCAGCTGTCGCCCTATCTGTTGCTGCTGGCGTTGACGCTGTTCTTCATCGCGCTGGGCTGCTTCCTCGATGGTATCTCCATCATCCTGCTGACCACCGCAGTGATTCTGCCGGCGGTTCAGGCCGCTGGAATCGATCTGCTGTGGTTCGGCATCTTCGTCATCCTGGTGGTAGAGATGGCGCAGATCACGCCGCCGGTGGGCTTCA
Organism: Pseudomonas spartinae; assembly: GCF_965197125.1. NCBI lineage: Bacteria > Pseudomonadati > Pseudomonadota > Gammaproteobacteria > Pseudomonadales > Pseudomonadaceae > Pseudomonas > Pseudomonas spartinae. The sequence continues at coordinate 132,598 of NZ_CBDAMB010000005.1, forward strand.
ACCTGTTCGTCATCCAGAACCTCACCGGGCGCAACCTCGGCGCGGTGGCGCGAGCCAGCTTTCCGTTCTTCATGCTGCTGGTCCTGGCAGCGGTGCTGATCACGGTGTTTCCGCAGATCGTCCTCGGCCTTCCGGAGGCCATGCGTGGGGCCTGAGGTCTCGCCACGGCCCGTTCCCTTCTCCGGTGGCGGGCCGTGGTTCTTTTCCCTTTGCACCGTGTCGGTGCAGCATTGAAAGAAAATGTCGCAGCGTCGCAAGCGGTCATGGGGCGTCCCTCGTTAAGCTCAACGGCTATATGTGACCCGTCGGTCGCTCCCTCACGCCGGTCCGCATGCGACTCGCAAGTGTCATTGTCGCTTCATGGACTAACGTTGAACTAACACCCAGCGACAGCGATCCAGACCTCCTGTCGAACCATCAGCCCAATGGAGCAAAACCATGGCGTTCTTTACGGCGGCCAGCAAAGCTGACTTCCAGCACCAACTGCAAGCAGCCCTGGCACAGCACGTGAGTGAGCAGGCGCTGCCACAAGTAGCCCTTTTCGCCGAACAGTTCTTCGGCATCATCGCCCTCGAAGAGTTGACCCAGCGACGCCTGTCCGACCTGGTCGGTTGCACGCTGTCGGCCTGGCGTATGCTGGAGCAGTTCGATCACGCCAGCCCGCAAGTACGCACCTTCAACCCCGATTACGAAAAGCACGGCTGGCAGTCCACCCACACTGCGGTGGAAATCCTGCATGGCGACATCCCGTTTTTGGTCGACTCCGTGCGCATGGAGCTGAACCGTCACGGTTACAGCATCCATACTCTGCAGAACAGCGTGTTCAGCGTGCGTCGCGACAAGAACGGCCAGCTGCTGGAAATCCTGCCGCGCGGCACTCAGGGCGAAGGCGTGTTGCAGGAAGCGCTGATGTTTCTGGAAATCGATCGCTGCTCCAGCGCTGCTGAACTGAAAACCCTGGAGAAGTCCATTAACGAAGTCTTCGGTGACGTGCGCATGAGCGTCGCCGACTTCCAGCCAATGAAGGCCAAGGCGCGCGAACTGCTGGCCTGGCTCGATCGCGCCAAACTGAAGGTGGACAAGGCCGAGCTGGATGAAATAAAGATTTACCTGAACTGGTTGCTGGACAACCATTTCACCTTCCTCGGCTACGAGGAGTTCACCGTCGCGCCAACCGCCGATGGCGGCAGCATGGTCTACGACGAGAAATCCCTGCTCGGTCTGTCCAGGCGCCTGCGCACCGGCCTGTCGGCCGAGGAGCTGCACATCGAGCCGGAGGCGGTGGCCTATCTGCGCGAGCCGCAGTTGCTGTCATTCGCCAAGGCTGCGGTTCCGAGCCGCGTGCACCGTCCGGCCTACCCGGATTTCGTCTCCATCCGCGAGCTCGATGCCAAGGGCAACGTGGTCAAGGAGTGCCGCTTCATGGGGCTGTACACCTCGGCGGTATATGCCGAGAGCGTATGGAACATCCCCTATATCCGCCGCAAGGTGGATGTGATCAAGCAGCGTTCGGGGTTCGACAGCAGCGCTCACCTGGGCAAGGAGCTGGCCCAGGTACTGGAAGTACTGCCGCGTGACGATCTGTTCCAGACACCGGTGGATGACCTGTTCAGCACGGCGCTGTCCATCGTGCAGATTCAGGAGCGCAACAAGATTCGCGTGTTCCTGCGCCGTGACCCCTACGGCCGCTTCTGCTACTGCCTGGCCTATGTGCCGCGTGACGTGTACTCCACCGAAACCCGGGTGAAGATCCAGCAGGTGCTGATGGAGCGTCTGCAGGCCACCGACTGCGAGTTCTGGACCTTCTTCTCCGAGTCGGTGCTGGCGCGCGTGCAGTTCATCCTGCGTGTCGATCCGAAGAACAAGACCCAGATCGACCCCTTGCGTCTGGAGAAGGAAGTCATCCAGGCCTGCCGTTCGTGGAAGGACGACTACGCCAGCCTGATGGTGGAGGGCTTCGGCGAGGCGCAGGGCACCAACGTGCTGGCCGAATTCCCGGACGGCTTTCCAGCCGGTTACCGCGAGCGTTTCGCCCCGCACTCGGCGGTGGTCGACATGCAGCACCTGCTCAGCCTGAGCAGCGACAAGCCGCTGGTGATGAGTTTCTACCAGCCACTGGCGCAGAACGGGCAGCAGCTGCACTGCAAGCTGTATCACGCCGATGCGCCGTTGCCGCTGTCCGATGTCATGCCGATTCTGGAGAACCTCGGGCTGCGCGTGCTCGGCGAGTTCCCCTACAAACTGCGGCGTGCCGATGGCCGCGAGTTCTGGATTCACGATTTCGCCTTCACCTATGCCGAAGGCCTGGACGTGGACATCCAGCAGCTCAATGACACCCTGCAGGATGCCTTCATCCATATCGTCGGGGGCGATGCCGAGAGCGATGCCTTCAACCGCCTGGTGCTGACCGCCGCCATGCCCTGGCGCGAAGTGGCGCTGCTGCGTGCCTATGCGCGCTATCTCAAGCAGATTCGCCTGGGGTTCTCGCTGAGCTACATCGCTGCGACCCTGGTCAACCATGCCGACATCGCCAAGGAGTTGGTGCGCCTGTTCCGCACGCGCTTCTACCTGGCACGCAAGCTCAGCGCCGAAGACCTCGACGACAAGCAGCAGAAGCTCGAACAGGCCATTCTCGCCGCGCTGGACAACGTTGCGGTACTTAACGAAGACCGCATCCTGCGGCGCTACCTGGACCTGATCAAGGCCACCCTGCGTACCAACTTCTATCAGAGCGGCGAGGGCGGTCAGGGCAAGGCCTACTTCAGTTTCAAACTCAGCCCACGTCTGATTCCGGACATCCCGCGGCCGGTGCCGAAGTTCGAGATCTTCGTCTACAGCCCGCGCGTCGAGGGTGTGCACCTGCGTTTCGGCGACGTCGCCCGTGGCGGTCTGCGCTGGTCGGATCGCGAGGAAGACTTCCGTACCGAGGTGCTCGGCCTGGTCAAGGCGCAGCAGGTGAAGAACGCGGTGATCGTGCCGATGGGCGCCAAGGGTGGCTTCGTGCCGCGCAAGATGCCGGTCGGTGGCTCGCGTGACGAGGTGCTGGCCGAGGGCATCGCCTGCTACCGCATCTTCATCAGTGGCCTGCTCGACATCACCGACAATCTCAAGGATGGCGAGGTGGTGCCGCCGCAGAACGTGGTACGTCACGACGCTGACGATCCCTATCTGGTGGTGGCGGCGGACAAGGGCACCGCGACCTTCTCCGACATCGCCAACGGCATCGCTGCCGAGTACGGCTTCTGGCTCGGCGATGCATTCGCCTCCGGTGGTTCGGCCGGTTACGACCACAAGGGCATGGGCATCACCGCCAAGGGCGGCTGGGTTTCGGTGCAGCGTCACTTCCGTGAGCGCGGCATCGACGTGCAGAAAGACAATGTCACGGTGATCGGCATCGGCGACATGGCGGGTGACGTGTTCGGCAACGGCCTGCTGCTGTCGCAAAGCCTGCAGTTGGTGGCTGCCTTCAACCATATGCACATCTTCATCGACCCCAATCCGGATGCGGCCAAGAGCTTCGTCGAACGCAAGCGTCTGTTCGAGCTGCCGCGTTCGAGCTGGGCCGACTACGACACCAAGCTGATCTCCGAGGGCGGCGGCATCTTCCTGCGCAGCGCCAAGAGCATCGCCATCAGCCCGCAGATGAAGGCCCGCTTCGACATCGCTGCCGACCGCCTGGCGCCGACCGAGCTGCTCAATGCACTGCTCAAGGCACCGGTCGATCTGTTGTGGAACGGCGGCATCGGCACCTACGTGAAATCCAGCAAGGAGAGCCACGCTGATGTCGGCGACAAGGCCAACGACGCCCTGCGCGTGGACGGTCGTGAACTGCGCGCCAAAGTGGTGGGCGAGGGCGGCAACCTGGGCATGACCCAGCTCGGCCGTGTCGAATTCGGCCTGGGTGGCGGCGCCAGCAACACCGACTTCATCGACAACGCCGGCGGCGTGGACTGCTCCGACCACGAGGTCAATATCAAGATCCTGCTGGGTGAGATCGTCTCGGGCGGCGACATGACCGAGAAGCAGCGCAACAAGCTGCTGGCGCAGATGACTGACGATGTTTCCGAGCTGGTGCTGGGCAACAACTACAAGCAGACCCAGGCGTTGTCGCTGGCCGAGCGCCGCGCACGTGAGCGGGTCGGCGAGTACAAGCGCCTGATGAGCGCGCTGGAGAGCGCCGGCAAGCTGGACCGCGCCCTGGAGTTCCTGCCCTCGGACGACGAGCTCAACGAGCGTACCAACAACGGCCAGGGCCTGACCCGGCCGGAGCTGTCGGTGCTGATCTCCTACAGCAAGATCGACCTCAAGGAATCGCTGCTCAAGTCCCAGGTGCCGGATGACGACTACCTGGCCCGCGAGATGGAAACGGCCTTCCCGGCCATCCTCACCGAGAAGTTCGGCGATGCCATGCGCCGTCACCGCCTCAAGCGCGAGATCGTCAGCACCCAGATCGCCAATGATCTGGTCAACCACGTGGGCATCACCTTCGTGCAGCGCCTCAAGGAGTCCACCGGCATGAGCGCGGCCAATGTCGCCGGCGCCTACGTGATCGTGCGTGACCTGTTCCGCCTGCCGCATTGGTGGGCGCAGATCGAGGCGCTGGACTACAAGGTGTCGGCCGACCTGCAGCTGCAGCTGATGGACGAACTCATGCGCCTGGGCCGTCGTGCCACCCGCTGGTTCCTGCGCAGCCGCCGCAACGAGCTGGACGCTGCGCGTGACGTGGCGCATTTCGCGCCGCGTATCGAGGCACTGGTCGGTCGCCTGGACGAGCTGCTCGAAGGCCCGGCGCGTGAGCAGTGGCTGGCGCGTTATCAGAGCTTCGTCGAGGCCGGCACGCCAGAGGAGCTGGCGCGCGTGGTTGCCGGTACCGGCCACCTGTACACCCTGCTGCCGATCATCGAAGCGGCGGATGTCACCGGCAAGGATGCCAGTGAAGTGGCCACCGCTTACTTCGCCGTGGGTGGCGCGCTGGAACTGTCCTGGTATCTGCAGCAGATCACCAGCCTACCGGTGGAGAACAACTGGCAGGCGCTGGCGCGCGAGGCGTTCCGCGACGATCTGGACTGGCAGCAGCGGGCGGTCACTGTCTCGGTTCTGCAGATGGTCGACGGGCCGCAGGAAATCGAGGCGCGCGTGGCGCTGTGGCTCGATCAGCATCAGCGTCTGGTTGATCGCTGGAAGGCGATGCTGGCCGACTTGCGTTCGGCCACCGGCACCGACTACGCCATGTATGCCGTGGCCAACCGCGAGCTGATGGATCTGGCGCAGAGCGCCTGAGTCGTTTGCTGAAATAAAAAAGCCCCGCCAAGTGCGGGGCTTTTTCATGTCATACGGTTGGATATGTTCCGTCGCGTAGCCTGGATGCAATCCGAGGTCAGGCACAAAGCGCCCCGGATTTCATCCGGGCTACGACACACGTTCTACGCAATATGCGCCCCTGGGGGCACGCTGGGGGAGAGGGTGGTAGCGCCGCGAGCCGTCTGTCGCGCTAGACGGAAATCCCAAGCCCGGATGCAATCCGGGATCAGGGAGGTAGGGTGCGTCGTGCACACCGCCACTATCAGGCTATTCGCTGCATTCCCGATCAGCGCAGCATCTGCTCGACCAGGCGCTTTTCCTCGGCGAGTTCGCGCTGACGCGCATCGATACGCGAGGCCAGCTGGAAGTTGTTGCTGGCGCGACGTTTGGCGAAGTCCAGCTGCTCGATGGCCTGGTTGTAATCACCGACCAGGGCGAAGTATTCCGCACGTGCCTGGTGCAGACCGATGGTGTTGCCGCTCAGGCCACGTACCTCGGCAACCTGGTACCAGACGTCCGGGTCCTTGTCGCGGCTCTTGAGCAGGTCGTCCAGGGCGCGTTCGGCGTCGGCGATGCGCTGCTGCTTGAGCAGCAGATCGACACGGGTCTGCTGCAGCGGGTAATTGCTCGGGTAGAGGGTGAACATGCGTTTCTGTCGACGCTCCGCCGCATCCAGGCGATTGGCCGCCATATCCAGTTCAATCTGCGCCAGGTTGTAAGTGATGTCGTCCGGGGCCTTGGCCAGCAGCGGAGCCAGGGTTTCACCAGCCTCGGCGAGCTGGCCGGTTTTCATCTGTGCCAGCACCAGGCCGTAGCGCGCAGCATCGAGGCCGGGATTTTCGTCGAGCATGGCGCGGAAACGCTTGGCTGCGAGGCCCGGCGTTTCTTCGTAGGTCAGTTGCACGCGGGCGCGCATCAACTGGTAGCGCAGGCTGTCTTCGCGGCCCTTGACCGGGTATTGCTCCGCGCGGTTGCGGGTATCGGCGATACGCGACTCCGACACCGGGTGAGTCAGCAGGAACTCCGGCGGCTTGGCGTCGTAGCGGTACTGGCGCATCAGCCGTTCGAACATCGACGGCATGGCACGCGGGTCATAGCCAGCCTTTTCCAGGTTGACCAGGCCGATGCGGTCGGCCTCCTGTTCGTTCTGGCGGGAGAAACGCCGCTGTTCCTGAATCGCGGCTGCCTGGGTCGACATGATGGTGGCGATACCGGCGTCGCCGGCACCCGCCGCCGCTGCGACGATGCCGGCGAGCATCGCGGCCATCAGCGGCAACTGCATGCGCTGCTGCGCCTCGACGCCACGGGCGAAGTGGCGCTGCGACAAGTGTGCCAGTTCGTGCGCCATGACCGAGGCGTACTCGGCCTCGGTCTGGGCATAGAGGAACAAGCCGCCGTTGACCCCGACGATCCCGCCAGGCGCGGCGAAGGCGTTGAGTTGCGGGCTGTTGAGCAGGATGAACTCGAGGCGTCGGTCCTGCAGCTGGCTGGTTTCCGACAGGCGATAGACGCTCGACTCGACGAAGTCCTTGAGTTGCGGATCGTCCAGTTGCGAGACCTGGCCACGCAGCAGGCCGAGCCAGGCACGACCCAGCTGGTGTTCTTGCTGGGGCGAGACGATCGAGGAGCTGGCGTCGCCAAGCGACGGCAGGTCACTGGCACCCGTGTGGGCGGCGAACAGGCAGGCCAGCGTCAGCAGGGTAGGGCGCAGAAAAGTCATGCACTCAGGACTCTCGGGAGGCAAAGGCGTTACTGTAGCCGGCCAGCTACCACGCTGGCCAGGGTTGTGGCGGCTTGGGTATCCTAGCCGACCGATCAGGAGTAGATGATGACAGACGTACCGGCCTTCGATGCCGAACTCGACGCCTGCGGGCTCAACTGCCCGTTGCCCTTGCTCAAAGCCAAGCTCGAGCTCAATCGCCTGGCCAGCGGCGCTGTACTCAAGGTCAGCGCCACCGATGCTGGCTCGCAGCGCGATTTTCGCGCCTTCGCCAGCCTGGCCGGGCATGCGCTGCTGCATGAAGAGGTCGACGCGGGTATTTATCGTTACTGGTTGCGTAAGGCCTGAGCCGTACTCCATCACGCAGGCTAAAAATAGAGAGCGCCGCTCTTTTGCAGATTAAGGATTGTTGATGGTCAAGGTTATTCGCGACTGGTTGCACCGTTACTTCTCCGATGAGCAGGCCGTGGTGCTGGCCGTGCTGCTGGTGCTGGGCTTTGCGCTGGTGCTGACGCTGGGCGGAATGCTGGCGCCCGTGCTGACTGGCCTGGTGCTGGCGTTTCTCATGCAGGGCCTGGTCAACGGTCTGGAGCGCCTGAAAGTACCGCAAGTACTGGCGGTCTGGCTGGTGTTCGCCCTGTTCATGGGCGGCCTGACGGTGTTCATGCTGGTGTTGATGCCACTGCTGTGGCAGCAGTTGAGCACGCTGTTCAATGAGTTGCCGCGTATGGCGGCCGAGTGGCAGTCGGTGTTTCTGCTGTTGCCGGAGCGTTACCCGAACCTGATCACCGATGCGCAGATCGTGCAGTTGATCACCAGCATGCGCGGCGAGGCCGGCAAGTTTGGCCAGTGGGCGCTGTCGTTCTCCCTGTCCAGCCTGCCGATGCTGGTCAGCGTGATGATCTATCTGGTGCTGGTGCCGATCCTGGTGTTCTTCTTCCTCAAGGACCGCGAACAGATCGGTCAGTGGTTCCGCAGCTACCTGCCGCGCGAGCGCGCGCTGATCACCCAGGTGGCGCAGGAGATGAACCAGCAGATCGCCAACTACATCCGCGGCAAGTTCATCGAAATCATCATCTGCGGCGTGGTCACCTACATTGCCTTCGCCTACCTGGGGCTCAACTACGCGGCACTGTTGGCTTTGCTGGTCGGGCTATCGGTCGTGGTGCCCTATATCGGCGCGGTGGTGGTGACGGTGCCGGTGGCGCTGATCGGTCTGTTCCAGTGGGGCTGGAGCGATCAGTTCCTCTATCTGATGGTGGTCTACGGCATCATCCAGGCGCTCGATGGCAACGTGCTGGTGCCGCTGCTGTTCTCCGAGGCCGTCAACCTGCACCCGGTGGCGATCATCTGTGCGGTGCTGCTGTTCGGTGGCCTGTGGGGCTTCTGGGGCGTGTTCTTCGCCATCCCGCTGGCGACGCTGTTCAAGGCGGTGATCAACGCCTGGCCGCGTACCGAGCCGGAACCTGCACAAGCCTGAGAGGGCCGGCCGTAGGAGCGGCTTCAGCCGCGAAACAGGTGCATGACTGGGCCGCTATCCCCGGTCAAACGAAAAAGGCCGCATTCGCGGCCTTTTTTATGCGCACTTCCCCGTTGGTACGGGATAGCCCGGCAGAGGTGCTTGTCAGCTTCGCGGCTGAAGCCGCTCCTACGGTGGCGGGTCTCAGCGCTTGTGCAGTTCCTGCGCCGCGGCCAGCACCTTGTCGACATGGCCGGCGACCTTGAGGTTGCGCCACTCCTCACGCAACACACCGTCCTTGTCGATCAGGAAAGTGCTGCGCACGATGCCCATGTATTCCTTGCCGTAGTTCTTCTTCAGCTGATAGACGCCGAACAGGTCGCACAGCTGGTGCTCCTCGTCGCTGATCAACTCGAAGGGGAAGGCCTGTTTGCACTTGAAGCTTTCGTGCTTCTTCAGGCTGTCCATCGATACGCCGAAGATCAGCGTATTGGCTGCCTTGAACTGCTCGAAGCGGGCACTGAAGTCCATACCCTCGGTGGTGCAGCCTGGAGTGGCGTCCTTCGGGTAGAAATACAGCACGACCTGCTTGCCCTTGAGGTCGGACAGCTTTACCTGCTGGCCACTGGTGGCCTCGGCCTGGAAGTCGGCGACGGCTTTGTCGAGTTCAACGGACATGGAAATTCCTTGTTTGCGGCTATCAGGGGTTTTGCGGGCGCCAGGGTTCGATCAGCGCATCAAGATTCAATGCATCGGCAAAGTCGAGAAACTGGTCGCGCAGCCAGCTGATCTGCGTGCCGGCCGGCAGCGTCACGGTCAGGGTGGCGTTGAGCATGGTGCCGCCGGTCTGCGGCGCCTGGTAGGTGTCGCAGGTCAGGGCTTCCAGTTCGACGCGGTTATCGATGAAGAACTGGCACAGCTCGTTGAGGATGTCCGGGCGATACACGGCGCTGACGTAGGCGACATAGGGCAGCGCTTGCGGGCGTACTTCGGCGGCGGCGCTGCGAATCAGATCGACGCTGAAATCGTGCTTCTTGGCCAGCAGCGGCAGGCTCGACTCCAGGCGCGCCAGTGCATCCCAGCTACCAGACACCTGCAGCACCAGTGCGCTGTACTCACCGTGACGGCTCAGCCGAGTGCTGATCACCGCGCAGCGATTCTCATGGCTGGTGCGACTGAGCAGGTTGGTCAGGGCCATGGCGTCGCGGCCGAGAGCACTGATAACGAGGAATTGTTCGCGAACGGGGGGGGTGGACATGCAGCCTTCCTAAAGCGATGAACGGTCCGCGCACGAGAAGCCGTGGACCAAAGGCAGCAGGTTAGCGAAAAGCACCGCCGAGGGGAATGGCGCAGCCGTGTACATCGGACGACGGCCAGCACCGATAAGCCCTTGTCCGTTGCTTGTGCCGGACTGGTGGCACCAGTACCATTACGGCTCAATTTTTCCGGCAGGAGCGGTTGCATGATTGCGGGCAGTATGGTGGCACTGGTCACGCCCATGGATGCGCAGGGTGGTCTTGATTGGGAGGCCCTGAGCAAATTGGTGGATTTCCACCTGCAAGAGGGCACCAATGCCATCGTCGCGGTCGGCACCACCGGTGAGTCCGCCACGCTGGACGTGGGTGAGCATATCGAAGTGATCAAGCGCGTGGTCAAGCAGGTTGCCGGTCGTATCCCGGTGATCGCCGGTACCGGCGGCAACTCCACCCGCGAGTCGGTCGAGCTGACCCGTGCCGCCCAGGACGTCGGCGCCGATGCCGCCCTGCTGGTCACCCCGTACTACAACAAGCCGACTCAGGAAGGCCTGTACCTGCACTTCCGCCACATTGCCGAAGCAGTATCCATTCCGCAGATTCTCTACAACGTGCCGGGTCGCACCGTGTGCGACATGCTGCCGGAGACCGTCGAGCGCCTGTCGAAGATCGACAACATCATCGGCATCAAGGAAGCCACCGGCGACCTGCAGCGCGCCCAGGACGTTCTGCAGCGTGTCAGCAAGGACTTCCTCGTCTACTCCGGTGACGACGCCACCGCCGTCGAACTCATGCTGCTCGGTGGCAAGGGCAATATCTCGGTTACCGCCAACGTTGCGCCGCGCGCCATGAGCGACCTGTGCGCTGCCGCGATGCGTGGCGAGGCTGCCATCGCCCGTGCGATCAACGACCGCCTGATGCCGCTGCACAAGGCACTGTTCCTCGAATCCAACCCGATTCCGGTGAAATGGGCGCTGCATGAAATGGGCTTGATGGGGGACGGTATTCGTCTGCCTCTGACCTGGCTCAGCCCGCGCTGTCACGAACCGCTGCGCCAGGCCATGCGCCAGTGCGGTGTATTGGCTTAACTCAAGGATTCTACGCATGAAGCGACTGGCCGGATTCTCCGCCCTTGCTCTGATCGTCTCCAGCACCAGCGGTTGTGGCTGGCTCTGGGGTGAAAACGGCTATTTCCGTGATCGTGGCAGCGACTACCTGGAAGCGCGACAAACCGCGCCCATGAAGCTGCCTGCCGATGTCGATGCCAAGCGCCTCGATCCCCTGTTGCCGGTGCCCGCGCAGATCGCCAGCACCACCGCGACCCCGGCCGAGTTCGAAGTGCCGCGCCCGCAAGGCCTGCAAGTGCGTGCCGACGAGCGCGAGTTCAGCCTGCAGCGCAGCGGTGATTCGCGCTGGGTCGTGGCTCAGCGCGTACCGGCCGAAGTCTGGCCGCTAGCGCGTCAGTTCTTCGAAGACAACGGTTTTCGTATCGCCAGCGAGCGCCCGCAGGTCGGTGAATTCACCACCTCCTGGCAGCGTTTCGACGAACTCTCCACCGGTATGGCCCGGCGCCTGAGCAGCCGCGTTTCCGGCGTTGCGCCGGATGCCGAAACCCGCGTGCGGGTACGCATCGAGCCGGGCGTACAGCGCAACACCAGTGAAGTCTTCGTCACTAGCGCCGAGCGTCCTGCGGGCAGCACTGCAGATGTCGATTTCGCTGCAAATAGCGGCAACGCCAGCCTCGAAGCCGCATTGCTCGACGAAATGCTGGTGAGCATGGCCCGTGGTGTGGAGCAGGGCGGTTCCGTATCGCTGCTCGCTGCACGAGACTTCGACGCTCCCAGCCGTGTGAGCCTGAGCGAAGACGGCAACGGCAACCCGGTGCTCAACCTTGGCGCAGACTTCGACCGTGCCTGGTCGGGCGTCGGTCGTTCGCTGGAGCTGGGTGACGTGCGCGTCGACGACCTCAACCGCAGCCTGGGTCTGTACTACATCAACCTGGCCGAAGGCGCTCAGGTCAACGAGGAGAAGCCGGGCTTCTTCGGTCGCATGTTCGGCAGCGCGCCGAGCAAGGAAGAGATCGATGCCCGCGCCGAGCGTTATCAGGTGCGTCTGACTCCGGTTGGCGATGGCGTACAGGTCACCGTGGAGAAAGACCTCAACACCGTTGCCCCGGCCGACGTATCGCGCCGCGTGTTGAGCCTGATCCAGGATAATCTCGGCTGATCGGCGCAGCGCGCGTCAGCTGTTAATCGATGGGCGAAACCCGCAAAGGTTTCGCCTGTTTTGTTTGCCAGAAACGGAAATGCCGACATGAGCACACCCACCACCCTGAGCCTGAAGAAGATCTACTCGGGCAAGGTCCGCGACCTCTACGAAATCGACGACAAGCGCATGCTGATGGTGGCCACCGATCGTCTGTCGGCATTCGATGTCATCCTCGAGCAGCCGATTCCGGAGAAGGGCAAGATCCTCACCGCCATCTCCAACTTCTGGTTCGACAAACTGGCAGGCGTGGTGCCCAACCACTTCACCGGTGACAAGGTCGAGGACGTCGTATCCGCCGCTGAGCTGCCGCTGGTCGAAGGCCGTGCCGTCGTGGCCAAGCGCCTCAAGCCAGTTGCCGTAGAAGCCATCGTGCGTGGCTACATCGTCGGTTCCGGCTGGAAGGAATACCAGAAGAGCGGCACCGTCTGCGGTATCTCGCTGCCGGCTGGTCTCAAGGAAGCGGCCAAGCTGCCGCAACCGATCTTCACCCCGTCGACCAAAGCCGCTGTAGGTGACCACGACGAGAACATCAGCTTCGAGCAGTGCGAAGCCATCATCGGCGCCGAGCTGGCCGCCAAGGTGCGTGACACCGCCATCGCCCTGTACAGCGCAGCTGTCGAGTACGCCGCTACCCGCGGCATCATCATCGCGGACACCAAGTTCGAATTCGGCCTGGACGAAGACGGCACCCTGACCCTGATGGACGAAGTGCTGACCCCCGACTCCAGCCGTTTCTGGCCGGCCGACAGCTACGCCGAAGGCAGCAACCCGCCGAGCTTCGACAAGCAGTTCGTGCGCGACTGGCTGGAATCCACCGGCTGGAACAAGCAACCTCCTGCTCCGGCCGTACCGGCAGACGTGGCCCAGAAAACGGCCGACAAGTACCGCGAAGCGCTGACGCGCTTGATGGCCTGAACCTGCTGAGCATCGCCAGAAAAGGCCGAGCACTGCTCGGCCTTTTCACAAGCGCCTGATAGAAAACGAAAAAATTTCAAAATAAGCTTCGCCAAAGCGTAATCAACTGTTATCATGCGCGCCGCTTGGGAAGATGCCGGAGTGGTCGAACGGGACGGATTCGAAATCCGTTGTGTCAGCAATGGCACCTAGGGTTCAAATCCCTATCTTCCCGCCATATCTCAAGCCTAAGCCCCTGAAATTCCTAGAGTTTCGGGGGCTTTTGCTATCTGCGGCATGCAAGGTGTCGAAGAAGTGTCGAAAGCGACTAGAGACTAAAGCTAGCTCTGGATCGGCGGCCACATCCTGGCGACGTGTACCAGGGCGAGAATCCAGACGGCGTCGCGCTCAGTCTGATAGACAAGGCGGTAGTTCTCGTGAGGAATCAGCTCTCTAGTACCGACGACCAAACCCAACCTGCCCTTGTCGGGAAGGTTAGCCAGCGAGGCTGCAGCAGCGCTGAATAGCTCGTCCATGTGTACGGCAGCGCGAGGGTTTTCAGTGGCGATGTATTCCCAGATATCCAGACGATCCTGCAGGGCCTCGGGCGTCCAAATAACCTGCATCAGTGACCCAGGGCCTTAGCACGGCGAGCGGCGAATTCGGCTTCCACATCATCATTGGAGCGGCCACGACCCGCCTCTACCGATGCTCTGGCAGCAGCGACCTTGCGTTGCACGAATTCATCATGCTCTTTGGCCTGTTGCTGCTGGCGAATGAAGTCGCGCATGAGGTCGCGCATGACCTGGGAGGCCGGCCGGTGTACGGCTTGAGCGGCTGCCATGAAGCCTTCGCGTAGCTCGGGCTCAAGCTTCAGATTGAAAACGGCTTCTTTGGCCATGATGGTCACCTCTCGGTCAATTCGTAACTACAACGTATATACGTCGTGCACATGCTAACCAATGCTCACTGTGCTGGAAAGCACACGCCATCAGATCGAATGCGAAGTGCCTAAAACTGAACCCGCCTAACCGCTAGCGATTTTTGTCTCAGAGCATTAGATTTGGCCGGCGAATTAATCGCGCTAAAGGGACTTTAAGCATGCTCGGGCACAGGATATTTCCGCTGGTACTGGCGGTTCTTGCCACATTTGCACACGGACAGGTGTACACATGGGTTGATGAGAATGGGCAGAAACATTTCGGCAGCCAACCTCCGGTAGCCCAACCCAATATCGAGCCCGTGAAAATCAATCATGGCTACATAGGAGAAGGCAACGTCGCGCCGCCTCCACCCCCTTCCTTTAGCACCTCATCCAATCCGGTTAAGGGTTCGAAAAAGCAGATGTGCACCAGTGCAATACGGTGGACAGCAGAAGATATTGAGAACCTGAAAGACATTGCGAAAGAGCAAATGCAGGCTAAAAAGATTTCTGCTGCGGACTATGCAGAAGGGCAGAAAAGCTTCAAAGGAATTGAAGAGCGCATAACCTTCCAGAACTGCATTACCAGCTCTGGAATGGATGAAAAACGCTACAGGTGCCTGTCCGAGGGCTTAGGCCTGATGGTGTGTTCGGGCTTGGCTGAAGAAGCGATCAGAGAAGGCATGAGTCGAGCTCAGCGGCGTTAGCCCTACGGCCACCCTTTGAAGAATGTCTCAAAGTTATCAACGGGATTGAACCGAACTGCATCCTGTAGATGATCCAGCGCAAGGTGTGTGTAGCGCATAGTCATTGAACGAAAAGGGGACAACGAAAAGGGGACAGATTTATTTTTAGGCTGATGGCGCTGCGCCATAAATAAATCCGTCACCTTTTTAGAACGTATATACGTTGTGTGCATGCTAACCAATGCTCGCGATACTGGAGAGCACATGTCACCGAATCGGGTGCTTGAATCGCCCTTTTTTCTAAAAGCCCCGAATCGTAATACTGTTCGGGGCTTTTTCGTGTCAGGGAATCTGCAGGCTTTGGTCCTGTTTTTTCCCGCCTCAGGTCTTAATCCAAATCAGCAGGCTGGTGCCGTTCCGGCACTTGCTCCGACTCCTCGCCCCAAGTGCGGTTGATCCGACGACCACGCTGTACTGCTTCGCGTTTGGCGATTTCTTCGGCCCAGCGCAGCACATGCGGATATTCGTGAACGGCCAGGAACTCGGCGGCGGAGTAGACGTTGTTCCTCACCAGTTCGCCATACCAGGGCCATACGGCGATGTCGGCGATGGTGTAGGTGTCGCCGGCCAGGTAGCGGTTATCGGCGAGGCGCTGGTTCAGCACGTCCAACTGGCGCTTGGTTTCCATGGTGAAACGGTTGATGGCGTACTCGAACTTTTCCGGGGCGTAGGCGTAGAAGTGACCGAAACCGCCGCCCAGGTAGGGCGCCGAGCCCATCTGCCAGAACAGCCAGTTGAGAGTTTCGGTGCGGCCTGCCAGATCCTTTGGCAAGAAGGCGCCGAATTTTTCCGCCAGGTAGAGCAGGATCGAGCCGGACTCGAACACGCGGATGGGGCCAGCCGTACTGCGGTCGAGCAGGGCGGGAATCTTCGAGTTAGGGTTTACGCTCACGAAACCGCTGGAGAACTGCTCGCCCTCGTTGATGCGAATAAGCCAGGCATCATATTCGGCGCCCTCATGGCCCTGCGCGAGCAGTTCTTCCAGCAGGATGGTCACCTTCACGCCATTGGGCGTTGCCAGGGAGTAGAGCTGTAGCGGGTGCTTGCCGACCGGCAATTCCGCGTCGTGGGTCGCGCCGGCGGTGGGGCGGTTGATCTTGGAGAACTGGCCGCCGGATGCTGTCAGGTGTTGCCAGACCTTCGGCGGTACGTAGGTAGATTGGGTCATTGAAACCTCGCGTGTCGACGTATGAAGTGGCAGTCGCAGTCAAGGCTATCTGGATTTCACCCGACATTTGAATGCCCGTGGCAAAAAAGGAACGAATTTATCTATTGCGCTCGCCAGTCTGAAAATAAATCTGTCCCCATTTTCGGTCGACTTCAGGGCGGAAGGAGTGGTTGAAAGTCTAAAGAAATGATAGAACCCTATTTTCCTATTTCGCGCAGAGCTTGGTCGTAGGTGTTGTATAGTTTATTAACACGCCCTGAAAGCTTCATTCCACCCCTAGTAGCTCTGTCAGTCCAATAATGGCCCTCAAGTTCCTCGACTGGAAGGCCATGTATTTCGAGTGAAAAAGAACCATGATGAATTTCACTCTTAACACCTTGCAGTTCGATCCTTGGCTCATTCCTATATACTCCGACAAGCTTAAAAAGATCATCGTCTTCTTGCTGTTCAATACTATGAGCGACAAGAATAGATTTGGATTCTTTAGTCAGCAGTCTTAGGCTTAAGAAGGTCAAAGACTGTCTAATGACCGCATATCCGTAGGTAGGTGGTATCGTTTCCCCTGTTTCCGGATCTTGCCAGTTGCTTTGTAGTTCGACCCTCCATGTGCCTCGTAAATCTGGCCTCTTAACATACCACCCCTTAAATATTTTCCAAGACCACATGTACTTATTGAATATCATTACAAAGAGCATTATGCAGCCAACAACAGTGCTGAACGGTTTAACAAAGTCCCAACTAAGAACCGGCATTCCCTGAAGCCAAAGGGCAAGAAGCCAAACCGAAATCGTAAGAGCAATAAATGATGAAACGTGAAGTCTGGTTGGCATTATTGGTAACCTATGTAATCCCAAGCGTCACTCAAAAACTGATGTGCGCTTTTTCTAGTCCATGGCTGACTCCCCCTAAATAGATACTTTAGCTCGCTAACCTCCCCCCATTCAGAGCAGAGCTCGTCTGATAACGTGTTGTTAAATAACTCCGCAAGAACGGCTCTAATCATCGATTTAAAAGTTTGGTATTGAAAGCAAAGATTTGATGCGTTGAATACTAGACATTCGATGAGAAAGCTAGGTGCATCTTTGGCGGATTGAATGCCAGCTAAAGCCATTTCATTAGAAAGGCTCTTAAGTATGCGCACAGTTCTCTTGTATCTTCTTTGTGTAGCATTGTTTTTTGATACGCCATTATTATAATGCTGCTCGGGCCAGTTTTTTACTCTAGGTGGGTTGTAATCATCCGGTATCATTTCCACTCCAGAGTGATAAAAACCCGTAGTGACATATCTGCGGTGTTCAAAAAAAGCAGCTACATCTGATTCTACGCGGTAAGTATTAGCCTTTATGTCGAATGCTTTACTTCCGCGTCTAACAGAAGACCTTCCAAACCTAGCAATCAGCGCTTCCTCTAATTCGTTCTTGAAAGTGGCATATTCATAGCTTGCAGGGACAACGCTCTTTGCAAGCTCCATCTTCACATTATCATCAGGATAGTCTGGGAAGTATGTATCAAAGCAGAGGACTCCAATATCTACATCACTATCTCTTCTGACATTCACTCTGTTTCTATATGATCCTTGAGTGAATACCCGAATATCTCTATTCTTAAGCTTGTCACTAGCCTGGATTGCTTCCCTTATCTGTCTCTCAGCATTCTCTGCCCTTGCTTGCTCTGTCTGGCTGGGCCCTTGCGACCAGCTAGAGAATACAGATTCCCAATCCCTACTCATGCTATTACTCCGAAACTTATAATTTATCTATCCTGGGTTGATTGCCGATCTTATGTGGGCCGCTAAAGAAGAAGCTAGTTCAATATAAGACTTTGCGTCACTTTCTTTAAGGTTTAGATCTTCCGCATGTGCGGCCTTGTTGCGTAATTGCTTTAATTTGTTAAATGTGTCTAGCTGCTTCCTGTCAATAACCGCACACTGAAATAAGTATTCCCCTAGCTTTGGGTGGGTTCTGAAAGTGGAACTTGGCGGCTCATTCCAAAAAGAGCTTGCAGCGGTTGTTGCCGCAGATTCAACTTCTAGCCAAGCCTCCATAATGGCAGCCCGAGCTGAAAAATCCACCAATTGAAGCAAGTGGTTTTTCTGAGAGTGCTGTGCTGGCTCTTGGTTTTCGATAGGCTGTATTGCATCAGCTACTTCAGCTTTGAGCTCGGCTACCTGCTTGGAAAACTCAAGCTCTAATTCTTTGTACTTTAGTCTCTGGAGGAATGGAATTAACTCTATGAGGGGCTTTTTCAGCATTAGAGCAAAAGCTAAAATCACAGCTGGCCATGCAAGAGAGTCAATTGCTTTGGATAGAAAGGTCAGGCCGTCCATTTTTTTGACTATTCCTTTGGTATGTGGCCAATAAAGGGATTGCATGGATTAAGCACGCAGGCGCTAGAGCGTGATGGCCAAAAGCTAGTCATAGCTGCCTGGCATGTCTAGTAGCACTGTCGAAAAAGTGTCGAAATCAACGGGCGACACAGGGCCGCAGTGGGCAAGAGGGAATGAGGCGGAAGCCCCGACTTTGCTAGCTTTGGGCAACGATGGCCAGCAACGGACACACGCTAAAACGGGTTCAAGAGCTCTATCTTCCCGCCATATCCCCAAATAAGCCCCCTGAAATTCCTGGGGTTTCGAGGCTTTTACTATCTCTCACCGCCTTCTGACGAACTGTCTCTGGTGAAAGCGCGTATCCAACCTCTCCCAGCCGGATAAACAAGCCAGCCGTTGCTGAGGCATCGGTTTGTAGATAGCGCTTGCTACTCCGCTCCCAAAGTCTCGATTCGCTCACATTCCTCGCATTCACTTCGGCCGCGCAAACATGAGGGCTGGGGTGTGTTTGGTCGTCTCTGCAGGCAAGGAATCGTTATGTGGCGAGGCAAAGGGCTGGGCGTTCAGTCGTCATAAGCTTATGGGTCAAAAAAATAGCGCCAAAATAGTGATAGATGGTCGCTAGACTCGAAGATAAGCTTGGTTGCACGCCGGAAGCCGCAGTCGCTCAGGTCGTGGGCCTATCTGGCGAGGCCTGCGATGACCGTTTTATCCATGGAGTTCTGTCATGATCGATCTAGCCACCTGGAACCTGACTATTCCCGTAGGTGTCCCTGCTGCTGTCATCGATACGCCCGTGCTGGCGGGTGGGTATCAGGATGATTACTTTCAGTCCCGCGAGGGGCGGATTTTCTTCTGGGCACCGGCCAATGGCTCTACCACCAGTAATTCGACGTTCCCACGCAGCGAACTGAGGGAAACCTACCCCGACGGCACCTTGCACAACTGGTCCTACACCGCCGCGAATGATGTGCTGAGCGCTACCGTCAGGATCACCCAGGTGCCGGCCAGTGGCATTCTGGCGTTCTCGCAGATTCACTCGAAGCAGGGCACCTCACCAGCGCTGATGCTGGGTTATCAGTATTTGCCGAAGAGTGGTTATGGCAACGTGGTGATCGCGTTCCGCGCGCATCCCGCCGACGCCGATTCGGCGAAGATCGTGCTGGCGAGCAAGATCAAGCTGGATCAGGACTTCAGCTATGAAATCCACCTGGCCAAGAATGGCACGCTGACTATCGGCCTGGTCGAGCCAGGCGGGGCAGTGAGAACCTGGAGCCGTAGTTATAAAAAGGCGTGGGCAAGCCATCCTTTGTATTTCAAGGCTGGGGTCTACACCCTCGACAACAGCGGCAACGAAACCAACGCCGGCGCGGCAAGCTTCAGCCAGCTGCAGGTCGAGCACCGCTAGCCGTCACTTGTGGTTTGGCCAGCGCTGCTTGCTGAGTATGCGGATTGGCTAGTTGTTGCAGACAGGGGCCTGGGCCACTTCGCTGGTGGTCTGGGAAATCTGCAGGTGGCAGTGACGGCGCACTGTGCTGTCGAGTATCTGGCTTTGCAGCGGCAGCAGGTCGCCTATCAGCAGGTTCTGCAGCAGCGGGGTGGCCTTGTAGTGGTTGTCACCCAGAACGGTGTTCTGCATGCCCTCCACTCGGATCATCGCCTTGCCGATGCTCTCCAGCGTATTGCCAGTGATCACGAGCTTACCGGCCGCAGGCTGGGCGTTGCGCAGGCTGATGGCGTATTCGGGAGTCGAGTGGATGCGGTTGTCGATAATCAGCGCGCCACTCAGTTCCGCTGCGTCGATGGCGCTCAGTTTGCTGTTGGCGATCAGGTTGTCCTGGATCAGCAGGCCTGAGCCGTCGCCGATCTGTCGCAGCATCATGCCGTAGCCCTGAGAGGCGCCCAGGCGGTTGCCCTGAATCAGCAGGGCGCCGTTCTGCGCGCTGACTTCGATGGCGCTCTTGCCGGCGTGCAGGATCAGGTTGTTCTGAATGCGCCCGCTACTGCTGCCGCTGACACGCACGCCACTGTTGTTCTTTACGCCGTCGATGCGGTTGTCGGCAATCAGAAAGCGGCTGTTGCCCAGGTCGATGGCATATTGTTGTTGCTTGGTGAACTGGTTGTTACGAACCAGCGCCTGGCTATGGTTCAGCTCCAGCGCGCTGGCCATTTCTTCGAAGCGGCTGTTGTCGATCTGGATCTGGGCAGGGGCGCTATTGGCCGACTGTTGAGAGCTCAGACCGCTGCTGACGCCGCGCGAGAGGTTGGCGTTATAGCCGATCTTGACCAGTTGCGAGTTGTCGATCAGTAGCCGGCTGCCAGCCCAGTTCATGATGAAGGGGCGGGTAGGGCGGTCGGTGGCAGCGGCGCGGCCGTCGCTCCAGCTTTGCAGGCGCGAGTTCTGCACGCGCAGCAAGCCCTGATTGATCAGCGCCGTGCCCGATGGGCCAAACAGGTAGAGGACCTGCTCATCGATCAGCAGCGCGGCATCGTTGGCGATCATCAGCGGGTAGCTGAGCAGGTAGCCATCGTCATGGCGCCTCAGGACCTTGGCGTCGTTCAAGCGTGCCCGCAGTTCTTCCAGGGTGACACTGCCGCCGCGGATGACCACCGCACGCGGGTGCTGCGCCTGATAGCCGGCAATCGCGCGGAACAGACCGTTGTGTACGAAGGGCTCGAAAGGCCAGCTGCCTGCCTGGGCGGAGTACATGGGCTCCAGGCTGACACTGCCGCGCTGCCTGGGAGCCTGGATGTCGAGTACAGGCGGCTGGCTGCGCTGCATGATCAGGGCACTGCTTTGCTGTTGCTGCTGCTGTTGCCACTGTGGGTCGAGGGTGTGCAAGGCTGCCGGGGCGCCAAGGGCTGCCAGGCTGA
This sequence comes from Pseudomonas spartinae, assembly GCF_965197125.1. Classification (NCBI taxonomy): domain Bacteria; kingdom Pseudomonadati; phylum Pseudomonadota; class Gammaproteobacteria; order Pseudomonadales; family Pseudomonadaceae; genus Pseudomonas; species Pseudomonas spartinae. Next base: position 153,529 of record NZ_CBDAMB010000005.1, read on the forward strand.
CGGTACAGGTCATCAGCAGCATTACGCGAGATAGAGTCAGTGCCTGTGACATGGCGACATCCTGGGTCAGTTTAGCTGGGGGTAAAGCGGCTTGAGATCGCCGCCAACCTGGCTGTAGTTGTTGATCTCTTCACCCTCTGCCTGGTACAGGCGGCGGCCCCACTGGTGCTGCGGATAGCGGTTGAGGAAGGGCAACAGCCAGACCATCTTGTGCGGGCCGACATCGCTCTGCCGCTCGGTCAGCTCAGGCAAGGTCTTGGGTTCGAGCACGGCGCGGGCGGCGAAATTGGCCAGGCCGGCGAATTTGGCTCGTTCCTGTTCGGTGAGCGGGCGACCGTTGAACTCTGCCGCCTCGACCAGCAGCGTCAGCGGAACCAGTGCGTAATGGCTGTAGTCGGCGGCCAGTCGTCCTCTGGCCACTTCCAGTGGCAGGTACTGATAGTCGCCTGCGCCGGGGGTGAGTTGACTGAATGCTCGGCGCAAGGCGACGTCAGCCCAGGCCAGGCCCTTGTCGTCATCGAGCAGCATGGAGGTGGCGGCGACGGCCCAGGCGGCCCAGTAGTCATGGTTGTTGAAGTAGACGCCGGTGTCGTAGCGGCGTGGTTCGTACTCGGCGACGACCTTGGCGGACAGCTGTTGCAGCCAGCGAGTCTGAACAGCACTGAGTTGGTAGCGCTGGTCGCTCAGCGCCTGCACCTTGAGCAAGGTCGAGGCGATGGCGGCCAGGGCCCACTTGCGCGAGGCGACACCGGTCTTGCTGGCGTCATCGCTGAGCAGGGCCGATTTGCTGGCCCAGGCATCGAGCCACTGATCCAGGCAGGCCAGGGCGATGTTGGCTTCGTTGGCCTTGCGGGTGCGCTGGAAAACCTGGGCGGCCTTGATCAACCCGCCTATGTAGCCCTGTACCTGCTTGCGGATGCGCTGGGTGTCCTTGCTCTGCTGCGCGACCAGGCGACTCTTGCTGGCGTCGCTCTGGTCATACTTGCTGTCTAGTTGCAGGTGGCCGGTATAGGCGGCAGGTGGCGTCTTGGGGCAGCGCTCCTGTCGATAGTCGCCCACCAGCCCTGCAGCCACCGTTGATTGCGGCGCCCAGATCGACTGGGTGGCGTTGGCGCTCAGCGAACCGCAGAGCAATAGCAGCAGGGCTGTCAGGCGGGGGCTTACAGGCATAGCTTGGTCTCGACCTTGAAAGGCTGTTCAACGGTCTGCGTGGGCTCAAGCAGCACCGACAGCAGGTTGGCATCGCGAAACTCCGGAGCACGGCTCAGCTCCAGGTAGTACTGCCCACCGGTGACGATGGCCTCTCGACGGAACCACACTTTGTCGCGGGTGCCGTTGTCGTAGTAGGTGATGATGTAGAAGTTCTTGATGTTGGGGTCGCTGATCCGAATGTCGAGCACGGCATTGCGCCCTTTCAGATCCCGGCGTCCTTCGCCCGTGTTGCTGAGCAGTTCCAGGCGGTCGTTCAGACCCATGCTCGGGCGTTCCAGCTGGGCTTCGAGTACGCTGTCGCCGGCCTTGCAGCCACCGTTCACCGCCGGGATCAGCTGGCGGTAGGTCAGCTCTCCGTCCAGTGGGTAGTTGGCTGGCAGCTCCCAGATGATGAGCTTCGGCGCCTTGTCAGGTGAGTAGTTGCTCGACAGCAGGTATTCCAGCAACGAACCGTCCTGACCGGCGCCCGGCAGCGCGTAGTTGATCAGATCGGTACTCAGGTATTGCTTGAGGAATCCGTCGAAGTTGAACTGCTTGGTTTCGTCTTCACGAGCGGCGGAGTTACTGGTACCGACCAGCACCACTTCAGGGTCGGGTTGCTCCTCGAACAACTGTGCAGCGTCATTGCTTTCCGGCACGGTCTGGTAGCCGGGCACGAATTGATAGCCGAAGTGGTTGCCGCAGATTGCTGACAGCCCGAGGTTCAGCGTGCCGTCCTTGTAAAGCGTCAGGGTCTGCTCGGTGACGTAGTTCTTGCGCGGCAGCTTCGCAAAGACAGGGCTCTGGCGAATGGCCTCGGCGGTTACGCGAGCGGTGGACTCTGCGCCCACGGGCGTCCAGTGGTGGTCGCGGCGGAAGAAGAAGTCCTTCGGCGGGTTTTCCACCAGGGGCATGATGTCAGGCACGATGGCCCCGGCGTCGCGCATCTGCTGCAGGAACCGGCGCAGGTTGCCGCTGGCTTTCTGGTAGTCGAAGCCGTGCGCCTGTCCGGGGAGCAGCTGGGCACGGTGCATCAGGCCACGGGTCGGCTGTACGGCGACCGCGACCTGCGTGCCGTGCTTGGCGAAGGCCTGCATCAGGCGCGCAAATTCCGGCTGCGCGGCGGCTGGAATGCCGAAATTATTGGTCAGGTCGACCTCCGAGCGAAACAGCCAGCGGTCCTTTCCGGGAACGATCTGCTTGAGCGCCTTCATGTTGCCCTCGGCATACTCCTCGGGCGCGCTGAGACGCGGGCAGATCAGGCATTGCAGGTCCTTGCAGCCTTCGGCCTGCTCTGTTGGCGTAACGGCTGGAGTGGCGTGCGCGCCCGCGGCAATCAGGCTGCCGATGGCCAGTAGGAAATAGTGCTTCATGCTCTTGGAGGTCATCGTCCACTCACTTGTTTGACCAGGCCTTCGGGATTCATTCCGTAGGATCGATGCTGTTCGCCAGGGTTATCGCACGGAAGCCGCTACCAGCTGGCAGCAGGGCATAGCTGTAGGAGCGGCCCTTTTTCAAGAACAGCTCGTCGAAGTCGACCAGTTTGGCGTCGCCGGCGTAGGCGGCGAATGCGATTTTCAGCTCGTTGACCATACGGCTGCCGGTCTGGTCGTGCTCGATCGTGTCGACCACGACATGCTGGCCATCCAGGGTCTTGAGTGCTGCCGGCTTGTCGGTGAAGTTGTAGAAGGCGATCTGGGCTTTGCGTGGTTCGTTGACGAACTGGTCGGCAATCAGCAACAGCTGGCCGTCGCGATACACCACCGTGCTGGCGGTATTGGCCTTGAGTTCGCGCTCCAGTACCTGGCCGGCGGCGGCGATGCGCTGCATGCCGGGAGCGACGAAGCGATAGCCACCAAACTGCCCGGCAGTGACGGACTGCGGTTTGTTCTTGCCGCTGAGCGTGACTTCGATATTGCTATCGCTCAGGTTCAGGACCCTGACGAATGCCGAGTTGGCAGGGGCGACCGGGTCGTAGAGGTCGGCGTTGTTGTCCTGGGCGGCCTGGGCGACGGTGGCGCCGAGCAGCAGCAGGGTCAGGACTCGAAGAATGAACATGGGCATACGGATACCTCTTGCTAGTGTCTGGGTATGTCAGGGCGAAGGAATCTGGCGCTGGGCGAGGAGGGTACGCAGGGGGAACTCCCAGATAACCGTTTGCACCTCGTCGCCCGCGGCGGCAGGGCCGGCCAGGAACTCGTTCATGGACTCGAATGGGCCGCGTGCTTCCAGGGCGACCGTCACCAGGTCGCGTTGCAGGGCCTGCTTGAGAAAACCGGCAAAGTTCCAGTCATCGATGCGGGTGTAGCTGGTACCCACCAACGCCAGGGAAATGGCCTCTTCGCCGAACAGGCTGTCATCGAGGCCACCTTTCTCCTGTTTGAGGGTTTCATGCAGCTCGATGTATACCGGCTCGAAATAGCTGGGGGCCAGCCTCGGGTCGAATTTCAGGTAGTTGAGCAGGTCGCCGCTGATCTGTTTTTCGCCAGCGGCCTGGGTGATGTAGGGCGTGTCACCCAAGAGTTCGGGGAATTGCTGGGCCAGGGTCTGCGCCGCCAGTTCGGCGCCTTTCGGGCTCCAGTGGGTGTCGTTGCGCAGGAACAGTGGTTCGGAGGCAGCGACGCTCTGGTAGGTGCTGCGCAGGTCCACCGTGTCGATACCGCGCTCGGCCAGGCGCTGGCGGAAGTGCTGATAGAGGTCGCTGATGGGTTCGCTGGGCACGTAGGTCGAGTGCTCGGCGTAGGTGTCGAGTTTCATCGGCACCGGCAGCATGATCAGGCGCTTGCCCTTCTGCTCCAGCTGTTGATGAATCTTGTCGATCAGTGCCAGCTGCTTGTCCAGGTTCTGCTCCATATCACTGGGCACCAGGTATTCCTGGTTGGTGAACAGCCAGCCATCGCGGCCCAGCACCACGCCACTCGCACCCTCGCGGAAGAGGGCCTGCTGGATATTGGCCCACAGCTCGACCGATGGATCGCGCAGGAACAGACGCTTGTCGTAGAAATGCTCGAACTTGCGAACCAGCTTGCCGTCGAGAAACAGCGACAGGGCTTGTGTCTGGGTGCCGGAGAAGGCAATCACCGCGGGCAACGAGTATAGGAACATGCCGCACAGCAGCACGCAGAACAGGATGCCATTGATCTTGCTGGCCGAGCTCATTACCGGAAACATGTCGGCAACCTCAGAACTGGAAGTACAGGAAAGGGGAGAACGAATTCGCTGCCAGGCGGGTGATCGTCAGCAGGAAGCCGAGCCACAGCAGCAGCGTGCCGAAGCCGCTGACGTGTTGCATGAAGTAGGGTTCCTTGCCCGAGCTGGCGTAATAGCGGATGTTGATCGAGCCGGCAATGACGATCCACAGCAGGGCAATCAGGGTGAAGGTCATGGTCATGGCCGAGGTGCCGAACCAGTAGAGGTCCAGCGAGCCGAAGCCGTTGAGACCGATCAGCGCCTTGTAGATCTCCAGGGCCTGGGGCAGGGCACCGGTAAAGAACAGCGGCATGCAGGATGCCAGGACGAACATGCAGCGGACATTGCGCCAGAAGTTGTAGGGCGTATTGACCTTGGTGGCGATGCCCAACTGTCGTTCTATGACCATGGCTATGCCGAAGAACAGGCCCCAGAAGATGAAGGCGAAGCTCGGCCCGTGCCACAGGCCGGAAAGCACCATGGTGATGACCAGGCCGGTGAGCATGCCGACCAGGCGCTTGCGCACCAGTGGCATGTACACGTAATCGCGCAGGAAGTCGGCCAGGGTCATGTGCCAGCGTTGCCAGAATTCGGTGATGCTCTGCGCGATGTAGGGCTGGTTGAAGTTCTCCGCGAAGCGGAAGCCCATCATCATGCCCAGGCCGATGGCCATGTCGCTGTAGCCGGAGAAGTCGAAGTACAGCTGCAGTGCAGAGATCAGCAGGCCGAACCAGGCGTCCGCCATCTGCAGTTCGCCACCGCCGACGAACAGCGTGTTCATCGGCGCCAGGGAGTCGGCGATCAGCACCTTCTTGATAAAGCCGAGCATGAAGCGGCAGGCACCCAGGGAGAACAGCTCCAGGGAGTGGCTGCGTTGTTTGAGCTGCTTGTCGATCAGGCTGTAGCGCAGGATCGGCCCGGCGATCAGTTGCGGAAACAGGGCGATATAGGCGGCGAAGTCGACGAAACGCTCGGTGGGTTCGGCGTTGCGTCGGTAGATGTCGACGATATAGCTCAGGGCCTGGAACACATAGAAGGAAATGCCCAGCGGCAGGATGATGTGTTCCAGGGTGAAGGTATTGATACCCAGCGGCTCGAGCACCGCGACCAGCACGTCTGCGCCGAAGTTGGCGTACTTGAAATAGCCGAGGGTGGCCAGGTTGCCGATCACGCCGACGGTCAGCAGGCGGAAGGCGATCTTCTTCTCGCCTGCGTCCATGCGCGCCTTGATGCGCAGGCCGAACCAGTAGTTCCAGTAGGAAATCGCCACGAACAGCAACAGAAAGTCAGGGCGCCACCAGGCATAGAACAGGTAGCTGCCGAGCACGATCACGTAGGAACGCCAATGATCTCTGGCCAGGTAGTAGCACAGCAGAAACACCGGCAAAAACAGGAACAGAAAGACATTGGAGGCGAAGATCATGCTGGCGCTGCTCTCGGTCAGTAGGTCAGGGTGATGCCCAGCGTCACCTGGTAGTCATCACCGATTTCCAGTGCGCTACCGGCCCTGAAGTAACTCAGGCTGGTCAGGGTGTTGAGTTGGATGCGCTTGCCGTCGTAAGCCAGCGGGAACATGCGCCAGTAGTGGTTGATATCCATTACCTGGCCCAGGTGCGATGAGCCGGTGTCGCGCACCACGCCCTCGTTGGTGGTACGCAGCGGCAGTTGCGCGGAAGCGTTGCGCAGGCGCAGATCGCTCAGGCGTACGTCCAGCTGGCTGCGGTCGGTCGGCCGGGTTTCCAGACTGACGCCATAGAACGCCAGGTTGCTCAGGTTGACGCTGACCAGGTTGCTGACCAGGCGGCTGCTATAGCTGAACGGATCGTTGCGTCGGTCCGACTGGATGCGGTTGAGGCTGAAGCCGTCGCGGCCACTGTCGTCCGGGCGGTCGGTCAGGCCAGCGGTGAAGCCGACGCGTGGGGTCCAGGGCAGGCTCTCGAAGCGCTTGCCAACGTCGCCAACTACCGCCCAGCCGCGTTTGTCGCTGCGGTCACGCTGACCATTGTTCTGGGTGATGTCCTGCGTGCCGTCGAGCCTGACGACCTCCAACTGGTAGTCGCTGATCAGCGAGGTCAGCTCACGCGTGTCACCGCGCAGAAAGACGCCGTAGCGCAAGCCGTCGAAGTCCTGGCGGTCATCCGGCGAGCTGCCCGAATAATCGTCCTCGTGCAGCAGGCGGGCACCGATCCAGTGATCGGCATGCCAACGCCAGGCGTACTCGGCCATCAGGTAGCGAATGTTCTTGTCTTGCGGGTCGAGGCGGTTGTCGTCGGAGTTGTAGTAGTAGAACTTCTCGGCGATGGCGACGAAGCCGCTGGCGAAACTGTCGTTGTAGTCCAGACGCAGGGCTTCGATGCTGTCGTCCCACCAGATGCCGAAACGATCACTGAAGCGCTGACGCCCGAAGGTGGCGGAGAAACGTGGGTCGTCGCCCAGCAGGTTACGGCGTATGTAGAACTCGCGGGCCTCGCTGTATGCATGACGGCGGCGGCTCAGGTTCTCGTCGTTGCCCTCGTTGTCCTGCAGGGCGTTCGGATCGGTGTCGTAGTTCAGCCACAGGCGGCCGAAGGCTTCCCACTTGGCCCAGCGCTGCTCGGGCGAGAACCAGCGGTAGGACGGTTCGTAGCGCAGGCTGAAGAAGGTGCGACGATCTTCGCCAAGGCGGGTCTCGTCGGGGCCGTAGCCGGTGCGCATGAAGACCTTGTGGGTCAGCAGCGAGGTGACCGGTTCGAGCTCGGGTGACAGGGTGCTGGCTGCCACCGGCTGATTCTCGACTTCCTCGGCTTGCGCCAGGACGGGAGGCAGGCAAGCGATCAGCAGTGCGGCGCAGCGCAGGGTATTGGGGCGGATCACAGGGCGAACTCCTCGATGAGACGATTACCGTCACGGGTGGCGGTGGTGCGTTGCTCGGGTGTGAGCCTGGAGCCAAGTGCCTCCACCAGCGCCGCAGCGCGTTGATCGCCCAGTTCCTGGGCGGCGAAAGCAAAGGTGTAGGCCTTGGCGTTGTCACGGCAGATGGCGCGGCCGTAGGTGTAGAGGCGGGCAATGCGCATCAGCGCATTGATCGAACCGGCCTTGGCTTCCTGCAGGTACAAGGCCAGGGCGCGTTCCTGATCGGGTTCATTCAGGACGCCCTGGCTGTACATGTCGCCTTCGAGCAGGGTGGCTTCGGGGTAGTGCTCGGCCTGCAGCTCGGCGATCAGGCGCTGGCTCAGGTGCGGGTCGAGGGTGCGCCAGAGCACCATGTGCAGCCTGGCACGCAGTGCCTTGATGTTTTGCTCGGTGATGGGCTGTTCACGCTCGGCCATGCTCAGGCTGAGGTTCTGCCCCCGGCGCTGTTCCAGGCGCTGGACGAGGTCGACGACCGGCTCCGGGCCGTAGCGGTCCGGGGCGGTCATCAGGAAGTTGGCCTTGCTCATCATTGCCGGGCCGAAGTCCCGGGCGATGGCGTTGTCCAGCCACAGCAATACTTCACGGTCGAGCTGTTCGACGAGGCTGGCGTGCGCCTGGGCTTTCAGCTCGCGGGCCTGTTTTTCTTCGTCGGTCTGCGCGCGTGATTGCGGGCGGCTGTTGTTGTAGGCGCTGATCTCGGCGTTACGTATTTCCGTCAGCTGCTGGGCGATGCGCTGCACCAGATCGACCGGCAGCGTATCCATGCGCGGCGTCAGTTGTTCGGCGAAGGCGCGGAAACGCTCGTTACGCGCCTCACCGAGGAAGTCGTAGTAGCGGTAGACGGCGCGCGGGTCGTTTTCGACTGCCAGCCGGAACCATTTGTCCGCCGCTTCCGTGTCCCCGGCGCGTGCCGCCGCGACTGCGCGATAGAGCGGTGCGTGGCAGTACACCAGGCAGGCGCGGTCATAGAGCTCGATCAACTGCGCGACTTCCGCCTCGCTGAACAGGTCGGGAAAGACCAGAAACACTTCCAGACGGGTGTCGACGTTGACGAAGTCGCGTCCAGCCGTGAAACGTTGCAGCGCCTGGCGCATGTAGGCGCGGTTGGCCTGCTGCCAGCGCGGCTTGTAGTCCACCAGGCGTGCCAGTGGCACCAGGGCGCCGATGTCTCCGCGGCCATCGGCGAACGCCTGCTTGAACAACTCGATGGCGCGCGCGGCGTTTGCCGGGCTGCGGCCGGCCAGTACTTCACCGAGCAGCCGCGTCGCGCCCAGGTCGCCGCGTGCGGCCAGGGCCCGCAGATCCTCTTCGACTGCTGCCTGGTTGTCCTGGAACAGCGCGTAGCGAATCTGATCGAGGCTGCGGGCCGCGTGCGCCTGGCTGGCGATCGCCAGCGACAGGGCAGTGGTACAAAGGAGGGATCTGAGCGACATGGTGACCTCAGAATGTCCAGCGCAGAGGCAGGCCGAGTTTGAACTCGACAGCGGCTGGCAACTGATAGTCGCTGAGCGGCAGTTGGCGATCCGGCTTGATGGTCAGTTCGACCATCTGCCGTTGATCATCTACGCGGCTGGAGACGATCTCGCCGGAGAGGGTCTCGTCGCTGCCCAGTACGCGCATTTCGACGGCACGAACCCGCTCGAGCTTGTCCATGCGATCAAACGGGACGCTGGCCTTGATGTTCAAGGGCTGGTCTTTTGGAAGCAGGTGTACCAGCTCCTGCTGTTTGTAGGCGAAGCCGTCCAGACGCGGGGCCGGGAAGTACAGGCTGCAATCACAGGGGCTGGCGATTACGGTTTCTACCGTCACGCGGCCGAGCAGGGCGGCAGCGTCCTGATCACTGAGGTTGGCCATCGCGGCAATGTCGGCTGGGCTGGTGAGGCTGCTGGCCAGTTGCGTGGAGACGCTGGCCAGAGGTTGGCCGACGCTGACGCTGGTCTGACCGGGGTCGATCAGATAACGCAGGTTGCCGTTCTCCGGCATGCTGATGATATAGGCGTTGGCGCTGACGACCGCTTGTGCGGCAGGCATCTGGAAGAACAGCAGGTAGCTCTTGTAAACGATCAGGGCCAGCGCAGCGGCACCGGCGCAGAAGAACAACAACGAGCCGAGGGCCGCTTTCAGGCGCTCACCGGCCGTACGCGCATTGGCCTGCTTGGTCTTGCGCTCCTTGATGTAGTTCTCGCGCTGCATCACGTTGAACAGGCCATTGATGTCGGCAATGTCGCCGGACATGTAGGCGGAGATGATGTAGCGCAGGATGTCGCGCTTCTGCCGGTCGAGCTCGACGAACTCGGCGCCGACTTCACGACCTCGCTGCGAGACGATCTTCAGCTTGGTATCGATGTTCAGGTCGACCGTGTGCAGCTTCAGCTTGATCGAGCCATTGAACAGGCTGCCGATCTTCAGCGGTTGATCCAACAGCAGGCCGATCCCGCCCAGGGAGATATCCTGGATCTCGCATTCCATATCCTTGACGCCGCCACCTTGCAGGACCAGGCGGGCAGGGATCTTGGCGCGAACGAACTGGCGTTCATCGATCGCTTCATGAACAACGTTTGTAGGGAGGACAGTAGTGCTACTCATGGCATTCGCGCCTTCGCTTATGGTTGCGTGAGTTCCAACAGGACCGAGATGACCCCGAAGAAAATGGCAATGGAGGAAAACAACATGGTTTTCGACGTCCAGCGGTTGAGTGCCGCATCGAAGCTCACGTTGCCGTTACTGATCGTGGTCTTCTGTCGTGTCCAGCTTTGCTGGTCCATGTGGAACATGGTGTAAACCTTCATCACCGAGCCGACGATCTGGTTGTAATAAAGAACAAATGGATACATTGGATCGACCGGGTGTTTGGTGAAGAAGAACAACAGCGTCACCAGGGTGCGCGACAGCAGTACCCAGAACAGGTAGATCAACAGGTACTGAATGCCGAACAGCATGCCGGCCACCACCGAGGCGCTCAGGCCCATCAGGCAGGTCCACATGGACACGCGCTGGTCGTAAAGCACGTACATGGTGAACATGCCGAGGCGGTCGAGGCCCAGCAGGCGCGTCGCACGGAAGTTCTGCCGCAGCGAGTTGCCGTACCAGCGGTACATCAGTTGCCGCGTGGCACGCAGGAAGCTGTTGTCTGGTGGATGCTCGACGGTCAGGGTATGGCTGTCCGGTACGTAGAAGGTGTCCCAGCCGGCACGCATCAGGCTGAACCAGGAGGACTTGTCGTCGCCGGTGAGAAACTGGAAGCGGCCAAGACGCCAGTGGTCGAGGAAGTCAGCTTCGACGTCCTTGATGAAGGCCGGGTCGGTCATCACGCTGGCGCGGAAGAACGACAGGCGCCCGGTCATGGTCAGCACGCGTTTGCTCAGTGCCATCGAGCACATGTTGATGTGCCGCTGGACGAAACGCATGGTGTGCCATTCCTGCATCAGCTTGCTGCCTTCCACCTCGCAGAACTCGTTGGTGGTAATCCCGCCAACGCTGGGCAGATAGGCGAACAGGGTGACGGCGCGTTCCACGCAGCCTGGCAACATCATGGTGTCGCCGTCGACGACGCCGACCACGGAATTTTCCAGCGGCATCTGCCGTGACAGGGCGCGGAAGGCGTGTGCCAGGCCATCACGTTTGCCAGTACCGCGGGCGCGCACGATGATCAGCTTGATGTCATCGCGATCACGTACCTCCTGGCGCATGATGTCCTTGATGAAGTTCTCGTCTCCCTTCTCCACGATCGACGCGATGATGGTGCAGGGCACCGGCATGCGCTGCACTTCCTGGAACACCGACTGGTAGACCTTGAAGGTGGTGTGCGTCGGAATGCGGAAGCTGGTCACCACCATGAACATGTGCTCGGGCAGGGCGGCGTCGCCCATGCGTTCGACGGCCTTGCGCATGCGCGGGAACCGCCAGTGCAAGAAGTACATGCCGCGCAGGTAGTGGGTCGCTGCGTTGCCATAGCGCCACATGCCCAGAGCACCGATCAGAAAGATGAACTTCTGACTCGACGGGTCCAGGTAGCTGGGGTCGACCATCTCCGAGGCGAGTGCAATCAGTGCGAACAGGCAGAGCCAACCGCACAGTTTGACGAAGCCTGGTGAGGCCAAAGGTGCTGTAAAAAGCCTGAGCATGGGCGTGCTTCCTCCATTGAAGCCTTGTGGGCACGTCTAGCCGGGTTAGCTGATCGTCACGTCGCCGGTGCGGCCGTAGACATCCTCGAAACGCTCGATATCGTCTTCACCCAGGTAGCTACCTGACTGGACCTCGATGATTTCCAGGGGAATCTTGCCGGGGTTGGCCAGGCGGTGAACGGCGGCGATGGGGATGTAGGTCGACTGATTTTCCCAGAGCAGGAACGTCTTGTCGTCGCAGGTCACACGGGCCGTGCCGGATACCACGATCCAGTGTTCGGCGCGGTGATGGTGTTTTTGCAGGGACAGGCTGGCGCCCGGTTTCACGACGATGCGTTTGACCTGGAAGCGATTGCCACTGTCGATCGAGTCGTAGCTGCCCCAGGGGCGATACACCTGACAGTGGTTGTCCGCTTCGCTGCGACCCTTGCTGGTCAGGTTGTTGACCAGTTGTTTGACGTCCTGCACGCGATCCTTGTGCGCGACCATGACGGCGTCCTTGGTCTCCACGACTACCACATCGTCCAGGCCGACCAGGGTCACCAGTTTGCTCTGGCTGTGCGCCAGGCAATTGCGGCTATCGTGCAGGATCACGTCGCCGGACTGGCTGTTGCCGTTGCTGTCCTTGTCTTGCACGTCCCATAGCGCAGACCACGAGCCGACGTCGTTCCAGCCAGCGGCAAGTGGCACCACGCAGGCCCGGTCGGTTTTCTCCATCACGGCGTAGTCGATGGAGTTGTCAGGGCAGCACTCGAAAGCGCTCGGGTCGATGCGGATGAACTCCAAGTCCCGCGTGCTACGGCTCAGGGCCAGCTGGCAGGTGTCATAGATGTCCGGATCGTGACGCTGCAGCTCCTCCAGGTAGCGGCTGCAGCGGAACAGAAACATGCCGCTGTTCCAGACATAGTCGCCTTGCGCAACGAATTCACTGGCCGTCGCCAGGTCGGGCTTCTCCACGAATGCCTCGACCGAGAGGACGCCAGCCGGCAGGCCTTCAGCGTCGTGGCCGGTCTTTATATAGCCATAGCCAGTCTCCGGCCGTTCAGCCGGTACACCGAACAGCACCATCGCGCCCTCTAGCGCAGCCTTGCGAGCTATACCCAGAGCCTGGTGGAACACCGACACGTCTTCGATCACGTGGTCGGCTGGCAGGACCAGCAACAGTTCGTCGCGACCTTCGGCCAGCAGATGCATGGCGGCGATCGCCACTGCGGGGGCAGTGTTGCGGCCGAATGGTTCGAGCAGGATGGTCTGCGCGGCCTGATCGATGCTCGCGAGCTGTTCGCTGACGATGAAACGGTGATCTTCGTTGCACACCACGATGGGCTTGCTCATGCCCTCGATCGCCAGGCGCCCGAGGGTCTGCTGGAGCATCGTCTCGCCTCCGGTCAGGGCGAGAAACTGCTTGGGATACTGCTTGCGTGACAGGGGCCACAGGCGAGAGCCGCTGCCGCCAGACAAAATCAGAGGGATCATGGTGTCGCTCCTTGCAATCATCGATTCAGGGCTGTTGGCAGGAAACCGGCAGGCGCCGTAACCAGTCGAGCGGCACCGAGAAGTGCCGCCTACGTTGTTGTTAGCTTTTGCTTACCAGCAAATGCCTTCCTGGTTCGCCTGGGTGGCGTGCTCCATGAAACCGATCAGATCGACGATCTGCTTGTCCTTTCCAATGTTCTTCACCACCTCGGCGAAGCGTGGTTCGGCGTTGCCGATGATCACGACGTCGGAGGCCGCTACAACCTCGTCCAGCTCCTTGCACAGCAGCGAGGAGACGTGCGGGATCTTCGATTCGATGTATTCCTTGTTGGCGCCGAACACGCGGGCGTATTCAACGTTGCTGTCGAAGATCCTCAGCTCGTAACCCTTGCCGATGAGCATTTCGGCCAGCTCTACCAGCGGACTTTCACGCAGGTCATCGGTACCGGCTTTGAAGCTCAGGCCCAGCAGGCCGATACGGCGCTTGTCGTAGCCAGCGACGATGTCGAAGGCTCTTTTCACCTGGGCTGCGTTGCTGCGCATCAGCGAGCCGATCAGCGGCGCTTCGACGTCGAGGCTGCCAGCGCGGTAGGAGAGAGCGCGCACATCCTTGGGCAGGCAGGAGCCGCCGAAGGCGAAGCCGGGCTTCATGTAGTACTTGGACAGGTTGAGTTTGTGATCCTGGCAGATCACGTCCATCACTTCGCGGCCATCGACGCCGACGGCCTTGGCGATGTTGCCAATCTCGTTGGCGAAAGTGACCTTAGCGGCATGCCACACGTTGCAGGTGTACTTGATCATCTCGGCGACTTCGATCGACTTGCGGATGATCGGGGCGTCGAGTTCGCTGTACAGCTCCTGAAGCAGGTCGCCGGACTGTTCATCCAGTTCGCCGATTACGGTCATCGCCGGGAAGTCGTAGTCCTTGATCGCAGTACTTTCGCGCAGGAATTCGGGGTTGGTGGCCACGCCGAAATCGATGCCGGCTTTCTTGCCGGATGCCGCTTCGATCAGTGGAATCACGACATTCTTTACCGTGCCAGGCAACACCGTACTGCGCACGACGATGGTGTGACGTTCCTGCTTCTCACGCAGGGCGGTGCCGATCTGCTGGCACACCGATTCCATGTAGCCGAGGTCCAGATCGCCATTGCGCTTGCTCGGTGTACCGACGGCAATGAACGAGAGTTCGCTGGCCAGAACGGCTGCGCTGACGTCAGTGGTGCCGCGCAGCAGCTTGGAACGTACGCCAGCGTCGAGCAGTTCAGCCAGGCCGGGTTCGACGATTGGCGATTTGCCCTGGTTGATCAAGTCGATCTTGGTCTGAGAAACGTCGACCCCAATGACCTCGTGGCCACGGGCCGACAAACACCCGGCGCAAACAGCGCCTACATAACCCAATCCAAAGATGCTGATTCTCATGGTTCCATATCTCGCAGTAGTTGAGTCGGTCTATTTCAAAAGTGCTGACCAACATCCGTGTTCATGATCGCACCGATAAGATTGCAGGCTAATTACTGCAATATTACGTCGGGGGGATCTGAGATGGCGCGGATACTAAGTTGGCTGTTAGGGCATTTCAAGCAAAACCTGAACCAAACTTTTAGTTGTTTTTTAATTCGGCGATTTTTTGTTATTTTTATAATAAAAACAATAACTTATATTTCGATCTTTTTTGGGCGTCAAAAAACAGTCTCGTTATTTCATGTTGTTTTTATGGCGCCATAAAAACAACATCTCTCCGTGCATGCTTGTGTGGCGTGCGTTTTCGGTTTTGCTCGAAAGTTGTGCGAAACATGCTCTGTGACGTTAGTGCTAAGTTGCGGAGTGTTACGCGGTAGATGCTTTATTGGGGTTGGCGCGTGCTGCAGTACGGCGAGGAGCTTCTTGCTATGTGAAGGGCACCACGTAATTGCTGCTTGGCACAATGCCACTGCCTGATCTACTCTCCGGGTACCGGGCTAACGAAGTGGCCAACAGGCAGGATGCCGACCCCATACACTTCGTTAGCTCGGTCTTCATTGCCTTCGCTGGTCTGCGAGGCGAGTGAAATACAAGGCCCTCACGCAGAGGGCTTTGTCGTTTCTGCAGGGCGCTGTGCGCCCGCTGCCTGTAAATAGCATCCCTGCTGCCTTTCCATCCCCGCCCTTGGTCGTCATTGCTGAGTAGTCTAGATGATGTATGGCATTTTGCCATATCCCCCTCTCGGGAGGCCGTTTCAGTCGGTGCTTTGCCGCCGCACCGCGTTCGGGCGAGGGGGCATGAGGTGTTCCGGCAGGTCGAGCAGGTCGGTGTCGTAGGTCTCCAGTGGCGGTGGGCGGCGCTCGAAGCGAGCACCGAGTACCAGCATGCAGGGCGTAAGCAGCAGGGTCAGTACGGTGGCGAAGGCCAGGCCGCCGGCGATGGCGCTGGACAGTTGGGTCCACCACTGCGTCGAGGGTGCGCCGAAGCCGAGGCTGGGGCTGATCAGGTCGACATTGACGCTGAGTACCATTGGCATCAGGCCGAGGATGGTGGTCACCGCGGTCAGCAGCACCGGACGCAAGCGCAGGCTGCCGGTTTCCAGCGCGGCTTCGCGTGGCTCCAGGCCCTGGCGGCGCAGTTGGTTATAGGTGTCGATCAGAATGATGTTGTTGTTGACCACGATGCCGGCCAGGGCGATCAGACCCATGCCGACCATGACGATGCCGAACGACTGGCCGTTGACCAGCAAGCCGATCAACACCCCGGCAGTGGAAAGGACGATGGCCGACAGCACCAGCGCAGCCTGGTAGAGGCTGTTGAACTGGGTCACCAGGATGATCGCCATGAGGAAGATGGCGACGGCGAAGGCCGTCATCAGGAAGGTGGCCGCCTCGCGCTGGTCAGCATCTTCACCTGCGAATGTCACCTTGACCTCGGCCGGCACTTCGCCGAGCGCTTCACGCAATGCCTTGAGGCGTTCATCCAGGCGCGCACCTTCGGCCAAGTCTGCCTGCAGGGTGATGGTGCGATCCCCGTCGACGCGGCGCAGGGTGCCGACCTTGGGCGCCGGCTGCAGGTCGACGAAGTTGCTCAGAGGCACCTGGCCCGCCGGCGTGTTCAGCGTCAGGCGGCCGAGCTGGTCGAGCGAGCGCCAGTTGCCAGGCAGACGCACGCGAATGTCGACTTCGTCGGTGGCATCTTCCGGGCGGTAGGTGGCCAGCTTCAGGCCATTGGTGATCATCTGTACCGCGTTGCCGACGCTGAGCACGTCGGCGCCGAAGCGCGCGGCGGCCTCGCGGTCGACCTTGATCCGCCATTCGATGCCGGGCAGGGCGCGGTCGTCTTCTATATCGACGAAACCACCGAGCTTGTGCATTTCCCCGCGAATACGCTCGACCCACGCTTCGCCCTGTGCCGGATCCAGCGCACTGATCTGCAGCTTCACCGGTTTGCCATCGGTGGGGCCTTGTTCCTGTTGGCGAAATTCCAGTATCACCCCGGGGATTCCGGCGGTGCGCTGGCTCATGTCGGCAAGAATCTCCTTGGCGGGGCGGCGCTGGTGCCAGTCGACGAACTGGAACTGCAAGGTGCCGATCACATCGGCGCCGAGCTGGCCTTCCGGCTGCGCCAGGGAGCGGGCATACAGCGCTTTGACCTCGCGCATGCCAAGCACCTGCTTCTCGACCTGTTTGAGCAGGGCGTCCTTCTCCTGCACTGACAGATCGCCGCGTGCGCGCAGCCAGATCTGCGCGCTTTCCGGTTCGACGTCGGGGAAGAACTCCACGCCATGGTTGAAGCGCCCGTAGCCGACGTAAATCAGCGCAACCAACGCGAGCATGCCGAGCAGCGTGAGGCCGGGACGCTTGAGCAGGGTTTCCAGCAACTGGCGATAGAGGCTGCCCGCGAGGTGAGTAGACGGCGCGCGCGGTCGGGCCTGGCCGCCCGTGACGGCGCCGAGCACCGGCAGGAACACCAGCGCCATGGCCAGTGAGGCCAGCAGGCAGATGATCACCGTGGCCGGCAGGTACTTCATGAACTGACCGACCACGCCAGGCCAGAACAGCAATGGCAGGAACACCACCAGGGTGGTGGCGGTGGAGGCGATCACCGGCCAGGCCATGCGCGTGGCGGCGTTGGCCCAGGCCTGACGCGGCGTCTGTCCCTGCTGCAGGTAGCGGTCGGCCAGCTCGGAGACGACGATGGCGCCGTCGACCAGCATGCCGGCCACCAGAATCAGGCTGAACAGCACGACGATATTGAGGGTGAAGCCGAGCATCCAGATCAGCAGAATGCCGCTGAGGAAGGCGCCGGGAATGGTCAGCCCGACCAGCAGTGCCGAGCGCATGCCCATGCTCGCCACCACCAGAATCAACACCAGGACGATGGCGGTCAGCACGTTGTTGAGGAGGTCGCCGAGCATGCTCTGCACCTCCTGCGACTGGTCCATGATGTAGCTGACTTCCACGCCCGGCGGCAGCAGGGGCGCCGCCTGCGCCATCAGCGCCTTGACCTGATCGATGGTCTCGATGATGTTGGCGCCGCTGCGCTTGGCCACCTCCAGCACGATGGCCGGCTGGCCGTTGATGCGGGCGAAACCGGTCGGGTCCTTGAAGGTACGGTGGATGGTGGCGACGTCGGCGAAGGTGACCACGCTGTCACCGACCACCTTGATCGGCATGTTCATCACGTCTTCGAGGTTTTCGATGACGCCGGGCACCTTCATGCTCATGCGGCCGGCACCGGTATCCAGGCTGCCGGCAGCGACCAGGCGGTTGTTGCGACTGACCAGGTTGAACAGTTCGTTGTAATCGATCCCGTAGCTGTCGAGCACCTGCGGGTCGACGACGATCTCCAGCAGGTCCTCGCGGTCACCGCCGATTTCCACCGACAGCACTTCGGCGATGCCTTCGATGTTCTCCTTCAGGCGCCTGGCGATGTACACCAGTTCGGTTTCGGCAATCGGTCCGGACAGCCCCACCGACAGCACCGGAAACAGCGCCACGTTGACTTCGGTGACCGTAGGCTCGTCCGCTTCCTCTGGTAGCTTGCTGCGAGCGGTGTCGACTTTCTCGCGTACATCGGCCAGCGCCACCTTGGCATCGAAGCCTGCGTCGAACTCCAGCGTCACCGACGCATGGCCCTCGCTGGACACCGAGCGCATTTCCTTGACGCCCTCCAGGCTGCGCAGCTCCTGCTCCAGCGGGCGCACCAGCAGGCGTTCGCCATCTTCCGGGCTGATGCCTTCAAGGGTGACCGAGACGTAGATCATCGGGATGGCGACGTCCGGGTTGGACTCCTTGGGCATGGCGATATAGGCCACCAGTCCGCCGCAAAGCAGAAACAGCAGGATCAGGATGGTGGTGCGGCTGCGGTCGAGAGCGGCAGCGATCAGTGCGTGCATCTCAGCTGCCCTCGGCGAGTTGCGTGCGCACCTGCTGACCCGGCTGGACGAAGCCCTGGCCAAGGGTGATCAAGGCCACCCTCGCTGGCAGGCCGCTGACCCAGGCGCCCTGGTTATCGACGCTGATCAGCTCGACCGGGGTGAACTCCACGCGCTGCGCATCATTGACCCACTTGACGCCGTGGCGGCCGTTTTCGTCCAGGCTGAGCAGCGCGGGGGACAGGCGGTGGGCCATGGTTTCGCCGGTCTGGATATGCAGCGTGGCGCTGGCGCCGGCCAGGCGCAGGCCGTCCGGGTTGTCCACCTTGACCTCGATACGGAAGCTGCGCGAGCCAGGGTCGGCGGCGGCGGCGATGAAGTACAGCTCGCCCTGCAGCGTGCGGCCGTCGAGCAGTTCCACTGTGACAGGTTGGCCCAATTCGAGCTGGATGACCTGCTGCTGGGCAATCTGTGCGCTGACCTTGAGTCGGTCGATATCCACCAGGGTCAACAGGCTTTGCCCGGGCTGGACGAAATCGCCGAGTTCGACCATGCGCTGGTCATAGATGCCGGCAAACGGCGCTCTGATCTTGGTGTTGCGTTGCTGCAGACGGGCGCTGTCGAGTTCGGCGCGGGCCTTGGCCAGCTCGCTCTCCAGGCGCATCAGTTCATTGGCCGAGACCAGGCTGCGTTCACGCAGGCGTTTGGCTGCGCTGACATCGCTCTGACGCTGGCGTACATCGGCCTCGCTGCGTGCGACCTGGGCCGGGCGGTCATCTGGCGAGAGGCTGAGCAGCAGTTGCTCGGCAGCGACCCGATTGCCCTTGTCCTGATCCAGGTTCTGCACACTGCCGCTGACCTGGGCGCGCAGCTCTACCCGCCGCCAGGCCTCGACCTGACCTTGCACGACATGCTGGCGCTGCATGGGCTGTGCCTCCAGCCATTGCACCTCGACCCTGGCCAGTTCGGGCGCTACGACAGGCTTGTCGGGCTCGGCTTGTACGTCGTCGCGTGCCATGAAGCGGTCTCCGCTGAGCAGCCAAAGCAGCAACACAACGACGATGACGACGGCGATGATCCAGGGGCGTTTGCTCAATTGCGCGAACATGGCGATGGCTCACTCGTTGATGGCGGGCGCTGCCAGCAGCGCGGCGGCCTGGCCCTGCAGGCCGGCGATGATGAAGTCGGTGACGCGCTCGAAATAGGCGTCGAAGGCAATGGGGTCGGCCCAATGCTCGAAGCCGCCCGAGGCAATGCGCGTCATCACCCCGTTGATGCAGGCCTCCACGCCCCACAGCAGGTGCTGGCAATGCTCGGCAGAGAGCTGCAGACCGGCGAAACTGTTCTGCAGCAATTCACCGAACAGGGCCACGTACTCGGCTTCGAGTTCGAGGAATTGCTCGCGGTAGGGCGGTTCCAGTCGTTCCTGAAAGGCCGGTCGATCGCAGTGCAGGCATAGCTGGGCCTGCAGTGGGTCGGCCAGCAACTGCTCGAAGGCGCGACGGATCATTCGGCGCATGGCCTCCGGCGCCGGTGCGGAGTGAGAAAGTGCCCGCAGCTCGGTCAGATGCATGCGCGAACGATCGAGCACCAGGCGCGCATAGAGCGCTTCCTTGCTGGGGAAGTGCTTGTACACGGTGCCCTTGCCGATGCCGGTATGGCGTGCCACTTCGGCGATGGTGACGCGGTCCCAGGACTGGCTCTGGAACAGCTGGCGGGCGGCTTCGAGGAGGGCGCTTTCGCGTTGCTGGAAGAGTTGATCCTGGTAGCGCATGGACATTTCCGCAAATTGACGTGACCGGCGGTCATGCTATGACCGTCAGTCACGGCGCAGCAAGGCGAGAGTTGTAACAAGGCAATTACCGGCCAGGCGCGTTGCTCGCAGGCTGCAGCTGTTACGGATGGCAGGGCGTCACATGGCTGCCCACGATGAGGGCGAAGCACGCGGGCAGCCGACGAAATTCGTTTGGCTGCCAGCTGCCTTGTGTGTGAAAGGACGCTCAGCGCGCGACGCTGACGCCCTCGAGGCTGGCGAACGAGGTGTCCTTGGCGGTGAGCAGGAAGTCACGCATGAACGGCGCGTCGAGCATATCGGTGCGGATCGCCGCGTAGAGGGTGGCGAACAAGCCTTTTTCGCCCAGACGCTTGGCGCTGACGTAGCCACGCGAGCTGTACTCGTGCAGCGCCCAGTTGGGCAGGCCGCATACGCCACGCCCGCTGGCCACCAGTTGCATCATCATCACCGTCAGCTCGGAGGTGCGTACCTGTGCCGGCTCGACGTCGTTGGGTTCGAGAAAGCGGGTGAAGATGTCCAGGCGGTCGCGTTCCACCGGGTAGGTGATCAGGGTTTCCGTGGCCAGATCCTGCGGCTGGATGCAGGCCTTGTGTGCCAGGCGGTGCTGGTTGGCCACGGCGAGCATGGCTTCGTAGGTGAACAGCGGTACGTAGGTGATGCCGGCGAGCTCGATGGGGTCGCTGGTCACCACCAGGTCCAGGTCGCCACGGGCCAGCGCCGGCAAAGGGGCGAAGGAGAATCCCGAGGCCAGATCCAGCTCCACCTCCGGCCAGGCGTCGCGGAACTGGTCGATGGTCGGCATCAGCCACTGGAAGCAGCTATGGCACTCGATGGCCATGTGCAGGCGGCCGGCAGTGCCACCAGCGAGGCGCGCCAGGTCACGCTCGGCGCCGCGCAGCAGGGGCAGGGTGGCGTCGGCCAGTTGCAGCAGACGCAGGCCGGCGCTGGTGAAGCGTACCGGCTTGGTCTTGCGCACGAACAGCTGCAGGCCGAGGCGTTCTTCCAGTTCCTTGAATTGATGCGACAGCGCCGACTGGGTCAGGTGCAGGCGCTCGGCGGCTTCCACCAGGCTGTCGGTTTCGCGCAGGGCGTGCAGGGTTTTCAGGTGGCGGAGTTCGAGCATGACGGGTCTCTACTAGGGCTTCATTCATCCAATGCCGTAACTGGATGAAAATGGTTCATACAGCCTACATGAGTAAAACTTTAGATCAAGACGAAAATCTTGAGTTTGTCTCACTCTGACGTGATGCCGAGAATGGCGCCATCTCGATTGATTCTGGAGTTTCACCACATGGCCCTGTCTCACTCTCTCGGTTTCCCGCGCATTGGTCGCGACCGCGAACTGAAAAAAGCCCTCGAAGCGCACTGGAAAGGCGAGCTGGACGAAGCCGGTCTGCGCTCCGTCGGCCAGCGCTTGCGTGCCGAGCACTGGCAGCTGCAGAAGGATGCCGGCATCGATCTGCTGCCCGTGGGGGACTTCGCCTGGTACGACCAGGTACTCGGTCACTCCATGGCTTTCGGGGTGATTCCCGAGCGCTTTCGTTCGGCTGCGGGCAAGCCGACGCTGGATACCCTGTTCGCCATGGCGCGTGGCGTCAGTAGCAGTTGTTGTGGCGGCGCTCATGCGCAAGAGATGACCAAGTGGTTCGATACCAACTACCACTACCTGGTGCCGGAGTTCAGTGCCGATCAACGGTTCGCCCTGAGCTGGGAGCAACTGTTCGAGGAGGTGGCTGAGGCTCAGGCGCTCGGTCACCGGGTCAAGCCGGTGCTGATCGGTCCGCTGACCTATCTGTGGCTGGGCAAGGCCAAGGGCGACGACTTCGACAAGCTGGAGCTGCTCGAGCGTCTGCTGCCGGTCTATGGCGAGATCTTCCAGCGTCTGGCTGCACAGGGCGTGGAGTGGGTGCAGATCGACGAGCCGATCCTGGTGCTGGATCTGCCGCAGGCGTGGAAGAACGCCTTCGAGCGTGCCTACAACCTGATCCAGCGCGAGCCATGCAAGAAGTTGATCGCCACCTATTTTGCTGGCCTGGAAGACAACCTGGGCCTGGCCGCCAACCTGCCGGTGGACGGCTTGCACATCGATCTGGTGCGTGCGCCCGAGCAGTACCCGACCATTCTCGATCGTCTGCCGGCCTATAAGGTGCTGTCCTTGGGCGTGGTCAATGGGCGCAATGTCTGGCGCTGCGATCTGGATAAAGCCCTCGAGGTGCTGCGTCATGCTCATGAGCGTCTGGGCGAGCGGCTGTGGGTGGCGCCGTCCTGCTCGCTGCTGCACAGCCCGGTGGACCTGGCCCGTGAAGACCAGCTCGACGCCGAGCTGAAAGGCTGGTTGGCCTTCGCCGTGCAGAAGTGCCAGGAGGCGGCATTGCTCGGCAAGGCCCTGGAGGCGCCGCAGGATGCCGCGGTGCAAGCGGCGCTGGAGGCGAGCCGCGCAGTCCAGGCGGCTCGCGCCACTTCAACGCGTATTCACAAGCCCGAGGTGCAGGCCCGCCTGGCGGCGATTCGTCCGCGCCATGCCCAGCGCCAGTCGCCGTTCGCCGCGCGTATCGAACAGCAGCGCGAGTGCCTGCAGCTGCCCTTGCTGCCGACCACGACCATCGGCTCCTTCCCGCAGACTTCGGCCATCCGCCTGGCGCGGCAGTCGTTCAAGCAGGGCAAGCTCAGCAACGCCGAGTACACCGAGGCCATGCACAGCGAAATCCGCCATGCGGTACAGGTGCAGGAGCGCCTGGGTCTGGACGTGCTGGTGCATGGCGAGGCCGAGCGCAACGACATGGTCGAGTACTTCGCCGAGCAACTCGACGGCTACGCCTTTACCCGCTTCGGCTGGGTGCAGAGCTACGGTTCGCGCTGCGTCAAACCGGCGGTGATCGTCGGTGACCTGAGTCGGCCCAAGGCCATGACCGTGGAGTGGATCACCTACGCTCAGGGCCTGACCGACAAGGTGATCAAGGGCATGCTCACAGGCCCGGTGACCATGCTGATGTGGTCGTTCCCGCGCGAGGACGTGGCCCGTGAAGTGCAGGCCAGGCAACTGGCGCTGGCGATTCGTGACGAGGTGGTGGATCTGGAAGTGGCCGGCATCAAGATCATCCAGATCGACGAGGCTGCGTTCCGCGAGGGCTTGCCGCTGCGTCAGGCGGCTTGGCAGCACTATCTGGGCTGGGCTACCGAAGCCTTCCGCCTGACCGCCAGCGGCGTGCGTGACGAGACGCAGATCCATACCCACATGTGCTACAGCGAGTTTAATGATGTGATCGAGTCCATCGCGGCGATGGATGCTGACGTCATCACCATCGAGACCTCGCGTTCGGACATGGAGTTGCTGGAGGCTTTCGAGCGCTTCGCATATCCCAACGAGATCGGCCCGGGCGTTTATGACATTCACTCGCCGCGTGTGCCTGACAGTGCCGAGATGGCCGGGTTGCTGCGCAAGGCGGCACGGCGCATTCCGCTGGAGCGCCTGTGGGTCAACCCCGATTGCGGCCTGAAGACCCGCGCTTGGCCGGAAACCGAAGCCGCGCTGGTGAACATGGTCGCCGCTGCCAGGCAGTTGCGCGTCGAGCTGGCCTGATTGCCGCCAGTCGCGCTGCCCCTCCCTCGGGCACCTGAGGGGAGGGCAGCGCGACGCTCTGGGCTGGGCTTTTGGTCACCATTCGGGCAACCGTTCGTCCTCCTTCATCAAACTGTCACGCTTGTGTGGCAGCGCCGCCGAATGACTTTCATCAGACTCGCGTTTCAGTGGGGTTCTGCGTTTCTGGTGTTTTTCATGCGTGTACTGATCTTTCTCGCCGCATTGCTATGCGGCCTGCCGACTCTTGCGGCCAATCGTTGTGATCTGAATGAGCCCACCCGCTATGCCGACGTTGGCGATGTGCGCCTGGCCTATCAAAGTGTTGGCAGTGAGCGCGATCCGACTCTGCTGCTGGTGATGGGGCTGGGCGGGCAGTTGATCCACTGGCCTGACGAGGTGGTCGAGCGTTTGTGTCAGCAGGGTTTTCGCGTCGTACGCTTCGACAACCGCGATGTGGGTCTGAGCAGTTGGCGAAAGCCTGCGCCAAGCATCAACCTGCCTTACGAAGTGCTGCGCTATCGCCTGGGGTTGTCCCTCGGCGTGCCTTACCACCTGCGGGACATGGCCGGCGATGCTCTGGGGCTGATGGATCAGCTCGGTGTCGAGCGCTTTCATGTGCTGGGCGCGAGCATGGGCGGCATGATCGCCCAGCACCTGGCCGACCTGGCGCCGCAGAGGGTGCTGAGCCTGACGCTGGTGATGACCAGCTCGGGTGCCCAGGGTTTGCCGGCCCCCAGCGATGCGCTGGTGGCGCTGCTGGCAAGACGCGAGGCGGGCAGTCGCGAGGCGGCGTTGCAGCAACAGGCGGACCTGCTGGCGGCGCTCGGTAGCCCGGCGGTGCATGATGATCGTGCCCTGCTTCTGCACCAGGCCGAGGTCGCCTATGACCGTGCCTTCAACCCCGAAGGGGTGCAGCGCCAGTTACTGGCGATTCTTGCCGAGTCCAGCCGGGTCGAACTGCTCAATCGCCTGAAGGTGCCGACACTGGTGGTACACGGTACCGCCGACCCGCTGTTGCCGGTGATGCATGGCGTGCACGTGGCGGCGCACATCAAGGGAGCCGAGCTCAAGTTGATTCCGGGCCTGGCGCACCGCTTTCAGGATGCCTTCAAGGAGCCGCTGCTGGCGGCGGTCTTGCCACACCTGGCGGCGCATCGAGGCGACCTGGGGTTGGCGCACCTGTAGCGTGAGCGCTCAAGGCTCCTGGTTGTGCTTGATCGCTTCGCGCCGCTGCAGGTTATCAATGTGCTCGCTGCTGTGGCGCATCAGCTTGTCGGCCATGACCATGCGTTCGATGTAACGCACGATGCTCTGTTCGGCGTCGTGGCGCGAGCGGTAGGGGCCTTCCAGCGTGCCTTCGCGTGTGGCGAAGAAATACTGGCCATTGACGGCGCTGACGCGTGAGCTGCGGTAATGCGTACCCGGTTGAGGGTCGAGGCTGCGTTGGCCGAACATGGTGAGGGCTCCATCTGCAGGGGCTGGATAAGCTGAGTCTACTGTGGGCGATGCGGCCTGCCTGGCCAGGCGACAGGTGGTCGACTTTGGCGTCCTTTTGGCTGCTTTTCTGTGGTTTTTTGGGGTTTTTGACGCCGGCTGGTTGGCGTTGCTGGTGTGCCCAGCAGTACAGTTCTGCGCTGCAACCGGGCTGAACTGTTGCTGTGTCGGTGTGGTGGCCTCTCCTAGAATGCTCTGCTGCGGTCGACACGCTCTGTTGGCTGCCTGCCAGAGGTTGTCATGCACATTTCATCCGGCCGTTGGATGTACGGCCTGCTGTTGGCCCTGATCACGTCAGTGTTGTGGGGCATCCTGCCGATCAAATTGAAAGAAGTACTGCAGGTGATGGACCCGGTGACGGTCACCTGGTACCGCCTGGCCGTGGCCGGTTCCCTGCTGCTGGCCTACCTCGCTGCGAGCCGCCGGCTGCCACGTTTTCGTCCTCTGGGGCGCAAGGGCGGTTGGCTGCTGGCGCTGGCCATCGCTGGGCTGACGTCCAACTATGTGCTGTATCTGGTCGGGCTCAATCTGCTCAGCCCCGGTACCACGCAACTGGTGATCCAGGTGGCGCCCATCCTGCTGCTGATCAGCAGCCTGTTCGTCTTTCGCGAGCGCTTCAGCCTGGGCCAGGCGATTGGCCTGATGGTGATGCTGCTGGGCTTCGGTCTGTTCTTCAATCAGCGTCTGGGCGAACTGCTGACCTCGCTGACCACCTATACCACCGGCGTGCTCACCGTCCTGGCTGCTGCCTTCGTCTGGACCTTCTACGGCCTGGCGCAGAAGCAGCTGCTGACCTCGTGGAGCTCGGTGCAGGTGATGATGGTCATCTACCTGGCCTGCGCACTGTTGCTGACGCCCTGGGCGCAGCCGCTGCAGGTGCTCGAGCTGAGCCCGCTGCAGGGCTGGCTGCTGCTGGCCTGCTGCCTCAATACTCTGGTGGCCTACGGCGCCTTCGCCGAGGCGCTGGCGCACTGGGAGGCCTCGAGAGTCAGCGCGACCCTGGCACTGACGCCATTGGTGACGTTCGTCTCCGTGGCCCTGGCATCGACCTGGTGGCCTGACCATGTGCTGCCCGAACAGGTCAACTGGATCGCCTATGCAGGCGCCGTGGTGGTCGTGCTCGGCTCGGCCCTCACTGCACTCGGCCCGTCGCTGCTGGCCGCTTGGAGGGCGCGCAGGGCCAGGCGCCAGGCCCTGTCTTAATCCAGCGGCAGCTCGGTGGTGCGTTTGACCTCGCTCATGGCGATATGCGAGTGCGCTTCATGCACATGCGGGCGCTGCAACAGGTGGTCACGCAGGAAACGCTCGTAATCGGCGATGTCCTTGG
The DNA here is from genome assembly GCF_965197125.1 of Pseudomonas spartinae. Classification (NCBI taxonomy): domain Bacteria; kingdom Pseudomonadati; phylum Pseudomonadota; class Gammaproteobacteria; order Pseudomonadales; family Pseudomonadaceae; genus Pseudomonas; species Pseudomonas spartinae. The sequence continues at coordinate 179,941 of NZ_CBDAMB010000005.1, forward strand.
CCACCACCTTGAGCAGGTAGTCCGAGCCGCCGGCCATGCTGTAGCACTCCAGCACTTGCGGATAGCCCACCACGGCCTGCTCGAATTCGTCCAGATTGCCGCGGCCGTGGGCCGATAGCTTGATGTCGACGAACACCGTGATGCCGAAGCCCAGGCGCTTGTGATTGAGCAGGGCGACCTTGCGCTCGATCAGTCCTTCTTCCTGCATGCGGTTGATCCGTCGCCAACAGGGCGACTGCGACAACTCGACCTTTTCTGCTACCTCGGCAGCCGAGAGGTCGGCATTGTGTTGCAGCAGGCGGAGAATCCGGCGGTCGATGGGGCTGAGCTTGTCCTGCATGATTGTTTCCGATTTTTTTTAATTGTTGGAAGGATCATGCGAAGTATCGCCCTCGCTGCTGAAAAAAAGAAAGAAAAAAGCGGAACCCTCCGGTCATGATTTAGGCAAATCCGTCGCAGTGATCCTGCGGCAGGATCCAACGGAGCGTGTTTACCGTCGCGCTCCCTGTGCTCGCCATAAGAATAAAAGGAGCGCTCCATGTCACTGGCCGAAATCCGCCTGGATGACAAATACCGCCTCGCTACTGGTCACCTCTACCTGACCGGCACCCAGGCGCTGACCCGCCTGCCCATGCTGCAGAAGCAGCGTGACGCCGCCTTCGGACTCAATACCGCCTGCTTCATCTCCGGCTATCGCGGCTCGCCTCTGGGCGGTCTGGACAAGAGCCTGTGGGATGCGCGCGATTACCTGAAGGAAAACCACATCCACTTCCAGCCTGGCATCAACGAAGAGTTGGGCGCGACGGCAGTGTGGGGCAGCCAGCAGGCCAACCTGTTCCCCGGCGCGCGCTACGACGGCGTGTTCGCCATGTGGTACGGCAAGGGGCCGGGCGTCGACCGCAGCGGCGACGTGTTCAAGCACGGCAACTCGGCCGGGGTCTCCAAGCACGGCGGTGTGCTCTTGCTGGCCGGTGACGACCATGGCTGCAAGTCCTCGACCATCGCCCACCAGAGCGAGCACGCCTTCATTGCCGCGTCGATTCCGGTGCTCAACCCGGCCAACGTTCAGGAAGTGCTGGACTACGGCATCATCGGTTGGGAGCTGTCGCGCTACAGCGGCTGCTGGGTGGCGCTGAAGACCATCGCCGAGAACGTCGATTCCTCGGCCGTGGTGGACGTCGATCCGCTGCGCATCCAGATCAAGATTCCCGAGGATTTCCAACTGCCGGAAGACGGCGTGCATATCCGCTGGCCGGATCCGCCCCTGGCCCAGGAAAAGCGCCTCAACGTCTACAAGATCTACGCCGCGCGTGCCTTCGCCCTGGCCAACAACCTCAACCAGGTCAAACTCGATTCGCCCAACCCGCGCCTCGGCATCATCACCACCGGCAAGTCCTACCTCGATGTGCGTCAGGCCCTGGATGACCTCGGCCTGGACGAGGCGCTGTGCGCCAAGGTTGGCCTGCGAGTGCTCAAGGTCGGCATGAGCTGGCCGCTGGAACCGGTGTCCGTGCACCAGTTCGCCGAAGGCCTGGATGAGATCCTGGTGGTGGAGGAAAAACGCAGCATCATCGAAGACCAGCTTACGGGGCAGCTATACAACTGGCCGGTGGGCAAACGCCCGCGGGTGGTCGGCGAGTTCGATGAACAAGGCAATTCGCTGCTGCCCAACCTCGGTGAACTGACCCCGGCGATGATCGCCCGGGTGATCGCCAAGCGCCTGGCGCCGATCTACAGCAGCCCGACCATTGAGGAGCGCCTGGCCTTTCTCGATGCCAAGGAAAAGGCCCTGGCCGCGCCCAAGCACAAGACTGTGCGCACCCCGCATTTCTGCTCCGGCTGCCCGCACAACAGTTCGACCAAGGTGCCGGAAGGCAGCCGTGCCCTGGGTGGCATCGGTTGCCACTACATGACCCAGTGGATGGACCGCAGCACTGATACCTTTACCCAGATGGGCGGCGAGGGTGCCACCTGGATCGGCCAGGCGCCGTTCACCGACACCCCGCATGTGTTCCAGAACCTCGGTGATGGCACCTATTTCCACTCCGGTCACCTGGCCCTGCGCGCCGCCGTGGCCGCCGGGGTCAACATCACCTACAAGATCCTCTACAACGACGCGGTGGCCATGACCGGCGGCCAGCCCATCGACGGTGAGCTGCGCATCGACCAGCTCAGCCAGCAGGTGCATGCCGAAGGCGTGAAACGCATCGCCCTGGTCAGCGACGAGCCGGACAAGTACCCGACCCGCGCCACCTTCGCCCCGGGCGTGACCTTCCATCACCGCCGCGAGCTGGACGCCGTGCAGCGCGAGTTGCGCGAGGTCAAGGGCTGCTCGGTGATCCTCTACGACCAGACCTGCGCCACCGAGAAGCGCCGTCGGCGCAAGCGCGGCAAGCTGGTCGATCCGGCCAAGCGCGCCTTCATCAACCCGGCGGTGTGCGAAGGCTGCGGTGATTGCAGCGTCAAATCCAACTGCCTCTCGGTACTGCCGCTGGAGACCGAGTTGGGGCGCAAACGCGAGATCGACCAGAGCGCCTGCAACAAAGACTTCAGTTGCCTGGAGGGCTTCTGCCCGAGCTTCGTCACCGTGCATGGCGGCAGCCTGCGCAAGCCCGAGGCCGTTGGCCTGGGCGCGCTGTTCATCGCCTTGCCGGAGCCGAAGCAGCCGGCCCTGAGTCGGCCCTGGAACATCCTGTTGCCCGGCGTCGGTGGCAGTGGCGTGACCACCGTCGGTGCACTGCTGGGCATGGCCGCGCATATCGAAGGCAAGGGCTGCACGGTGCTTGACCAGGCCGGCCTGGCGCAGAAGTTCGGCCCGGTGATCACCCACATCCGTATCGCTGCGCGGCAGAGCGATATCTACGCGGTGCGCATCGCCGCCGGAGAAACCGATCTGCTGCTGGGTTGCGACCTGGTGGTGTCGTCCAGTGAGGAGGCGCTGGCCAAGCTCAACGACAAGATCGCCCATGCGGTGATCAACAGTCACGAGTCGGCGACCGCCGAATTCACCCGCAATCCCGATGCCCAGGTGCCCGGCGCTGCCATGCGCGAAGCGATCAGCGAGGCGGTGGGTGAGGGCAAGACCCGCTTCGTCGATGCCACTCGCCTGGCGACCCGGTTGCTCGGTGACAGCATCGCCACCAACCTGTTCATGCTCGGCTATGCCTATCAGCTGGGTCTGGTGCCGGTGTCGGCAGAGGCGCTCAACAAGGCCATCGAGCTCAATGGCGTGGCGGTGCAGCTCAACCAGCAGGCCTTCCTCTGGGGCCGTCGCGCCGCGCATGACCTGACCGCGGTGGAGAAAGTCGCTGCGCCCAAGGTCGTCGAAGTGCCGCATTGCAGCACGCTCGATGAGATCGTCGCCGACCGTGTGCAGCGCCTGACCGCCTACCAGAACGCGGCCTATGCCGAACGCTACCGGGCGCTGGTCGAGCGTGTGCGCAAGGCCGACAGCGATGCCCAGCAGCGCCTGAGCAAGGCTGTGGCGCGCTACTACTTCAAGTTGCTGGCCTACAAGGACGAGTACGAAGTGGCGCGGCTGTACAGTGACGAGACCTTCCGCAAACAGCTCGAAGCGCAGTTCGAAGGCGATTACCAGTTGCAGTTCCACCTGGCGCCGAGCTGGTTGAGCAAGCCGGATACGGTCACCGGCGAGCCGCGCAAGCGCAGCTTCGGTCCCTGGATGCTCAAGGCATTCGGCGTGCTGGCGCGTTTCAAGTTCCTGCGTGGCAGCGTGCTCGATCCGTTCGGTCACAGTGCCGAGCGCCGCCTGGAGCGCGAGCTGATCGAGGAGTACGAAGCCAACGTGGCCTACCTGCTCGCCGAGCTCAACGCCGGTAACTACCGCACGGCAGTGGCGCTGGCCGAGATTCCGGAGCAGATCCGCGGCTACGGCCACGTCAAGGACGCGGCGCTGGCCAAGGCGCGCGAACAGGCAACGCAGCTCAAGGCGCGTCTGACCGTCAGCGAGATCGCCGCGGTGCAGTTGTTCGAACCGGCTGCCTGACCTTCCCATCCCCTTTGCCACCCTCTCCCATGCGGGGGAGGGGCGGCTTTTTACATCCGAGGTAACCCGATGTCCGTCTTCACTCACGTCGACTTCGATCAGCACGAACAGGTGGTTTACGGCCACGACCAGGCCAGCGGCCTGAAAGCCATCATCGCCATCCACGACAGCACGCTCGGCCCGGCACTGGGCGGCTGCCGCATGTGGAACTACGCCACTGACGAAGAGGCACTGCGCGATGTGCTGCGCCTGTCGCGCGGCATGACCTACAAATCGGCGCTGGCCCGTTTGCCGCTTGGCGGCGGCAAGGCGGTGATCATCGGCGACCCGCACACCGGCAAGAGCGAGGCGCTGTTCCAGGCCATGGGCGATTTCGTCGACAGCCTGGGCGGGCGCTATGTCACTGCGGCGGATTCGGGCACCGGCGTGGCCGAGATGCGCATCATGGCCGAGCGCACCCGCCATGTGGCCGGCGCCGGGCAGCGTGAAGCCTTCGGCGGTGGCAGCCGTGACGGCGATCCGTCGCCTTCGACCGCCTATGGCGTATTTATCGGCATCCAGGCGGCCGCAGCGCATCGCCTGGGGCGTCAGGATCTTGAAGGCGTGCGCGTGGCCATCCAGGGTGTCGGCCAAGTCGGTTTTGGCCTGGCCAAGCTGCTCAAGGAAGCCGGCGCGCAGCTATGGGTGACGGACATCTTCGAGGCCAACGTGCAGCGCGCGGTCAGCCAGCTAGGCGCCACTGCGGTCGGCCAGCACGACATCTACCGCCTCGACGTGGACGTGTTCGCGCCGTGCGCGCTGGGCGCCATCGTCAACCTGCAAACCCTCGAAGCACTGCGTGCACCGATCATCGCCGGCGCCGCCAACAATCAGCTGGCCGATGCCAGCCTGGCCGAGCTGCTGCGCCGCCGCGAGTGCCTGTACGCGCCGGATTATGCGATCAATGCAGGTGGCATCATCGACGTCTGCTACGAGCGCACCGGCGGCACTGCGGCTGAGCTCAAGGCGCATATCGAAGGTATCGGCCCGACCCTGACGGAAATCTTCCAGCGCGCTGAACGCGAAGGCGAGACCACCACTGCGATTGCCGACCGCATGGCGCTGGAGCGTCTGCGCGGCGGTGTGCAACCACTGCGCGCTGCAGCGGCCCTCAGGGTGGTTTCCCAAAGCTGGCAGCGCTAGGCAGCGAGAGGGGCACGACATGACAAATGCGTGCGTCGCCGCTAAGATGCGGCCCGGTCGTTGCCAATACGGCCGTGTCCCCTTAGTTCAACGGATAGAATAAGCCCCTCCTAAGGGCTAGATGCTGGTTCGATTCCAGCAGGGGACGCCATCGACTCCGCAACGAAAAAGCCGGCTATTGCAGCCGGCTTTTTCGTTTTTGGTGGTTTGCAAGGATGGCAGCAGGCTTCGGTAGAAGCCTGCCACTCCATCGGTTTGCTGGGTATGGACGCATCACCAGTTGAAGTTCACCGAGGTCAGCAGGGTGCGTTCGTCACCGTATTGGCAGGTGGAGAACGAGCACTGCGTGTAGCGCTTGTTGGCCAGGTTGCTGGCGTTGACGGTCACGTTCCAGTGGTCGTCGATCTGGTAGCGGGCCATGGCGTCGAACAGGGTATAGGCAGGCATGGCCGAATCCATTTCCGAGGCCTGGGTTGTACCCATGTAGCGAGCGCCGGCGCCTACGGTCAGTTGCGGAATACCCCAGTTGACGAAGTCGTAGCTGGCCCACAGGGCGGCCTGGTGGTAGGGCGTATCGTCGCTGCGTTGGCCAACGCTTTTATCAGGGTCGACGGTCTTGGTAATACGAGCATCGGTGTAAGCGTAGGAGGCGATCAGGCTAAGAGCCGTGGTGACGTCCGCTTTGGCTTCGAGTTCAAGGCCCCGGGAACGGACTTCATCTGTCTGCTGAGGATCGCCATTGTTGTCGGTGCTCAGGACGTTGGTTTGGGTTAACTCGTAAATGGCAGCACTGAGTAGCAGGTTGCTGTCCTTGGGCTGATAGCGCACGCCGACTTCATACTGCTTGCCTTCGGTGGGGTCGAAGGTCTGGCCGGTGACTGACGCAACGGAAACCGGGAAGAACGACTCGCTGTAGCTGATATAGGGTGCCAGGCCATTATCTGCGACGTAGACCAGTCCTGCGCGGTAAGTAGTGGCTTCGTCATCCTGACTGGCCTTGGTGTCATTGCGATGCGCCATTTGCTGCTGATCGGCCCAGTCATGGCGGCCGCCGAGCAGCAATATCCACTTGTCGTCGAACTTGATCTGATCCTGGAAATAGACACCCTTTTGTAGTGTGTCGAGCTGTGAGCCGCGATCCAGGCTGCGATCCTTGTTTACTACTACCGGTTGTCCATAGTTGTAACGGGTCAGATCCAGGCTTGGGGCGTTGCCACGGAAGTTATGCGAGTCGTAGGAGGTGTCGTAGCCGTCGAAACCAACCAGTACGGTGTGCTCGGTGCTACCGAGCTGCCATTTCGACTCAATATTGGTATCGCTGGCCCAGGTTCGCGCGCGCTCGCGTCGATCACTGTATTGGCGTGCCAGAATGCCAGTGGCTGAGGCTTGCGCAATTGCTGCTCTTCTGGCCGCTCCCGAGAATGGAAGCTGAACGTAGTTGAACTTCACATCCGACTCGTAATATCGCAGCTTATGATTGAGCGTGAAGTTTTCGTTGAAGTGGTGCTGAAATTCGTAGCCCAGCGTCGACATCTCGCCGTTCATGTCGTCGTAGTCCGGCTCGCCGATGAAATCGTGGCGACCGATCTTGAAAGCGCTATCACCTACACCTTTGACCAACTGATAGGGCAGGGACGCGGGGAAGCGCGTATCGGTCTTCTGGTAGAAGGACAGCAGGGTCAGCGAGGTGTCTTCGTTGGGGCGCCAGGTCAGCGCCGGGGCGATGTAGAACTTGTCGTCGTTGATATGATCCTGCTGGGTGTCGCTGTTGCGGCTGAGCAGGGTCAGGCGATAGCTCAGGGTGTCGCTGCCAGCCAGCGGGCCGCTGAAGTCTGCAGCGAGTTGCTTGCGGTCGTGGGAGCCTACTTGCAGGTTCAGCTCATGGAAGGGCGTTTCGGTCGGACGCTTGCTGACGCCATTGACCATGCCGCCGGGCGAGAGCTGACCATAGAGCACCGAAGCGGCGCCGCGAACGACCTCGACGCGCTCCAGGCCATAAGGCTCCTGAATCCCGTCGTAGGAATTGTTCTGCAGACGCAGGCCATCGCGCAGCGAACCGCCGGTGCCGGACTCGACCTCGAAACCGCGGATACGGAAGCGATCCGCAGTGCGGTTGAAAGCGGTCGAACTGGCGGTGAACCCTGGTGTGTAGCTCAGCGCCTGGGCCAACGTTTCCGACTGGCGGTCGCGGATCTCGTCGCTGGTCACCACCGACAGCGACTGCGGCGTTTCGGTGATCGGCGTATCGGTCTTGGTCGCGCTCATGTTGCGCTTGGCCACGTAACCCGGCACGTAGCCCGTGGGTTTTTCCTGGGCCTGGCCGGTCACTGTCGTGGCGCCGAGTTCCACTGGCTGAGTGGCATTCGTGGTGTCTCGCTCGGCTGCAGATAACCCCGCTGAACTCAGGCTAGCCATAGCCAGGGCGATAGCTGTAAGACGAAATCCTGGGCGTCGAGCGGTGTGTTCCGGGCGTTCTTGCAACGATACGTGGCGCATGCGTGACGGGTCCTGTTGTCTTTAGAGGTATGTCTGCGCGTGGCCGAGGACATTCTGACGATCCATCATGGCGCAGCGCTGTTGGCAGGTTGCTATAGCGCCGTGAACTCTACATCTAAATGAGAAAGATTTGTACTACTTAACAATTTATTGTCTTCACTAGGCTATTGCTGCAAGCTACGTGCAATGACCCAAGGCTCGAACACTGGCACGGAGCAAGGCAAGTCGAGCTGGGTACGATTTTCGCGGTGAACCCCGTATGTCCGTCAGTCTGTCTGGCCTTCGAGCTGGTCAGTGGTTGGCGGCGTGGTTCGAATTCGAGTGTGTGCGCATGTTGAAAGCGATGCGACTTCAGCTCCGGTTTGACGAGCTGAAGGTGCTGGATGACATCAGCCTGACGATTCCCGATGGCTGCTTTACCGCGCTGATTGGCGCCAATGGCTGTGGCAAGACCACCTTGCTCAATGTGCTGGCGCGCATGCAGCGTGTGGCCAGTGGTGAGGTGCTGCTCGAGGGCAGGCCGCATGCGCAGTTTTCGCGGCGCGAGTTGGCTCAGCGCGTTGCTCTGTTGCCACAGCGCACCACCTCACCTGCCGGTATCACGGTGCGTGAGCTGGTCATGCAGGGGCGCTACCCCTGGCAGAACTGGTGGCAGCAGTGGAGCGAGAAGGATCAGCAGGCAGTGGATCGAGCGGTAGCGCTGGCCGACATCACCACGCTGCTGGATCGCACCTTGTCCACCCTGTCCGGTGGCCAGCTGCAGCGCTGCTGGATCGCCATGACCCTGGCGCAGGACACGCCGGTGATCCTGCTCGACGAGCCCACCACCTTTCTCGATATTGCCCACCAGATTGCCTTGCTCGAGCTGTTGGCCGAGCTGCGTGACCAGGGGCGCACCATTGTCGCCGTGTTGCACGACCTGAACCAGGCTGCGCGCTACGCAGATCATCTGGTGATGCTGCGCCGGGGCAAGGTGCATGCGCAGGGGGCTCCAGCGGATGTGTTCACGCCGGACAACCTCAAGGCCGTATTCGATCTGGATGCGCACATCATTACCGATCCGCATTCGGGCGACCCTTTGTGCGTACCGGCTTCATCCACACGCTCTCGCGTCGTTGATTGCCAGGTAAGCCTGTGATGCGTGCGTGGGCCTGGCCGATCTGGTTGTCGATTCTGGTGGGTGTCGGCCTGGCCTCGATGCTGCATCTGGCGGTGGGCGCCAAGTCGATCCCGTGGAGCGATGTCTGGCAGGCGCTGGTGGCCTACGACCCGAGTAATTCCGATCACAGTGTGATTCAGGGCTCTCGTCTGCCGCGCCTGTGGGTGGCAATGGCGGTGGGTGGCTGTCTGGGTCTGGCGGGCACGGTGATGCAGGCCGTGGGGGACAACCCTCTGGCTGATCCGGGCATTCTTGGTATCAACAGTGGTGCGGCGCTGTTCGTGGTGGTGGGGCTGCTGGTGTTGCCCGGCAACGACATGAGCATGATTCCGCTGTTCGCCTTCAGTGGTGCTCTGGTTGCCGCAGTTGGGGTCATGCTGCTGGCGGGGCGTAGGCCCAATCCGGTGCGCCTGACGCTTTCCGGGGCAATGATGGCCGCGCTGTTCGGTTCCATCACGGCTATCTTGCTGCTGCTCGATCAGCAGGGGCTCGATAGTCTGCGCCGTTGGCTGACCGGCTCGCTGGGCATCGCTGGCGCCAACCTGCCAAGCTGGCTCTGGCCATACCTGGCCGCAGGTGTGGTGCTTTGCCTGATCAACGTCCGGGCACTGAATGCCTATCGTCTCGGGGCGCAGGTGGCTTCGAGCATGGGCGTCAATCTGCTGCGCATGCGCCTGCTGAGTCTGGCTGCGGTTGTGCTGCTGTCTGGCTGCGCGGTGGCCCTGGCCGGGCCTATCGGTTTCGTAGGGCTGGTGGTGCCGCATGCAGCGCGGCTGCTGGTAGGGCATGACTTGCGTCGCCTACTGCTGGCGACGCCATTGCTGGGCGGCTTGTTGCTGATTCTGGCCGATGTCGTTGCGCGTACCCTGGTCAGCCCCTATGAACTCAACACGGGTATCGTCACGGCGCTGATCGGTGGCCCGGTGTTCGTCGTCCTGGTGCTGAGGAAGTTGAAATGAGCCGCTGGCTGACGACGCCCAGACGTCTCGCCGGGCTGCCCTGGATCGGCCGGCCGATCGATATGCTGTCCGCGCTGTTACTGGTCGTGCTGCTGCTGGGGTTGGCGCTCTACGCCGCCACGGTGGGCAGCTATTCGCTGGGTATGGCTCAGCTCTGGCAGAGCCTGTTTATCGGCGATCTGTCGGCCATACAGGACAACGTGCTGTGGGAGTTGCGCCTGCCACGCATCTTGCTGGCGATTCTCGGTGGCGCGGCCATGGCTTTGGCAGGCGTGCTGATGCAGTCGCTGACGCGTAATCCTCTGGCGGCGCCCGGCCTGGTAGGGGTGGAGGCGGGGGCCAGCGTCACCATGCTGCTGATTCTGGTGCTATGGCCGTCAGCGCTACCGCTGCAGCTTTATCCAATGGCGGCGTTGCTGGGCGGACTGGCGGTGGCGTTGTTCATCGTCGGGCTGTCCTGGCGCGGCGGCATCGCACCACTGCGTTTGATTCTGGTTGGTGTGGGGCTGACGGCCATGCTCGGCGCCGTCGCTGACCTGCTGATCACCTACGGCAATATCGATCGCGTCGAGTCGGCACTGATGTGGCTGGGCGGTAGCCTGCACCGTGGCGGCTGGCCGCAGGTAAAGAGCCTGGCGTTGTGGTTGCTGATCGCAGGGTTGCCGCTGCTGTTGTGCCATCGTCAGCTCAATCTCATGCAGTTGGGTGAGGGCGTGGCGCTCAGTCGAGGCCTCAACCTGACCGGGCTGATGCTTCTGTTGTTGCTCAGCAGCGTGATGCTGACCGCCGCGACGGTGGCCAATATCGGTGTGATGACCTTCGTTGGTCTGGTCGCGCCGCACCTGGCCCGCCAGCTTTGTGGTGATCGACATGGTGCGTTGCTGCCACTGTCGGCGCTGTTCGGCGCCGTACTGGTCTTGCTCGGCGACACCCTCGGCCGGGCGTTAATGCCACCGCTGCAGCTACCTGCCGGGCTGGTAGTGGCGCTTATCGGTGCACCCTATCTATTGGTTTTGCTGGCGCGGCAACGCAACCGTTGACGCGCCTTCACTCAAGGACATGACGACGATGATGGTAACGCTGAGAGCTTTTTTGCTGCTGGGTTGTGCGTTGGTTGGCCTGACTTCCGTGCAGGCGTTCGCTGCTGAGATGCGGGTGTTCGAGAATCAGTTTGGCCGCGTCGAGGTGCCGGTTGCGCCGCGTTGCGTGGTGTCCTTGCACGACCTCAGCCTGACTACGCAGTTGCTCGAGCTAGGGGTAACGCCCTGCGGCTCCGCCGGGCGCAAGAAGCTGTTCTCCGATGCGCTGTTTCGTGGTGCTCAGCAGCGTTTCGACGTTTCCGCCATCCGCTATGTCGGCTCGCACCAGTCGCCCGATCTCGAGGCCATTGCCGCGCTGAAGCCGGACCTGATCGTCGGGCTGTCCTATCACGAGGAGCTCAAGGAGCGGCTGAGCAAGATCGCGCCCGTGGTGCTGCTGCCGGCGCGCGAGGCCGATATCAAGACCTACGCCAAGGAGCTGGCCGATCTGGTGGGCAAGCAGCAGCGCTACCAGGAGATGCTCAAGGAGTACCAGTGGATCGTTGGCGAGTTCGCCAAGCGGGTGAAGGATCCCGGGCGCATCACCGTGACCACCCTGGAGGTCTACCCGGATGGCTTCCAGTTGATTGGTCGCTCCGGCATGGATGACGTGATCGCCGACTTCGGCCTGGGGCGCGTGGCGGCCTTCAAAGAGGCGCGCCAGAATGTGCCTTACAGCCTGGAGCGCATTGGCGACTTCGACAGCGACTTCATCATCGATACCTACGAGGAAATGCTCGACTCGGAAGCCGGCACCGAGGCGTTTCGCCGTTCGCCGCAATGGCAGAACCTGTTCGCGGTGAAGAATCATCAGTTCCTCTACTTCAACCGCAGCCGCTTCGCCGACACCATGCAGGGCATGATCGGTTCGGCTTATCTGCTGCTGTCGCACATTGGTGAGCGTGCCTACAACCTGCAGGAAAAATGATGATGCTCTGTTTCGGCATGGCCAAATAGTGGCTCTGACTCGCCTGTTTCGGGGGTTTGCCGCGACGCTGTGAACGATTCGTGTTTTATTCTCAAATAATATTAATTCCTGTTTGATAGTGAGTTTGTTTTGCGATAATTTGGTGCGCCTAATCAGTAGCACCAAGGAATCCAGATGCTTACCGACTCGCTCTCCCGCGCAGACCATTCACTGGATAGGGTTCAGGCAGATAGCGAGGGTGCTCTGCCATTCATCTTGCGTGCCCCGGTGCCGGGCGAGTCCTGGCGCGATCATGCCGATCTGATCAGGCGCACTGTCGACAGTCAGTTGCAGGCCGCTGGCGGCGTCCTCTTCCGTGATTTCGCCTTTCGCGACGCCGGTGACTTCGAGGATTTTGCCCGCAGCTTCGGTCATGAGCTGTTGACCTACGACTATGCGTCCACGCCGCGTACCAAGCTCAACAGCCGCGTCTACACCTCGACCGAATACCCCGCTCACCAGGTCATTCCGCTGCACAACGAACAGTCCTACTCGTTGAATTGGCCAATGAAAATCTGGTTTCACTGCATCCAGGCGGCGCAGGCCGGTGGTGAAACCCCGATTGCCGACAGTCGCCTGGTCTATCAACGCATCGATCCCGTCATTCGTCAGCGCTTCGCCGACAAGCGCCTGATGTACGTGCGCAACTACGGCAATGGGCTGGATCTCACCTGGCAGCAGGCCTTCAGCACCGAAGATCGCAGCGAGGTCGAGCGCTTCTGCCGCCTCAGCCAGATCGACTTCGAGTGGAAGGACGATGGCGAGCTGTGCACGCGCCAGATCTGTCAGGCCATTGCTCAGCATCCGGTCACGGGGGAGTGGGTCTGGTTCAATCAGGCGCACCTGTTCCATATCTCCAACCTGCCGGCGGCACTGCGCGAAACGCTGGTGTCCATCGTCGGCGAGGAGGGCGTGCCGCGTAACGTCTTCTACGGCGATGGCTCGCCCATCGAGCTGGACGCACTGGAGCATGTGCGCGATGTGCTGCAGCGCACTCAGGTCAGTTTTCCCTGGCAGGCCGGCGATGCGCTGATGCTCGACAACATGCTGGTCGCCCACGGGCGTTCCACCTTCCAGGGGCCGCGCAAGGTCGTGGTGGCCATGGCCGAGCCCGCACCAGCGGGCTGATGCCCTCACTCCTGATGCCGCCGCGCAGGCGGCAGACCTCGAATCTGCAAGAAGAAGGACGACACATGCTCGATCGCTTGATGCGTGACTGCTGGCTGCGCGGTATTCGCCTGTCCGCGAGTGAAGGCCGTTTGATGATTGCGGCCGCTACGCCGCAGGCCTTGAATGCCGATCTGGAACAGGAGCTGCTGGCACGCAGCGGTGAGATTCTGTCGTGGCTCGAGCTCCACGCGGATTATTTCGCGGCGCGCCCGCTCAGCGATAACGAGCAGGCTCTGTGGTTTCTGCAGCGCATGGAGCCGAACAGTTGCGCCTACAACATCGCACTGGCTGGGCGGGTCAGGCCGCAGTACCTCTGGGCCGATCTGCCGCAGCGTCTGGAGCGGGCCTGGCAGGTGGTGCAGCAGCGCTACCCGCACCTGTGTAGCGCCTATGTCGAGCGTGATGGCGAGTTACTGCAATGGGACAGCCGCCCGCAGCCCACCTCGCTGCAATGCGAAACCTTGCAGGGTGCAGATGCAGCCAGTATCCAGCGCCGCGTGATCGAGCTGGCTGACACGCCTTTCGACCTGGCCGCTGGTGAAGTCAGCCGCCTGGTGCTGTTGAGCAATGAGCTGGGTGAACGTACCGAGCACACGGTATTGCTGGGTATTCACCATATCGCCTCCGACCTGACCACCTTCGATGTGCTGTTCAGTGAGCTGTTCGCCCAGGTCGATGAGCAAGCGCTTGCCGATGTCGACCCTCAGGCCTACCGCAACTGGTGTTGCGATCTGTACGTGCGCAGCGAGGCGATCGAGGCCGAGGAGCTGGCCTGGTGGCAAACGCAGTTGGCTGATGTGCCGACGCTGGAGCTGCCGACCGATTTCGCCTATGGCAGCAGTCAGGGCTTCGACGGTGGGGAGCTGTCGTTTCATTTTGGCGCCGACGACAGCGAGCGCCTGCGTGCGGTGGCCAGGCGTCTGGGTGTGACGCCCTACGTTTATTGGTTCTCGTTGTTCCAGCAGTTTCTCGGCGTGCTGTCGGGGCAGGATGATTTCGTCCTCGGCACGCCCAGCGGCTGGCGTCTGAAGCGCGAGCAGGCCGAGCTGCCGGGCTATCTGGTCAACCCCTTGCCGGTGCGCTGCCGTTTGCGTCGTGACCTGTCCAGTGCTGAGTGGGCCAAGCAGGTGGCAGCCACTGTCAGGCAGACCTTGCGCCATCGTCACTATCCCTTCGCGCGGCTGGCCAAGCATCTGGATCTGCCGCGGCAGATGGGCCGGGCGCCGGTGTTCCAGCACATGTTCACGCTGAACAAGGAACGTGACGTGCCGTTCGAGCGTTACATCGAGCGCATGATCGGCGAGCAGCGTGGCGCGGCTCACGAACTGAACCTGGTGATAATCGATGACCTGCCCGAGTTCATCGGGCGCTGGCGCTACAGCAAGGCGCTGTATCGGCGCGAAAGCGTCGAGCGTTTCCAGGCGCAGTTCCTTGCCCTGGTCATGGCGGCCATGGAGCAGCCGGACGTGCCTTTCTCCGAGCTGAACTGGCTGGCTCCCGAACAGCGTTCGCAGTTGTCTGGCGAGGTTCTGCCGGTGCTGGAGGAGAGTGCCTGGCAGGCCTTCACCAAACACTGCTCGGCAAAACCGCAGGCCATCGCCCTGGAGGATCGGCAGGGCCAGTTGAGTTATGCCGAGCTGGCCGGAGCCGTGGTCGCCCGTGGCGAGCGCCTGCAAGGCTCGCTGAGCGCGCTGGGAGATCGGATTGCCCTGTGCCTGCCACGCAGCCGCGAACTGGTGATGCATATGCTCGCCGCCTGGCAGTGCGGCGCCACCTATCTGGCCCTCGACCCGCAGTGGCCCGAGTCGCGCCTGCAGGGCATCTGCCTGGATGCCACGCCCAGGGTCTGTGTCGGTATGGGTGAGCGCCCGCACTGGTTGCCAACGTCGGTACAGTGGCTGGTCGTGCCGAGTGCGCCGCTATTTAGCGATGCACCGCTGCGTGCCGGTCTACCCGCGGATCTGCCGGCCTACGTGGTCTACACCTCCGGCTCCAGCGGGCGGCCCAAGGGCGTGGAGGTGACCCAGGGCAACCTCATTCACTACGTCAGCGCCTGCCTGGAACGCCTGCAACTGAGCTACGAAGCCAGCCTGACGAGCCTGGCCAGTTGCGCCACGGATCTGGGCCACACCGCCTTGTTCGGCGCACTGCTCAGCGGCCGGCGCTTACGTCTGCTGGACGAGGCGCTGGCCTTCGACGCCGAGGAATTGGCGGCGCTGCTCGGGCAGCAGCCCGTGGACATGCTGAAGATCGTACCCTCGCACCTCAATGCCCTGCTGGTGGCCAGCGAGCCGCAGCGTCTGTTGCCGCGTCAGTGTCTGGTACTTGGCGGCGAAGCCTTGGGCGCCGATCTGCTGGCGCGGGTGCGTGCCCTGAGCCCGAGCCTGCGTATCGTCAACCACTACGGGCCCAGCGAAACCACGGTGGGCGTGTTGACCCACGAAGTTGAAGGCGAGGGCGACGCGCCGCTCGGACGTCCCCTAGGCAACGTGCGCATCAGCGTGCGCGGGCCGGATGGCGCAGTGCTGCCGGCTGGCGCCAGCGGCGAGCTGTATATCGAGGGCGCGACCGTGGCGCGTGGTTATCTGAGTGCCAGCGAGGCCGATCAGGCGCGCTTCGGTAAGCTGGGTTACCGCACGGGCGACCGGGTGCGCCTCGATCATCTGGGGCGAGTGCTGTTCCTTGGGCGTCTGGACGAGCAGGTGAAGATTCGCGGCTATCGCGTCGAGCCTTCGGAGGTGGCGGCGCAATTGCGCGCGCTGCCACAGGTCGAGGACGTGCGCGTGCTGAATGTACCGACGCCGCTGACGGGCAATCGCCTGGTGGCTTTCCTGGTCGCCGCGCCGAGCGCACTGGCTGGCATTCAGGCGGCTCTGCAGGTGCGCCTGCCGGACTATATGCAGCCGGCGCAGTGGCACTGCCTGGAGGCCATGCCGCTGCTGGCCAATGGCAAGGTCGATCGTCTGGCGCTGTTGACGCTGACCGAGCAAGCGCCGCGCAGCGTCGAAGCGCGTGCCGAGCAGCCGTTGAACGAAGTCGAACGCGCTTTGCTGGCGATTTGGCGCGAACTGTTGGGCAACCCCGGCATCGGTCCGGACGACAACTTCTTCGCCCATGGCGGCGACTCGATTCTCGGCCTGCAGATCATTGCCCGCGCACGCCAGCAGCGGATCACCCTCACGCCCAAGCAACTGTTCGCCGAACCCAGCGTGCGTGCGCTGGCGCTTGTTGCGCAGACGCCGCAGCGGGCCAGGGTCGAGCGCCTGCTGACGATTGCCCGGGAGATTCTGGAGAAGCCTGATCTGCAAGCCGACGACAACTTCTTCGCGGTCGGCGGCGACTCGATCCTCAGCCTGCAGATCATCGCCCGCGCCAAGCAGCAGGGCCTGCAGCTCAAGCCCAAGCAGATCTTCGAGTTTCCTTCGGTCAGCGGCTGGGCCGAGCAGGCCGTGGACCTCGCCAGTGTGGTCGAACAAACCAAGGTCGATAGCGCCGAGCCGAGCGGCGCTTTCGCCCTGACGCCGATCCAGGCCTGGTTCTTCGATCAGCAGCAGAATACGCCGCAGTACTGGAACCAGTCTCTGCTGCTGGCCGTTCAGCAGCCGCTGGAGTCGGCGCGCCTGGGCCAGGCTCTGGCTACCTTGCTGCAGCGTCACAGCAGCTTGCGTCTGGTCTTCGAACGGGGCGTACAGGGTTGGCAGCAACGCTATCAGCCGTGGTCGGCAGAGATGGCCGGCAAGCTGCTGCAGGTGGTCGATCAGCCGTTGGATGACGTGCTGCTGGAGCAGTGGCAGCAGGGCTGGCAACTGGATAGAGCGCCCTTGATCCGCTGGGTGTATTTCACCGGCAGCGGGCATCTGCTGTGCACGGCGCACCATTTGCTGGTCGATGCGGTGTCCTGGCAGGTGCTGCTAGAGGAGTTGGAAAGCCTGTACCTCGACCCGCAGGCCGCGCTGCCAGTCGTTTCCGCCAGCTTCCATCGCTGGAGTGAGGCCCTGCAGCGCCATCGTCAGGAGCCGGCCGTTTTGGCTCAGCGCGAATACTGGCAGGCGCAGTTGGCAGAGGAGGGCGAGGTGACCCGCGTGGTCAGCCTGTACGGCGAAAGCCGCACGCTGGAGACGCGTCTATCTGCCGAGAAGACTGAGCAGTTGCTGGGCGATTGCCATGAGGCCTACAGCACTCAGGTGCAGGATCTGCTGGTCGCCGCCCTGGCCTCTGTCATCGGTCAATGGCTGGGACGCGAGCAGGTCACCCTGGAGATGGAAAGCCACGGTCGCAGCGGCTGGGAGCAGGGCCCGGATCTGTCGCGTTCGGTGGGCTGGCACACCAGCCGCTACCCCTTGGCCGTGCCCGCTGCCGAACAGCCGGAAGAGGCGATCATCGCTGCCAAGGAGACATTGCGCCGCGTGCCGGAGCAGGGCATCGGCTACGGCCTGCTGCGCCTCGATCCACAGCAGCTTGGTGCCGCCTCGCTGCTCACCTTCAACTACCTGGGCCGTGTCGATCAGTGGCTCGGCGGCTCGCGCCTGTGGCGCCTGGCGCAGCCGCTGTGCCCGGCCATGCGCGCCCCCGACACCTGCCGCACCCATCTGCTCGACGTCACCGCCCTGGTCGACCAGGGCCAGTTGCACATCGAATGGCGCTACGCCCCGCAGGTGCATGAGCAGGCCCTGATCGGCGCGCTGGCGCAGCAATTTCAGCAGCGCATCGAAGCCCTGCTCGAACACTGCCTGGATCCCGAAGCCGGTCGCGCCACCGCCGCCGACTTCGCCGACTCGGGGCTTTCCGATGACGAATTCCTCGGTCTGCTGGAGCAACTGCAATGACCATCCCCGGCGCCCCCATATCCCCAGCCCACGGCAAGGAGACCCTCGGCATGAACGACAAGGTCAAGGCACTTTCCCGCAATATCGAGGCCATCTACCCGTTGGCGCCCATGCAGCAGGGGCTGCTGTTCCACAGCCTGATGCATCCGGGCAAGGGCATGTATCTGCTGCAGTACCGCCATGTCATGGTGCTGCCGCAGCTCGATCTGCAGGCTTTTCGCCAGGCCTGGGCACAGGTGGTGGAGCGCCACGAACTGCTGCGCACCTCCTTCGTCTGGAAGCAGCAGAAGCGCCCCATGCAGGTGGTGCACAAGCAGGTCGAACTGCCTATCACCTATGAGGACTGGTCGGCTATCGACGAGGCCGAGCAGCAGGCGCGCCTGGAACATCTGCTGGCCGAGGAGCGCCGCCAGGGGCTGGATTTCACCCAGGCGCCGCTGATGCGTGTGCGCCTGTTCAAGCTGGCGCCAGACACCTATCAGTTCGTGCGCAGCTATCACCACATACTGATGGATGCCTGGTGCTTCTCCATCATCATGATGGACTTCCTCGACGGCTACCGCGCGGCGCGTGAGGGGCGGCGCCTGGAACTGCCCAAGCCACGCCCGTACCGCGATTTCATCCGCTGGCTGGAACAGCAGAAACCTGAAGAGCATCAGGCCTTCTGGCAGCAACGCCTGGCCGGTTTCGACACGCCCAATCAATTTGGCTTCGGCCACCCTGGGCGCGTTACGGATGCGCCGGAGCCGGTGGAGGATTGCGTCGAGCACCTCAGCGTCGAGCAGACCCAGGGCCTGCAGCAGGCCGCCAGCCGTCTGGGCATCACCCTCAATACCTTGGTGCAGGGCGCCTGGGCCTTGCTGCTGGGGCGTTACAGCGGCAATCGCGATCTGCTGTTCGGCGTCACCGTGGCCGGGCGCCCGGTGCACATGCAGGGCATGGAAAGCATCGTCGGGCTGTTTATCAACAGCCTGCCGCTACGCTGGAACTGGCAGCCGCAACAATCGCTCGGAGCCTGGCTCAAGGCTTTGCAGGCGGAGAACCTGAGCCTGCGCGAGCACGAAAGCGTGTCGCTGGCGCAGATTCAGAGCTGGAGCGAGGTGCAACGCCAGGATCTGTTCCAGAGCCTGTTCGTCTTCGAGAACGCGCCGATTTCCGCCAGCCTGCGTCAGGGCCAGTTGGACTACCTGATCAGCGACATGGCCAACCGCACCCACACCAACTATCCGATCACCGTGGTGATCGTGCCCGGCGAGCGCCTGCACCTGCAGTTGACCTACCAGACCGACTGGTTCCTGCGTGATGAAATCGAGCAGATGCTGCGCCACTTCCGCACGCTGCTGCTGAACATGGGCGAAGCCCTGGCGCGCGATACGGACACCCCGCTACAACGCCTGACCATGCTCGATGCCATGGAGATTGCTCAGCAGCACGCCTGGGCCACTGGCGACGTGGCGGCGGACGAGGCGTTGTTGCAGCCGCTGTACATCGAGCGCCTGCAACAGCAAGTGCGGCAAACGCCCGAGCGAATTGCCGTGGTGCATGGCGAGCGTAGCCTTACCTTCGATCAACTGAACCGCGCTGCCAACCGCCTGGCCCGCCACCTGCGCGCCAATGGCGTGCAGGACGGCGACCTGCTGGCACTGCTCGACGAGCGCGGCCTCGACCTGGTGGTGATGATCCTCGCCACGCTCAAGGCCGGTGCCGGCTGGCTGCCGCTGGATCCGCGCAACCCGCCGCAGCGTCTGGCGCAGGTGCTCACCCAGAGCCGTTCGCCGTTGTTGATCCATGGCGCCGAGCAGAGTGACCTGGCCCTGCAGGCGCTGCAGCAGATGGCCCAGCCGCCAGCAGCGATCCGCTACGAGCCAGCAGCCCTGAGCGACTACAGCGATGCCGATCTGGATCTCCCCGTGCATGGCCTGTCGCTGGCCTACTGCATCTTCACCTCGGGTTCCACCGGCACGCCCAAGGGCGCCATGGTGGCCCACGCCGGCATGCTCAATAACATCCTCGGCAAGTTGCCGGGCCTGGGTCTGAATGAGCAGGACGTGATCGCCCAGAGCGCGCCGCAGTGCTTCGACATCTCCGTCTGGCAGACCCTTGCCGGCCTGGTGCTGGGGGCGCGCACGGTGATTCTCGGCGACTGCGTGATGCAGAATCCCGAGGCCCTGGCCGAGGCCATCGCGCGGCATGGCGTGAGCATTCTCGAGGCGGTGCCGTCGCTGATGCAGAGCCTGCTCGACGCAGGCCTGGAGCGCAGTGCGCTGCGCTGGGTGCTGGCCACTGGCGAGGCGCTGCCGCCAGCGCTGGCGCGGCGCTGGTTCGAGCGCTACCCGGACATTCCGCTGATGAATGCCTACGGCCCGGCGGAATGCTCCGATGACGTGGCCTTCCACCCGCTCACCGAGCGCTTGCCCCAGGCGCGTAGCAGCGTGCCGATTGGCCGCGCCACCCTGAACAATCGCCTGTACCTGCTGGATGCCGAATTGCAGCCGGTGCCGCGCGGTGCGGTGGGGGAAATCTTCGTCGCCGGTGTCGGGGTTGGCCGTGGCTATATGGCCGACCCGGCGCGCACGGCGGCGGTGTTTCTGCCGGACCCCATCGCCAACGACGGCAGCCGCCTGTATCGCACTGGCGATCTGGCGCGCTTTTTAGCCAATGGCGAACTGGAGTATGTGGGGCGTACCGACCACCAGGTGAAGATTCGCGGCCACCGTATCGAGCTGGACGAGATCGAAGCCTGCCTGACCCGTTATCCCGGCGTGCGTGAAGCGGTGCTGCTGGCCCGCGACGACCAACAGCGCGCCAAGGTGCTGGTGGCCTACGTGGTGGCCGAGCCGCAGCCCTCCATCGAGGCGCTGCGCGAGTTCGTTGCGGCCAACCTGCCGCCGTACATGCTGCCCAGTGCGTTCATGCTGCTCGAGCGTATGCCGCTCAACGCCAACGGCAAGATCGACCGCAAGGCGCTGCCGGCACCCGACTTCGCCGCGCAGAGCGAGGCTCGTTACGTGGCGCCGAGCAGCGAGCTGCAAGCGCAATTGGTCGAAGCCTGGCAGTCCGTGCTCGGTCTGGCGCGCGTCGGCATTGAGGATCACTTCTTCGAGCTGGGTGGGCATTCGCTGCTGGCCACGCAACTGATCGGCCAGATCGGCAAGCTCAGTGGCAAGGAGCTGCCCCTGCGCGTGGTCTTCGAGCGCCCGACCATCGCGGCCATGGCCGAGTGGCTGGAGCAGCAGGAAGCCGGCGAGAGCAATGCGCCGATGAGCCTGCCGCGTCCGCAGGACCTGCCGCTGTCGTTCGCCCAGCAACGCCTGTGGTTCCTCCAGCAGCTACAGCCGCAAAGTCCGGCCTACAACCTGGCCGGCGCGGTGCGCCTGAGCGGCGACCTGCATGTGGCTGACCTGCAGGCAGCGCTACAGGCCCTGGTCGATCAGCATGAAATCCTGCGTACCCGTTTCGTCAGCGATGGCGGCGAGCCGGTGCAGGTCATCCTCGCCAAGGCCGAGCTGGCCCTGCCGCTGATCGAGGTGGCCAGCGAGGCGCAGTTGCACGAGCTGCTGCGCCAGGACGCGATGACCCCGTTCGCCCTGGACAGCGCGCCACTGCTGCGTGCCTGCCTGTATCGCCTGGGGCCGCAGGCGCACGTGCTGGCGCTCAACTGTCACCATATCGTCGCCGATGGCTGGTCGCTGCAACTGATCATCGACGGCCTCTGCGCCCATTACCGCGAGCTGCGTCAGGGACGTGAACCGGCGTTGGTCGAGGCGCCGATGCAGTACGCCGACTATGCCTTGTGGCAACGCCAGTGGATGGACAGCGCCGCCTGCCAGGACGAACTGACCTACTGGCGCGAGCAGTTGTCCGGTGAACTGCCGGTGCTCGAACTGGCGGCCGATTTCCCCCGTCCGGCCCATGCCAGCCAGGCTGGCGGGCGCGTCGAACAGCGCCTGCCGGATGGGCTGGCGGCGCGCCTGCGGGCCTTCAGCACGAGCCATGGCTGGAGCAACTTCATCCCCATGCTCTGCGCCTTCCAGTTGCTGCTGCGCAGTCGCAGCGGCGAGCACGACATCCTCGTCGGGGTGCCTGCGGCCAACCGTCACCATGCGGCGTTGCAGCCGCTGGTGGGCTGCTTCGTCAACACCCTGGTGTACCGCCAGAACCTCTCCGGCACGACCAGCCTGTTGCAGCACATGAACGAATTGCAGGCGCTGTCGGTGGCGGTGCAGTCGCATCAGGATCTGCCCTTCGACTACCTGATCGAACAGCTCGGCGTGGCCCGTCAGGTCAGCTACAACCCGTTGTTCCAGGCCATGTTCAACTACTTCCCAGGCCATGCCCTGGAGCGTTTCGAGCTGACCGACCTGATCGCCGAACCCCTCGATAATCGCCCGGACAGTGCCCTGTGCGACCTGCATCTGGACGTGCGCGACAGCGAGCACGGCATCGCCCTGAGCCTGCAGTACAGCAGCGAGCTGTTCCGCGAGCAGACCGCCCAGGCGATGCTTGATCAGTACCTGGCGCTGCTCGACGCCGTGCTCGGACAACCGCAGCAGGTGCTCGGTGAACTCGCCTGGCAGCCCGAGCAGCGCGCGCTGGCCCGCTTGCACGGTGAGCCTGTGCAGGGTCAGGAAGACATCCTGCTGGCCTTCGCCCGGCAGGTCGCCGAGCAGCCCGGGGCTATCGCCGTGCAGGCTGGCGAACGGCACCTGAGCTATGCCGAATTGAATCAGGCCGCCGAGCGCCTGGCCGCCGCCTTGCAGGCCCGTGGCGTCGGCGCCGAGGACCGCGTGGCGCTGCGCCTGCCGCGTGATGCGCGTTTGCCCATGGCCATGCTGGCCATCCTCAAGGCCGGCGCCGCCTACGTGCCGCTAGCCGAGGACACCCCGGCCGAGCGCGGTCGCTACATCCTTGCCCACGCGCGGCCACGGCTGTGCCTGACCAATGCCGAGGCCCTGGCGGAACTGGCCGAGTGGGGCAGCGATGTCGAGTTGCTGGATATCGATGTGCTGACGACCACCGAGCCTTACTACGCGCCGAGCGTACATCCTGCCCAGCTCGCCTATGTGCTCTACACCTCGGGTTCCACCGGGCAGCCCAAGGGCGTGGCCATCGAGCGCGGCAACCTGATGAACCTGATGCTCGGCGTGCAGCAGGTGCTGCCATTAACGGCGCAGGACAGGGTGCTGGCGCTGACCACCGCCACCTTCGATATCGCCATCGTCGAGCTGCTGCTGCCGCTCGGTCGCGGGGCCAGCATTCTGCTCGCCGACCGTGAGCAGGCACGCGACCCGCAAGCCCTCGACCGCCTGATCGAGGCCGGCCAGCCGACGGTGATGCAGGCCACGCCGGCCACCTGGCGCATGCTGGTGGCACACACCCAGCGCAGTTGGCAGGGCGTGCGCGCCATTTCCGGTGGCGAGGCCCTGCCAGCCGCGTTGGCCGAGGCCATGGAGCAGCGTGGCGCCCAGGTGATCAATGGTTACGGGCCGACCGAGGCCACCGTCTACAGTACCTTCGAGCCGCGCCAGGGCGACAGCAGCGGGGTCGAGGTGCCGATTGGCCAGCCTGTGGTCAATACGGCCGCCTACGTGCTGGATGCCGACCTGCAACCCGTTGCACCGGGCGTGTCCGGCGAGCTGTACCTGGCCGGTGCCAACCTGGGGCGGGGTTACTTCGCCGCGCCGGGGCTGAGTGCGGCGAGCTTCCTGCCCGACCCGTTCGTGCCGGGCGCGCGCATGTACCGTACCGGCGACCGCGTGCGGCGCAATGCCAACGGCAGCCTGGACTACCAGGGGCGCCTGGACTTTCAGGTCAAGCTGCGTGGCTTCCGTATCGAGCTGGGCGAGATCGAGGCCTTGCTGGCGCGCGTCGCCGGGGTGCGCGAAGCGGCGGTGGTGCTGCTTGGCAGCGGCGACAGTGCGCGCCTGGTGGCTTACTACTCGGTCACCCAGGCGGCGGGCGAGCTGACTGATGCCGTGCTGCGTGAGCAACTGGCGCAACACCTGCCCGACTACATGCTGCCGAGCCAATTCGTGCGCCTCGACACGCTGCCGTTGAGCCCCAGTGGCAAGGTCGAGCGCAAGGCGCTGCCGGCCCCCACGCAGCATGAAGGCCAGCGCTATGGTGAGCTGAGCCAGCCCTGGGAGGCGCAACTGGCCGAGCTGTGGTGCGAGCTGCTCGGTTGCAACACGGTGGGCGCCAGCGACAACTTCTTCGCCCTCGGTGGCCATTCGCTGCTGGCGGCACGGCTGGTGGCGCGCATCGCCGAGCGCCATGGTCGGCAACTGGCGCTGCGCAGCGTGTTCGAGTGCCCGACCCTGGGCGAGCTGGCGGCCAGCCTGGCTGCTGCCGAGGGGGCAGAGGAGAGCATCCTGCGGCCATTCGGCGAGGCGCCGGCGCCGCTGCACTTCACCCAGCAGCGGCTATGGTTCCTCGACCGCTTGCAGGGCGATACCCAGGCTTACCATCTGTCCCTGGCCATGCACCTGCACGGCACCCTGCGAGCCGATGTACTGGAACGCGCCCTGGCGCAACTGGTACAGCGTCAGCACAGCCTGCGCAGCGTGTTCAGCGAGACGGACGAAGGCGCACGGCAGCAGGTCGTGCAGTGGCACGGCCCGCTGCTCAGCGTCGCACCCTTGCAGCAGGATGTACGTTCGCCGGCCTTTGCCCGCACCCTGAGTGAGGAGGCGCAGCGTGCCTTCGACCTGACTCGCGCGCCGCTGTGGCGCGTGCGCCTGTACCAGGGCGAGGGGCACAGCGTGTTGCAGGCCACCTTGCACCACATCATCGCCGACGCCCGTTCGCTGGAAATCTTCTTCGATGAGCTGCAACGCCTGTATCAGGCCGAGCTGAGCGGAGCCCAGGCGGCGCTGGCGCCGTTGCCGTTGCAGTTCAGCGACGTCGCTGCCAGTTGGCAGAGCTCAGCCGGGCAGGCGCTGATCAAGGCGCAACTGGACTACTGGCGGCAGACCCTGGCCGGCGAGCCGCCGGTGTTGGATTTGCCCACCGACCTGCCGCGCCCTGCCGAGCAGGGCTACCACGGGCGGCGCCTGCGCTTCGAGCTACCTGCCGAGTTGGTCGAGCGTCTGCGTAGCACCGCACAGCGCCATGGCCTGACCGCCTTCGCGCCGCTGCTGGCGGCGTGGAAGGTGCTGCTGGCCCGGCATTCCGGGCAGCGCGAGCTGTGGATCGGCCTGCCGGTGGCGCAGCGTCAGCAGGCGCACACCGACAACCTCATCGGCTACTTCGCCAGCACTCAGGTGCTGCGCAGCCAGATCGATCCGCTGCAATCGGTGGCGTCGTTCTGGCAGGCGTTGCAAGCCACCCACCTGACCGCCCAGCAGCACGCCGACGTGCCCTTCGAGCGCTTGGTGGAAGCCTTGCAGGTACGCCGTGATCTCAGCCATACGCCGCTGTTCCAGGCGCTGTTCAACCTGATCCAGCGCGACGACGTGGCGGCGGTCGGCCAGGGCTTCGCCGGCCTGCCGGCGCAGCGCCTGGATGTCGAGAGCGACAGCGCCCTGGTGGACATCGGCCTGCATATCGAGCAGCACGGCAGCGCCTGGCACTGCGTGCTGGAGTACAACACCGAGCTGTTCGTCGCCAGCACCATGCAGCGCTACGCCGACGAGTACCGTCACCTGCTCGACGGTATGCTGGCGCGACCCGAGGCGCGGCTGTGGGATATCGACCTGGCCAATGCCGATCACGCCCTGACCCGCCGCCCATGGAACCTGCCGGCGCACACCCTGAGCGAGACGGAAGACCTCATCGCCCGCTTCGAGCGCCAGGTCTTGCAGAGCCCAGATGCACTGGCCGTTGATTGCCAGGAGCAGCGTTACAGCTATGTCCAGCTCAATGCCCTGAGCAACCGCCTGGCCCACTGGCTGCGCGCCCAGGGTGTCGGCTGCGACGATCTGGTTGCCCTGTGCCTGAGCCGTGGCCCCTGGCTGCTGCCCTGCATTCTGGCGATTCACAAGGCGGGCGCGGCCTACCTGCCGCTGGATCCGCAGCAACCGGGCGAACGCCTGCGCTTTATCATCGAGCACGCACGGCCTGCACTGGTGCTCAGCGAGCAGGCCTGCGCCGAGGTGCTCGTCGCTGTCGACAGCACGCTCGTCGAGCACCTGCCGTTGGATGCACAGCCCGCGCATGACCTGGCCTTGCCGGTGGCGCCGCAGCAGCGTGCCTATGTCATCTACACCTCGGGCTCCACCGGCACGCCAAAGGGTGTGCAGGTCACCCGTGGCAACCTGAGCAACCTGCTCGTCGGTCTCGACCAGCAGTTGCCGTTGACGGTCGAGGACGTCTGGCTGGCCAGCACCACCTATGCCTTCGATATGTGCAAGCCGGAGCTGTTCCTGCCGCTGCTCAAGGGCGCGGCCATCCTTCTGGCGCGGCGCGAGCAGGTGGTCGATGGTCACCGCCTGTTCGAGCTGCTGCGCCGTGCCACGGTGTTCCAGGCCACCCCAGCCGGTTGGCAGCTCCTGCTGGAAACCGGGCGTGACGACTGGCCGGCCCTGCGCGGCCTGATCGGTGGTGAAGCGGTGCCGGCCGAGTTGGTCAAACTGCTGCAAGCCAAGGGCGTGCAACTGATCAACGCCTATGGGCCGACGGAAACCACCGTCTGGTCGACCACCCAGGCGCTGCGCGAAGTGCCGGCCGGCGTGGCCGATATCGGCATGCCGCTGCTCAACACCCGTTGTTACGTGCTCGACGAATGCCTGCGGCCCGTGCCGCTGGGCAGCACCGGCGAGCTGTATATCGCCGGCAGCGGGGTGACCCGTGGTTACCAGCGGGCGCCGGCGATCACCGCAGCGGCGTACCTGCCCGACCCGTTCGCCCGCGAGCATGGCAGCCGCATGTACCGCACCGGCGACCTGGTGCGCCGACGCAGCGATGGGCGCCTGGCCTACGTCGGCCGTGCCGATTTCCAGGTCAAGGTGCGCGGCTTCCGTATCGAACCGGGGGAGATCGAATCGCTGCTGCGCCGTTACCCCGGCGTGGAAGAGGCGGTGGTGATGCTCGATGGTCGCAGTCACAGCCTGTTTGCCTGGTTGCAAAGCCCGAGCCCGGTCGACGAGGCGGCGCTGCGCCGTCATCTGGAAAGCCTGCTGCCGGCCTACATGGTACCGGCCGGCTTCATCCAGGTGCAGCGTTTCGCTCTTAATGCCAACGGCAAGATCGACCGCAAGGCCCTGCCGGCGCCGCAAGCGCAGGCCGAGCAAGGGGTGGCGCCACGCACGGCGCTGGAGCGCGAACTGGCCGAGCTGTTGCAGGAGCTACTCGATCTGCCGCAGGTCGGCGTGCTCAGCAGCTTCTTCGAGCTCGGTGGCCATTCGCTGCTGGCGATGCGCCTGATGACCCGGGTGGAGAGCCGCTTCGGCGTCAAGGTCGAGCTGCGCAGCCTGTTCCATAACCCGACCATTGCCGGCCTGGCCGAACAGATCGAAAACCCGCAGCGGCCTTCGACCGACCAGGCACTGGATGAAATGCAGCGTTTGCTGGCAGAGATGGAAGACTGAAGATGAATGCGACCAACCAACAGGCCTTTGTCGAGATCGCCCAGCGCCTGGCCTCGCTGCCAGCGGACAAGAAGCAACTGTTCCGTCAGCGCCTGGCCGAGAAGGGCATCGATAGCTGGCGCCTGCCTATCGTCCCGGCCACTGGCGGGGAGGGGGCCGCGGTGCCGCTGGCCCATGCGCAACTGCGTTTTCTCTCCGCTGAGGCCCTGAGCAGCCGCGCGCTGTACAACCTCTGCTCGGTGCTGCGCTTCGATGGTCGGCTGGATCTGGCGTGCCTGCAGCAGGCCATGCAGCAACTGGTGGAGCGCCACGCCATCCTGCGCACCCGCTATCTGGCCGATGCCCATGGCCGCTTGCAGGCGCATTGCGAGCCCTGGACGGCGGGCCTACCAGCGGTCGAGCCGTTGCCGCCAGAAGCTATCGCTGACCCGCAGCAATCGTGCGCCGACGAGTACGCTCGGCAACTGGCCGAGCCCTTCGACCTGAGCCGCGAGATGCCCTGGCGCTGGCGCGCGTTCAGCGATGCTGAGCAGGGCAGCACCTGGCTGTTCTTCACCATCCACCACGTTGCCTACGACGCTTGGTCGGCCCAGCAACTGACCCGCGAACTGGCCGAGGGCTACCGCGCGCTGAGCCTGGGCGAACCCGCTCAGCAGCCATCGCTCAGCATCCAGTACGCCGACTACGCAGCCTGGGAGCACGAATGGTTAGCCAGCGACGCCTGCCGCCAGCAGCTCGATTACTGGCGCAACCAGTTGGCCGATGCGCCTGGCCCGTTGGCTCTGCCATACGACCACCCGCAGCCGCCGACCAACCAGCGCCGCCACAGTGGTGCAGTGCGAGTGCGTGAGCTGCCGGCTACCTTGTCGGCGCAGGTCGATAAGGCGATTCGTGAGCAGGGCGTGACCCTGTATATCTTCGGCCTGACGGCCTTCGCCTGCCTGCTGGCGCGCTACAGCGGCGAACGCGACCTGTGCCTGGGCACCTCGGTGGCACAACGCGATCGCCCCGAGCTGGCGCCGTTGATTGGGCCGCTGCTCAACACTCTGGTGTTGCGTCAACGCCTGGAGGATGACCCGGACTTTCGCAGTGCTCTGCTGCGCACCCGCGACAGTGTGGCAGCCGCCTTCGACCAGCAGACCCTGCCTTTCGAAAAGGTGCTCGAAGCCCTCGACCGGCCGCGCTCCAGCCCGTTGTTCCAGGCCATGTTCGTGCAGGTTGAGCTGCCGGAAAGCCGCACCCTGAGCTTGCCAGGCGTGAGCGTCGAGGTGCTCGACCCGCCGCAGCGCCATGCCCGGTTCGACCTTACCTTGCGCCTGCTGCGTTGCGCCGACCAGCGCCTGCGCTGCGAGCTGGAATACAGCGACGAGCTGTTCGAGGCCGCCACCATCGAGCAACTGCTCGACGATCTGCAGGCCATCCTGCAGGACGCATCAAGCAATCCCGAACGGCGTCTGTCGGCGTTGCGCCTGGCGTCACCGCGCAGCGAACTGCAGGGCCCCGCGCTGAACGCCAGCCCCGAGCCGCTGGACCGCCAGGTGCAGCAATGGGCCGCGCGTACGCCACAAGCGCCCGCCCTGTGCGAGGCCCGGCAGACGCTGGCCTATGGCGAGCTGGGCAATGCCGTGCAGGCCCTGGCGCTGCGCCTGGCCGAGCAGGGTGTCGAGCCCGGCCAGGTGGTGGCCCTGTGCATGCCGCGCAGCGCCAAGCAGGTGCTGGCGATGCTGGCCTGCTGGCAGCGTGGCGCGACTTGCCTGTTTCTCGATCCGGCACAGCCCGCGCAGCGTCTTGAGCAACTGCTTGCAAGCAGCGCGGCGAGCCTGCTACTGACCCTGGCCGAGGCGCCGGCGCTGAACGCCGCAGTGGCGCGCCTGCAACTGAGCGCCGCCGACCTTGCCGCGCCCGCCCCGCAGCAGCCGGTGGCCAGCCTTAGCCAGCCCGAGCAGGCCGCCTACCTGATCTACACCTCGGGCTCTACCGGCCAGCCCAAGGGCGTGCTGGTCAGCCATGCCAACCTGGCGCACTACGCCGCCGCCGTCAGCCAGCGTTTGCAGGCCAGTGCCGGCAGCTGTTGGGCGACCCTGGCCACGGTGGCCGCCGACCTCGGCCTGACCTGCGTATTCGCCGCCTTGCACTCAGGTGATCCGCTGATCCTGCCGGAGGCCGCGCTGGCCTTCGATCCACCGGGCTGGGCCGACTTCCTGGCGCAGCATCCCGTCGACTGCCTGAAGATCGCCCCCTCGCACCTGCGCGGCCTGCTGGCGCTGGATGCTGCCCAGCGCGTATTGCCTCGGCAACTGCTGATTCTCGGCGGTGAAGGCTTCGATGCGGCGCTGTTCGCCCGCATCCGCGAACTGGCGCCGGAGCTGCGCGTGTTCAACCACTATGGCCCGTCGGAAACCACCGTCGGCGTGGTCTGTGGTGAGGTGACGGAGGCCGGGCAGGGCGCTTACCTGCCGCTGGGCCAGCCATTGGCCGGTGCCGAGCTGCGTATCGTCGATGCGGCGGGCCAGCCGGTGCCGCGCGGCGTGGCCGGCGAGCTGCTGATCGGCGGCCCGCAGGTCGCCCAGGGCTATCTCGGCCAACCCGAAGCCACTGCCGCCGCCTTTATTGATAACGGCGAAGGTCGGCGTTTCTACCGCAGCGGGGATCGGGTACGCCTGGATCACCATGGGCGCTTGTCGTTCCTCGGGCGCCAGGACGACCAGGTGAAGATTCGCGGTTTCCGCGTCGAACCCGGCGAGGTCAGCGCCTGGCTGAGCCAACAATCGCTGGTGCGCGAAGCTGCCGTGCTGGCGCGCGAGATTCAGGGCCGTCTGCAACTGGTGGCCTATGTCGCGCCGCGCCTTACCCAAGATGAACTGAACGCCCTCCAGGCGCAGGCCAGGGCGCAACTGCCCGAACCGCTGCAACCGGCCTACTGGTCGAGCCTGGACGCTCTGCCACTGACCGCCAACGGCAAGCTGGATCGCCGTGCCTTGCCCGAGCCTGAAGCGAACGTGGTCGTGGATGAGAGCGGGCAGGCACCGCAGAGTGCCAGCGAGCAAGTGCTGGCTGCGCTCTGGAGTCAGGTGCTGGGCTGCGCCGCGGTCAGTCGTCAGGACGACTTCTTCGCCCTCGGTGGCGACTCGATTCTCAGCCTGCAACTGATCGGCTTGGCCGCTCGCCAGGGGCTCAAACTGCAACCGCGCGATGTGCTGCAGCAGTCGACGCTGGCAGCCATGGCGGCGAATGCCGACTGCCGCGCGCAGCCGCGCCTGGCCAGTATCCTGTCGGCCTTCCGTGAATTGCTCGGCCAGCCGCAACTGGGGCTGGACGACGACTTCTTCGCCGCTGGCGGCGATTCGATTCTCAGCCTGCAACTGATCGCCCGGCTGCGTCAGGCCGATCTGCGCCTGATGCCGCGCCAGTTGCTGGAAAACCCCACGCCACGGCAACTGGCGGCCGCGCTGGAGCCTGCGCCTGAACCCGCAGCGGCGCCGCCAGCACAGGTCAGCGCCGTGGCGCGCCTGTCTCATGCCCAGGAGCGGCTGTGGTTTATGCAGCAGCTCGAACCCGAAGCCACCGCCTACAACGTCACGCAACTGCTGGCCTTGCACGGCGAGCTGGATGTGCCACGCCTGCGCAGCGCCTGCTTGAGCCTGATCGAACGGCACGAAGCCCTGCGTTGCCGCTTCTTCGAGGACAACGGGCAGGTGCGTCAGCGCCTGGACACGGCGCCCGAGCCCAGCTTCGCCCTGCACGATCTGCGCGCATCGCCGGCAGAAGCGCGCGAGGCGGCGATTGCCCAGGCAGCGCAGCGGGTCTTCGACTTGGCCCAGGGGCCGCTGGTGGCCATCGACCTGTTCCAGCTCGCGGAAGACGACTACCGCCTGCTGTTCAACGCCCACCATATCGCCGTGGACGGCTGGTCCATGGGGCTGCTGGTGCAGGATCTGGCGGCTCTCTACGAAGGCCGTCAGTCCACTCCTAGACGTGGCCTGCTGCAGGTGATCGAAGCGCAGCGCCAGACGCTGGAAGGGGATGCCGGCCAGGCACTGCTGGATTACTGGCAGCAGCGCCTGCAGGGCTTGAGCGATGAGCCGCTGACCCTCAGTGAAAGCCCGCGCCCGGCACTGCAAGCCTATGCCGGCGCCCGTGAGCAGTTTCCATTGCCGGGCGAGCTGACCTCGGCACTCGCGGCCCGCGCCAGGCAGCTTGGGGTGACCCCCTTCGTGCTGTATTTCGCCGCGCAGCAACTGCTGCTGTGGAAACATTCCGGGCGCCGCGATTTCGCCATCGGCCTGCCGGTGTCCGGGCGCGAAGCGGCAGACAGCCAGGCGCTGGTCGGCCTGTTCGTCAACACTCTGGCCTACCGCGTGCAGCTTGAAGAGCGGGAAAGCCTGGAGCATTTCCTGCAGCGCCTTGGCCAGCGCCTGGCCGATGACAGGGCCCACGAGCAACTGCCCTTCGAGCGCCTGCTCGAGGTGCTCCAGGTCGAACGCAGCCTTGACCGCACGCCCTTGTTCCAGACCCTGTTCAACTATCAGGTGGATCACCTCGGCGAGCGCAACCTGCACCTGCCTGGCGTCACGGTCGCGCCCCTGGCGCTGCCGCAGGGCGCGGTCAGCGCCAAGTTCGACCTCACCTTCAACCTGTTCAGCCAGGGCCGTGGCGATGAGGCCAGTAGCCAACTGATAGTCGAATACGCCACCGCGCTGTTCGACCCGGCACGCATCCAGTGCCTGGTGGACGACTACCTGGGCGTGCTGGCCAGCCTGGCGCATCTGGATCTGCAGCGGCCGCTGCTGGACTTGCCCTTGGCGTCGGTCCAGCGTCTGTCGCGTGCTGGCGATGCTGCCGAGTTGGATGTCGAGGCAGATTTCGTGACCCGCTTCGAGCTGCAGGCCGCCTTGCATCCTGAGCGCACTGCGCTGTTCTGCCGCGACCGGCAACTGAACTACGGGCAGTTGCAGACGCAGGCCAACCAGCTTGCCCACTGGTTGCTGAGCCAGGGTGTAACGGCGGAATCGACTGTTGCCTTCTGCCTGCCGCGCGACGAGCGCCTGCTGGTCTGCCTGCTGGGCATCCAGAAGGCCGGGGCACAGTACCTGCCGCTCGACCCCAGCCATCCGCCTGCGCGGCAGGCGGCTATCCTGCAGCGGGCACGGCCGCACCTGTTGCTGTGCGAACGTGAGGATGAGCATTTTCCGGCCACGCTGCGTTGTCAGCGCTGGCAGGATCTGGCCTTGTCGGCGCAGCCGGCCCATGCACCGGCGCTGCCGAGGCACCTGCAGCAACTGGCCTACACCCTCTACACCTCCGGTTCCACCGGGCAGCCCAAGGGCGTGCAGGTCAGCCGGGGCAACTTCGCCAACTTCCTTCTGGCGATGGAGCGCGCCTTGCCGCTGGACGGCGTGCAGCGCTACCTGGCGCTGACCACCGTGACCTTCGATATCAGCGGCCTGGAGCTGTGCCTGCCGCTGGTACGCGGTGGCAGCGTGGTACTGGCCGATGACGAGCAACGCCAGGATCCGCTGCTGCTGGCACAACTGATCCGTGAGCGTGAGGTGGAGCTGATCCAGGCCACCCCAGCGACCTGGGCCATGCTGCTGCAGGGCGATCGCCAGGTGCTGGCCGGGCGTGTCGCTTTGGCCGGTGGCGAGGCGCTGGCGGCGGAAATGGCCGGCGAGCTGCGCCAAGTCGTGGGCTGCCTGATCAACGTCTACGGGCCGACCGAAACCAGTGTCTGGTCGACCCAAACGCCAGTGACTGAGCTGACTCAGCCGGTGGTGCCGATTGGCAGGCCGCTGCTAAACACGCGCTGCCATGTGCTCGACGAGTTCCTCTGCGAAGTCCCGCCGGGTCGTGTCGGCGAGTTGTATATCGCCGGAGACGGGCTGGCCCGTGGTTATGCCGAGCAGCCGGCGCTGAGCGCCGAGCGTTTTATCGCCGACCCGTTCGGCACAGGCGGGCGCCTGTACCGCACCGGTGATCTGGCGCGTTGGCAGGCCGACGGCCAGTTGTATTACCTGGGCCGCAGCGACGATCAGATCAAGCTGCGCGGCTTCCGTATCGAACTGGGCGAGATCGAGGCGGCGTTGCTCGCTCATCCCGATGTCGCCCAGGCGGTGGTGGCGGTGCAGGGCGAGCACCTGGCCGCGTTCTGGGTCGCGCAGGCTGGTGCCGAGCCGAGCGCAGACGCGCTGCGCGAGCATCTGCAGGAGCGCCTGCCGGTGTATATGCTGCCGACCCATCTGCAAGCGCTGGACGCATTGCCGCTCAACAGCAACGGCAAGGTGGATCGCAAGCAGTTGCCGCAGATGAGTGACGCGCCTCGCACGGCAAGCAGCGCACAGCGGCCGATGAGCGCCAGCGAGACGCTGCTGAGCGAGATCTGGGGGCAGGTGTTGCAGCTCGATGCGGTGCCGCTCGATGGGCACTTCTTCCAGCTTGGCGGGCATTCGCTGATGGCTGCGCAGGTGCGTTCGCGGTTGCGCGAGCAGGGCTTCGAGGTGCCGCTGCGCTGGCTGTTCGAGACGCCCTTGCTGACGGAACTGGCGGCGCGCCTGGAGACCCAGGCCGCCGCCATCGACCCGGCTGGCCTGCACATCGCGCAGGTTGATCAGCAATTCGATCAGCCGCTATCGCCTGCGCAGCAACGGGTCTGGCTGATGCAGCAACTGCAGCCGGATGACAGCAGCTTCAATATGAGCAACAACGTGCGTCTGCGTGGCCAGCTCGATGTCGAGGCGCTGCAGCGTGCCTTGCAGCGCGTGGTGCGTCGCCATGCGATCCTGCGCACCACCTACCACCAGCAGCAGGGCGAGGCGCGCCAGCGTATCCATGAGCAGTCGACGCTGACGTTGCAGCAGGTGAGCGTCAGCGAAGCACAGTGGACGCAGGCAGCCCATGAGCTGGCCACGCGGCCGTTCGAGCTAAGCAGCGAGGCGTCTCTGCGTGCGGTGCTGTATCGCCTGGGTGAGCAGGAGCATGTGCTGCAACTGGTGTTGCACCATATCGCCTCCGACGGCTGGTCCGGTTCGGTGTTGATCGGTGAGCTGGTCGAGGGCTACGAGGCTTATAGCCAGGGTCAGGCGCCGGTCGAGCAGGAACTGGAAATCCAGTACGTCGACTATGCCGCGTGGCAGGCTTCGCCCGCGCTGCGGGCTCGTCAGCGCCAGGGTCAGCAGTTCTGGCAACGCACCCTGGCCGGCATCCCAAGCCAGGTGCCATTGCCGTTCGACTTCCCGCGCGCCGAGGCTGACGCCAGTGCAGGAGCGGCCCTGGACTTCCAGTTGCCGGCGGCAACGCTGGCGCGTCTCGAGGTCTTGCAGCGCGACAGCGGGGTTTCTCTGTTCATGCTGTTGCTGACCGTGTATGCCACCGTGCTGCAACGCGAAACCCAGGGCCGCGATCTGGTCATCGGCACCGACGTGGCCAACCGCGAACACCCGGCCACCGAGGCGCTGATCGGCTTCTTCGTCAACCTGCTGGCGTTGCGCATCCGCGTGCAGCCGGAGCTGAGCTTCCGTGAGCAGGCGGCACTGGTGCGCGATGTCTGCCTGGATGCCTTCGCCTGGCAGGACACGCCGTTCGAGCAGGTGGTCGAAGGTCTCGATCTGCCGCGCGTGGCCAACCAGCATCCGTTGCTGCAGACGCTCTTCGTTCTCGACAACACGCCGCGTCAGCCACGCCGCCTCGGCGACCTCGAGGTGACGCCGCTGACGGGTGAACAACACCATTCCAAGTTCGATATGGCGCTGTTCGCCAGTGCCGACGGCGATGCCCTCAGCCTGCGCTGGGTGTACCGCACCAGCCTGTTCCGCACGGCCACCATCGAGCGTTTGCGCGACAACTTCCTGGCGCTGCTCGACGCTGCGCTGGGTGCGCCAGACAGCCCTATCGACGCCTTACCTCTGCCTTCCAAGGGAGCCGCTGCCATGTCCACCGCTACGGACAATCCGCTGCAACGCAAGATGAGCAAACTCGGCAAGATGCGCCAGAGCGGTCCGGCTGCCGCTGCCACACCGATCGAAACCCGGCCACTGCGCGCGGACTCCAGCTTCCCGCTGCTGGTGCAGTTGCGCGATCGCGAACTGGCGCCAGCGGTGTGGGCCGAAGCCAATCGCGAGAAAGTGGAAGGTTGGCTGCGCGAACACGGTGGGATTCTCTTTCGCGGCTTCGATCTGCCGACCCCGGCGGACTTCGAGCAGTTCTGCCAGGCGCTGTGCCCGGAGTTGTACGGCCAGTACGGCGATCTGCCGAAGAAGGAGGGCGGCAACAAGATCTACAAGTCCACGCCCTATCCGAAAGACCGCATGATCCTGTTCCACAACGAGAGCGCCCACCAGCATCGCTGGCCGCGTCGGCAGTGGTTCTATTGCGAGACGCCGGCTGCCAGCGGCGGCGCCACGCCCATAGTCGACAGCCGTGAGGTGTACCGCGAACTGCCTGCCTGGCTGCAGAACAAGCTGCGCCGCAAGCAATTGATGTACGTGCGCAATTTCAGCGCCAGCCTGGATGTCAGCTGGCAGCACTTCTTCCAGACCGAGGAGCGTGCCGAGGCCGAGCGCATCTGCCGCGAGGGCGGCATCGATTTCGAGTGGCGCGGCGCCAACGAATTGCACACGCGCCAGGTATGCCCCGCGGTGATCCTGCATCCGCTGACTGGCGATGCCAGCTTCTTCAACCAGATCCAGCTCTACCATCCGGCGTTTCTCGATGCCGATATCCGTGAGCAGTTCCTCAAGGGGCGCGACAGCGTGCTGCCCCGGCAGGTGTTCTATGGCGATGGCAGCGAGCTGGAAGAGGCCGCCATCGAGGCGATCAGCGCTGCCTACGAGCGCTGCGCGGTGCGTTTCGACTGGCAGCGCGGCGATGTGGTGATGCTCGACAACATGCTGGCTGCCCATGCCCGCGACCCCTTCGAGGGCGAGCGGCGCATCGTCGTCGCCATGGGCGATATCTATCGCCGCGATCAGGTGGCGGCCGCACCGGCCATGGCCGAGGAAAACACTTTGGAGATGACACCATGATGGATCTTGGTCTGCCGCTTTCCCCGGCCCAGAAGCAACTGGCCGAGGCCAACCCGCAGGCGTATCGCTGGGTGCGCATGGCGCTCGCCGGCGTTGCCCCGGAGCGGGTCGAACAATGTCTGCGTGATCTGCTGAACAGCCATGAGGCGCTGCGCCTGCGCTACCAGCGCCCGCTCGGCGCCACTGGCCTGCGCCAGCGCGTAGCCGAGCCCGGCGAATTGCGCCTGGATTGGCGCCAGGCGGATGCCGGTGTCGATGCGGCGGCCTGGCAGCGCGAGGCCCAGGCCCAGTGCCAGGCGCAGCAACCCGATCTGCTGGCCTGGTGGCGCGACGAGCAGCTATGGCTGGCACTGCCGGCCTACTCGCTGGATCTGCGCAGCCTCGAGCAACTGCGCCTTGAGCTGCTGGGACAGGGCGCGGCATTGCAGGCCGAGCCGATGCAGTACAGCGATTACGCCGAGT
Source organism: Pseudomonas spartinae (assembly GCF_965197125.1). Taxonomy (NCBI): domain Bacteria; kingdom Pseudomonadati; phylum Pseudomonadota; class Gammaproteobacteria; order Pseudomonadales; family Pseudomonadaceae; genus Pseudomonas; species Pseudomonas spartinae. The sequence continues at coordinate 216,791 of NZ_CBDAMB010000005.1, forward strand.
GGATCGCCGGCCTGCAACTGGACGAGGACGCCGAGCAGGGCATGCAGTTCTGGCGCAACCTGGCCCTGCAGGAGGTGCCGGGGCTGCGTCTGATCGAACGCTATGGCATGGCCAGCGGTGCCCGTGGCTGCGTGCAGCAGGCGCTCGAACCTGCTTTGTGCGGTGCCGTGCAGGCACTGGCCGAGGGCGAAGCGCTGGCCGTCGAGCCGCTCGCCCTGGCAGCCTGGGGTGCCTTGCTCGGCCGCCTGAACGGTCAGCGCCATGCGCAACTGGGCCTGCAGCACGACCCGCGTGACGACTATGAGCAACTGCAGGGCGCCTACGGGCTGTTCGAGCAGACCCTGCCCATGCAGGTGCATCTGTCCGAGCACACCAGCTGGGTCAGCCTGGCCCGGCAACAGGCCCGGCAATTGGAAAACGCCGTGCTCTGGCAGGAGTACCTCGGCCAGGCCGAGCTGCTGCCGGAGTGGCGCGCCAGCTATCAGGCCGGCTTGCGCGTGCAGCAGGTCAGTGAGGTGCAAGGGCTACAGGCCTTGTCCTTCGACACGCCGGTGGAGCTGCAACTGCAATGGTTGCTGGATGAATCCGGCCAGGGCCAGTTGGCGCTGGTGTACGACAGCGGGCTGTATCGCCGTGAGCAGATGCAACTCCTGCTGCGCCGCTACGTGCATTGGATCGGGCAACTGCTGCAGGCGCCGCAAGCGCCGCTGGACAGCCTGGACGCCTTGCTGGCGGAGGAGGCGCAACCGGCGGCAACTGTCGGGGAGCTGCCAGTGGACGTGGATATCGTCGAGCGCTTCCGTGCCCATGCGCGCAACCAGCCGCACAGCCCGGCGCTGTGCGATGGTCGGCAGGTGCTGTCTTACGCGGAGCTGGACGAGCTGAGCGAGCGGGTGGCCGGCAGCCTGCAGCAGGCTGGCGTTGGCCCAGATCAGGTGGTGGCGCTGCTGCTGCCGCGCGGCGCGCAGATGCTGGTGGCCATGCTCGCCTGCTTCAAGGCCGGCGCGGCCTACCTGCCGCTGGATCCGGCGTTGCCGCCGCTACGCCTGGCCAGCATTCTCGACGATGCCAAGCCAGCGCTTGTGCTGCATCTGGAGGAGTCGAGCCTGGCCTGCGAGGTGCCCAGCCTGATCTGGTCTAAGGCCAGCAGCGCTGCACCACTCGCTGCGCCCGTGGTCAGCGCGCCGCAGCACCTGGCTTATGTGCTCTACACCTCGGGCACCAGTGGCAAGCCCAAGGGCGTGCAGATCGAGCAGGGGCAGCTACGCCATTATGCGAGTCAGATAACCCATGCCCTGGATTTGCCGGCCGGCGCGCACTACGGGCTGGTGTCGTCGCTGCTCGCCGACCTGGGCAACACCGTGCTGTACCCGGCGTGGTTGCAGGGCGGCTGCGTGCACCTGCTGAGCCAGGCCAGCGTCACCGATGCGCAGGCCTTCGCCGAGGCGCTGCGCGAGCATCCGCTGGATGTGCTGAAGATCGTTCCGTCGCACCTTGAGGCATTGATCGGCGAGCATCCGCTGGAAGGTGTGCTGCCCCGTAAGGTGCTGGTGCTTGGCGGCGAAGCGGTGGGTGAGAGCCTGCTGGCGCGCCTGGCACAGGCAGGAGCTGGCTGCCGCCTGTACAACCACTACGGGCCGAGCGAAACCACGGTAGGCGTGCTCTGGCGCGCCATCGACAGCGGACAGGGGGCGAGCGGCACGGCCTTGAACCAGGTGCTTGGCAACAACCGCATTTACCTGCTCGACGAACGACAGCGCCCGGTGCCCTGCGGGCAGGCGGGCGAGTTGTGCGTGGCCGGGGCCAGTGTCGGCCGTGGCTACCTGGGCAATGTCGGCAGCTCGGCATTCGGCCGCGATCCGCTGTCCGGCACGCGCCTGTATCGCACCGGTGACCTGGCCTTGCGCCAGGCCGATGGCGCCTTGCGCATCCTGGGGCGCAACGATCAGCAGGTGAAGATTCGCGGTTTCCGTCTGGAACTGGCGGAGGTCGAACAGGCCTTGCGTGGCCTGCCGGGCGTGCAGCAGGCAGCGGTGCTGCTCGATGGCGAGCGCCTGCTGGCCTTCATCGTGGAGGAGGAGGGGCAGAGCCGGGCAACCAACCTGTTGCGCGACGACCTGGCCCGGCAACTGCCGGACTACATGCTGCCCGCCGGCATCTTCGCGTTGAAAGCCCTGCCGCTGAACAGCAATGGCAAGCTCGATCGCCAGACGCTATTGGAGCGTGCCCGGCAGCGCATGCAGGGCGCGCGGGTGGCCCCGGTCGGCGAGCTGGAGAGCGAGGTACTGGAAATCTGGTGCCGCGTGCTGGGTGTCGAGGATCTCGGCGTGACCGACAACTTCTTCGCCATGGGCGGGCATTCCCTGGCGGCGATCAAGGTGGTGGCGCTGATTCGCGAGCAACTGGGGCTCAACCCGCCAACCAATCTGCTGTTCGAGCGGCAGACCGTGCGCGAACTGGTGCAGAGCCTCGATCAGGGCGCGAGTGGCGAGGGCTGGCAGGTGCTGAACGAGGTGGCCGGTGATGCGCCTGCCTTGCTCCTGGTGCATGGCGCGGAAGGCCACCTGAAAGACTACCGACCGTTGCTGAAACACCTGGGCGAAAGCCAGGCCGCTTATGGCTTGACGGCATTTGACGAGGGTTGGCAAAGCAAGGATCTGAACGCGCTGCTGCAGCGCTATGTGCAGAGCATTCCCGAGTCGCTCAAGCAGCGGCCGCTGGTGCTGCTCGGCTGGTGCCTGGCGTCGCGCCTGGCGCTGCTGTTGACGGCGCATCTGCAGGCCGCAGGCTTCAACGTCCAGGCCCTGGCGGTGGTGGACCATGATGCGCAGCGCAGCCTGGCTGGCGATGGCGACGAGAGTGGGCAGTTGCTCGCCGACCTGGTGTTCCTGTGTGGCAGCCGTGCGCGGCCGCTTGGCGATACCTTGCGCGAGCGTCTGGCCCGGCAACTGGTCGATTGCGATTATGCCGAGGGCGTGGCCCGCCTGCTGGCCGACGCCGAAGTGCGCGAGCATCTGCAGTGGGAGGGCGCTGAGGCCGAGTTGCAGGCCGCGATGGTGCGCTACCGGACGATCAAGACGCGCCTGTACGAACAGGCCTTACCGGTGGTCGACGTGCCCATCTGGCTGTGGCGCAGCAATGCCCACGGCGACCTGCGCGCCGCCTGGCAGGCGCACACACGCAAGGCGCTGCATTATCGGAGCCTGGATGTCGGCCATCATGCGATCCTTGCCGAGCCGCGTCTGAGTGCAGAACTGTTGTCCTTGCTGGCGCCAAGCACTGCGCCGCAACACCAAGCCGAGAGGGTGCCTGACTGATGATGTTATTGAAGGAGCTGCTGATTGACGCGCGCTGGCGCATTTTCCTGGCGGTGCTGTGCAGTGCCTTGAGTGCGGCGTGCAGCATCGGTCTGATCGGCTATATCAACCGCAGCCTGGAGCAGGGGCTGGATGACCTGAGCCAGGCGCTGGCGCTGTTCGCCGGCCTGCTGTTGCTGCTGTTCGTCAGCGGTACCCTGGCCCAGTGGCTGCTGGTGCAGATTGGCCATCGCCTGGTCTATCAGTTGCGCCTGCGTCTGGTCGGCAAGGTGCTCGGCACTGCGCTGGAGCGCATCGAGCGACTGGGCAGCCCGCGCATCTACAACGCCCTGACCAAGGACGTGACCACCGTGGCCACGGCCTTTAAACAATTGCCGATCTCCCTGTACAACGGCCTGCTGCTGCTGGCAGGCCTGGCTTACATGGCCTGGCTGAGCCTGCCGTTCTTCGCCCTGACCCTGGCGGTGATCGCCTTCGGTGTAGCGCTCGACGTGCTGCTTGGGCGCAAGGTCAAGCGCCTGATGCAGCAGGTGCGGCAGCAGGACGACCGCTTGACCGAGCAGTTCGAGGCGACCATCAGCGGCCGCTGCGAACTGGCCTTGAGCCGCGAGCGTCGGCAACTGCTGTACAACCAGCGCCTGGAGCCGATCGCGAAGGCTTCGCTGCAGGCCTCTGTACGCGCCGATACCCTGTGGGCGATCAACCTGAACTGGACCTCGCTGCTGGTGTTCGTGCTGATCGGTACACTGTTCTTCCTCGGTCAGGGCTTCGGGCTGTTGAGCCAGCAGGTGGTGGTGGGCTACGTGCTGGCGATCATGTTTCTGCGTACGCCGATCTCGATGATTCTCGATGCCGTCCCGGCGGTAATTCGCGGCCATGTGGCGCTGCAGGCCATCGATGACCTGGCCCTGGGCGAGACGGTGCACTTCACCTTGCCGCCCAAGGCCGCCGAGCCTTTTCGTGAGTTGCGCTTGAGCAACGTGCAATACCGCTACCCCGGGCAGAGCGACGAATTCGCCTTCCAGCTGGGGCCCATTGACCTGCACGTACGCCGTGGCGAACTGATCTTCATCGTCGGCGGCAATGGCAGTGGCAAGTCGACCCTGGCCAAGCTGCTGACCGGACTCTACCTGCCCAGCGCGGGGACGGTCTCGCTCAATGGCGTGACGCTGGATGCTGCGCACGGCGAGTGGCACCGCGAGCATTTCGCGGCGATCTTTGCCGACTTCTACCTGTTCGCCGATGTACTCGGTGAGAACGGCCAGCTCGATGGGCTGGAGGAGCGGGTCGATCATTACCTGCAACGCCTGGGGCTGGCGCACAAGGTGCGGTTCGTCGACGGGCGTTTGTCCACCACGGCGCTGTCCCAGGGGCAGCGCAAGCGCCTGGCCCTGCTGTTGCTGATGATGGAGGGCCGCGAGGTGCTGCTGCTCGACGAGTGGGCGGCGGATCAGGATCCGGTGTTCCGCCACGTCTTCTACCACGAGCTGCTGCCCGAATTGCAGGCCGCCGGCAAGACAGTCATCGCCATCAGTCACGATGACCGCTACTTCGACGTGGCCGATCGTATCTACCGCCTCGACTACGGCCAACTGGTGGATTACGACCGCAGCAGCGAGAGCCCTTTCCAGGTGGTCAGGTAGTGGGTTACTCGGGCGTCTTGTCGCGATCGAGCGGGCAACTGCTGCAATAGTCGATGCCGGGCAGGCGGTAGCGAATGCAGCAGATACGCCGTAGCCGCTGCGGTTCGCTGGCGCCGACGTCCTTGTAGTACACCGGGGCGAACAGCGGGTTGCGTCGACCATCGGGGCGCAGGCGGCTTTCCAGCACGGCTCTGGCCGGGGCGGAGCAGCCGGCCAGAGCCAGTGGATGCAGTTCGATTTGTGTGGTGGCGAATTCGAAGAGGTTGCCGGCGTTGCTCCAGAACAGTCGTGGCGAGGCTTTCGAGACGCTGGCCATTACCTCGATCACCGGTTCCAGATGGCCTTGTATCAAGGTGCTGAAGCGCTCAAAGGACGAGCAGGGCGGCAGACAGCTGCCGTCATGGGGCAAACGTAGGCCAAGCGGTTTGCCTTCTGCCGAGAGGGCGACGCCGACATCGCTCAGGGCGATAGGCAACTCGCGCTGCAAGAGCAGGTTGGCCGCCACGGTGGGGGCCAGGAAGCAGAAATACCATTTCGACCAGATAGAGGTCAGTGCCAGCAGATCGTCGCTGCCATGGCGGGCTGCCAGCTCACGAATGAACTCAGCGAAATAGTCCGGCTGAAACAGTTGCGAGCCGGAAATTGCCTGCTGTTGATCACTGGCCAGTTGCAGGTTTTCCCCATAGGCAGCCAGCGGGCCGCTGAACAGCGGGGCAAGACTGTCGATCATCAGAGGCGCTCGTTGCCGCCGCAAGGCCGCGTTGGAGGTTGGTCGAGAGGGGAATGGGTTATCTGAACCATGTTTGATACTTGCTGCTGAGACTCGTTATCACTTGAGGTGGCGGCAGTATAAACACACCTCATCCTGCAAGCGAACCGGACAGTGCTGCCGGGGTGAGAGGAACGTCAAATTTGGTTAATGATAATTGTTATTAACTGTATTATTCTGCGTGCGCTCGCATGGTGATCAATCGATGGCCGCGAGCATTCGCATCGTCAGCTGAAAACGGAGTGAAACATGAGTCTGGACAGTCCTGAAACGCGCTTCCTGGTTGTGGTCAACGCTGAAGAGCAATACTCCATCTGGCCCGAGTACAAGGAGATACCGCAAGGCTGGCAGCAAGCCGGCAAGCAGGGCAGCAAGCAAGAGTGCCTGGCCTATATCGAATCGGTGTGGACCGACATGCGTCCGCTCAGTCTGCGTCAAGCCATGCAGGGGCAGGAACGCGGCTGATGCCTCGCTCATCCAACCCCTGGTTTTCATTCTTGCCTGGCAGTAGCCAGTCGCCTGCGCTGCGGCTTTATTGCTTTCCCTATGCGGGGGCGGGGCATACGGTTTTTCAGCATTGGCGCGCCGGCCTGCCGAGCGAGATTGAGCTGGCTCTGGTCAAGTTGCCGGGGCGCGGCGCGCGCTTCGGCGAGCCTCGCGCCACTTCGTTGGCCGACTTGGCTGAAGCGCTGGCCGTAGCGGTTGCCCAGGCCAGCGCCGATGGCATTCCCTTCGCGTTCTTCGGCCACAGCATGGGGGCATTGCTGGCATTCGAGACCGCGCGCCAACTGCTTCGGCAGAGGCTGTCGCCAGCCCAGTTGCTGGTTTCTGCGCGCACGGCGCCGCTCGCCCATGGTTGGCGCGAGCGGGTGGCGGATCTGCCGCAGGCGCAATTTCTCGAGATCATCCGTGGCATGAACGGTTTGCCTCAGGAGTTGCTCGACAATCCTGAGTGGGTCGATCTGTTTTTGCCGATCATCCGCGATGATTTCGCGCTGTGCGAAGACTATTGCTACCACCCAGCGCCGCAGTTGTCGTGCCCCATTCACGTGCTGGCCGGAGAAACCGACGCCAGCGTGCCTCTATCGCTGCTCGATGGATGGGCTCAGGAAAGCCACGCCGAGTGTCGGACATGGCTGTTTCCCGGCGGGCACTTCTATCTGTTCGAGCAGGAAACCGAGTTGCTTGAGCTTGTACAGCGTCTGCTTGTGAGCGAGCCGCTGCGGCAGGCCGTCAACTGAGATCAGTCCTCTCATTCAGCCTTGCCGCTACCGCTCAGTCAGTCGTGTCAGTTGTATGGCGCGCTGATCGCGGGCGCCAGGGCATCTCGAATCGGAGCAAGGCGCGGCTTGTGGTTGTGACGCAGTGCCTGTGCCGCGTTTGATTAATATAATGATAGTAATTATCATTCATGACTTGCTAGAAGTGTGCGGGGGGCATTGCTGAGGGCCGATCAGCCGCACCGCCGTGCTGCTTTCTGCTCAATCCAGCGCTGTCTGTCAGATCACGCGCCATTTGCGCGTCACGAGGATGCACTCATGAATGCGATCACCCCTATTTACACCACGACGATTGTCGATCTACAGAGCCGGCACAGCGGGCTTCGCCAGCGCTATTGCCTCGACAGCACACCGGCGTTGCAGCGGCAAGAACAGCGCGAGTCCAACGCGCGCAGCTACCCGCGGCGCATACCGCTGGAGCTGAAGCGCGCACAGGGTGTTTATGTCGAGGACTCGCGTGGGCAGGTCTACATCGACTGCCTGGCTGGCGCTGGCACGCTGGCGCTGGGGCACAATCATCCGGTGGTGGTGGAGGCGATCCAGCGAACCCTGGCATCGGGCATTCCACTGCATACGCTGGATTTGAGCACGCCGATCAAGGATGCCTTCGTGCAGACCCTGTTCGACCTGTTGCCGGGCGATTTCGCCAAGGATGCGCGCGTTCAGTTCTGCGGTCCGACCGGTGCGGATGCGGTGGAGGCCGCGCTCAAGCTGTCGCGTACGGCAACGGGACGGCACAGCGTGCTGGCGTTTCATGGTGCTTACCATGGCATGACCCTTGGTACGCTCTCGATCAGCGGCAATCTCGGGCCAAAGAGCGCGCTGGGCGGGTTGCTCTCCGGCGTGCAGTTCCTGCCTTATCCGCATGACTATCGCTGCCCGTTCGGCCTCTCCGGTGAGCAGTCGATCGATGCCAACCTGCATTACATCCGCCACCTGCTGAGCGATCCGGAAAGCGGCGTGACTCAGCCGGCGGCGATGATTCTGGAAACGGTGCAGGGTGAGGGCGGGGTGATTCCCGCGCCTGATCGTTGGCTACAGGGACTGCGAGCGATTACCCGCGAACATGGCATTCCCCTGATTCTCGACGAGATCCAATGTGGCATCGGGCGCACTGGCGATCTCTTCGCCTTCGAACGCAGCACTATCACCCCTGACGTGATGACGCTCTCGAAGGCCATTGGCGGAGGGTTGCCACTTTCTGTGGTGGTCTACCGTGGCGAGTTCGACCAATGGCAACCAGGCGCTCATGCCGGTACGTTCCGTGGCAACCAGTTGGCCATGGCTGCAGGCGATGCCACCTTGCGCTTCATGCAACGCGAAGGCATCACCAGCCATGTGCGCGGCGTCGGCGCTCGCTTGATTACGCTATTGCAGGGCTTGCAGGCTGAGTTCGACTGGGTTGGCGATGTGCGTGGGCGAGGTCTGATGTTGGGTATGGAAATCGTCGATCCAGCTCGCAGTGACGGCGCTGGCCTGCCGCTGGCCGATGGCGAGCGCGCGCGCAAATTTCAGCGTGCCTGTCTGGAGCGCGGCTTGATCGTGGAGTTGGGCGGGCGGCATGGGGCGACCGTCAGATTCCTGCCGCCGCTGATCATCAGCGAGGCCGAGATCGAACAGGTCGGGCAGATTCTCTATCAGGCCGCCCAGTCTGTTCAGGGGTTTGCTCTGGCTGCGCAGCAGTGAGCCGCGTTCGACAAGATTGTGCGCGATAGAGAGAAGGCTTGTGCACTGCACAAGCCTTCTTGCTTTTCAGGCCTGACGCTGTTCTTCGGCCAGGCAGGCCGCTGCGGTGAACAGCGCATCGGTGGAGGAGTTCAGCGCGGTTTCCGCCGAGTCCTGAACGATACCGATGATGAAACCGATGGCGACGATCTGCATGGCCACTTCGTTGGGAATGCCGAACAGGCTGCACGCCAGCGGGATCAGCAGCAGCGAACCGCCAGCTACGCCCGAAGCGCCGCAGGCGCTGATCGAGGCCAGAATGCTGAGCAGCAGGGCGGTGGGCAGGTCGACGGCAATGCCCAGGGTGTGCACCGCGGCCAGGGTCAGGACGGTGATGGTGATGGCAGCACCGGCCATGTTGATGGTGGCGCCCAGCGGAATGGACACCGAGTAGGTTTCCTCGTGCAGGCCCAGGCGCTGGCACAGCTGCAGGTTGACCGGAATGTTGGCCGCCGAGCTGCGGGTGAAGAAGGCAGTCAGGCCGCTCTCGCGCAGGCAGGTGAACACCAGCGGATAAGGGTTGCGACGAATCTTCCAGTACACCAGTACCGGGTTGACCACCAGGGCGACCAGCAGCATGCAGCCAACCAGCACGATTAGCAGGTGCAGGTAGCCGAGCAGGGCGTCGAAGCCGGACTCGGCCAGAGTGGCGGCTACCAGGCCGAAGATGCCCAGCGGTGCGAGGCGGATCACCAGCTTGACGATGGAGGTGACGCCGCCCGACAGGTCCCCCAGCAATTGCTTGCTGCCGGCACTGGCATGGCGGAAGGCGAAGCCCAGGCCGATGGCCCAGGCCAGGATGCCGATGAAGTTGCCGCGCAGCAGCGCGTTGACCGGGTTATCGACCACGTTCATCAGCAGGGTCTTGAGGACTTCGCCGATGCCGCCGGGGGGTGTCAGTTCTGCGGCCTGGCTGCTCAGCACCAGCGACGAGGGGAAGGCGAAACTGGCAACCACGGCGACCAGTGCGGCGCTGAAGGTGCCGAGCAGGTACATCAGTAGAATCGGGCGGATATGGGTCTGCTGACCGTGCTGGTGGTTGGCGATGGAGGCCATCACCAGGATGAACACCAGTACCGGCGCCACCGCTTTCAACGCGGACACGAAGACATTGCCGATGAAACCGACGGACAGCGCAGCCTGGGGAGCGATGACTGCAAGGGCGATACCTGCGAGCAGGCCGATGATGATCTGCGTCACCAGACTGGTGCGGTTGAGAAACTGCAGGGCAGGGTGGATAGCTTGGGACATCAAGTGGTTCTCTGGTTGCGCAGCACGGTGCAATGGGCGTCGTGCCTGGATCGAGAGGGCTTCCAGCACCGCCTTCGAGAGGTGGTCCGAAAAAATAGCGCGCGACTCTAGCACAGCCTTGTGAGGCTTCGAGCCAGACGCAGGCAACAGGACGACAGGGTGCAAGCCCGTGTCGCATCTCGGCAAGCTTCGTCTGCTTGAAATATTGAACGTCTGATGCGTATTTTGTACGAAACGCCGCCGCAGAGCGGCATCTGCCAAGGACAATCGAAGATGAGTACTACCAGCCGCTGCGACCTGGAAACCCTGCTTTTGGGGATCGACGAGGTCGAGTGCGTCACCCCCGATCTAAATGGCGTCCCTCGCGGCAAGGTGATGACGGCAGCCGGCTTTCTCGAGGGTCGTCGTTTGCAGCTCGCTCGCGGGGTGCTGCTGCAGTGCATCATGGGTGGTTATCCGTCGGCACGTTTCTACGGCAGCGATGACGGCGACCTGGCGCTCAATGCCGAGCCGAGCCAGATTCACCGCCTGCCCTGGAGCGACGCGCCGCGTGCACTGGCCATCTGCGATGCGGACGAACTGGACGGTCGCAGTTCCGGCTTGTCCACGCGTGGCTTGCTCAAGCGCGTGCTGGCGCGCTACGCCGAGCACGGTTGGCAGCCAGTCGTTGCGACCGAGCTGGAGTTCTTCGTGTTTGCCGCCAACCCCGATCCGATGCAGGCGTTCCAGCCGCCGCTGGGGTTGGATGGCCGTCGTGAGGATGGTGGTTCGGCGTTCAGCGTCAGTTCCGGCAATGGCTTGCGGCCGTTCTTTGCCGAGGTCTATCGCTGCATGGAGGCGCTGGGGCTGCCGCGCGACACCTTCATGCACGAAATGGGTGTCAGTCAGTTCGAGATCAACCTGTTGCATGGTGATGCGCTGCAACTGGCCGATCAGACCTTCCTGTTCAAGCACCTGCTCAAGGAGGTCGGGTTCAAGCATGGCCTGTCCGTGGTCTGCATGGCCAAACCCCTGGCGCATACGCCGGGCAGCTCCATGCATATTCATCAGAGCGTGGTGGAGCAGGGTAGCGGCCGCAATATCTTCAGCGCCGACGATGGTGAGGCTACGCCGGCTTTCTATCACTTCATTGGTGGCCAGCAGGCTGCAATGGCCGATTTCACCCTGCTTTTCGCCCCGCACGTGAATTCCTATCAGCGCTTGTGTCATCCCTATGCCTCGCCGAACAATGCCTGCTGGTCGGCGGACAATCGTGCCGCCGGGCTGCGCATTCCGGCCAGTGCCCCGGTAGCTCGACGAGTTGAAAATCGCCTGCCAGGCGCTGATGCCAACCCTTATCTGGCGCTGGCGGCCAGCCTAGCTGCCGGGCTGCATGGCCTGGAATGCGAGCTGCAACCAAGCGCAGCGATCCAGGGTGAATTCGAGGTGCCTGACGAATTGGCGCTACCCTGTACCATGCACGCGGCCATCGAGCGTCTGAAACGCAGTGAGCTGGCAATCGAACTGTTCGGTGCGGAATTCATCGAAGGTTACATCGCCAGCAAGACCATGGAACTGACCAGTTTCTACGATGAAATTACGCCCTGGGAGCGTCGTGTTCTCGCCGCGCAGGCTTGACGCCGACCCCAGTACCGCACAAGGAGCTTTACCCGCCAATGCGACTGATCTGGAAGTCATTCCGCTCGTTGTACTTCGCCACGTTGTTGATGTTGCTCGGCTCCGGTCTGCTCAGTACCTACCTGGCGCTGCGTCTGGCCGATACGGTCGACGGTCTGTGGGTCGGTGCGTTGATGGCGGCCAACTATTTCGGCCTGGTACTGGGTGGCAAGCTGGGGCATCGGCTTATCGGCCGGGTCGGGCATATCCGTGCTTACGTAGCTTGTGCCGGGGTGGTCACTGCAGCGGTGCTGGGGCACGGTCTGGTGGAGTGGCTGCCGTTCTGGCTGTTTCTGCGCATGCTCGTTGGTCTGGGCATGATGTGTCAGTACATGGTGATCGAGAGCTGGCTCAACGAGCAGGCCGAAGCCAAGCAGCGCGGTCTGGTGTTCAGTGGCTATATGGCCGCCTCTTATCTGGGGCTGATTCTCGGGCAGCTGACGTTGGTGGTTCACCCCACGCTGGGGTTGGAGCTGTTGATGTTGGTGGCATTGTGTTTTGCCCTTTGTCTGGTGCCGGTTGCGCTGACCCGTCGCCTGCACCCGGCGCCCCTGCATCCAGCACCGCTGGAACTGCGTTTCTTTCTCAAGCGTGTACCGCTGTCGCTGACCACCATTTCAGTGGCCGGCCTGCTGATCGGCTCCTTCTATGGTCTGGCGCCGCTGTATGCCACGCGTATGGGCTTGTCGACCGAGCAGGTGGGTCTGTTCATGGGTAGCTGCATTCTGGCAGGCCTGCTGGTGCAATGGCCGTTGGGTTGGCTATCGGATCGTCAAGACCGCGTGCGCCTGATTCGCGGCTGCGCCGTCTTGCTGCTGTTAGCGGCACTGCCGCTGGCGGCGTTGCCGAAAGTCTTTCTCGGTCTGCTGATCTGCATTGGTTTTCTGGTCAGCCTGATGCAGTTCAGCCTCTATCCGCTGGCGGTGGCACTGGCCAACGACCACGTGGAGCCGGAGCGGCGTGTGTCGCTCACCGCCATGCTGCTGGTGACGTTCGGTGTCGGCGCCTGTATCGGCCCGTTGCTGACCGGCGTACTGATGCGCTTCTACGGGGCCAACATGCTGTACGTGTTCGTCTGCGTCTGCGCGCTGATCCTGATCTGGCGCATTCGTCCGGAGGTGGTGACGCATCTGCATCAAGTCGATGACGCACCGCTGCAGCACATGGCTATGCCCGGTAACGTCACCAGCTCGCCATTGGTCGCTGCGCTCGATCCGCGCGTGGATGAGCAGGACGTGCAGGAGCAGATGCAGGAGCCCGCTGCTGCGGCAGCAGCGGCGGCGGCTGAAGAAGACCAGCAGAAGGCACAGGCAGCCCAGTAGAGGCTGCAGTGACTTAGAAGGGGCCGTCGCTCTCGGTGCGGCGCGCCTCGCGCTGCAGTTGATAGACGAAGCGCTCGACCTGGCGTTGTTCCAGGCCGTTCATGCGGTGAAAGCGCGTACCGACGAAGGTCATGTCGACCTTGTCGTCGTACTGCACGTGACGCAGTTCCACGGCGCAGGTCATGTTGCCAAAGGGCAGGTAGGCGGTAAGGCGCTCGTGCACCTGGCCGTTGTTCAACTGCTGGGAGAGATTGCCGGCGAAGCGCAGCTTGCAGCCGGTAGCCGAGATATCCAGCAGGTGCCCTGGTAGCGGTTCGCGTAGCTTGTCGCCATTGAGCACAACCTTGACCAGGTCGCCCTGCTTCAGCTGTGCGCGAAAGGCACTGCGGCGCTGGTGATAGATCACTTCGCTGGGTAGCGGTGTCCAGTAGCAGGGTGCGCCTTCCAGCTCACCGAGTTGTACATCGTGATCACAGGTCCAGGCGACTCGTACACCGTCGCGAAACGCTTCGACATTGAAGGTTTCACCCTGCTTGAGAAAGCGCTCGCCATCATTGGGGATGATTTCGTCCAGCGCCACACGTGCGCGATCCTTGTCGATCTCAACGAGGTAGCTTTGGAAACGCAGGCCACGCCCCTTGAACTGAATGATCAGGGGGTCATGGTTTTGTTGCAGTTGACGCAGGGTGGCAATGATCTCTATGGATGTCTTGAGCACCTTGGGCGGTTGAGGACCGCTCTCGTCGTTGAACGCGCTGGACACAGGTCGGAACTCTCCGAATCATGGGCTACAACGGCACTAGCATACTGGCGGAGTGCCTGCATGTCCCTGTGCTTTTTGTTGGGGGGATGGCTCAGGCCTGGCTGAGCGGTCTTTGCTGCGCGATTCTAGCGGCACTGCCACGGCTGTCATAGAGGCCGGGCGTCTCTCCGCCGCGCAGAATACCCAGGACGCTACCGACGGAGGCCTGACTGGCGCGGATCAGGCGACCATTGCGCAGGTTGGCTTCCTGGCAGCGTTGCAGCAAGGTAGAAAGTTCTTCGCTGCGTGCAATTAGCTGTCCGCCCACGGGGGATTGGCTCGCCAGCGCGGTCAGTCCGTCGCGATCAGCGCTCAGGCCGGCGTTTTGCAGGAGGCGGCTACGGTCATTGCCATGTTGCTGGAGCAGGGCAAGAAGGGGTTGTTTTTCACCGAGCAGGCTATCGAGGCGTGGTAGATCACGTTCGGTGAGCGCCTGGAATTCGCTATCGATCAGCTCAAGCAATTGCTCGGCGGTGCCGATATCGGAGGAGAACAGGTCAAGCAAGGCTGTGTCGTGCATGGCGGGCTCTTGGGGGTCGGGCGTCCAACACCCCCAGCGCAGCCCTGGGACTAGCGCTGGGATTCGAAGTCGAGCAGTTTCTGGGCGACGCGTTTGCTGTCGACCTGATAGCTGCCGTCGGCGATGGCCTGCTTCAGCTCGGCCACACGCTCCTTGTTGACGATTGGCTGATCACGCAGCTTCTCGCCGATAGTTTGCAACTGCTGTGCCTCACGGCTCAGTTGCACGGATTCACCGCTCTTGGCGTTGGTTTGCTCATCGCTACCGGTGACAGGCGCCTTGCTCGGCTGCGCCGACTCGTTGCGATTGCCAGTCTGAGTCGCGCCGGTACGTCCCGTGTTAGCGGGCGTATTGGCATTGTTCAGCCGGTTGAAGTCGATGACCATGATGCAGAACCTCGGACGATATGGTGGACGCTTGCCATGCTTTTCGGCCACTGCCGGGAAAACTTTAGGACTAATTTCATTGCGTCTTGGGACAGTGTAGGGAATCGCCAGACCTTTGCGCTACAAGAAACATGCCTACATGGATACTTCCACCTGCCCTGGACCGACCACACGGGCTCGCACCACTCGCTGCGAGCGCAGGTTGCGTACGTTGATCTGCTCACCCGGCGCCCCGTCTGTAAGGGCTTCACCGGGCATGCGCACGTTGACGGTGGTACCGCGAGCGCTTATCACCACCTGATCGCCCCGACGAATGACCTCGGCCACTTGCAGATGAGTCGAGAGAAGAATCTGGTTACTGCCGAGTTGACGCGTCAATTTCTTGCCGATCGCCTGGCTCAGGTCGGTGAGGAAGTTCTGTCCCAATTGCCCGACATCGCGCTCAACCAGGTTCAGATCCGCAGCCTTGACTACGCTCATGCGCTTGAGGGGGCGCGTCAGTACGACGACGGGGCGATACAGGCGGACTTCAGCAGGGACAAACACCGTCCATGGGGCGCTGCCATCGCAACGGACCCGGGTGGTGACGCGGCCCAGTGGCTGCGCCGGGCTTTCCAGCGTGGTGGTCAGGGGTTGGTCGCATAGCGGTAGGCGCAGGCGCGGGTCGAGCCGATTGACACGAATCTCATGGCGGCCCTGAATTTCGCTACGCTGTAGATATTCGGTGGTCGCCTGCTCAAGAAAAGACTCGGTGACGCCGATAAGTTGTTCAGTGCTGGTGAAGCCAGCCGCCGCCGTACCGCTGTAGCCGAGTGTCGGCAAAGCGAGTAAAACGAACAAAGTTGCAAGGCACTTTGCCAGCGGCTGACGGAATGATGACGTTCTCTGTTTCATAAGCAATGCAAAGCAAGCCCCGTGCCGCCTGCTAGGCTCAAACGGGGTACGCGTGACTAGACGAGAAGGAGTCCGGGCATGGCCGGGTTGATGGATTCGGTTAACCAGCGAACTCAGCTGGTGGGGCAGAACCGCTTGGAGTTGTTGCTGTTTCGCCTGGAAGGCCCACAGCTATACGGGATCAACGTATTCAAGGTGAAAGAGGTGCTGCAGTGCCCGAACCTCACCATCATGCCCAAATCCAGCCCGGTAGTGAGGGGCGTGGCTAACATTCGTGGGGGCACCATTCCGATTCTCGATCTCTCCATTGCTACCGGCCGTGCGCCGCTGGGAGATCTGAAGACCAGTTTCGTGATCATCACCGAGTACAACACCAAGGTTCAGGGTTTTCTGGTGCGCTCGGTCGAACGGATCGTGAACATGAACTGGGAAGAGATCCATCCGCCACCCAAGGGTACCGGTCGCGATCACTACCTGACCGCAGTCACGCGGCTCGACCAACAGCTGGTCGAGATCATCGACGTCGAGAAGATCCTTGCCGAGGTCGCTCCGACCTCCGAGGTGATCTCCGCTGGCGTCATCGATGATCAGGTTCAGAGTCAGGCGGTGACCAAGCATGTGCTGATCGTCGATGACTCCTCGGTGGCGCGAAAACAGGTTTCGCGCTGCCTGCAGACTGTTGGTGTTGAAGTGACCGCGCTGAATGATGGCCGCGAGGCGCTCAATTACCTGAAGAAAATGGCGGAGGAAGGGCGGCATCCTGACAAGGAATTGCTGATGCTGATTTCCGACATCGAGATGCCGGAAATGGACGGCTACACCCTGACCACGGAGATTCGTAGCGATCCGCGCATGCAGAAGCTGCATATCCTCCTGCATACTTCGCTTTCCGGTGTGTTCAACCAGGCGATGGTGAAGAAGGTGGGGGCTGATGACTTCCTTGCCAAGTTCAAGCCAGATGATCTGGCAGCGCGTGTGGTCGATCGCATTCGTGTATCGGAAGGGGGCTGAAGGGACGACCTTTGGCGAACGTTATGGTTGGTGAGGCGGCATTAGTGTCTTCAGGTAATTTGGATTTCGAGCAGTTCCGGACTTTCCTGGAAAAGGCCTGCGGTATTTTGCTTGGTAGCAACAAGCAGTATCTGGTCTCCAGCCGTCTGAACAAGCTGATGGAACAGAACGGCATCAAGACCCTGGGCGAGCTGGTGCAGCGTATGCAAAGCCAGCCACGCGGAGGGCTGCGCGAGCAGGTGGTCGATGCCATGACGACCAACGAGACGCTTTGGTTTCGCGACACCTATCCCTTCGAGGTGCTCAAGAGTCGCGTGCTGCCGGAGCTAATCAAGGCCTATCCGGCTCAGCGCTTGCGCATCTGGTCGGCGGCATGCTCGTCCGGTCAGGAGCCTTATTCCTTGTCGATGTCCATCGACGAGTTCGAGCGCAGCAACCTCGGCCAGCTCAAGGCCGGTGTGCAGATCGTTGCCACCGACCTTTCGCCGTCGATGCTCAGCAACTGCAAATCCGGTGAGTACGACAGCCTGGCCATGGGCCGGGGGCTTTCACAGGAGCGCCTGCAGCGTTACTTCGATCCGAAAGGGCCGGGTCGCTGGCAGGTCAAGGCGCCGATCAAGAGCCGCGTTGAGTTCCGTCCGCTCAATTTGCTCGATAGCTACGCGGCGCTGGGCAAGTTCGACATCGTGTTCTGCCGCAACGTGCTGATCTACTTCTCGGCCGAGGTGAAGAAGGACATCCTCACGCGCATTCACGCCACGTTGAAGCCGGGTGGTTATCTGTTCCTTGGTGCTTCCGAGGCGCTCAATGGCCTGCCGGAAAAGTACCAGATGGTGCAGTGCAGTCCAGGGATCATCTACAAGGCCAAATAGCCGCGCGGTGTGTTCAGTCCAGTAACGGGAGGCCAATGGCCTCCCGTTTGCGTTTCTGGGGTTGGCCATGGTGGTTCGGCTGCGTATGGCTGGATGGAGAGGGCGCACCGGCAATCTGACGCAACTTCATGGGCAGCGCGCAGGGGGCGCGCCGCATTTCCGTGGGCGGCAATCTCCGTTCTGGGTGTTGCCGCTCGCTTGCCAGTAGGCGGTAAGGCCTTGCCGCCTTGCCGCTTTTGTTAGCTGTTTATTTTTGTAAGTGACTGATTTTATTGGTTTATTTTGGTTGGCACAGCCTTTGCTGAGTAGCTTGTAACAGAGACCACATGGCCCAAGCGGCAAAGGTTCGGAACATGAGCATCAACTTCGGCAGAGCACTCGGCATCCACGAACAGGCACTCGGTTTCCGCGCCCAGCGCGCCGAGGTGCTGGCCAACAACATCGCCAACGCCGATACCCCGAACTACAAGGCGCGTGATCTGGACTTCGCCAGCGTCCTGGCCGAGCAAAGCAATCGCATGCAGCGCGGTGGCGTTTCCCTGAATCGCACCGACAGCCGCCACATCCCGGCCGAAGGCGTCAGCAGCGGCGAAGCTGAGCTGCCGTACCGCACGCCGTTCCAGGCCTCGCTGGACCAGAACACCGTCGACCTGCAGATCGAGCAATCGAACTACGCCGAGAACTCGGTGCAGTTCCAGGCCAGCTTCACCTTTCTCAATAGCAAATTCAAAGGGCTGACTGCAGCCCTGCGCGGCGAATAAGGAGCGCGACCATGTCCCTTGCCAGTGTCTTCAACATCGCCGGAACCGGCATGAGCGCCCAGAGCACTCGCCTGAACACCATTTCCAGCAACATCGCCAACGCCGAGACCGTGTCTTCGAGCCTGGATCAGACCTACCGTGCTCGCCATCCGGTGTTCGCCACCATGTTCCAGCAGGCGCAGAACGGCGACCGTGGTTCGCTGTTCGCCGAGCAGGATGAGGCCGGTCGTGGTGTGCAGGTGCTGGGTGTGATCGAGGATCAGAGCAGCCTGATGCCGCGTTACGAGCCTGATCACCCGATGGCCAATGCCGACGGGTATGTCTACTACCCGAACGTCAATGTGGTCGAGGAGATGGCCGACATGATCTCAGCCAGTCGTGCTTTCCAGACCAACGTTGAAATGATGAACACCGCCAAACAGATGCTGCAGCGTGTGCTGACGCTGGGTCAGTAAGCCGAGACGAGGAAATCACATGAGTACCGTAAATGGCGCTGGCTCTGTATTGGATCAATACCAGCTCAAGCCGGAAGGTCCGAAAAGCAAGGATCTCGGCAAGAACGAGTTTCTGAACCTGCTGGTGGCGCAGCTCAACAACCAGAACCCGCTGGAGCCTCAGGGTAACGGTGAGTTCATCGCCCAGCTGGCGCAGTTCAGTCAGGTGGAGGGAATCGAGAAGCTCAACACCAGCATGGGGTCGATGCTTTCCAGCTTCCAGTCCTCGCAGGCGCTGCAGGCGTCTTCTCTGGTCGGGCGCAAGGTGATCGTGCCGAGCGAGAAAGCTGTGGTCGATACCAGCGAGAGCTTCAAGGCCAGTACCGTTTTGCCGGTCAGCAGCAGCAACGTGTACGTCAATGTCTACGACAATTCCGGTTCGCTGGTGACGCGCGTCAACCTGGGCGAGCAGGCTGCCGGTAACGTCAGCTTCATCTGGGATGGCAAGGACTCCGACGGCAATGTGGTGCCGCCGGGTACCTATAAATTCGAGGCTCAGGCCACCTACGACGGCGAGACCAAGGGGCTGTACACCTTGCTGCCGGCCAACGTCGACAGCGTCACCTTGGGCGGCAGTGAGCTGATGCTCAACCTTGCTGGTCTGGGCAGCGTTCCGCTTTCTCAAGTGCAGGTCATCGGCCAATAACTATTGCCGCCGGCAGTTCCGGCAAAGGAGTTTTCCATGTCGTTCAATATTGGTCTTAGCGGTCTGCGTGCTGCGACCAGCGACCTCAACGTCACCGGTAACAACATCGCCAACGCCGGCACTGCAGGCTTCAAGCAGTCTCGTGCCGAGTTCGCCGATGTCTACGCCGCTTCCGTGCTGGGTACCGGCAAGAACGCTCAGGGCAGCGGTGTGCTGCTGGCGGACGTTTCGCAGCTGTTCAATCAGGGCAACGTCAACTACACCAACAATGCGCTGGATATGGCCATCAACGGCAATGGCTTCTTCATGACCAGCAACAACGGTGAGATGAGCTACACCCGGGCGGGTTATTTCGGCACTGATCGCGATGGTTATATCGTCAACAACTTCGGCTACCGCCTGCAGGGGTATGCGGCCGATGACAGCGGCAACGTCTTGCCGGTGCAGGCTGATCTGCGCGTCAGTGCTGGCCAGCAGGAGCCCCGGGCGACTACCACCGTCTCCCAGCGGACCAACCTGAACTCCAATGCCGTTCGTCCCGCCAATGCCGGGACCATGGCGGCGCCGACCTTCGACCCGAGTGATTCGAAATCCTTCAACTGGTCGACCTCGACCAACATCTACGATTCGCAGGGTAATGCCCACGTGATGAGCCAGTACTTCGTCAAGAACGAAGCTCCGGCTAACAATGGCTGGGTCATGCATGTGCTGATCGATGGCGTCAACCCACGTGATCCCACCAGCAACCAACCGTTCAGCTATGCAGTGAACTACGATGCCGCAGGGCAACTGGCGAATCCGGCGTTGACGCCGCTGGCCAGCACGCCGGCGAATCCGGCTCTGGATGCACCCGCCATCCCGGTCGGAACGCCCAACGGTGTCTTTGCGCTCGCCGATACCGACTGGGTGCCGGCTGAAGAGGATCCGGCCAACCCAGGCACCATGGTGGCCAATGGCGCCGATAGCGAGGCCTTCACCTTCGATATGCGCGGTTCGACCCAGTACGCCGCCTCCTTCGGGGTCAATGCCGTGAGCCAGGATGGTTACACCACCGGTCAGCTGGCTGGTATCGAGATCGACGATACGGGGGTGATCTTCGCCCGCTACACCAACGGCCAGTCCAAGGTGCAAGGGCAGGTGCTGTTGGCGAATTTTGCCAACGTTCAGGGGCTGACCCCTGTGGGCAAGACCGGCTGGGTGCAGTCGTTCGAGTCGGGTGAGCCGGTGGTCGGTACGCCACGCAGCAGCACCTTGGGCGCCTTGCAGGCAGGTGCGCTGGAGGACTCCAACGTCGAACTGTCCGACCAGTTGGTGAACCTGATCGTTGCGCAGCGTAACTACCAGGCCAACGCCAAGACCATCGAGACCGAAAGCGCCATTACCCAGACCATCATCAATCTGCGTTGATGACTGGCGGTAGAGGCAAAGCGGCAAGCCAGGCTTGCCGCTTTGCCGTTCAAGGGCCGGCAAAACCCCGCCGCCGGCTTTTCTTTGCAATCTCTCTCTTCCTATAAAATCCTTTTAAATCAGTCTCTTGTATTTGTTTTTCGTGGCTGGCACAGCGCTTGCTTTAAAGCTTGCAAAGAGCCAAGGGCGTGTCGCCCACTCGGAGAATTACCATGGACAAGATGCTGTATGTCTCCATGACTGGAGCGCAGAACAACACCCTGGGGCTGCGCGCCCACGCCAACAACCTGGCGAACGTTTCCACCACGGGTTTCCGCCGTGATTTCGAGCAGGCGCGCTCCATGCCGCTGTTCGGTGAAACCTTTCCGGCTCGGGTGTTTGCCATGAGCGAACGTCCCGCCACCGATTTTCGTCCGGGCTCGCTGCAGGAAACCGGGCGTGACATGGATGTGGCGGTGGGCGGCAAGGGCTGGATAGCCGTGCAGGCTCCTGATGGCAGCGAAGCCTATGTGCGCACTGCCAGTCTGAACATCGATGCGCTGGGGATGTTGCGCACCGGCAACGGTTTGCCGGTGATGGGCAATGCCGGGCCGATTGCCGTGCCGCCGGAGCAGAAAGTGGAAATCGGCCAGGACGGCACCATCAGTATTCGTGCGTTGGGTGAGAACCCCAATGTGTTGGCTGAAGTTGACCGCATCAAGCTGGTCAACCCGGATCCCAAGAGCCTGGAGAAGGGCACCGATGGCCTGATTCGCGTCAAGGGCCAGCCTGAAGTGCTGGCGGATGCCACCGTTGAGGTGACCTCCGGCTTTCTCGAGGCGAGCAACGTCAATGCCGTCGAGGAGATGACCGCAATCCTTTCCCTGTCCCGCCAGTTCGAGCTGTCGGTGAAGATGATGCGCACCGCCGAGGACAACTCGTCGGCCATGGCGCGGGTTTTGCAGATTAGCTAATTACCAGCACGCGGCGCCGTAAAACCGGCGCCCGAGGAGAAACGATATGCTTCCGGCACTGTGGGTCAGCAAGACCGGTTTGTCCGCCCAGGACATGAACCTGACCACCATTTCCAACAACCTGGCCAACGTTGCGACCACCGGCTTCAAGCGCGATCGCGCCGAGTTCGAGGATCTGCTCTATCAGATCCGTCGTCAGCCTGGTGGCCAGTCCAGCCAGGACAGCGAACTGCCGTCCGGTCTGCAGTTGGGTACAGGTGTGCGCGTGGTGGGAACGCAGAAGATCTTCACCGCCGGCAGCCTGCAGACCACCGAGCAGCCGCTGGATTTGGCAGTGAACGGCCGTGGCTTCTTCCAGATCCTGCAGCCCAACGGCACCGTTTCCTATACCCGTGATGGCAGCTTCCATCTGAACTCCGACGGGCAGATTGTCACTTCCCAGGGCTTTGCCCTGGAGCCGGCCATCGTCCTGCCCGCCGAAGTGCGCACTTTCACCGTCGGTGAGGACGGTACCGTTTCGGTGACCACCGCCGGCAACGCGCAGCCGCAGGTGATCGGCAACATTCAGCTGGCTGACTTCGTCAACCCGGCAGGCCTTGAAGCCATCGGCAACAACCTGTTCCTGGAGACCGGTTCCAGCGGTGCGCCACAGGTCGGCAACCCAGGGCTCAATGGTCTGGGTACCACGCTGCAGAACACCCTGGAAAACTCCAACGTCAGTGTGGTGGAGGAGCTGGTGAACATGATCACCACCCAGCGTGCCTATGAAATGAACTCCAAGGTGATTTCCACCGCTGATCAGATGCTGTCCTTCGTGACGCAGAACCTCTGATTTTTTGACTCTGTTGTGAACGCCGCGAGGTAGTGGTTATGAACCGGCAAATTTTCTGTTTCCCCCTGTTGGCTGGCTTGCTGCTTGTCAGCGGTTGCGTGGCGCCGACAGCCAAGCCGGATGATCCCTATTACGCGCCGGTGCTGCCGCGTACGCCACTTCCGGCTGCACAGAACAATGGTTCGATCTATCAGGCGGGTTTCGAGAACGGCCTGTATGACGACCGCAAGGCATTTCGCGTGGGTGACATCATCACCATCTCGCTGAACGAACGGACCCAGGCCAGCAAGAACGCCAACAGCGCGCTGCAGAAAGACAGCAGCGGCACCCTGGGGGTGCCCAATCTGTTCGGTATGGCCGTCGCGCCAGACAACCCGCTGCGCAGCCTCAGCGCTCTGGGTATGACCAACAACAACCTGAGTCTGGATTCGAGCTGGGATTCCAAGCGCGCCAACACCGGCTCCGGTCAGGCCGGGCAGAGCAACAGCCTGTCGGGCTCGGTCACCGTAACCGTGGCTGAAGTGCTGCCCAACGGCATTCTGGCTGTACGTGGCGAGAAGTGGATGACGCTCAATACCGGCGATGAGCTGATGCGTATTTCCGGGCTGGTGCGAGCTGACGATATTTCCACCGATAACACCGTGTCTTCCACTCGTGTCGCCGATGCGCGCATCACCTATTCGGGTACTGGTGCCTTCGCCGATGCCAGCCAACCCGGCTGGATGAGTCGTTTCTTCATGAGCCCACTGTGGCCGTTCTGATCGCGGGGAGCTGTAGATGAAAACCTGGCTGACTCATTCCCCGTACGTGCTGTTCAATCGTCTGTCTCACTGGTATGCGCGAGTGACGGCTGGCGGTTCTGCGCGCAAGGCTTTTACCGTCACCTCGAGCGCCAAGCGAGGCGCGCGATTTGATCGTCTCGAGTCGGCACAGGCAGGGGCGTGCCGTCGGCAGTTCGCCGTTGCTCATCGTGGCTATCGCCATCGCGGTGCCAACGATTGGCTGCTGCTGGCGACCATGCTCGCGTGCATGCTGCTGAGCCTGCCGACCCAGGCCGAGCGCCTGAAGGATCTGGCGTCGATCCAGGGTGTGCGCAGCAACCAGTTGATCGGTTACGGCCTGGTGGTCGGTCTCAATGGCAGTGGCGACCAGACCACCCAGACGCCATTTACCGTGCAGACCTTCAACAACATGCTGGCCCAGTTCGGCATCAAGGTGCCGCCAGGCGGCAACGTGCAGTTGAAGAACGTCGCAGCGGTGTCGGTGCATGCTGACCTGCCGGCGTTCGCCAAACCAGGCCAGACCATCGACATCACCATTTCCTCCATTGGTAACGCCAAGAGCCTGCGTGGCGGCAGCCTGCTGATGACGCCGCTCAAGGGCATCGACGGCAACGTCTACGCCATCGCCCAGGGCAACCTGGTGGTCGGTGGCTTCGATGCCAGCGGCGCCGATGGTTCGCGCATCACCGTCAACGTACCGTCCGCTGGCCGTATTCCGGGTGGCGCCACGGTGGAGCGTCCGGTGCC
This sequence comes from Pseudomonas spartinae, assembly GCF_965197125.1. Classification (NCBI taxonomy): domain Bacteria; kingdom Pseudomonadati; phylum Pseudomonadota; class Gammaproteobacteria; order Pseudomonadales; family Pseudomonadaceae; genus Pseudomonas; species Pseudomonas spartinae. The sequence continues at coordinate 240,861 of NZ_CBDAMB010000005.1, forward strand.
GAGCGGCTTCGATCAGGGCAACACCCTGACCCTCAACCTCAATCGGCCCGACTTCACCACGGCGAAGAACATCGTCGATCAGATCAACGACCTGCTCGGCCCAGGCGTCGCGCAGGCCATCGATGGTGGGTCGATTCGCGTCAGTGCGCCGCTCGATCCCAATCAGCGTGTCGATTACCTGTCGATCCTCGAGAATCTTCAGGTCGAAGCCGGCAAGGCAGTGGCCAAGGTCATCATCAACTCGCGCACCGGCACGATCGTGATCGGCCAGGACGTCAAGGTCCAGCCGGCCGCCGTCACCCACGGCAGCCTGACCGTGACCATTACCGAAGACCCTATCGTCAGCCAGCCCGACGCCCTGTCCGGCGGGCAGACTGCAGTGGTACCCCGTTCGCGCGTGGGCGCCGAGCAAGAAGCCAAGCCGATGTTCAAGTTCGGCCCGGGCACCAGTCTCGACGAGATCGTCCGCGCGGTTAACCAGGTGGGCGCGGCGCCTTCCGACCTGATGGCCATCCTGGAGGCGCTCAAGCAAGCCGGCGCTCTTCAGGCTGACCTGATCGTGATCTGAGGAGGATCGCCGATATGGATTCCCGACTCTCAGCCGGCCTGCTGGCCGGTGGCAAAAGCCCGGTCGATAGCGGTGCTTTCACCGACCTGAACCGCCTCAACCAGTTCAAGGTGGGCGGTGATACCGAGCAGAACATCCGCAAGGTGGCTCAGGAGTTCGAGTCGCTGTTCATGAACGAAATGCTCAAGGCCATGCGCTCGGCCAACGCCGCGTTCGGCGAGGGCAACTTCATGAACAGCAACGAGAGCAAGACCTATCAGGACATGCATGATCAGCAGTTGGCCGTAACGCTCTCCAAGGAAGGGCGCGGCATTGGTCTGGCCGATGTGCTGGTGCGGCAGATGTCGAAGATCAAGCATCCGTCCAGTCGTCCCAATCCCTTCGCGCAGATCGAACAGCCGGTTGCCGCGACAGGTGAGGCGAAAGCCGACAAGGTCGCCAACAGCGAAGGTTTCCGTGATGACGTGGCACTGCTCAACCGTCGCCGCCTGGCGGTGCCGGGCAAGCTGGCCGATCGCCTGTTGGCCGGCATCGTGCCGTCGGCGGGGGAAGGCGAGGGCAAGGCACTGGCAGGTAATGACTGGATTCCGGCTCAGGCCAGTGCTGCACCCAAGGCGCCAGGTCTGAGCTTGGCCAACAGCGATGCCTTGACCGGCCGGCGCATCGCCCAGCCGCCGCTGGCGCCGGGCAAGGCGGCGTTCAGCTCGCCGCAGGAATTCGTCGCCACCATGCTGCCAATGGCGGAGGCTGCAGCCGAGAAGATCGGCGTTGACCCGCGTTATCTGGTGGCGCAGGCCGCGCTGGAAACCGGCTGGGGCAAGTCGATCATTCGCACTGGCGATGGCCAGAGCAGCCACAACCTGTTCGGCATCAAGTCCCACAACACGTGGGATGGCGAGTCGGCTCGCGTGCTGACCACTGAATACAAGGGCGGTAAGGCGGTGAGGGAGGCGGCCAACTTCCGCGCCTACGACTCCTATGCGCAAAGCTTTGACGACTACGTCAGCTTCCTGCAGAACAACGGTCGCTATGAGAAGACGCTGAACGTCACCGAGAACCCGGAGCGTTTCGTCAAGGAGCTGCAGCAGGCCGGTTACGCCACCGACCCGAACTATGCGCGCAAGATCTCGCAGATCGCCCGCAAGATGCAGACCTATCAGGCAATCGCCGCTGCCGATAGCGCCACCACAAGGACTTGAGGTTGAACCATGGCTGACCTACTCAATATCGGCCTCTCCGGTCTTGCCGCCAACAAGACCTCGCTGGCTGTTACCGGTCACAACATCGTCAACGTCAATACACCTGGCTTCTCCCGTCAGGATTCGGTGCAGGCCACGCGCACGCCGCAATTTAGCGGCGCCGGTTACATCGGCTCGGGCACCACGCTGGTGGACGTGCGGCGCATCTATAACGAATTCCTGACTACCCAGGTGCGTAGCAGCACGGCCCTGAACAGCGACACCAAGGCTTATCTGAGTCAGATCAATCAGCTCGATTCGTTGCTGGCGGGCAGCACCACGGGGATTACCCCGGGCTTGCAGAAGCTGTTCTCCGCGCTGCAGACCGCGGCGGAGGACCCGGCGAACGTACCGGCACGGCAGTTGGCCCTGTCTGAAGCCGAAGGTCTGGCCAAGCGCTTCAACACGGTCTACGACCGTCTGTACGAGCAGAATGCCTTCATCAACAAGCAGTTGTCGGCGGTTACCGATCAGGTCAACCAGCTGGCCACTTCGATTGCTGGTTACAACGACGCAATTGCCATCGCGGCGTCCAATGGTCAGGCACCGAATGACCTGCTCGATGCCCGTGAAGAAGCGGTGCGCAAGCTGTCCGAGTTCGTCGGTGTGACCGTCGTTCCGCAGGACGACAACAGCTACAACCTGTTCATCGGTTCCGGCCAGCCTCTGGTTGTAGGCAGTCAGGCCTCTCGAATCGAGGTGGTGCCGGGGCAGGCTGATCCGCTGCGCCACGAGATTCAGTTCGTCAGTGGCAACTCCCGGCAGAACGTCACTTCGTTGATCACCGGTGGCGAGATGGGGGGGCTGCTACGTTACCGCGAGGACGTACTGGACACTTCACTCAATTCGGTGGGGCGTCTGGCGCTGTCGATCTCCGATCAGATCAACCGACAGCTGGGGCAGGGGCTGGATCTCAATGGTCAGTTCGGCAACGAGCTGTTCCGTTCGATCAATGATCCCGCACTGCTCAGCCAGCGTAGCCTGGCACGTGTGGGCAACAGCGATCCTAACGCCAACCTCAACGTCACCATCACGGACACCACGCAGCTGACCACCAGCGACTACGAGGTGCAATTCACCAGTGCCACCGAGTACGTGGTGCGGCGCCTGTCCGATGGCACGCAGTTCCCGACCACGCCGGCAACCTTCGATATCACCACCGTGCCGGCACCTGAGATAGACGGCTTTTCCCTGGGCGTGGCCAGCGGCACCTTTGCCGCAGGCGACCGCTTTCAGGTAATGCCGACCCGCAACGCCGGTCGTGATGTCCGTGCGGACATGAAAAACGCCGAGGAGCTGGCCTTCGCTGCGCCGCTCAAGGCCGAAACCAGCCCGGCCAATATCGGTACCGGCAAGATCACTCAGCCGAAACTGCTGACCGAAATCGATATCTACGACCCGGCTGCCCAGGCAGATCTGGAAACCAGCCTGCGTAATGCGCCACCACTGCGCATCGTGATGGGGGCTGGCGGTGGAGCGACCCAGAGCTACGACGTGGTCGACATCAACGGCAACGTGATCGACACCGGCAGCATCGTCCCCGGGCAGGACAACGCGCTGACCATCAGCGTACCGGCCAACCCGCCTGGGATTCCTACTGCGTTCGACTACCAGGTGACCATCAGCGGTCGCCCCTCGGGTGGCGACAATTTCTCTGTGTCGTTCAACACCAATGGCGTGTCGGACAACCGTAACGCGTTGAACCTGGTCAACCTGCAGAACAAGTCGGTGATTGGCATCAATCCGGCAGCGCCCACAACCACCGGTTCCAGCTTTTCCGACTCCTACGGTGACCTCGTCGAGCGAGTCGGTACGCTGACCAGTCAGGCGCGCGTGGACGGTGAAGCGACGGGCGCGATTCTCAAGCAGGCCACCGATAATCGTGACTCGGTGTCTGGGGTCAACCTCGATGAAGAAGCGGCCAAACTGATCCAGTTCGAACAGTACTACCAGGCATCCGCGCAGATCATTCAAGTTGCGCGTAACCTGTTCGATACTCTGATCAATACATTCTGATAGTCACCTTCCCGCGTTCGGGAGTGTGCGGCCTGTGCTGATGACAGGCGTTGCAAGAGGCAAGCCCCATGGTCATGCGCATCTCATCCATCCAGGCATTCAACAACGGCGTTTCCGGCCTGGGGCGCAACTATTCGAATCTGATTCGCACCCAGGAGCAGATCAGCAGCGGCAACCGCATTCTCACTCCGGCAGACGACCCGGTGGCATCGGTACGTCTGCTGCAACTCGAGCAGCAGCAGGCGGTGCTCAAGCAGTACAGCGACAACCTCACCGCCGCCAAGAACAGCCTGACCCAGGAAGAGACCACGCTCAACTCGGCCAATACCGTACTGCAGCGCGTGCGCGAGCTGGCAGTGCGCGCAGGCGGTGGTTCGCTATCGGCGGAAGACCGTAACTCCATCGCCAAGGAACTATCCGAACGCGAGGCCGAGTTGCTCAACCTGATGAACAGTCGCAACGCCCGCGGCGAGTATCTGTTCTCCGGCTTTCTGGGCAAGAACGAACCCTTCGTGCGTAACCCGGACGGGACCTACTCCTACTTCGGTGACGAGGGGCAGCGCAGCCTGCAGGTGGCCAGCTCCACCAGCGTGGCGATCAACGACAACGGCAAACGCCTGTTCGAAGACGTCACCAATGCCAACCGTGTGGCTAACGGCAACGGAGTCAATAACCCGGCATTGCCATCTCCTCCCTTGCCGGCAACCACCATTCCTGCGGTGCCGGCTGCCGACCAACGCGTCTTCATCTCGCCGGGGCTGGTCGAGGACGAGCGCGCCTTCAATTCCGATTTCCGTAATGGCGAGCCCTATTCGCTGGCCTTCGTCAGTGGTACCGAGTTCCGTATCTACGATGCCAGTGGTGCGGACGTCACCTCCGAGATTCCGGGGGGCGGCAAGATTGATCCGCTGGTCAACGGCGGCAACGTCATCAATTTCCGTGGTATGCGTTTTCAGCTCGATGTGGTGTTGAAAGAGGGCGACAACGAGCTGGATCTCGATAACCTGCTGGCCGATATTCAGCCGCCTGCCACCGCTGGCACGCCAGGCATCGGTACGCACAGCTTTACCCTGCAGTCGGCGCCCACCGAGTTCGCGGTGACACGCGCCTCTACCAACGGTTCGGCAGCCGTGGTGGCTGGCGGCAACATCGTCAACCAGGCCGTGTTCGACAGTCAGTTCCCCACGTCCGGAGTGGTGCTGCGTTTCACCGATGACACCAACTACGAGGTCTATGCCCAGCCGGTCGGCCCCAATAGCCCGGTGTTGACCACCGGAACCGTTACCGCTCCGTATCCTGCCACCTTCGCTGTATACGGGGCTGAGTTCAGCATCTCCGGTCCCGCCGCTGCCGCAGGTGGCGACGAGTTCGGTGTGCAGCCGCAGTTCCAGGAGCAGCGCAGCATCCTCAACACTATCTCCCGTCTGCGTCAGGCTCTGGAGTCTTCACCGACTTCGCCGGCCGGCAACCTGGCTGTTCGCGATGAAGTCGCCATCGCCCTGAAGAACCTCGACAACGGCATGGGCAACGTACTGGAAGTGCAGACCGAAATCGGCGCGCGCCTCAACCTGATCGACACCACCAGCGTCGACAACGAGGATGTGACACTGGTGAACAAGTCGGTACAGGCCGAGCTGCGCGAACTCGACTACGCCGAGGCGTTGTCGCGCCTGTCGTTTCAGACCATCGTGCTCGAGGCGGCGCAGCAGAGCTATGTGAAGATTGCCGGGCTTAATCTGTTCAATCAGTTGCGTTAGCTAGCCGCTTTCTCCTCAAGGCTGTTACGCTCGCGACCCCGGGCGGGAAGCCTGCCGAGATTCGTCGCTCGTTTTCCGTCTCTTCATACGTGTGCCGGTCTCGTCTGGCGGTGCGGCATGCATTTTGCTCTTGCGGTTCGTAAGAGTGGGATAAGGTCAACGAATTGTCGGTCAGTACGGACGACCTGGGCGAATCTATGAAAACAGTCATTCTGGCCGGTGGGTTGGGTACGCGTATCAGCGAAGAGTCTCACCTGCGGCCCAAGCCGATGATCGAGATAGGTGGCAAGCCGATCATCTGGCACATCATGAAGATCTACTCCCATTACGGCATCAACGACTTCGTGATCTGCCTGGGCTACAAGGGCTATGTGATCAAGGAGTATTTCGCCAACTACTTCCTGCATATGTCGGACGTGACCTTCGACATGGCAGAAAACCAGATGCACATTCACAACCGCCATGCCGAGCCGTGGCGTGTGACCCTGGTCGATACGGGCGAGAGCACCGCTACCGGTGGCCGCCTCAAGCGTGTACGCGAGTACCTGGGCGACGAGACTTTCTGCCTGACCTACGGCGACGGCGTCGCCGGCATCGACATTCCGCAACTGATCGATTTCCACCGTGGCCACGGCAAGCTGGCCACTGTGACGGCCGTGCAGCCGCCCGGGCGTTATGGCGCGCTTGATGTGCACGGGCAGCGGGTGCAGGGCTTTCAGGAGAAGCCTCAGGGCGATGGCGGCTGGATCAATGGCGGTTTCTTCGTTCTCGAACCAGGCGTGTTCAATTACATCGAAGGTGATGAAACCACCTGGGAATATGAGCCGATGCGCCAATTGGCCGAGCAGGGTCAGCTCATGAGCCATCTGCATCGTGGCTTCTGGCAGCCGATGGATACGCTGCGTGATCGCGTATTGCTCGAAGAACGCTGGAAGAGCGGTCAGGCGGAGTGGCGTGTATGGCCGTGAATGCGGCGTTCTGGGCCGGTCGCCGAGTCCTGTTGACCGGGCATACCGGCTTCAAGGGTGGCTGGCTGGCGCTGTGGCTGCAGGAACTGGGCGCCGAGGTCTGTGGTTACGCCCTGCCGGCACCTGCTGAGCCATCGCTCTGGCAAGTCGCCGGTCTGGCGCGGCGTGTGCCCGGCACCCTGGCCGATATCCGTGACGCTCAGCGCGTTGCCGAGGTCGTTGCGGCTTTTCGCCCGGAAATCGTCCTGCACCTGGCGGCTCAAGCACTGGTGCGTGAGTCCTACCGCGCACCAGCCGAAACCTACGCCACCAACGTTATGGGTACGGTCAACCTGCTGGAAGCGGTTCGTTGCTGCGACAGCGTGCGCGCTGTACTGGTAGTGACCAGCGACAAGTGCTACGAGAATCGAGAATGGCTCTGGCCGTACCGCGAAAGTGACAACCTTGGCGGGCACGATCCCTATAGCAGCAGCAAAGCCTGCGTGGAGTTGCTGTGCGCGTCTTGGCGCGAGTCGTTCCTGCGTGAGTCCGGTATCGCACTGGCCACGGCGCGGGCCGGCAATGTGATCGGCGGTGGCGACTGGTCGGCAGATCGCTTGTTGCCCGACATTTTGCGTGCCTGGCAGGCCGGGCGGTCACTGACGCTGCGTTACCCGCAAGCCGTGCGCCCCTGGCAGCACGTACTCGAACCGCTGCATGGCTATCTGTGCCTGGCGCAGGCGCTGGTCGAGCAGGGCGAGGCGGTGACCTCGGCATGGAACTTCGGCCCCGACAACGAGGGGCTGGTCAGTGTCGGCGAACTGGTCGAGCGACTGGCCCAGCACTGGCCAGGCCAGGCGTCCTGGACGGTTGAAGCGGCTGAGCAACCACACGAAGCAGGCTTGCTTGCGCTGGACTCCAGTCAGGCGCGTACTCGTCTGGGCTGGCGGCCACGCTGGACTTTGCAGCAGGCCATCGAACGAACCCTCGACTGGCACCAGGCCTGGCAGACCGGCGAGGACATGCAGACATTCAGCCGCGCCCAGATTGCGGCCTATCAAGGCGAAATCCATGAGTGAACAGACGGCGCAAGCGCTACGTCAGCAGATAACCGAGCTGGTGGAGCGTTATGCCGAGCTGCAACTGGCACCTGCTGCCTTCGAAGCTGGCCGCGATGCCGTGCCGCCATCGGGCAAAGTGATCGGTGCTGGCGAGCTGAAAAACATGACCGAGGCCGTGCTCGACGGCTGGCTGACCACCGGGCGTTTCAACGAGGCTTTCGAAAAGCGTCTGGCCCGGTATCTCGGGCGCCGCTGCGTACTGACCACCAACTCCGGCTCCTCGGCCAATTTACTGGCGTTCTCCGCGTTGACCTCGCCGCGTCTGGGCGAGCGAGCGATTCGCAAGGGCGATGAAGTGATTGGTGTGGCAGCAGGCTTTCCCACTACGGTCAACCCGATCTTGCAGTTCGGCGCGGTGCCGGTGTTCGTCGATATCGAACTGGGCACTTACAACATCGATCCGGCTTTGATCGAAGCCGCCATCGGCCCGCGTACCAAGGCGATCATGCTTGCCCACACGCTGGGCAACCCGTTCAACCTCAAGGTCATCCGCGAGCTGTGTGATCGTTATGGCCTGTGGCTGATCGAAGATTGCTGCGATGCCCTCGGTTCGACCTACGAAGGTCGCCAGGTGGGTAGCTTTGGCGATCTGGGTACGCTCAGCTTCTACCCCGCGCATCACATCACCATGGGCGAGGGGGGGGCGGTTTTCACTGACTCGCCGTTGCTAAAGCGCATCGTCGAGTCGTTTCGCGACTGGGGGCGTGACTGCTATTGCGCGCCCGGCGAGGATAATACCTGTGGCAAGCGCTTTTGCTGGCAACTGGGTGACTTACCGGAAGGCTACGACCACAAGTACACCTACTCGCACCTGGGCTACAACCTTAAGATCACTGACATGCAGGCCGCCTGCGCACTGGCGCAGATGGATCGCCTGGATGACTTCATTGCCGCGCGCAAGCGCAATTTTGCCTGGCTCAGCGAACGCTTGGCCGGCTGCGCCGACCAGTTGATCCTGCCGCAGGCAACGCCTGGCAGTGATCCCTCGTGGTTCGGCTTCCCGCTGACCCTGCGCGATGGTTGCGGTATCGAGCGGGTCGGGCTGTTGCGTTATCTGGATGAGCAACGCGTGGGTACGCGCCTACTCTTCGCCGGTAACCTGACGCGTCAACCCTACATGCAGGGCCAGGTGTACCGCGTGTGCGGTGAGCTGACGATGACCGACAAGGTGATGCGTGACACCTTCTGGATCGGCCTGTGGCCGGGGCTGTCCGAGGATCATTTGGAGCACGCCGCGCGCAGCCTGGAAACCTATGTGCGGAGGCTGCGCTGATGCGTGCCTACGTGCTCTGTGGCGGTTTCGGCACGCGCTTGCGCAGCGTGACGGACGCCCAGAAGGCGCTGGTGCCGGTACACGGCGAGCCTTTTCTGGCGCGCGTGTTGCGCCAGTTGGCGCGGGCCGGCGTCAGCGAGGCGGTACTCTGTGCTCACTACCGGGCCGAGCAGGTCGCTGAACAGCTGGCAGATCTGGCGCGGGACGCCGGACTGCACCTGCTGCTGGTGGTCGAACCCAGCCCCATGGGGACGGGCGGTGCACTGCTCAATGCCTTGCGCGAGCAACCGCCGCAGGGACGCTATCTGGTGCTCAACGCCGATACCTTTGTCGATGCCGATGGTTACGCGCTGATGACGCAGGGGCATGGCAGTGCGCTGCTGGCTGTGCGGGTGGATGACCGCAGTCGCTACGGCAGCCTGGAGGTCGATGCGTGTGGCCGGTTGCGTGCGCTACTGGAGAAGGGGCGCGAAGGACCAGGCTTGATCAATGCAGGCGTCTACGCTTTCACCTGCGAAACTTTCGCGAGCGCTACCGTGCGGGCGTGTTCGATGGAGCAGGAACTGTTGCCCGATTTGCTGGCCCGCGAGACCGTGAGCGTCATCGAGTATTGCGGTCGCTTCATCGACATCGGTACGCCGGAGTCGCTTGAGCGCTATGCCAATGATTTTCGGATGGAATCTCGATCATGAGCGTGCTCGTACAAACCCTCAGCATCCGCGAACGGCAGAGCATCCTAGACGCGGTCGAATGCATCGAGGCCGGCGCCCTGCAGATTGCCTTCGTGGTGGACGAGCACATGCGATTGCTGGGGGTCGTGACCAACGGAGATGTGCGCCGCCATCTGCTGCAAGGCGGTAAAACGGACGAGCCAGTGACCGCCTGCATGAACGAGGAGTTTCGCTCGGTGCAGGTTGGCGTGCCGCGTGAGGATCTGCTCAAGGCATTCGACCTGGGCTACATTGCCTTGCCGGGTTTGGACGAGCAAGGCCGCCTGGTTGAGGTGTACACCCGGCAGATGGCCGCCAGCGCCGAGGTGCCTGTCCTGGCGCGTGCTCGCGCACCGGTGCGGATGAGCTTCTGCGGCGGCGGTGCCGATCTCACCTATTTCTTCATCGACCACTCCGCGGCGGTGCTCAGTTGCACCGTGGGGCTGTATGCCCATGCCACGTTGATCCCACGTGACGATGGGTGCATCAGCATCTTCGCTGAAGACCTGAAACGCGAAGAGCATTACAGCTCCCTGGCCGAGTTGCTGGCCGCGCCGGAGAAGAGCCTGCTGGCCACCATCGTCGCGGTGATCAAGCCCAAGTATGGCTTCGATCTCTACCTGCGTTCGGACTTCCCCGTTGGCTCTGGCCTGGGCGGCTCATCGGCGGCCACCACCGCGACCATCGCCGTGTTCAACGAGCTGCGTCAGGATCGCTGGAACACTTACGAAATCGCCGAGCTTGCATTCCAGGCCGAGCGCCTGTGTTTCGGTATCGCCGGTGGCTGGCAGGATCAGTACGCCTCGGCGTTCGGCGGTTTCAACCTGATCGAGTTCGAAAATCAGCGCAATCTCGTGCACCCGATTCGTCTGGAAGACGCCATCCGCAATGAGCTGGAGTCCTGCTTGGTGCTGTGCGACACCGGTATCTCCCATGACTCCGGGCGCCTGCACGAACTGCAGCGCGAGGAAATCGAGGCCGAGCTGTCGCAAACCGAACTGCTCAGCGCCAGCGTCACCCTGTGCCGGCGCATGCACCACTTTCTTATCCGGGGCGAGCTCAAGGCGTTCGGCACCTGCCTGGATGAAGCCTGGCAGTTGAAGAAGCGTTTTTCCTCGGCCATCAGCGATGGCCGACTCGACGACATCTATGCAGCCGCCCTGGCTGCTGGGGCCTGCGGCGGCAAGCTGCTGGGCGCTGGCGGCGGCGGTTTTTTCCTGTTCTACGTCCAGCCCCAGCACCGCCAGCGTGTGATCAACGCCGTCGGCGCGCTGGGCTGTCAGACCCAGAACTTCCGCTTCGAATCGAGCGGCGTGACCTCATGGCGAACGAAAATCCAATGACCCAATTTCACATTGACGGCTTCGCGCTTGGCGGCGAGCGCGTCTACGTCATCGCCGAAGTCGGCAACAATCACAACGGCTCGCTGGCGCTGGCGCGGCAACTGGTAGACGCGGCTATCGAGGCCGGTGCCGATTGCGTCAAGTTTCAACTGCGCAACCGAGACGCTCTGTACCGCCGCAAGGCCGATGGCTCGCGCGCCGAGGATCTGGGCGTCGAGTACATTCAGGACTTGCTGGACAAGGTGGAACTCAGCCTCGACGAGCACCGCGAGGTACGCGCCTATTGCACGCAGAAGGGCATCACCTACCTGTGCACGCCGTGGGACGAGCCCAGTGTCGATGCACTGGCCAGCTTTGACGTGGCGGCGTTGAAGATCGCTTCGGCGGATCTGTGCAACCCCTATCTGATCGCCAAGGCCGCCAGCCTGGGCAAGCCGCTGATCCTCTCCACTGGCATGTCCTTCGAGCACGAGATCGTGCGCGCCATCGAGCAGCTCAAGGCGCTCGGCACGCCGTTCGCTTTGCTGCATTGCAACAGCGCCTATCCGGCGCCCGAGTCGGATATCCAGCTTGGCTATCTGCGGCGCTTGCAGGAGCTACATGGCTTGATCGGCTACTCCGGGCATGAGCGTGGTATCGCCATCACCCTCGGCGCCGTGGCGCTGGGCGCCAAGCTGGTGGAGCGCCACATCACCCTGGATCGGGGCATGGAGGGGCCGGATCACCTGGCCAGTCTGGAGCCGGGCGAGTTCCGCCAACTGGTCGACGGCATCCGCCAACTGGAGCTGGCATTGCCCTGGCAGGGCCCAGGTCGCCATGCCAGCCAGGGCGAGCTGCTCAACCGCGAAAACCTCGGCAAGAGCGTGATTGCCGCCTGTGACATCGCCCGTGGCACCGTCATGGAGGCGTCGATGCTGCGCATCGCCAGCCCTGGCCAGGGCTTGCCGCCGTATCGCTTGCCGGAGCTGCTGGGCAAACCGGCTGGGCGCGATATCGCCCTGGGCGATTTTCTCTTCGACAGCGACCTGAGCGAGCAGGCCCAGGAGCAGCGTCTGGCGTTCGAGCTGCCTATTCGCTGGGGCGTGCCGGTGCGCTATCACGACTTCCTAGATTACCGTCGGCGGATCAACCCGGATCTGTTCGAGTTCCACCTGTCCTACCGTGACCTCAGCCTCAAACCACAGACGTTTCTCGCCGAGGTCGACTGTTCGCGCCTGGTGGTGCATGCGCCGGAGCTGTTCGAGAACAGCGAGTTACTGGATCTGGCCTCGGATGATCCGATCTATCGCCAGCGCTCGATCGATAACCTGCAGCGTGTGGTGGACGCGACCCTGCAGATTGGTGAGTTCTTCCCCAACGCCGATGCGCGTTTGATCGTGGCCAACATCGGTGGCTTTTCCGCCGACGAGCCGCGTCCGCTGGCCATGCGCCCTGAACTCTACGAGCGCTTCCACGGAGCCTGCCGCCAGGTGGATTTCGCCGGAACCGAACTGATCCCGCAGAACATGGCGCCGTTCCCCTGGCACTTCGGCGGTCAGCGTCACCAGAACATCTTCATGATGCCCGAGGAACTGGCCGCCCAAGCGCGTGAGCACGGTCTGCGCCTATGCCTGGATCTGTCGCACCTGCAAATGACCTGCTTCCACTTCGGTCTCGATTTTCAGCAAGCGCTGGCTCTGCTGCTGCCGCATTCTGCGCACCTGCACGTGGCCGATGCCAAAGGCACCAACGGTGAAGGCGTGCTGATGGGTACCGGCGACATCGACTGGCCGGCCACTTGGGCGCAGATTCGCCAGCATCCACAGGTCAGCTTCATCCCCGAGGTTTGGCAGGGGCACAAGGATCATGGCGCAGGGTTCTGGTCGGCTTTGCGTTACCTGCAATCACTGCGAGGCAGCAGCCATGCATAGCGAAACCCTCACGCAGCGCCTGGAGCGACTGCTCGCCGAGCCGCTCGACGCGGTGCGCAGGCGACAGGAGCAAACCCTAGATTGTTTGCTCGGTGGGCTGGATCAGCCATTCATCCTGTTCGGTGCCGGCAACCTGGGGCGCAAGGCATTGGCCGTGCTGCAGGCTATGGGTGTCAAGCCAGAGGCCTTCATCGACAACAACCCCGCGTTGTGGGGCACGCAGATCGAGCGGGTGCCGGTGTTAGCACCCGCTACGCTGGCCCAGCAATGGCAGGGGCCGCTGCCGGGCGTGATCGCGACCATCTGGTGCGGCGAAGCGACCGACCGCATGATCGACCGCCTGGGCCCGCTGCAGGCTCTGGGTTTCGAGCGAATCGCTCTGTTCGGTCATCTGGCCTGGCGTTATCCGCAGAGCTTTCTGCCGCATTATTCCCTGGATTTGCCAGAGAAGGTGCTGGCTGATGCCAAGCGCATCCGCACGGCCTTCGGCTTGCTGGGGGACGATGAATCGCGACGCCTGTTCGTTGACCACATCGAATGGCGACTGTTTCTCGACTACAACCTGCTGCCACCTGCAGCGCCGCAGGCGATCTATTTCGACCGCTATTTCAGTAACGAATACGCCGATGAGGTGGTGTACGACATCGGTGCCTTCAACGGTGACTCGGTGTTGGGCTATCTTGAAAGTGGTCGGCCCTTTCACGAAATTCATTCGTTTGAGCCCTCGTCAAGCAACTATCAGGCTTTGCTCAATACCCTGCTGCGTCTGCAAGGCCGCGGCAGTTTTCATGCCCACCAACTGGCGGTAGGGGATGCTTGCGGTGAGGTACTGATCGAGGCCCAGGGCGGTCCGGCCGCACGCGTGGGCAGTGGTAGTGAGCGGGTCACGGTGACCACGCTGGATACGCTTTGCGAGCGTATCGCGCCGCCCACCTTCATCAAAATCGATATCGAAGGTTTCGAGCCGCAGTGTCTCGAAGGCGGGCGCAAGCTGATCATTGAGCGACAGCCGCTGATTGCGGTGTGCGTCTATCACGAGCAGAACCATCTGTGGACGATCCTGCTGCAACTGCACGCCTATCAACCGTGCTACCACTTCCGTCTTGGTCCGCATCTAGCCGAGGGGTGGGATCTAGTGCTCTATGCCGTTCCCAATGACCGACTTCCCCAGCATTCTTTTGCCGAGTGATCCCTATGCGTGTCGCCGATTACATCTTCGATTTCATTGCCAACCAGGGCGTCGGCCATGTTTTCTTCCTGCCGGGTGGCGGGGCCATGCACCTCAACAACGCCTTGTTTCGTCAACCGCGACTGATTGCCGTGAGCATGCTTCATGAGCAGGGTGCGGCGATTGCCGCCGAAGGCTACGCGCGCACCAGTGGTAAATTCGGTGCCTGCCTGGTGACCTCCGGGCCGGGCGCAACCAATGCCATCACCGGCCTGGCCGGTGCCTGGTTCGAGTCGACTCCGGCGCTGTTCGTCTCCGGACAGGTCAAGCGTGCCGACCTCAAGGGCGATAGCGGCCTACGCCAACTCGGTACTCAGGAGCTGGATATCGTCAGCGTGGTCACGCCTCTGACCAAATACGCGGTATCCCTGCTTGATCCGCTGCGCGTGCGCTATGAGTTGGAGAAGGCGCTGCACCTGATGCTCAGCGGTCGCAAAGGCCCGGTGTGGCTGGATGTACCGCTGGATGTGCAGGCCACCGAGATCGCACCGGAGCAGCTTTTTGGCTACACGCCTGAGGTGGATACGCAGCCTTTGGCTCCCGACGACTCTGCTGTTCAAAGACTGGTGCAACGCTTGCGTCAGGCTAAGCGCCCCGTGCTACTGGTGGGTAACGGCGTGCATGCCGCCGGTGGCGAGGCAGCCATGCGCGAGCTGATCGAGACGCTGGGGCTGCCGACGCTGACCACCTGGATCGGCGCCGATCTGCTCGAATACGAGCATCCGCTCTATGTTGGCCGTTGTGGCACCGTGGCCCAACGTGGTGCCAACTTCAGCGTGCAGAACGCCGACCTGGTCTTGGCCATCGGTTGTCGCATGGACTTTTCCATCACCGGCTTCAATCGCAGCCACTTCGCGCGCCAGGCCGAGATCGTGGTGGTGGACATCGACCCGGCGGAAATCGCCAAGCTGGGCGACATGCCGGACGAGCACTTCATCTGCGATGCGCGCGCGTTCATGCAGCGCCTGCTGGTTACCAACGGACCGCAACCGCTGGGCTGTCAGAACTGGCGCGAGCGCTGCCAGGCCTGGAAGGCGGCTTACCCTGTCGTGCTGCCCGAGTACCGCCAGCCCAGCGACTACGTGAACACCTACGTGTTCAGCGAAACCCTATCCGAGGCCATGGCCGAGGGCGACCAGATCATCCCCGGCAGTTCCGGCGCCGCGCTGGACACCTTCTGGCTGTCGGTGCGCCTCAAGCGTGGCCAGCGCGCTGTGGCGACCGGTGGGCTGGGGTCGATGGGCTATGGCCTGCCGGCTTCCATCGGTGGCTGCCTGGGTAGCGGCAGCCGACGTACCATCTCGGTGGATGGCGACGGCGGTTTCGTCATGAACATCCAGGAGTTGGAGGTGGTGCGCCGCCTGCGCCTGCCGGTCAAGTACTTCGTGCTAAACAACAACGGCTATGCCTCGATCCGCGCCTCGCAAGGTGGTTACTTCAAGCAGACCATCGGTTGCGACCCGGACTCCGGGCTGACCCTGCCGGACATCTCAGGCCTGGCCGCAGCCTTCGGCCTGCCGGTATGCCGTATCGATGGCAAGTCCGACCTGCGTCAGGCCATTGACGAGGCGCTGGCGCTTGAAGGCCCGGTGCTCTGCGAGGTGATGGTCGAGCCCGATCAGGCTATCGGCCCGCGCATCACCTCGAAAATCGGCCAGAACGGCGCCATGGTTTCCAGCCCGCTGGAAGACCTTTTCCCCTTCCTGGAGCGCGACGAATTGCGCGCCAACATGCTGATTCCGCTGGTGGACGAGTGATGATGAGCGACTACCTGAGCCAATACGCCGACGCCGGTCTCTACACCATGCAGGGGCGTTTGGGCGCACCGGAAGAAGGGCGCTTCCAGTCCTTCCCGCGTCAGGGCTGGCGCCTGGAAATTGCTCGCGCCGCCGAGATCGGCCTGCGCGGCATCGAATGGATCTATGACCTGTTCGGCGAGGGCGCCAACCCGCTGGAAACGGCGCAGGGGCGTGAGGAGCTGCGTGGTCTGCTGGGCCAGCACGGTGTCGCCGTGGTGTCGATCTGCGCCGACTATTTCATGGATCGTCCGCTGCTGCGCTGCAGCCAGACCGAGAACGCCGAGCTGATCGAACGCCTGCAGTGGCTGCTGAGCATCTGCCCGGAAATGGGCGTGGGGCGCGTTGTATTGCCTTTCGTCGACGCCTCGCGCATTCGCGACGAAAACGAGCGCGACCAGGTGGTGGCCAACCTGCGCCAGGTGCTGCCGCAGGCCGAGCGTCATGGCGTCGAGCTGCATCTGGAAACCGACCTGGCGCCGCAGCCGTTCCGTAAACTGCTCGACCTGCTCGATCATCCCCTGGTCAAGGTCAACTACGATGCCGGCAACAGCGCCTCGCTGGGCTATCGCCCTGAGGACGAATTCGCCGCTTATGGCACGCGCGTCGGCAGCGTGCACATCAAGGATCGCCGCCTGGGTGCTACTACCGTACCGTTGGGGCAGGGCGATACCGATTTTCCCAGCTTGCGCGAGCAACTGATCCAGTACGGCTACCGTGGCGACTTCGTCCTGCAAGTCGCCCGTGGCGAGGCCGGTGACGAACCGAACTGGCTCGCCTGCATGGCAGCACTCGCATCCGACTGGCTGCGTGGCACGGCCCTCAATGAGAGAAAAACATCGTGAAGATTCTGTTCTGTGGCCTGGGTGGCATCGGCCAGCGCCATTTGCGCAACCTGCGCCAACTGCTCGGTGATGAGCTGCAGCTGCATGCCTACCGCGTGCGTGGCCAACGTATCAAGCTGCGCGATAACCTGACCGTCGACGAAGGCGCCGACCTCGAACGCGACTATGCCATCGTCGTGCATCACGATCTGGCCGAGGCCCTGGCGGAAAAGCCGGCTGCCGCCTTCATCTGCAACCCAAACTCGCTGCATGTGCCGGTGGCACTGGACTGTGTACGTGCTGGTGTACCGGTGTTCATGGAAAAACCGCTGGCCAGCGATCTTGCCGGTATCGATCAGTTGCTGGCCGAAGTGGAGCAGCGCCGCCTGCCGTTCCATGTCGGCTACAACTTCCGCTTCCACCCCGGTTTGCAGCGCCTCAAGGCTCTGCTTGACGACGGTTTCTTCGGGCGCCTGCTGAGTGTGCGTTCGGAGATCGGCGAGTATCTGCCCAACTGGCATCGCTACGAGGACTACCGGCAGATGTACGCCGCGCGTGCTGATCAGGGCGGCGGGGTGATTCTGTCGCAGATTCACGAGATGGATCTAATCTACTGGTTCTTCGGCCTGCCACGCAGCATCGTCACCCATGGCGGCCAACTCAGCCATCTGGAGATCGACGTCGAAGACACCGCCTCGTCACTGATGCGCTGCGACGGCGCCACGGGTAGCTTCCCCATCCTGCTGCATCAGGATTACCTGCAACGCCCGCCGGTGCGCTGCTTCAAGATCGTCGGTGATGCCGGCTACGCCGAGATCGACCTGTTGGCCAACCGCTTGCGCGTTTACGGCGCCGAAGGCGAGCTGAGCGAGGAAAACGACTTTCCCGGTTTCGTGCGCAATGACATGTTCCTGGCCCAGGCGCGGCATTTCCTCGACTGCGTGAACGGCTCGGCTACGCCGCAGGTCAGCCTGCACGACGGCTTGCAGAGTCTGCGTCTGGCATTGGCGGCCTTGCGCTCGCTGAAAGAGGGCAGGGAAGTGGCGCTGAGCGAGGTGAACGTGCATGGCTAGCGTGGACAGCCTGTTCCGTCTGGATGGCCGTGTGGCCGTCATCACCGGTGGTGCGGGGCTACTGGGTTATCAGCATGCCGCGACCATCGCCGGGCTCGGCGGAATCCCGGTGCTGCTGGATATCAATGGTGAAGCCCTGGCCGCCAACGCCGCCAGGTTGGCCGAGGAAACCGGCTGTCAGGCGCCGACCTACGTGGTCGATATCACCGACCTGCAGGTACTTGAAACCATTAAGCAGCAACTGTTAGCCAAGCATGGTCGGGTGGACATCCTGATCAACAATGCCGCACGCAACCCCAAGGTGGAGAGCGCCGGTGACAAGGACTTCTCTCGTCTCGAGCACTTCCCCTGGGAGCAGTGGCAGCTCGACCTCAATGTCGGCCTGGGCGGCGCGTTCAACTGCGCCAAGGTCTTCGGCGCGCAGATGGCGCGGCAGGGGCGCGGGGTGATCGTCAATATTGCCTCCGACTTGGGCGTGATCGCGCCAGATCAGCGTCTGTACCGGGTCGAAGGGCGCGAGGCCGAGCAGCAGCCGGTCAAACCAGTGACTTACTCAGTGGTCAAGCATGGCCTGATCGGCCTGACCAAGTACCTCGCCACCTACTGGTGCGAGCAGGGTGTGCGTTGCAATGCGCTCTCGCCTGGCGGTGTCTACGCCGGGCAGAACGATGTGTTCGTCAGCAAGCTCACGCAACTGATCCCGCTGGGCCGTATGGCAGCGGCTGACGAGTACCGGGGCGCCATCGCCTTCCTGTGCTCGGATGCCTCCACCTACATGAACGGCGCCAACCTCGTGATGGACGGAGGGCGTAGCACATGGTGAGCCGTGAACTGATCGCCCGGCATTGCATCTGCTGCGGTAGCGATCAGTTACGGCGTTCACCTGCGGTTCTAATGCCCTTCATCGCTCACCGTGTTTTCGGCCACGAGCCGGTGGAAATTACCGAGGAGTGGGGGTTGCGCGATTTGCTACCTGGCATGGCTTATACCCTGTGCAGTTCGCTGCAGTGCCAGCATTGTGGTGTGTTGTTCCTCGACTATCGCTTTACCGAGGAACAAATGGCGGCGCTTTACCATGGCTATCGTGATGAGATTTATACCCGCCAACGTAATCATTACGAACCGGGTTACGCCGCAATTGCTGACCATTATCAGCAGCGCGAGGCATACATTCGCGATGTCGAGTCATGGCTGGCTCCGCACTTGCCGCCGCGTCCAGTTGTGCTCGACTGGGGCGGTGGCAGCGGATTGAACACCCCGTTTCTCTACCAGGGCGGCAAACTGCATGTGCACGATATTTCCGCCGTGGAACTCATGCCCGGTGTCGAACGTGTGAATACTTCGCAACTTGCAGCACAACGCTATGACCTGATTGTTTGTAGCCAAGTACTAGAGCATGTGCCATTTCCATTGGATTTGATCAAGCAGATTCTTCCGGCTTTGCATGAACAGACGCTGGTGTACTTGGAAGTACCGCATGAAGCACTGATGCGTGAAAATCCCGGTAGTCTTGAATTGGCCGGGCTGAAACGTCATTGGCATGAACATGTCAATTTCTTTACTCAGCAGGCGCTGCATAGCTTGCTCGACAGTACAGGATTGGTACTGGTCGATAGCCATTTGTTAACTATCGATCTGGGGTGGCGGCAAAGTCAGGTGATGGGTGTGCTGGCGAGGTACCCCTGAAATGCAGGAACTATCCTTTTCGCCCGAGTCCGCAAGGATTCGGGCCGATTTGCAGAGCATCCCTGAAACCCTTGGTCTGCACGATGCGTTAGATGGGCGTCACCTGCTGCTCACCGGCGCTACCGGGTTCTTTGGGCGATGGCTGCTGGCGCTTTTGACGCAAATCAACGCTCAGGGCGCGCGTGTCGAGGTTTCGGTATCGTCTCGTGATCCAGCACGTTTTCTTGCCGCACAGCCCTATTATCGCGACTGTTCCTGGCTGCACTGGATACGCGGCGATGTGCGTGATCTGCAAATGCCGGTCAACCGAGTACCGGACATGATTCTGCATGCGGCAGCCGATACCTCTGCTGCTGCTCATGCTCGACCGCTGGAGCTGTTCGACAGCATTGTCGGCGGGGCGCGAAGAGTGCTCGAACTGGGCTTGCATAGCGGGGGCGGGCGCATCCTGCTGATTGGCTCCGGCGCTCAGTACGGTGTACTGCCTGCTTCCCAGCCGGTGGCCGAGGACTATTCGGGAGCTTGCGATAGCTCGCGTGCCAGCAGTGTCTATGGTGAGGCCAAGCGTGCTCAGGAAGTATTGGGTGCGATTTATGCACAGACTTATGGGCTCGACGTGATCATGGCGCGCTGTTTTGCATTTTCGGGCCCGGGTTTGCCACTGGACGGACACTTTGCGATCGGTAACTTCGTGCGTGATGCATTGTCTGCCGAGGCAATTGTTCTGAACTCCAGCGGCCAGGCCATGCGCAGTTACCTGCATGGAGCTGATTTGGCAGGTTGGCTGCTGGCTCTACTGGTGCGTGGCAACCCAGGCCAGGTTTATAACGTTGGTTCCGACCAGGCCATCAGCATCGCGGATCTGGCAAGGCGTGTCGTGGCCAGGGTCGCGCCAGGCAAAGGCATACAGATACTGGGCAAGGCTGATCCCTCAGAACGATCGTTCTATGTGCCCAACATCAATCGATCACGAGGGTTGGGGTTGGATGTGTGGACATCGCTGGATGCCTCGATAGACAGCATGGCTGCCTGGGTTAGAGCCCATGGTTGCGGTGAGTGAAATAGATTGACAGATCTTGCCGGCTGGCAGGTGACATGACAGGGGTGAGCAGGATGGAGTGGGCCGGTATTGCAGGCGGGCGGTGTCCGAAAGCGCTCTGGCGGGTTGGGGTCGCGGGCGCTTCTGTGGATGATCCACAGCGGGCCTTAGTGCTCACCGACACTGACTGGAAGTGGCTGAGCGAGCTGTTGCCCTTGTCGGTATTGCATGAATATGGCAATGCCAATGGCCTGTCGTTCGAACCTTTGAGTGGTGTCGACACGCAGAGCTTCGATGCATTGTTGCTTATTGTTCTCAGTACTGAGTCTCAGCAGAGTGTCTACGTAGGATCGCAGTCACGTCGTTATCTTTTGCTGCTGGACGCAGATCAACGCTTGGATGCGAAGTATGAGCAAGATTTTGCGCGTATCTTCATGCCTGCTGGCGGCCGTTTCAACGATGAGCGTTTGGTCTGCCTCAATCCAGCAATTGACATGGCTGAGCCGCTTACCCAGCGTTCATTCGAGGCAGGGCAGGTCGTCATTTATAGTCGCGATGTTCACGATGCTGGAAAGGCGCATTTCGCCTATTGCCACGCGCCTGAGCGTAGTGCTGGCTGGCTGTCCGATTGTTGGCTGGATTGCTTGCTTACCGGCATGGTGCCTGTGCATATTGCGGACTGGCCAGTGCCTGCCTGGATTCCGGAGAACAGCTATGTGGACGGCAGGCGCTTTCCTGACCGCGATACGCTTGAGCTGTTTCTAGACACCATGGCACCTGAAGAATATCGGGCGATGGTGGAGACGATGCGGCACTTTCGGGCGAGTCCGGATAGCTATCCATATTCGATTGACGCCTGGATCAATGCTCTGACAGCTGCTGTCGCTGCTGATGCCGCTCAGGCAAGGGACGAGGCGCCCCTGATCAGCGTGATCATCCCTTCTTACAATTATGGGCGCTTCATAGGGCAAACCGTTGCCTCGGTTTTGGCGCAAGGCGTGCAATCGCTAGAGGTTCTGGTACTGGATAACGCCTCCTCAGACGAGACGGCTGAGGTAATGAGGGCGTTCGCCACCGATGCGCGAGTGCGCTTCATGGGTAACCGCCGGAATATTGGGCCGAGCCACAACGTGCTCAATGGGATTCGCATTGCCACTGGACAGTTCATGACAGTCCTGATGGCGGATGACATTTTGCTCAGCGGTCATTTTCGACGATTATTGCCTTTGTTACAGGCTCACCCTGAAGTTGCGGTTGGCTACGCACCAGTCAATTACATAGATGAACGTGGAACGTCTTTAGCTTCACCACCTCACCCTGGGCACAGGGCGGTAGATTATGTCGGTGGTCGAAACGAAGTCGCCGATTTATTGATATTCGACAACTACGTCACGCCCTCTGCCAGCATCATCCGGCGTCACGCATTTCTGACAGACTGGCGCTGGAACCCTCATCTGAAAGGTGCGGGGGATTGGGATATGGTCGTGCAGTTGGCGGAACATAACCCGGATTTCATATTCACCAGTACCCCAGGTGTTGGCTACCGTGTGCATCAGGCACAGCATTCCACTCAATTCTATGCATCCGCAGCTCCGCTCGAAGATCATGTCTACATCGTCGAGGGCGTCTTCGAGCGAGGCTCCGAGGGGGTGTTGCGGGGCCGAGAGCTTGATGTCGCTGCACATCTGCGCCGCCGGCTCGCCCTGTACCCGAGCGAGTCGAACTCAGCGCTGGGCGTGCGCGTTTGCAATCTCTGCGAGCGCCTTGAGGCGCTTGCCGCATTGGGTGAGAGCGCTCTGTTCTCCATCATCCTCACCACCTACAACCGCGCCGATCTGCTCAAGGATGCCCTGGCCAGCGTCGGCAGCCAGACGCTGCGCGATTTCGAAGCCATCCTGGTCAACGACAACGGCGAGCCGGTCGAGCAGCTGCTGGCGACCTGCGACTTTCCCGTCACCTATATCCGCCAGGGCCGCAACCAGGGGCTTTCGGCTGCACGTAATGCGGGCCTTGCGCTGGCGCGTGGTCGCTACATCGTCTATCTCGACGACGATGACATCTACCTGCCCAATCACTTGGCGGTGCTGGCCGAGGCTTTCGAGCAGAATCCTGGCAGTGTCATCTATACCGGGGTGGAATACGTCAACGAGCGGCTGGAGGACGGGCAGCGTATCGAGCTGGGCCGTGGCCAGCCATTCAAGCACGAGGTGTTTGATCGCGATCGCCTGTTCGTGCAGAACTACATCCCGGTCAATACCTGGGCACATCCGCGCGCGATGCTTGCCACTGTCGGTGAGTTCGATACCGATCTTGCCGCATTCGAAGACTGGGACATGCTGTTGCGTCTGGCCACGCGCTACCCGTTCGTGCATGTCCCGACCGTCACCAGTGAAGTGCATACGCGGGCGCCTGGCGCCGGCGGCGATCACATGCTGGGGCGTGAGCGCAAGAACTTCCCTGCACTGTACCGAGAGCTCTATGGCCGTTACGCGGGCTCTTCCAGTGACGGGTTGCAGCATGAGCGCGAGAAGATGCTGCGCAGCCTTGGCGAGCCGGTCAGGAGCGACCTGGCTCAATGGCTGGTCGAGCGTCTGCCGACGGCCAGCGAGAATCGCCAGATCGGCGAGTACCTGCAGAGTCACCAGGGTGGACCGCTGATTGGCGTGGTGGTCGTCGATACGGATGGGCAATCCGAAGCGCTGATGGTGACGCTCCAGAGCCTGATCGGTGAGCGCTGCCTGTATTCGACGTTACGCATTCTGGTGATCACGTCTGCGGACGCTCCGTCGACCTCGGCGACAGACAAGCTGCATTTCCTGCGCATGACCGACGAGCCCCTGGCCGCGCAGGTCAATCGTGCGGTCGAGGCGAGTGACTGCCAGTGGTTCATGCTAGCGAGCGCAGGCGACGAGTTCACCCAGAGTGGGTTGATGGTGGCGGGGTTGGAACTGGCTCGCAATCCCGAATGCCGCGCGGTCTATGGCGACCAGTTGCAGCGCCTGCCGGACGGCAATCTGGGTGGGGCTTTCCTGCCGGGCTTCAATCTCGATCTGTTGCTCAGCTTCCCCATGGTGATGGCGCGCCACTGGTTGTTCCGTCGCGATCTGTTCCGCGCCTGTGGCGGCTTCGACGTGGCGTTCCCCGACGCCTTCGAGTTCGAACTGCTGACCCGGCTCATCGAGCAGGAGGGGCTGGCCGGGCTGGGGCACATCGATGAACCGTTGCTGATCACTGACGCCCCCGCGTTGCGTGACAACCCGGACGAGCGCCGGGTTATCGAGCGCCATCTGGGCAATCGCGGTTACCAGGCCAAGGTGCTGCCGGGTCTGCCGGGCCGCTATCGGGTTCATTACGGTCACGCTGCTACGCCACCGGTGTCGATCGTCCTCAGCACGGACGTGCCGCTGGCCGCCCTTCAGCGTTGTATTGAGAGCCTGTTGGAGAAAACCGCTTACGCCCACTATGAAGTGTTGCTGGCCGATGATGGTAATCGGCCGGATGTCAGCGCCTGGCTGAGTGAAGTGGCGGCGCTCGGCGATGACAAGGTTCGAGTGGTCGCAGGGGGCAGTGGCTTGGCGCAGAATCGGGCGGCGGAGCAGGCGAGGGGAGAGTACCTGTTGTTGCTTGGCGGTGACGCCGCCATCGTCAACGCCGATTGGCTCGACGAACTGCTCAACCATGCCCAGCGCCCCGAGGTCGGAGTGGTGGGTGGCAAACTACTGACTCCTGGCGGGCGCATTGCACAGGCTGGCCTGTTGCTTGGGCTCAATGGCCCGGCGACGCCCGCCTTTGCAGGTGAGTCCATGGAGGCTGCGGGCTACCTGCATCGCCTCCAGGTCGATCAGAACTACAGCGCCGTCGGTGAAGCCTGTCTGATGATTCGTGCGGAGCTCTTCCAACAGCTGGGTGGCCTGGATGCACAGTTGGCAGCCTTTCGCGATGTGGATCTGTGCCTGCGGGTTCGTGCGGCAGGTTACCTGACGGTCTGGGCGGCGAATGCAATCGTGCTGCATGAGGTCGAGCAGCCGCGTGCTGACGTTGCCGCGGAGGATCAGCTCTACGAGCGTTATCTGCCGCAACTGGCCAACGACACTGCCTACAACCGCAACCTGGCGTTGAGCGGGCGCGGTTTCGATCTCGAGAGCGACGTGTCGCTTACCTGGCGCCCGTTGAGCTGGCGGCCCTCGCCAGTGGTGCTGGCTCATCCGGCTGATCCCTGGGGCTGTGGCCACTATCGGGTGATTCAGCCGTTGGCGGCGCTCAAGGCGCAAGGGCTAGCCGATGGCACCCTGTCCATGGGGCTGCTGACGGTGACTGACTTCGAGCGCTATGACCCCGACGTGGTCGTGCTGCAACGGCAGATCGGTGACGAGCGCCTGGAGGCCATGCGCCGTATCCAGCGTTTCTCGCGTGCATTCAAAATCTACGAGCTGGACGACTACCTGCCCAACCTGCCACTCAAGAGTGTGCACCGCGCGCAGATGCCGCGCGACATCCTCAAGTCGCTGCGTCGTGGGCTGGAGTTCGTCGATCGCTTCGTGGTGTCCACGGCGCCGCTGGCCGAGGCATTTGCAGGGCTGCATGGCGATATCCGGGTAATCGAGAACCGCCTGCCAGTGAAATGGTGGAAGGGCTTGGAGAGCCAGCGCCGGCGTGGACGCAAGCCGCGTGTCGGCTGGGCGGGGGGAGTCAGCCATACCGGTGACCTGGACCTGATCGTCGATGTCGTGCGCGAGCTGGCGGGTGAGGTCGAGTGGGTGTTCATGGGCATGTGCCCGGACGCGATCCGGCCGTACGTTAATGAAATCCACGCGGGTGTCGATATCGAATCTTACCCGGCTGCCCTGGCTAGTCTGGATCTGGATCTGGCCCTGGCGCCCGTGGAGCAGAACCTGTTCAACGAGTGCAAGAGCAATCTGCGCCTCCTCGAATATGGCGCCTGTGGTTTCCCGGTGGTGTGCAGTGATCTGGTGTGCTATCGCGGCGATCTGCCGGTGACTCGGGTGAAGAATCGCTTCCGTGACTGGGTTGACGCCATCCGCATGCATATCAACGATCTCGATGCGGCTGCAGTCGCGGGGGATCGTTTGCGTGATGCGGTCTACCGCGACTGGATGCTCGAAGGGCAGAATCTGCAGCGTTGGCGTCAGGCCTGGACGCCTGATTGATGAGTAAATGGGCCGTCGGACCCCTCGCTTGGTCCGACGGTTTTCAGTCAAAGCCGGCCTTTGGCTATCAATGGCCAGTTAAGTGACTGAGTGAAAAGAATAAAAAAAAGCTGAAAATTGTCTCTAAAGCTCCTTAGGCAAGCGCCGATAAAGAGATCGAATGCGAACTCTCTGGGCGTCTGAGCATGCAGGCCCGAGCTCGCAAGCTCAGACAAACGGTTCTCAAGGTCATCTGGAGGCAATACCATGGCCCTTACAGTCAACACCAACGTTGCGTCCCTCAACACCCAACGTAACCTGAACAGCTCGTCCAAAGGCCTGGATACTTCCCTCCAGCGCCTGTCCACCGGCTTCCGCATCAACAGCGCCAAAGATGACGCTGCTGGTCTGCAGATTGCCAACCGTCTGACCAGCCAGATCACTGGCCTGGGCGTCGCTACCCGTAACGCCAACGACGGTATCTCCCTGGCGCAAACTGCTGAAGGTGCTCTGCAGCAATCCACCGGCATCCTGCAGCGTATGCGTGACCTGGCCCTGCAATCGGCCAATGGTTCCAACGGCGTTACCGAGCGCGCCGCCCTTCAGGGTGAAGTGGCTCAGCTGCAGCAAGAGCTGAACCGTATCTCCGACACCACCAGTTTCGGCGGTCGCAAGATCCTCGACGGCAGCTTCGGCTCGCAGAGCTTTCAGGTCGGTGCCAACGCCTACGAAACCATCAGCGTTTCCATCGGTTCGGCCGCTACTGATCGCATCGGTATCAACCGTTTCACCACTGACGGCGGTGCAGCTCAGGCCAGCGCGTCAGGTGCAGCGTTCAGCGCCACCTCGGGCAGTGCCTATGGCAGCGCCTCGTTCAACATCAGCTCCAAACTGTCTGACGGTGATGTCGCCATCTCCGGCGCTGCCAGTGGTTCGGCCAGCGAAGTGGCTCGTGCCATCAACGCCAAGAGCGACGAAACTGGTGTGACCGCCAACGCTCGCACTGTGGCTACTCTTGGTGGCATCACTACTTCCGGTACCGTGTCGTTCAATCTGTCGGGCTTGACCAGCAAGTCGCTGGAAACCGAAGCTGCTACCGTTTCCGCGGTGGTGACCGATACTACTAGCCTGACCTCTCTGGCTGATGCCATCAACCGCGAGACTGGCAAAACTGGTATCTCGGCCGTTTCCAAAGGCGACACCATCGAGCTGGTTAGCTCGCGCGGCGATGCGATCCAGATCACCAACTACGCCGGTTCGGGTGGTGCAACTCTGCAAGCCAAGAGCTTCGATGGCGAAGACGACGTCGGCACTGCTGCTACCATTGTTGCTGGTGGCGGTGCTCGCGCCGACGGTCAGGTTCAGCTCGAAGCAGCTGATGCCTTCCAGGTTAGCGGCATGAGCGGTGGTCTGGGTGCCGATGGCTTCAGTGAGCTGGATGCGGTGAACACCATCGACATCAGTAGCGCAACGGGTGCTCAGGATGCACTGGGTATCATCAACGGTGCGATCTCCAACATCGACAGCCAGCGTGCTCAGCTCGGTGCCGTGCAGAACCGCTTCGAGAACACCATCTCGAACCTGCAGAACATCGCTGAGAACTCCTCCGCTGCTCGTAGCCGGATTCGTGACACTGACTTCGCTGCTGAAACCTCGGAACTGACCAAGAATCAGATCCTGCAGCAGGCCGGTACCGCGATCCTGTCGCAGGCCAACCAGCTGCCGCAGGCTGTTCTCAGTCTCCTGGGCTAAGCTCGAAGGCGCTAGACTACGGGGGGAAGGGCTTAGCTCTTTCCCCCGTTACCTCATTCTGAGGAGAAATTTATGGACGTCAGCTCAATTAAGCCCCAGGTCAATTCCACGGTTGTCCGCGATGGTGGCGTCTCCAGTGCTGCTGAAGCTCGGCAGAAACAAGGTCTCCCGACTGTTGCGACGGTTTCGAATACCGACGAACAGACTGTCGCTCGAGCAGTCACCTCTGCTCAGGAGGTCAGCCGTGAAGATGTTGAAGATGCGGTAGCGACCATTCAGGAGTTCGTGCAGTCGGTTCGTCGCAACATCAACTTCGCGGTGGATGATGGTTCCGGGCGAGTTGTGGTGAAGGTGACGGATTCAGGGTCGGGCGATGTGATCCGCCAGATTCCGTCCGAAGAAGCGCTCAAGCTGGCGGAGAACCTGTCAGAAGTGCGCAGCTTGTTATTCAAGGCCGAGGCGTAATTACAGCCCTGGCATGAATTTTGACTGACGTCCTGTTAAGGATAGCGTTCAGTCGGATTTTTGACGAGGTGCAAAGTCATGGCGGGTATCACTGGGCTCGGTTCGGGCATCAAAATTGACGAGATTGTCACGGCTTTGGTCAATGCGGAGCGTGCTCCGAAGACCAATCAGCTTGATAATCTCGAGAAACAGACCACCACGCGCATCTCGGCAATGGGCAGCCTCACCGGGGCGTTGAATACGTTCAAAACGGCCGTGGATGCGCTCAACAAGTCTTCGCTGTTCGAGTCACGCACTGCCAGCACTTCCAGTAGTAGCGTGCTGAAGGCCACGGCCGCCACCACGGCGCCTGCCGGTACTTACAGCGTTCAGGTTCAGCAGTTGGCAGCTAGTAGCAAGGTGGCGCTGCAATCGGTTTCCGGTGGAACCGATGCGACTTTCAACAGTGGCACACTGGAAATTTCCGCTGGCAGTTCCAGTATCAGTGTCGATATCACCGCAGCCAACAACACGCTCGCAGGTATGCGTGACGCCATCAACGAGGCTGGTAAAGATAGCGGCATCAGTGCGGCCATCATTACCGATGACTCTGGCTCGCGCCTAGTGCTCAGCTCGACCAAGACGGGTGCCGGTAATGATATCCAGGTGGCCGTTACCGAAGATGGTGTCACGTCGGGCAATAACGCTCTCAGTGGCCAGGCTTTTACCCCCACGGTAGATCCTGATGATGCAGAGGCCTTTATGAAGCCCAGCTCGGATACCGGAGCGGGTGGCGTAATCACCCAAGCCAAGTCCGCCAAGCTGACCATTGATGGCCTGCAACTGGTGCGTAACAGCAACAAGATCGAGGATGCCTTGGAGGGCGTTACACTCGATCTGGTGTCTGCCCAAAGCACTACCGATCTTGCTGATGGCAAGACGATCAACCTGACCGTGGGTGTAGACAAGGGCAGCGTCAAAAGCAATCTGCAGAAGTTCGTCGACGCCTATAACGCATTGATGTCCTCTACGGCTCAACTGACAGCTGTAGTGAAAGTCGATGGCTCCAATGAGCCGGTGACCGGCCCCCTGGTTGGCGATTCCACGGTGCGCAATGTTATGTCTGGCCTGCGTAACGAAATTGTGAAGATGACCGGTGGCAGCGAAAGTAACGTTCGTGCATTGGCTAGCTTGGGTATTACCACCAGCAAGGACGGTAAACTCTCTCTGGATGACACCCTGCTGACAGAAGCGCTTGATAGCAATTTCGAGCAGGTGGGTGGCTATCTAACCGGCGACGATGGATTGATGGGGCGTTTGTCCGGGTTCGTTTCAGGTTATGTGGCAACCGACGGTGTCTTGAAGCAACGCACAGATGCTTTGCAAGCTACCAAGATGGACGTCGATAAACAGCGCGAGTCGCTGAACAAGCGTGTCGAAAGTCTGCAAAAACGCCTTTACGCCCAATACAACGCCATGGATTCTCTGGTCGGGCAGCTTTCGCGCACCAGCGAAAGCCTGGGCAGCATGCTCGCCAACCTGCCGGGCTTCGTCAAAAAGGATTAGTAATTCATGAGCAAGAACCCTATCGATGCCTACAAGCAGGTTAAAACCAGCCAGGAGGTGTCGCCTTATCGCACGGTGCAGCTGCTGCTCGAAGGCGCTTTGCAGCGAGTGATGTTGGCCAAACACGCTCAGGCTGAAGGCGATACCGAGATTCGAGGCATGGCAGTGGGTAGCACCATTACCATTCTTAGTGTGCTGCAGGCCGCTCTGGATAAGGAGCTCGGTGGTGAAATTGCCGAGAACCTGGACGCGCTGTACGACTATATGACTCGCCGCCTGGCGGGAGTGGCACTGGATAGCACGCCGCGCTCTCTGGATGAAGTGCAAGCGCTTCTGAGCAATATCAAGAGTGCCTGGGATGCCATCGGCCCCGAGGTCGAACCGGCCCTGCGGGCTGATTGATCGTTTCGTTTTCGGTTTGGCTGTGCCGTTTCAGCGACAAAAGCGTTAAAGCTTTGAGCTGCAGGGTCGATACATCAAGTATCAGCCCATCGGTAGAGCGAGAGCGACTATGAACGCAATGGCGGCCCTCAAACAGTATCAGACCGTCAACAACCAAGCGCAGGCCGCAGAGGCCAGCCCTCATCGTCTGATCCAGATGTTGATGGAGGGTGGTCTGTCCCGCATCGCTCAGGCACGGGGTGCCATGGAGCGCGGGCAGACTGCGTTGAAGGGTGAGTTGATCGGCAAGAGTATTGCCATCGTCGCGGGACTGCGCGAGAGTCTCGACCATCAGCAAGGTGGTGAGCTGGCCGGTAATCTCGACAGCCTGTACGAATACATGATCGCCCGTTTGACCGAGGCCAATGTCAGTAACGAGCCGGAGCTTCTTGAGGAAGTGTCGATGCTGCTGCGCAACGTCAAACAGGGTTGGGATGCCATCGCTCCGCAATGAGCGAGCATCGGAGGAGAAAGGCAATGAGTTCATCTGTCCAGCGTTTGGAAGCGACAGGTTCCGCCCTGCGTGATGCACTGGCCAAGCAGGACTGGGCTGCGATTGGTGAGCTCGATCTGCAGTGCCGTATGGCGGTCGATGCTGCCATGGTCGACAGTCGTGACGAGGAAGAGCTGCGCAGTGGTCTGGAAAACCTGCTGTCG
Source organism: Pseudomonas spartinae (assembly GCF_965197125.1). NCBI lineage: Bacteria > Pseudomonadati > Pseudomonadota > Gammaproteobacteria > Pseudomonadales > Pseudomonadaceae > Pseudomonas > Pseudomonas spartinae. Next base: position 271,397 of record NZ_CBDAMB010000005.1, read on the forward strand.
CTCTATCGAGAGTTGGTGACCGTTTGTCAGACCGAGCAGCAGCGTCTGGCCGGTGAGCTGGTGCAGCTCAATCAGTCCCGTCAGGGCGCCAAGGTCTATCAGCTTTTCGGCTGATTACTCCGCATTTACCGAGTTTAACCAGCAGGTTCGGCTCGGTTTTGCTTTTTGATCCTTTCGTTTCTCCTTCTTTTTTATCTGCTATCACTACCCCTCTCTGCAAACAGCTGCTTAGCTAGTTTCACGTGCGGGCAAAAAAGTTACGTCATAAATTTGACTGGCTTCAATTTTTTGACTTTACTAGTGGCCAAATGCTGGTGCGCGCCGAAGATCTGGCGCGCGATCTCTCACTCCTCGGGTCAGACAAACACAAGATGTGGCGTGAAACCAAAATCCTGTTGATCGATGACAATGCTGCGCGTCGTCACGAGTTGGCGATCATTCTGAGTTTCCTAGGGGAAGAGCATTTAGCCTGCACGAGCCAGGACTGGCGCAATGCAGTGGCCGAGCTGAGTTCCAGCCGTGAAGTGCTCAGTGTCTTGCTGGGTGACGTTGAAGCCAAGGGCGGTACCCTGGAGCTGACCAAGCAGATTGCTGGCTGGGACGAGTTTCTGCCCTTGTTGACGGTGGGCGACTCTAGTTTGGCCGAGTGGCCTGAAGATTTGCGCAGGCGTGTACTCGCCTGCCTGGAGACGCCGCTCAGCTACAACAAGCTGCTCGACTCCCTGCACCGTGCTCAGGTCTATCGCGAGATGTATGACCAGGCCCGTGATCGCGGTCGCCAGCGCGAACCCAATTTGTTCCGCAGCCTGGTAGGCACCAGTCGTGCCATCCAGCAGGTGCGGCAGATGATGCAGCAGGTGGCCGATACCGAGGCCAGCGTGCTGATTCTGGGTGAGTCCGGGACTGGCAAGGAGGTGGTGGCGCGTAATCTGCACTACCACTCCAAGCGTCGCGAGGCGCCTTTCGTGCCGGTCAATTGCGGTGCTATCCCGGCTGAGCTGCTTGAGAGCGAGTTGTTCGGTCATGAGAAGGGGGCTTTCACCGGCGCTATCACCAGCCGGGCAGGGCGCTTCGAGTTGGCCAACGGCGGTACGCTTTTCCTCGACGAAATTGGCGACATGCCGCTGCCGATGCAGGTCAAGCTGCTGCGCGTGCTACAGGAACGTACCTTCGAGCGCGTCGGTAGCAACAAGACGCAGACCGCTGACGTACGCATCATTGCCGCTACGCACAAGAACCTGGAGAAAATGATCGAGGACGGCAGTTTCCGTGAGGACCTTTACTACCGCCTCAACGTTTTCCCCATCGAGATGGCGCCGCTGCGCGAGCGCATCGAAGATATTCCGTTGCTGATGAACGAGTTGATTTCGCGCATGGAGCATGAGAAGCGCGGTTCCATTCGTTTCAACTCGGCGGCGATCATGTCGCTGTGTCGCCACGACTGGGCGGGCAACGTGCGTGAGCTGGCCAACCTGGTGGAGCGCATGGCGATCATGCATCCCTACGGCGTGATCGGTGTCGGCGAGCTGCCGAAGAAATTCCGTCATGTCGATGACGAGGATGAGCACCTCGCGGCCAGCTTGCGTGACGAGATGGAAGAGCGCGCGGCGATCATGGCGGGTCTGCCGGGCCTCGATACGCCGGCCATGTTGCCCCCGGAAGGCCTGGATCTGAAGGATTACCTCGGCAATCTGGAACAGGGCCTTATCCAGCAGGCGCTGGATGATGCGGGTGGCGTGGTGGCGCGTGCGGCTGAACGTCTGCGTATTCGTCGGACCACGCTGGTGGAGAAGATGCGCAAGTACGGCATGAGCCGCCGCGACGAGGACGGCCAAGACGAGGATTGATCCTGCGTTTTGGGTAAATACCACAGATAAAGCCGGAGCTTTGACGCAAGCTCCGGCTTTGTTTTTTCAAGTGACTGATAAATAAGAATAAAAAAGTAGGCACGGGGATTGCTAAAGCTCTTGTATCTGACCGTCTTCTGACGGTGCGTCGTACGAGAGAAGCAGATGGAAGCCAACCTTCGTCCTACCGAGTCAGCCGAGCCGAATGCATCCGCACCGCTCGAACAAGCCAGCCGTGCGGGACTGGAGCAGGCCTTTGCCCTGTTCAATCAGATGTCCAGCCAGCTCAGCGAGTCCTACAGCCTGCTCGAGGCTCGGGTCAATGAGCTGAAAGGGCAGCTGGCGTTGGTCAGCGCCCAGCGCATGCAGGAGCTCGCTGAGAAAGAGCGTTTGGCTCATCGCCTGCAAAGTCTGCTGGACCTGTTGCCCGGTGGGGTGATCGTGATCGACGGCCAGGGCGTCGTGCGTGAGGCCAACCCGGTTGCGCGCGCATTGCTCGGTCAGCCGCTGGTGGGGATGCTCTGGCGGCAGGTGATCGCTCGCAATTTCGCGCCGCGCGAAGACGATGGCCACGAAATCTCCATGCGCGACGGCCGTCGTCTGTCCATCGCCACCCGTTCCCTGCACGGGGAGCCGGGGCAACTGGTGCTGCTGACCGACCTGACAGAAACCCGTCGCCTGCAGGACCAACTCTCTCGTCACGAACGTCTCTCCGCGCTAGGGCGAATGGTCGCCTCCCTGGCGCATCAGATCCGTACACCGCTTTCCGCCGCGCTGCTTTACGCAAGCCACCTCAATGAGCAGGTGCTGCCTGCCGAGCAGCAGCAGCGCTTCGCTGGACGTTTGAAGGAGCGCTTGCACGAGCTGGAGAATCAGGTGCGCGACATGCTGATCTTCGCCCGTGGCGAGCTGCCGCTGCCGGATCGGCTGCCACCTTCGGTCTTGTTCGACGCCTTGCGCGCTGCGGCCGATGCACATGTAGGCGAGATGGCGGTCCGTTGGCAGTGCGACGTGCGTGACGGCGAGTTGCTGTGCAACCGCGACACGCTGGTCGGCACCGTGCTCAACCTCATTGATAACGCCATACAGGCGGCTGGGCGCGATGCGCGCCTGAAGATTCATCTGTACCGACGCGACAACCTGTTGCGCCTGTGCGTCAGTGACAACGGCCCCGGTATGAGCCGGGAAACCCTGGTGCGCCTGGGTGAGCCGTTCTTCACCACCAAAACCACGGGTACTGGCCTCGGCCTGGCTGTGGTCAAGGCTGTGGCGCGCGCCCATCAGGGCCAGTTGCTGCTGCAATCGCGCGCGGGGCGCGGTACCTGCGCCATCGTTTCTTTGCCGCTGCTCGATGCAGCGCCTCACTCGAATCAGGAGTAACCCATGGCTGCCAAAGTCCTGCTGGTTGAAGACGATCGCGCCCTGCGCGAAGCCCTGGCCGACACCCTGTGCCTGGGCGGGCATGATTATCGGGCAGTCGATTGCGCCGAAGCCGCATTGGTCGCGTTGACCGAGGAGCCGTTCGGCCTGGTGGTCAGCGACGTCAACATGCCGGGCATGGATGGCCACCAGTTGCTGGCGCAGATTCGCAGTCGCTACCCGCAGTTGCCGGTTTTGCTGATGACGGCGTTCGGCGCGGTGGAGCGTGCAGTGGATGCCATTCGCCAGGGCGCTGCCGACTATCTGGTCAAGCCCTTCGAGCCGCGTACATTGCTGGAGCTGGTGGCCAAGCATGCTCTCGGAAAGTTGACGGCAGGGGATCGTGACGGTCCCGTGGCGCTCGAGCCGGCCAGCGTGCAGCTGCTGGAGCTGGCTTCCCGCGTGGCGCAGAGTGATTCGACGGTGATGATCACCGGCGAGTCTGGAACGGGTAAGGAGGTACTGGCGCGTTATATCCATCAACAATCGCCCCGTGCATCCGGCCCGTTCATCGCCATCAACTGTGCGGCGATTCCCGACAACATGCTCGAAGCAACATTGTTTGGCCATGAGAAGGGCGCATTCACGGGGGCGGTCACGGCGCAGCCAGGCAAGTTCGAGCTGGCCGATGGCGGGACCATTCTGCTCGACGAGATTTCCGAAATGCCGCTGGGGCTGCAGGCAAAACTGCTGCGCGTGCTGCAGGAGCGAGAGGTGGAACGGGTCGGCGCACGCAAGCCGATCAACCTGGACATTCGCGTGCTCGCCACCAGCAACCGGGATCTGGCGAGTGAGGTCGCCGCAGGGCGCTTCCGCGAGGATCTCTACTATCGTCTGTCGGTCTTCCCTCTGGCCTGGCGACCGCTGCGTGAGCGTCCTGCCGACATTCTGCCGCTGGCCGAGCGGCTGCTGGCCAAGCACGTCAAAAAAATGAATCAGGCACCGGTGCGTTTGTCCGAGTCGGCTGCGCAGAGCCTGGTGCAGCATCAGTGGCCGGGTAACGTGCGCGAGCTGGATAACGCCATTCAGCGTGCTTTGATTCTGCAGCAGGGCGGGGTGATTCAGGCCCAGGATCTCTGTCTGCACGCACCTATCGGCCAGACGGTGCAGAGCGCCGCACCGCGCCTGGCCGTCGTGCCGAGCGTTGCGCCTCCAGTGGCTCCGCCGGTCGAGTCGGCGAGCGTGGTGGATTCCGGCGCGCTTGGCGAAGACCTTCGCCGCCGCGAGTTCCAGGTGATCATCGACACCCTGCGCGCCGAGCGTGGCCGCCGCAAGGAGGCTGCCGAGCGCCTGGGTATCAGCCCGCGCACCCTGCGTTACAAGCTGGCGCAGATGCGTGACGCCGGAATGGACGTCGAGGCCTATCTGTACGCCAGCTGAGGTCGCTCGCCACGGCGCGTCGCGGCCTTTGCGGCTGCGGCGCTGCGTGGCGCTTCAGCGTCATCAGGCACCCTCTGCCTGATCCTCCGGCCGTAGGGCGCGCCGTGCGCATCGATCATGGTGCTCCGCTCTCCGCTCGTGCCGCTCTCCGAGCTTCTTTTCATTCTGGCACCCTTGTTGCAGATACCCCTGCATAGCGCCGCTAGTGTCAAAAAGCGGGCAGTGGAGGAAGTCATGAGCCAGGGTGTCGAATTCAATCGCTTGATGCTGGAAATGCGTTCCATGCAGGCCGAGGCCATGGCACGGCAGAAGCCGGCTGTGAGCGAGCCTGTGCAAGGGGCGCCGAGCTTCTCGGAAATGCTCGGCCAGGCGGTGAACAAGGTCAACGAGACCCAGCAGGCCTCCAATAAACTGGCTACCGCTTTCGAGATGGGGCAGAGCGGGGTCGATCTGACCGACGTGATGATCGCCTCGCAGAAAGCCAGCGTATCCTTCCAGGCCATGACCCAGGTTCGTAACAAGCTGGTCCAGGCTTATCAAGACATCATGCAGATGCCGGTCTGAGGGTTGATTCATGGCTGAAGCAGCAGTAGCAAACGTACCGGCCAAAGCCGATGCAGGTGAGCCCAGGAAGCCGCTGTTCGGCTTGAGCTTCCTTGAAAATCTCGCCGAGATGTCGGTGCTGCGTCAGCTCGGGCTTCTGGTCGGGCTGGCTGCCAGTGTGGCGATCGGTTTCGCCGTGGTGCTTTGGTCGCAGCAGCCGGATTATCGTCCGCTCTACGGCAGCCTCAATGGGATGGATGCCAGCCAGGTGGTCGAGACCCTGACCGCCTCCGGCATCGACTACACCATCGAACCGAACTCTGGCGCGCTGCTGGTCAAGGCCGATGATCTGGCGCGTGCACGCATGCGCTTGGCCGCCGCCGGTGTGGCGCCCACCGATAACAGCGTCGGCTTTGAAATTCTCGACCGTGAACAGGGCCTCGGCACTAGCCAGTTCATGGAGGCAACCCGCTATCGCCGCGGCCTCGAAGGTGAATTGGCGCGTACTGTCTCCAGCCTCAACAACGTCAAGGCGGCACGTGTGCACCTGGCCATGCCCAAGGCTTCGGTGTTCGTGCGTGACGAGCGCAAGCCTTCGGCCTCCGTTCTGGTCGAGCTTTACCCGGGGCGTGCGCTGGAGCCGAGCCAGGTCATGGCCATCGTCAATCTGGTCGCGACCAGCGTGCCTGAGCTGGACAAGGGCCAGGTCACCGTGGTCGATCAGAAGGGCAACCTGCTCTCCGATCAGCAGGAGTTGTCCGAGCTGACCATGGCTGGCAAGCAGTTCGACTACACCCGTCGTATGGAAACGCTGTTCACCCAGCGTGTGCACAACATTCTGCAACCTGTGCTGGGCACTGGCCGCTACAAGGCGGAAGTATCAGCTGACGTGGACTTCAGCGCGGTGGAATCCACCTCCGAGATGTTCAATCCGGATCAGCCGGCGCTGCGCAGCGAACAGCAGGTCAACGAGCAGCGCCAGAGCAGCCTGCCGCCGCAGGGGGTGCCGGGCGCGCTGTCCAACCAGCCGCCTGGCCCGGCTGCCGCACCGCAGCAGGCCGCAGGAGCCGCCGCCGCTCCGGCCGGTCCGATTGCAGCCGGGCAGCCGTTGGTCGATGCCAACGGTCAACAGATCATGGACCCGGCAACTGGACAGCCGATGCTGGCGCCGTACCCGGCAGACAAGCGCGAACAGTCCACGCGCAATTTCGAGCTCGATCGCTCCATCAGCTACACCCGTCAGCAGCAGGGGCGTCTGCGTCGTCTGTCGGTTGCCGTGGTGGTGGATGATCAGGTGCGTGTCGATCCGGCCACTGGCGAAAGCACCCGGGTGCCGTGGACAGCCGACGACCTGGCGCGGTTCACGCGTCTGGTACAGGACTCGGTGGGCTTCGATGCCAGTCGTGGCGATAGCGTCAGCGTGATCAACACGGCGTTCACCGCATCGATGGGCGAAGAGATTCCTGACATTCCGTTCTACACCCAGCCCTGGTTCTGGGACATCGTCAAGCAGGTGCTCGGCGTCCTGTTCATCCTGGTATTGGTGTTCGGTGTGCTGCGCCCGGTACTCAACAACATCACCGGTGGCGGTCGTGGCAAGGCGCTGACAGGTTCCGGCGATGTCGAGCTGGGTGAGATGGGGGGCCTGGGCGGCGAGTTGTCCGATGATCGTGTCAGCCTCGGCGGCCCGCAGAGCATTATGTTGCCCAGCCCCAGCGAGGGGTATGATGCACAATTGAACGCTATCAAGAGCCTGGTGGCGGAAGACCCAGGTCGTGTCGCCCAGGTGGTGAAAGAGTGGATCAATTCCGATGAGTGATAATCGTACCGCTACCAAGCTGACCAAGGTCGACAAGGCCGCGATTCTCCTGTTGTCGCTGGGCGAGACCGACGCCGCTCAGGTGCTGCGCCACCTGGGACCGAAGGAAGTGCAGCGCGTTGGCGTCGCCATGGCCGGTATGCGCAACATCCACCGCGAGCAAGTCGAGCAGGTGATGGGCGAGTTCGTCGACATCGTCGGCGACCAGACCAGCCTGGGCGTGGGTTCTGACGGCTACATCCGCAAGATGCTCACCGCAGCGCTGGGCGAGGACAAGGCTGGCAACCTCATCGACCGCATCCTGCTCGGTGGCAGCACCAGCGGCCTGGACAGTCTTAAATGGATGGAACCGCGCGCCGTGGCCGATGTGATTCGCTACGAGCACCCGCAGATTCAGGCCATCGTGGTCGCCTACCTCGACCCCGACCAGGCGGGTGAAGTGCTCAGTCATTTCGATCACAAGGTGCGCCTGGACATCATCCTGCGCGTGTCTTCGCTCAATACCGTGCAGCCCTCGGCACTCAAGGAACTCAACCAAATCCTCGAGAAGCAGTTCTCCGGCAGTGCCAATACCACACGCGCCAGCATGGGCGGCGTCAAACGTGCGGCAGACATCATGAACTTCCTCGACAGCTCGGTGGAAGGCCAGTTGATGGACTCCATTCGCGAAGTGGACGAAGACCTGTCGACGCAGATCGAGGACCTCATGTTCGTCTTCGACAACCTGGCCGATGTCGACGACCGTGGCATCCAGGCACTGATGCGCGAAGTCTCGTCCGAAGTGCTGGTGTTGGCGCTCAAGGGCGCCGACGAGGCGATCAAGGACAAGGTGTTCAAGAACATGTCCAAGCGTGCGGCCGAGCTGCTGCGCGACGACCTGGAAGCCAAGGGGCCGGTGCGCGTCAGCGACGTGGAAGGTGCGCAGAAGGAAATTCTCACCATTGCCCGGCGTATGGCCGAAGCCGGAGAGATCGTGCTCGGCGGCAAGGGTGGCGAGGAAATGGTTTAAGCCATGGCAGCCAAGGAGCCTGAGAGCGAGCTGATTCGCGCCAAGGATCTGGGCACATTCGACCGTTGGGCGCTGCCCAGCTTCGATGCGCCGGGCGCAGAGCCGAGCGACGCCGATGCGGCCGCAGATGAGCAGGCGCAAGCGCCTGCCGCGGCCGTAGAGGAGCAGGATGCTGCGCAGGTCGAGGAAATCGCCCTCGAAGATGTCAAACCACTGACGCTCGATGAGCTTGAGGCCATCCGCCAGGATGCCTACAACGAAGGCTTCGCCACCGGCGAGAAGGACGGCTTTCATGCCGGCCAGATCAAGGCCAAACAGGAGGCCGATGCCGCGCTGGCGCTGAAGGTCGGCAGCCTGGAAACGCTCATGTCGCAGTTGCTCGAGCCCATTGCCGAGCAGGACCAGCAGATGGAAGTGGCCATGGTGCGCCTGGTCAGTCATATGGTGCGCGAGGTCATTCAGCGCGAGCTCAACACGGACTCCAGCCAGATTCGCCAAGTGCTGCGCGAAGCACTCAAGTTGCTGCCCATGGGCGCCGACAACGTGCGCATCCAGATCAACCCGCAAGACTTCGAAACCATCAAAGCGCTGCGTGAGCGTCACGAGGAAAGCTGGCGCATTCTCGAGGACGACAGCTTGCTGCCGGGCGGCTGCCGCATCGAGACCGAGCACAGTCAGATCGATGCCAGTGTCGAGACGCGCATGGCGCAGGCTCTCAAGCAATTGTTCGAGCAGCAGCGCGCGCAAGCTACCCAGCCGCCCGAGGCGGACATCAATCTGGAACTGGACAGCGCCGATGCGCCTTGATCGTGTGAGCTTCGCCCGGCGTCTGGAGGGCTACAGCGATGCGATCAGCCTGCCCAGTCAGCCCATACTCGAAGGTCGTCTGCTGCGCATGGTCGGCCTCACCCTGGAAGCCGAAGGCTTGCGTGCGGCAATTGGCAGTCGCTGCCTGGTCATCAATGAAGACAGCTATCACCCGGTCCAGGTCGAGGCCGAGGTCATGGGCTTTTCCGCTGGCAAGATCTACCTGATGCCGGTCGGCAGCCTGGCTGGCATCGCGCCAGGCGCACGGGTCGTGCCGCTGCCGGACGCCGGGCGCTTGCCCATGGGCATGTCCATGCTGGGGCGAGTGCTCGACGGCGCAGGGCGCGCGTTGGACGGCAAGGGCGGAATGAAGGCCGAAGACTGGGTGCCGATGGATGGTCCCAGCATCAACCCGCTCAAGCGTGACCCCATCAGTCAGCCGCTGGATGTCGGCATCCGTTCGATCAACGGCCTGCTTACCGTCGGACGCGGTCAGCGTCTGGGCCTGTTCGCCGGTACCGGCGTGGGCAAGTCCGTGCTGCTGGGCATGATGACCCGGTTCACCGAGGCCGAAATCATCGTGGTCGGGTTGATTGGCGAGCGGGGGCGTGAGGTCAAGGAGTTCATCGACGAAATTCTCGGCGAAGAGGGCATCAAGCGTTCCGTGGTGGTCGCTTCGCCGGCCGACGATGCGCCGCTGATGCGTCTGCGCGCCGCGCAGTATTGCACGCGCATCGCTGAATATTTCCGCGACAAGGGCAAGAACGTCCTGCTGCTGATGGACTCACTGACCCGTTATGCCCAGGCTCAGCGTGAAATTGCCCTGGCCATCGGTGAGCCGCCAGCGACCAAGGGCTATCCACCCTCGGTATTCGCCAAACTGCCGAAACTGGTCGAGCGTGCCGGTAATGCCGAAGCCGGTGGTGGTTCGATCACCGCCTTCTACACGGTCCTGAGTGAGGGCGATGACCAGCAGGACCCCATCGCCGACGCCGCGCGCGGCGTGCTCGACGGACACTTCGTCCTGGCTCGCCGCCTGGCCGAAGAGGGGCACTATCCGGCAATCGATATCGAGGCGTCCATCAGCCGGGTCATGCCGCAGGTGGTACCGCCTGAGCAGCTCAAGCAGGCGCAGCGTTTCAAGCAGCTGTGGTCGCGTTATCAGCAAAGTCGCGATCTGATCAGCGTCGGGGCCTATGTTCCTGGTGGTGATGCAGATACTGACCTGGCCATCGCGCGCCAGCCGCTGATGGCTCAGTACCTGCGCCAGGGCCTGGATGACAGCGTGGGCATGCAGCAGAGCCGAGAACAACTGGCCACCGTGCTAGGGCAATGATGCTGTTGACCCGAAAATCCTGTGACGTCGGTGAGGTCATGCAGCCATGAGTCTCAGTCGCGCCAAGCGTCTGCAGCCGGTCGTCGAAATGGCAGAAAGGGCCGAGCGCGAGGCAGCCCGCCAGCTCGGGCATTGCAAGGGGTTGGTAGGCCAGGCCGAAGCCAAGCTGGGCGAGTTGGAACGTTTTCGCGGTGACTATCAGCAGCAGTGGATCAGCGAGGGCAGCAAGGGCGTTTCCGGCCAGTGGCTTATGAACTATCAACGCTTTTTGTCGCAACTGGAAACGGCGGTCGGCCAACAGCAGCAGAGCCTCGAGTGGCATCGTGCCAACCTTGAGAAGGTGCGCGCCGTGTGGCAGCAGCGCTATGCGCGGCTCGAAGGGCTGCGCAAGCTGGTGCAGCGCTACATAGACGAAGCCCGATTGGCCGAGGACAAGCGTGAGCAGAAATTGCTCGACGAGCTGGCGCAACGCCTGGTCGATCGCGGTGAATCCTGAATAGAAGTTGTTTCGTCGCCTGCCAGATGCTACACCTTGAGACGTGAACCGCCCCATTTGGCAGAGTCTCGACAAAGGAGTAGACATGGCCATCACTTCGCAGCCGTCCGCGGACGGACAAGAGCTGACCATTGTGATTCGAGGACGCTTCGACTTCGCCTCTCATCAGGAGTTTCGCGACGCCTACGAGCGTGTAAGCGTCGCGCCCAAGCGCTATCAGGTCGATTTGCGTGATACCAGTTACCTGGATAGTTCGGCGCTGGGCATGTTGCTGCTGTTACGTGACCATGCCGGCGGCGATTCTGCGCAAATCCGTCTGCTCAATTGCAGCAGCGATGTGCGCAAGATCCTTGCGATCTCCAACTTCGAGCAGCTGTTTCAGATCAGCTGATGCCTGATCGTCTTGCGATTCTGATTGCCGAGGACAACGCGGCTGATCGCATGCTGCTGTCCACCATCGTCAGTCGCCAGGGCCATCGCGTGCTTACCGCCAGCAATGGCCTGGAGGCGGTGGCGCTATTCGAGCAGGAGCGCCCGCACCTGGTGTTGATGGATGCGCTGATGCCGGTCATGGATGGCTTCGAGGCTGCCCGGCGGATCAAGCAGCAGGCCGGCGAGGCGCTGGTGCCTATCATCTTTCTCACTTCGTTGACCGAAGGTGAGGCGCTGGTGCGTTGCCTCGAGGCCGGTGGCGATGACTTTCTCGCCAAGCCCTACAACCGGGTGATACTCGAAGCCAAGATCGGTGCGATGGACCGCCTGCGCCGGCTGCATGACACGGTGCTGCGGCAACGCGACCTGATCGCCCGGCACAACGAGCATCTGCTGCGTGAGCAGCGCGTGGCCAAGGCGGTATTCGACAAGGTGGCGCATTCCGGTTGCCTGGATGCGCCGAACATCCGCTACATGCAGTCGCCTTATGCGCTGTTCAACGGCGATCTGCTACTGGCCGCGTACAACCCGTCCGGTGGCATGCATGTGCTGCTTGGCGACTTCACCGGCCATGGCTTGCCGGCGGCCATTGGCGCCATGCCGCTGGCCGAGGTGTTCTACGGCATGACTGCCAAGGGGCATGCGCTCGCCGAAATCCTTCGCGAGATCAACGCCAAGCTCAAGCGTATCCTGCCGGTCGGCGTTTTCTGCTGCGCCACCGTGCTCAATATCAGCAGCAAGCGGGGTTTGCTCGAAGTCTGGAACGGCGGGCTGCCCGATGGCTACCTGCTGCATGCCGATGGCCGTCCGCGTCAGCCTTTGGTGTCACGCCATCTGCCGTTGGGGATTCTAGGGCCTGCGGCCTTCAGCGACCGTTGTGAGGTCTACCCGCTGGCGCCTGGGGATCGCATTTTCCTGCTCAGTGACGGTGTTCTCGAAGCCAGCGACAAGCAAGGGGAGTTGTTCGGCGAGGCGCGCCTGCTCGGTCTGCTGGATGCCAATCGCCAACCGCAGGCGCTGTTCGAGGAAATCCAGCAGGCGCTGGTGGCATTTCGCGGTGAGCAACAGGACGATGTCAGCATGGTCCAGGTCGGTTTGGCCGAAGACGATGAACGTCCCCGGCCGCTGGCCTTTGCCGACAGCGGCCAGAGTAGCGTGATGGACTGGTCGGCCAGTTTCGAGTTTCGTGCACTGAGTCTGCGTCATTTCAACCCTTTGCCGTTTCTGCTGCAGCTGCTGCTGGACGTGCAAGCACTGCGGCCACGTGGCGGTGAGCTGTATACCGTGCTCGCCGAGCTCTACTCCAATGCGTTGGAGCATGGTGTGATGGGCCTGGACTCGTCGCTCAAGAGGGATGCCAGTGGCTTTGCCGAGTACTACCGGGAGCGGCGTCTGCGCCTGGCGTCGCTGCATGACGGCTATGTGCGTTTTCATCTGCAGATGCTGCCCGAGACGAACGGCGGTCGGCTGATCGTGCGAGTGGAAGACAGCGGGCCTGGTTTCGACCCAGCCAGTGTCATCGATACGGCCGATGATGCGCTCTGTGGGCGGGGGCTGTCGTTGGTGCGTGAGCTAAGCGATGGCTTCGGGCATTGCTCCGACGGACGGGGCGTCAGCGTGGAGTTTTGCTGGTCCACTGAGGCATAATTCGCGCTTCGATGTTCATGGAGTGACCCAGTGTCCGATATCCATCTCGACGATGCTGTCCTGGCATCCTTGCAGGATGTCATGGAGGACGAATATCCGATTCTGCTCGATACCTTCGTGGCCGACTCCGAAGAGCGCGTGCGCCTGCTGCATGAGGCTCAGGCCGAAGGCGATGCTCAGGGGGTGCGTCTGGCTGCCCACAGTTTCAAGGGCAGTTGCAGCAACATGGGCGCGGTGCTGCTGGCTAGCCTGTGCAAAGAGCTGGAGGACGCGGGGCGGCGCGACGAGCTGGAACTGGTTCCGGCCCTGATCGAGCAGATCGAGCGCGAGTTTGCGATTGTCCGCATTCTCTTCAAATCCGAGCGTCAGCGTTACCGCGTCTGACGTCTTCTCACAAGTTGGCCCGTCCTTTGCTCTGATCCAGTCACGACCCATCAGACGGAGAGCGTCCATGTCCGCGTTGCCCGACCTACGCCTGCAGGCTACGCCTGAGGTGAAGAGCAAAGCGAAGCCGCCGGCCAAAGCGCCGGAGCCCAGCAAGAACGGTGCTTCCAGCTTTGCCGAGGTATATGCCAAGGAGCGCCAGGCCAAGCCCGGCGAGCGCGCTGGCAGTACCGATAAAACTAGCCAGGAGCAGAAGTCTGCGCCGTCAGCAGAAGAGTCCGATAGCGCTTCTGCTGCCGCCGAAGAGCCTGCGGTTGCCGCGTCCGGCAATTCCTTGCCGACGCAGGAGGGGGCTGAAGAAGAGCTCGATCCGTTGCTGGCAATGGCGCTGAGCGGCATTCAGGCGCAAGTCGACGATGCCCAGGTAACCGAGGAGTCGCCGGATCTGCCGGCGCTGGTGATAACCGGCGCCAAAGGCGAAGGCGTCGAGAATGCCGATCCAGTGTTGGAGGAAGAGGCGCTCGACCCATTGGCGCAGCTCAAGCTGCCAGCGGATGAGGCGGGCAAGGCGCAGTTGCCTCAGGACGCCGCGAACAAGAGTGCGCGAGTGGCAACCAGCACGGACTTCGCCGCTGCCATGGCCTCCATGGGCAAGGGCGAAGAGTCGACCGAGAGCACTGAGGAGGCGGCGCTGGATCTGCCACTGGAAAGCCTGGCCAAGGACACTCAGGAGAGTCTCAAGGACAGCGTTCAGCCCAATCGTCCGGATCAGTTCGTCAGCAAGCTCAATGCGTTGACGCAGGCGCTCAATCACCAGACCGGCGCCGCTCAGCGGGCGCCTCTGGTGCCCGGTCAGCCAGTGGCGATGCATCAGGGGGGCTGGAGCGAGGCGGTGGTGGATCGCGTCATGTGGCTGTCCAGTCAGAACCTCAAGTCGGCTGAAATTCAGCTCGATCCGGCGGATTTGGGGCGTCTCGAGGTGCGGGTGAACATGTCTCAGGATCAGGCCCAGGTGACCTTCGCCAGCCCCAATGCCGGGGTGCGGGAGGCGCTGGAAGGGCAGATGCACCGCCTGCGTGAGCTGTTCGCGCAGCAAGGCATGAACCTGGCCGATGCCAACGTCTCCGATCAATCGCTCAACCGCGGCTGGCAGGGGCAGGGCGAAGGCGGTCGGGGCGGCTCCGGCTCGCGTGGCGACTCGCTTGCCGGTGATGAGTTGCAAGCAGTTGCTCATCAGGATGTGCGTAGCGAACGTCTGGCCTCGGGTCGTGGGTTGGTCGATTACTACGCGTGAGTGACGTCAGGGTTGGGTAGTCGCACTGACCAATGTCCGGTGAGCGTCGATCCTCCGCTAGACTTGCATTCGCCCGGGTTGCCAAAAGGCACCCGGGCGAATGCATTTAGGGTGACAGCAAGGAGCTGGCGCTGTTAAATCCGCAGCCCAGAGTTAGACAAGCCTGCTCATATGCTGGCATAACACTTGCTCTTAACCCTTTGAATGCGGAAAGAACTCCGATAGTGACGGATTATTGGCATGGCTAAGAAAGAAGCAGCACCGGCTGCCGACGGACAACCCGCCGGCAAGAGCAAGCTGAAACTCATCATCCTGATCGTGGTGGGGCTGCTGCTGGCCGTCGGCCTGTCCGTGGGTGGTACCTGGTTCATTCTCAGCAAGGGTGACAAGCACGAGGAGACCAAGCCAGAAGAGGCTGCGGCTGAGGCGGCTCCAGCGCATCAGCCGGCCATCTACCAGGACCTGATGCCGGCCTTCGTGGTCAATTTCAACTACCAGAACCGTACCCGCTACCTGCAGGTGAGCATGGCGTTGATGGGCCGTGATGCAGCCGGTATGGAGAAGCTCAAGGTGCATATGCCGGTACTGCGCAATCGCCTGGTGATGCTGCTGTCCGGTCAGGACTTTGCCACGCTGCAAACGCCGCTGGGCAAGGAGATGCTCCTGCAGCAGGCGCTGGCCAGCGTGCAGGAGCTGGCGCAGAAGGAAACCGGCAGCACTGTGGTCGAGCAGGTGCTGTTCACCAATTTCGTGTTGCAGTAGCGGGAGCCGAAGATGGCCGTGCAAGACCTGCTTTCCCAGGACGAGATCGATGCGCTGTTGCATGGTGTTGACGACGGTCTGGTCGAAACCGAGGACGCTGCGGAGCCTGGGAGCGTCAAGCAATATGACCTGACCAGCCAGGATCGTATCGTCCGTGGGCGCATGCCGACCCTGGAGATGATCAACGAGCGTTTCGCCCGTTATACCCGCATCAGCATGTTCAACCTGCTGCGTCGTTCGGCTGACGTCGCCGTCGGTGGCGTGCAGGTGATGAAGTTCGGCGAATACGTGCACTCGCTGTACGTGCCGACCAGCCTCAACCTGGTGAAAATGAAGCCGTTGCGTGGCACCGGACTGTTCATCCTCGACGCCAAGCTGGTGTTCAAGCTGGTGGACAACTTCTTCGGCGGCGATGGGCGTCACGCCAAGATCGAAGGCCGCGAATTCACCCCTACCGAATTGCGCGTGGTGCGCATGGTGCTCGATCAGGCCTTCGTCGATCTGCGCGAGGCCTGGCACGCGGTAATGGACATCAATTTCGAATACGTCAACTCCGAGGTCAACCCGGCGCTGGCCAACATCGTCAGCCCCAGTGAGGTGGTGGTGGTGTCCACCTTCCACATCGAACTCGACGGCGGTGGTGGCGACCTGCACATCACGATGCCGTACTCGATGATCGAGCCGATTCGCGAAATGCTCGATGCCGGTTTCCAGTCCGATGTCGACGACCAGGACGAGCGTTGGATCAAGGCGCTGCGCGAGGACATTCTCGATGTCAGCGTACCGCTGGGCGCTACCGTTGCCCGCCGCCAGCTGAGGCTGCGCGACATCCTGCATATGCAGCCGGGCGATGTAATCCCGGTGGAGCTGCCCGAGAACGTGGTCATGCGCGCCAATGGCGTGCCGACCTTCAAGGTCAAGTTGGGTGCACACAAGGGCAATCTGGCCCTGCAGGTGCTGGAGCCCATCGAACGCCAGCGCTGAGGCGCTGGTAACTCTTCAGGGCTGACAAGCCCGATGCGAACGAATAGCTGGAGCCAGGCGAGGAAAGACGATGGCAGACGAAGAAAACACCTCTCCCGAGGAGCAGGCACTGGCCGATGAGTGGGCCGCGGCGCTGGCCGAGGCGGGCGATGCCGATCAGGACGATATCGATGCGATGCTGGCCGGGCAGGCCGCTGCTGAGCCTGCGCAACCTGCAGCACCCCGTGCACCGATGGAAGAATTTGGCAGCGCTCCGCCGCCGAGCAATCTGCCGGTGAACCTGGATGGGCCGAACCTGGATGTGATTCTCGACATTCCGGTGTCGATTTCCATGGAGGTGGGCAACACCGACATCACCATCCGTAACCTGCTGCAGCTCAACCAGGGCTCGGTGATCGAACTCGATCGTCTGGCCGGCGAGCCACTCGACGTTCTGGTCAATGGCACCCTGATCGCTCATGGTGAAGTGGTGGTGGTCAACGAGAAGTTCGGCATCCGCCTGACGGACGTGATCAGCCCCAGCGAACGTATCAAGAAGCTGCGCTGATCATGGCCCGACTCATCGCGTTACTGTTGGTGCTGCCGGGTTTGGCGCTGGCTGCCGAACCCGCCGGCAAGGCTGCCACGCCCATGGCTGGCAGTGATATCGCCGGCCAGCTCGGCCAATTGTTGCTGGGCCTGTTGCTGGTCATCGGGCTGATCTTCCTGCTTGCCTGGCTGCTGCGCCGCGTGCAGCGACTGAGCCCGCGTGGCGGGCAGGTGATCAAGCTGCTGTCGAGCCAGGCGCTCGGCCCGCGTGATCGCCTGGTGCTGGTGCAGGTGGGTAACGAGCAGATTCTGCTGGGCCTGTCGGCGGGGCGCATCACGCCTTTGCATGTACTCAAGGAGCCGGTGCACCTGCCAGACGCCGAGCCTGCCACACCGGAGTTCGCCCAGCGCCTGATGGAGCTGCTGGGCAAGGATCAGAAGGACAAATCCTGATGCTGCGCTTGTTGCTGGTGCTGGTGCTGAGCCTGGCCGCTTCACTGGCTTTCGCCGAAGATCCGCCTGGCGCCACTACGCTGATTCAGCAGGGCAACAACCCGCTGTCGATCCCGGCCATCACGCTGTCCACCGACGCTCAGGGGCAGCAGGAATACTCGGTCAGTCTGCAGATTCTGCTGATCATGACGGCGCTGAGTTTCATCCCGGCGTTCGTCATGCTGATGACCAGCTTCACGCGGATCATCATCGTCTTCTCCATCCTGCGGCAGGCGCTGGGTCTGCAACAGACGCCGTCGAACCAGATCCTGGTGGGGTTGGCGCTGTTTCTCACGATGTTCATCATGGCGCCGGTGTTCGACCGCATCAACAACGACGCCCTGCAGCCCTATCTCAACGAAGAGATCGTTGCCCAGGAGGCGTTGACGCGGGCTGAGGGGCCGATTCGCGACTTCATGCTGGCGCAGACCCGCGAGAGTGATCTAGCGCTGTTCGTGCGCCTGTCCAAGCGTACCGACCTGGCGGGTGTCGAGGACGTGCCGCTGACCATCCTGGTGCCGGCGTTCGTCACCTCCGAGCTGAAGACCGCGTTCCAGATCGGCTTCATGATCTTCATTCCGTTTCTGATCATCGACATGGTGGTCGCCAGCATCCTCATGGCAATGGGCATGATGATGCTTTCGCCACTGATCATCTCATTGCCGTTCAAGATCATGCTGTTCGTCCTGGTCGACGGCTGGGCGCTGATCATGGGGACGCTTGCCGCCAGTTTCGGCACGATATAGCGAGGCTCACGATGACTCCCGAGGTAGCAGTTGATCTGTTTCGCGAAGCGCTCTGGCTGATCGTGCTGATCGTTGGTCTGGCAGTGGTGCCGAGCCTGCTGGTGGGCCTGGTGGTCGCCATGTTTCAGGCGGCTACGCAGATCAACGAACAGACCCTGAGCTTCCTGCCGCGTCTGATGGTGATGCTACTGACTCTGATCTGGGCCGGCCCCTGGCTGGTGAGCCAGTTGATGGAGTACACCCAGACGTTGATACAGAACATTCCGTACCTCATAGGTTGAGGGGCAGGGCGCGATGCTGGAGTTGAGCAACGAGCAAATCAGCGCCTGGGTCGGCCAGTTTCTGCTGCCGTTGTTTCGCATCGCCGCAATGTTGATGGTCATGCCGATCTTCGGTACCCAGTTGGTGCCGACGCGCGTGCGGCTCTACCTGGCGCTGGCCATCAGCGTGCTGCTGGTGCCGACATTGCCGCCAATGCCGCAGGTGGACGCGCTGAGCCTGCGCAGTCTGTTGCTGATCCTCGAGCAGGTGCTCATCGGTGCCATGTTCGGTTTCATCCTGCAGCTGTTCTTCCACCTGTTCGCCGTGGCCGGACAGATCATTGCCATGCAGATGGGGTTGGGCTTCGCCTCGATGGTCGATCCGGCCAACGGCGTCTCCGTGCCGGTGCTCGGCCAGTTCATGCTGATGTTGGTGACCTTGCTGTTTTTGGCCATCAACGGTCACCTGGTGGCATTGGAAATTTTGGCGGAGAGCTTCGTCACCCTGCCGTATGGCCAGGGGATGATGGTCAATCACTACTGGGAGCTGGTCGGCAAGCTGGGCTGGGTGATCGGCGCCGGCCTGCTGTTGACCCTGCCTGCCGTCACCGCCTTGCTGGTGATCAACCTGGCATTCGGCGTGATGACCCGCGCTGCGCCGCAGCTGAACATCTTTTCCATCGGTTTCCCGCTGACCCTGGCCATGGGCCTGGTGATCTTCTGGGTAAGTCTCTCCGACTTCGGCAGCCTGTTCCAGGCGCTGGCCAGCGAAGCCCTGCAGCAGTTGGGCGAATTCGCCCTGACGCGATGAGGGGCGAGCATGGCTGAGAGCGAAAGTGGCGCCGACAAGAGCGAGGAACCCACAGGCAAGCGGCTTGAAGAGTCGCGCAAGAAAGGTCAGATCGCTCGCTCCAAGGAGCTCAACACCCTGGCGGTGACCCTCACCGGCACCGTGGCCCTGATCATCTTCGGCGCCTACATGGGCAATGCGCTGCTGGATATCATGCGCGGTAATTTCAGCCTGCCGCGTGACGTGTTGATGAACGAGGGCAGCATGGCGCTGCACCTGCTGGCCTCGGGCAAGCAGGCGCTGCTGGCGGCGCAGCCATTTCTGATCGCCTTGCTGATCGCCTCCGTGATCGGCCCCATTGCGTTGGGCGGCTGGCTGTTTTCTGCCGAAGCGCTGCAACCCAAGGCCAGCCGGATGAACCCTCTGGCCGGCCTTAAACGTATGTTTTCGGTTCAGGCTTTGGTCGAGTTGCTCAAGGCACTGGCCAAGTTTCTGGTGATTCTCGCAGTCGCCCTGGTGGTGCTGTCGGTGGACCAGGACGACCTGCTGGCGATTGCCAACGAGCCGCTCGAAGCCGCCATCCTGCATAGCCTCAAGGTGGTTGGCTGGAGTGCGTTCTGGTTGTCGTGCGGCTTGATCCTGATCGCGGCGGTGGATGTGCCGTTCCAGCTGTGGAGTCACAAGCAGAAGCTGATGATGACCAAGCAGGAAGTGCGCGACGAGTACAAGGACACCGAGGGCAAGCCCGAGGTCAAGGGCCGTATTCGCCAGCTGCAGCGGGAAATGGCCGAGCGGCGGATGATGCAGGCCGTACCGCAGGCCGACGTGGTGATCACCAACCCGACCCACTTCGCGGTGGCGCTCAAGTACGACCCGGAGAATGGCGGGGCTCCGGTGATGCTGGCTAAGGGTGGCGACTTCCTGGCGCTGAAAATTCGTGAGATTGCCCAGGAGCACCAGGTGATGGTGCTGGAGTCGCCGGCCCTGGCGCGTGCCGTGTATTACTCCACCGAGCTGGATCAGGAGATTCCTGCAGGCCTGTACCTGGCAGTGGCTCAGGTGCTGGCCTACGTCTATCAGCTGCGGCAATACCGGGCGGGCAAGGGCAAGCGGCCCGGTCCGTTGCCGGATCTGCCGATCCCTGCGGACCTGCGTCGCGACTCGTAAAGAGCGCCTTGCACGCTACTGCGTCATTTCTGGAACGCTTCTTGCCATTACCCCTTCAAGGCGCATTTTCGCGTCAAAAGATTGAATGGCTCGGGGTAGGGACGTGGCAGTAGATCGCGCACAGTTAATCGGTGATGTTCGCAGCAATCTGGCGGGCTTGCGTCACGGCAATCTGGGGATTCCCCTGCTGCTGCTGGTCATGCTCGGCATGGTCATGCTGCCGATCCCACCCTTCCTGCTGGACGTGTTGTTCACCTTCAGCATCGCGCTGTCGATCGTGGTGTTGCTGGTCAGTATCTACGCGCTGCGCCCGCTGGATTTCGCGGTTTTCCCGACCATTCTGCTGGCCGCCACGCTGCTGCGTCTGGCGCTGAACGTCGCTTCAACGCGGGTGGTGCTGCTCAACGGGCATGAGGGGCACGGCGCTGCTGGCCAGGTGATCCAGGCCTTTGGCGAGGTGGTGATCGGCGGCAACTACGTGGTCGGTATCGTGGTCTTCGCCATCCTCATGATCATCAACTTCGTGGTGGTCACCAAGGGTGCCGGGCGTATTTCCGAAGTCAGCGCGCGTTTCACCCTGGATGCCATGCCCGGCAAGCAGATGGCTATCGATGCCGACCTCAATGCCGGCCTGATCGATCAGGTCGAGGCCAAGAAGCGCCGCAGCGAAGTGGCTCAAGAAGCCGATTTCTACGGCTCCATGGACGGTGCCAGCAAGTTCGTTCGCGGTGACGCCATCGCCGGTCTGCTGATCCTGTTCATCAACCTCATCGGCGGTATCGCCATCGGCGTGCTGCAGCACAGCCTGGCCTTCTCCGATGCGGGCAAGGTCTACACCCTGCTGACCATCGGTGACGGTCTGGTAGCGCAGATTCCCTCCCTGTTGCTGTCCACGGCGGCAGCGGTGATGGTGACCCGCGTATCCACCTCCGAGGACATGGGCGCGCAGGTCAATCGGCAGATGTTCGCCTCGCCCCGTGCGCTGGCCGTGGCGGCGGCGATCATGATCGCCATGGGCCTGGTGCCGGGCATGCCGCACTTTTCCTTCATCGGCCTGGGTCTGATCGCTGCGGGTGGCGCGTACTGGATCGCCCACCGCCAGCGCAAGATCAAGGAAGAAGAGGTCAAGGAAGTCCAGCGTCAACAGGAGCTGCTGCCGGCGCAGAAGGCTCAGGAGGTCAAGGAGCTGGGCTGGGATGACGTGACTCCGGTGGATATGGTCGGCCTGGAAGTGGGGTATCGGCTGATCCCGCTGGTCGATCGCAACCAGGGTGGCCAACTGCTGGCGCGGATCAAGGGGGTGCGCAAGAAGCTCTCGCAGGAAATGGGTTTCCTCATGCCTTCGGTGCATATCCGCGACAACCTCGATCTGGCGCCCAATGCCTATCGTTTGACGCTGATGGGCGTCAGCGTCGCCGAGGCAGAGGTCTATCCGGATCGTGAGCTGGCGATCAACCCCGGTCAGGTGTTCGGTCCGCTCAATGGTATCGCCGCCAAGGATCCGGCGTTCGGCCTGGAAGCGGTATGGATCGATCCCAGTCAGCGCGATCAGGCGCAATCGCTGGGCTACACCGTGGTCGACGCCAGCACCGTGGTCGCCACTCATCTCAATCAGATCCTGCACAAGCATGCTCACGAGCTGCTGGGGCACGAGGAAGTGCAGCAACTGTTGCAATTGCTGGCCAAGAGCTCGCCCAAACTGGCCGAGGAGCTGGTGCCGGGGCTGGTGTCGCTGTCGACCTTGCTCAAGGTATTGCAGGCGTTGCTGCAGGAGCAGGTGCCGGTGCGCGACATCCGTACCATTGCCGAGGCGATCGCCAACGTCGCGCCAAAGAGTCAAGATCCCGCCGCCATGGTCGCTGCCGTTCGCGTTTCGCTGGCCCGCGCCATCGTGCAAAGCGTTGTGGGACTAGAGCCGGAGCTGCCTGTGATCACCCTTGAGCCAAGGTTGGAACAGATATTGCTGAACAGTCTTCAGAAGGCCGGTCAGGGCAGTGAGGATGGCATCCTCCTCGAACCTGGCATGGCCGAGAAGCTGCAGCGTTCCCTGGTGGAAGCGGCGCAGCGCCAGGAAATGCTCGGCAAGCCGGTGATTCTGCTGGTGGCCGGACCGGTCCGGGCGATGCTCTCGCGCTTCGCGCGGCTGGCGGTGCCCAGCATGCATGTGCTGGCGTACCAGGAAATTCCGGACAACAAGCAGGTCACCATAGTCGCTACGGTTGGCCAGAACTGAGGTAAAGGGTCATGCAGGTCAAACGCTTCTTCGCCGCCGATATGCGGACCGCCATGAAACTGGTGCGTGACGAGTTGGGTGCCGACGCCTCGATCATCGGCAATCGCCGTGTCGCCGGTGGCGTCGAGTTGACTGCTGCGCTGGACTACCAGGCGCCGGCGCCGGTGCGTGCGAATCCCGCGCTGGAGGCCGAGTTGCGCAAGACCCAGGCGCGTATTGCCAACGCCCAGGCCGAGCTGACCACGCGTGCCGAACAGGATGGCGGCAAGGATCGTCAACTGTTCGCCAACGAATCGCTGCTGGCACCCGAGCTGCTGGCAACGCCGGTCAAACCGCAGCGCCCGGTCGAAGCCGCAGCGCCTGCCACGCCCGCAGTCGATCCACGGGCGCTGGATGCCATGCGTTTCGAACTGCACGGCCTGCGCGAGCTGATTGAGGTGCAACTGGGCTCCATCGCCTGGGGGCAACTGCAAACTCGTCGTCCGCAACAGGCCAATCTGTGGCGTCGTCTGCAACGCATGGGCTTGTCCGCCGAACTGTCGCAGGCGCTGCTGAGCAAGGTGGCTGGCGTTGCCGAGCCGCGTCAGGCCTGGCGCATGCTGCTGGCGCATCTGGCGCATGCGATCAAGACGCCCAAGGTCGAGCCACTGGAGGAGGGCGGTGTCATCGCTCTGGTCGGCCCGGCTGGCATGGGCAAAACCACCACGCTGGCCAAGCTGGCTGCACGCTACGTGCTTAAGTACGGCTCGCAACAGGTCGCTCTGGTCAGTATGGACAGCTTCCGCATCGGTGCGCAGGAGCAACTCAAGACCCTCGGGCGTATCCTCGGTGTATCGGTGACCCAGGTCGATCCGGGGCAGTCTCTGCTGCAATCCCTGGCGCCGCTAGCCAAGAAACGCGTGGTGCTGGTCGATACCGCCGGCTTGCCGGGCAACGATCCCGCCTTGCGCCTGCAACTGGAAAGTCTGGCTTCGGCGCGCATCAAGGCAAAAAATTATCTGGTACTGGCTGCAACAAGTCAGAGCCAAGTGCTCAAGGCGGCCTACCATAGTTACAAGCGTTGTGGCCTTTCAGGCTGCATACTGACGAAACTGGACGAGGCCGCGAGCCTGGGCGAGGTTTTAGGCCTGGCTATAGGCCAGCAACTGCCGGTAGCCTATGTGACAGACGGACCGCGGATTCCGGACAATCTGCAGGTGCCGCGCAGCCATCAGCTGGTGAGCCGGGCAGTAGGTTTGCAGGCCGCCGAGGAGCCAAGTGAAGATGCCATGGCGCAGATGTTCGCCGGCCTCTATCACAACCCGACGCAGCGAGCCGGCTGAAGCGGCGATAATGTTGCACCCTCTCGCGCAGGTTGTGTGGGAGTGAACGGCCTGACGGCCAAGTCGAAGTTAGACAAGGTGTAAAGAGAACATGGGTATGCATCCCGTACAGGTGATTGCGGTGACTGGCGGCAAGGGTGGCGTCGGTAAGACCAACGTGTCGGTCAATCTGTCCATGGCCCTGGCCGATCTCGGTCGCCGGGTAATGCTGATGGACGCCGACCTTGGTCTGGCCAACGTCGACGTTCTGTTGGGGTTGACGCCCAAGCGCACGCTGGCCGATGTGATCGCCGGCGAGTGCGATCTGCGTGACGTGCTGTTGCAAGGGCCGGGCGGTGTCCGCATCGTGCCGGCAGCCTCCGGCACGCAGAGTATGGTCAGCCTGACGCCAATGCAGCACGCCGGCTTGATCCAGGCGTTCAGCGATATCAGCGAGAATCTCGACGTGCTGGTGATCGATACCGCGGCAGGTATCGGCGACGCGGTAGTGAGCTTCGTTCGCGCCGCGCAGGAAATCCTCGTGGTGGTGTGCGACGAGCCCACTTCAATCACCGACGCCTACGCGCTGATCAAGCTGCTCAACCGTGATCACGGCATCAGTCGCTTTCGCGTGTTGGCCAACATGGCCCACAGTCCGCAGGAAGGTCGCAATCTCTTTGCTAAGCTGACCAAGGTGACGGATCGCTTCCTCGATGTTGCTCTGCAGTATGTCGGTGCCGTGCCCTATGACGAGTGCGTGCGCAAAGCCGTACAGAAGCAGCGTGCTGTGTATGAAGCCTTCCCTCGCTCCAAGTGCGCTCTGGCGTTCAAGGCGATAGCTCAGAAGGTTGACACCTGGCCGCTGCCGGCCAATCCCCGTGGCCATCTGGAGTTTTTCGTCGAGCGTCTGGTGCAGCAACCGACTGCAGACTCGGCCGTATGACAGCAGCCTCTGGACTTCGTATGTACAACAAGGCTCAGGCGCAGGATTCCCAGCATCAGCTGATCGAGCGCTACGCGCCTCTGGTCAAGCGTATCGCCTACCACCTGCTGGCCCGCTTGCCGGCCAGCGTGCAGGTCGACGATCTGATTCAGGCCGGCATGATCGGCCTGCTCGAAGCCTCGCGCAAATACGACTCCAGCAAGGGTGCCAGCTTTGAAACGTTCGCCGGTATTCGCATTCGCGGCTCCATGCTCGACGAGGTGCGCAAGGGTGACTGGGCGCCTCGTTCGGTACACCGCAACAGCCGGATGGTCAGCGATGCGATTCGCGCCGTAGAGGCGAGAACCGGACGTGACGCTAAAGATCACGAGGTTGCGGCCGAACTCCAATTGAGTCTGGAGGATTACTACGGCATTCTTGGCGACACTTTGGGCAGCCGCCTGTTCAGCTTCGACGACCTGGTGCAGGACGGCGAGCACGGCGGGTTGCACGAAGACGCCGGGCACACCCACCTCGAACCTTCGCGGGACCTCGAAGACGAACGTTTCCAGACGGCTTTGGCCAATGCCATTGCCGGTTTGCCGGAGCGTGAACGCCTCGTGCTGGCGCTGTATTACGATGAAGAACTGAACTTGAAAGAAATCGGTGAAGTGCTGGGGGTTAGCGAGTCACGTGTGAGCCAGTTGCACAGCCAATGCGCAGCGCGTCTGCGTTCACGGTTGAGCGAATGGCGCGCTGGCTGAAGGCGACGTACTCGCAGGCGGAAGCGGTTTCACGATTAAAGGACGTAGTTGCAAGCGCAATACGTTTGGGACTGTACGGAGGTCGACTTGGACAAGAACATGAAAATCCTCATCGTTGACGATTTCTCGACGATGCGACGGATCATCAAGAACCTCTTGCGGGATTTGGGTTTCACCAACACCGCGGAAGCCGATGACGGCACCTCGGCGCTGCCGATGCTGCAGAGCGGCAGCTTCGACTTTCTGGTGACCGACTGGAACATGCCGGGCATGACCGGTATCGACCTGCTGCGTGCCGTGCGTGCCGATGAGCGCCTCAAGCATCTGCCAGTGCTGATGGTGACCGCTGAAGCCAAGCGCGATCAGATCATCGAGGCGGCTCAGGCCGGCGTGAATGGTTATGTGGTCAAACCCTTCACTGCCCAGGTGCTGAAGGAAAAGATCGAGAAGATCTTCGAGCGGGTCAACGGCTGATGTCAGCCGCGAGGGTGCTATGGAACACGATGATTCCACGATGGGCGATCTTGAGTCGTCCCTGAAAACCAATGCCCGTGAGCTGGTTGATAGCCTCGAAAAAGGTAACTTCGGCAACGCGGTGCAACTGATCAACGAGCTCAACAAGGTTCGTGATCGAGGTCTTTATCACGAGGTCGGCAAACTGACCCGTGAGCTGCACAACGCTATTGTCAATTTTCAGCTCGACCCGCGCATGCCGCATGCTCAGGAGCTGTCGCAGATCGCCGACGCGACCGAGCGCCTCAACTACGTCGTAACCATGACCGAGAAGGCTGCCAACCGGACCATGGATCTGGTCGAGCAGAGCGCGCCGCTGGTCAATGACCTGAGCGACGAGGCGCAGAGCCTGGGCGTCGAATGGGGTCGCTTCATGCGCCGTGAAATCGGTGCCGATGGTTTCCGTGAACTGGCCAAGCGCGTCGAGCTGTTTCTCGCCCGTAGCGAACGAGATGGCGCCAAGCTGTCCGGCCACCTCAACGACATTCTGCTGGCGCAGGATTACCAGGACCTTACCGGTCAGGTGATCAAGCGTGTCACCCAACTGGTGACCGAAGTGGAAAGCAACCTGCTCAAGCTGATGCTCATGGCCAGCCAGGTCGACCGTTTTGCCGGTATTCAGCACGATCACGAAGAGCTGCGCACCGAACAGGAAAAATTAAAAGAGCCATCGCGGGGTGAAGGTCCACAGATTCATGCCGATAAGCGTGATGACGTCGCCTCCAGCCAGGACGATGTAGATGACCTGCTGTCCAGCCTAGGGTTCTAAGGAGCACACAATATGAGCTTCGGCGCCGATGAAGAGATCCTCCAGGATTTTCTGGTAGAGGCCGGCGAGATTCTCGAACAGTTGTCCGAACAATTAGTCGAGCTGGAAAGCCGACCGGACGACATGAACCTGCTCAACGCCATCTTCCGCGGTTTCCATACCGTGAAGGGCGGAGCGGGTTTCCTCCAGCTCAACGAGCTGGTTGAATGCTGCCATATCGCCGAAAACGTCTTCGACATCCTGCGCAAGGGTGAGCGTCGCGTCGACTCGGAACTGATGGATGTGGTGCTCGAGGCTCTTGATGCTGTCAATGGCATGTTCGGCGAGGTGCGTGAGCGCCGCGAGCCGACGCCTGCCACGCCGGAGCTGCTGGCCGCACTGGCGCGCCTGGCTGAACCGGCAGGTGCCGAGCCGGCGCCTGCGCCGGTACAGCAGGCCGAGCCTGAGCCGGAACCAGAGCCCGCGTCCGTTGCCGCGCCTGTCGCGTCTGGCGACATCACCGATAGCGAATTCGAGCAACTGCTCGACGCGCTGGGTGAGGCCCCGGCGACCAATGCGAGCCCTGAACCCAGTGCTGGTGGCGACGAGATCACCGACGACGAGTTCGAATCGCTGCTCGATCAGCTACATGGCAAGGGGCAGTTCGCCGGTACGGTCGAGCCCCCTGTCGCTGCGCCAGTGGCCTCGGCTCCGGCAGCCGCGCCGGCAGGCGATGACATCACCGACGACGAGTTCGAAGCGCTGCTCGACCAGTTGCATGGCAAAGGTCAGTTCTCCGCTGCGGCCGAAGCGGCAGCGCCAGTCGCTGCTGTTGCCGCCGCACCAGCTCCGGCTGGTGACGAGATCACCGACGACGAATTCGAATCCTTGCTCGATCAGTTGCACGGCAAGGGCAAGTTCGTGCCGCCTAGCGAGCCGACGCCTGCGCCTGCAGCCGCTGAAAAACCGCTTGCCACACCCAAGGCCGCTGCGCCGGCAGCCAAGCCTGCTGCGGCCAAGTCTGAGCCTGCACCTGCGCCTGCCCGTGCTCCTGCCGCATCGGCTCCGGCCGCTGACAAGGCACCTGCCGCGAGCGAAGCGGAAACCACCGTACGGGTCGATACCGCACGTCTCGACGAAATCATGAACATGGTCGGCGAGCTGGTGCTGGTGCGTAACCGTCTGGTGCGCCTGGGGCTCAATAGCGGCGACGAAGCCATGTCCAAGGCGGTGTCGAACCTCGATGTGGTCACGGCGGATCTGCAGACCTCAGTGATGAAGACCCGCATGCAGCCGATCAAGAAGGTCTTCGGCCGCTTCCCGCGCCTGGTCCGCGATCTGGCGCGTAACTTGAAGAAGGAAATTAACCTCGAGCTGGTGGGCGAGGAGACCGATCTCGACAAGAACCTGGTCGAGGCGCTGGCCGACCCGCTGGTGCACTTGGTGCGCAACGCCGTCGACCACGGCGTGGAAACCCCCGAAGAACGCGAGAAGGCTGGCAAGGCCCGCGCAGGCCGCGTGGTGCTGTCCGCCGAGCAGGAAGGCGACCATATCCTGTTGTCGATCACCGATGACGGAAAAGGTATGGATGCCGACGTGCTGCGTGCCAAGGCGGTGGAGAAAGGCCTGCTGGACAAGGACGCAGCCGATCGTCTCAACGAGTTCGAATGCTACAACCTGATCTTCGCCCCGGGTTTCTCGACCAAGACCGAGATTTCCGACGTGTCCGGCCGTGGCGTGGGCATGGACGTGGTCAAGACCAAGATCACCCAGCTCAACGGCACGGTGAACGTGTTCTCGCAGAAGGGCCAGGGTTCGAAGATCATCATCAAGGTGCCGCTGACCCTGGCGATCATGCCGACGCTGATGGTGATGCTGGAAAATCAGGCCTTCGCCTTCCCGCTGGTCAACGTCAACGAGATCTTCCACCTCGACCTGTCGCGCACTAACGTGGTCGACGGCCAGGAGGTGGTGATCGTGCGCGACAAGGCGTTGCCGCTGTTCTATCTCAAGCGCTGGCTGGTGCCGCAGGCCTTCCACGAAGGGCAGCGCGAAGGTCACGTGGTGATTCTCACCGTTGGCAGCCAACGCATCGGTTTTGTCGTCGATCAATTGGTCGGTCAGGAAGAAGTGGTAATCAAGCCACTGGGCAAGATGCTGCAAGGCACGCCCGGGATGTCTGGCGCCACGATCACCGGCGACGGACGCATCGCGTTGATTCTCGACGTACCGAGCATGCTCAAGCGCTACGCTCGACGTTTCTGATGTTTTGCGGCGCGGGCCATGGCTTCGCGCCGTCTAGGAGAGTGTATGGCTGTTAAGGTTCTGGTGGTGGACGACTCCGGTTTCTTCCGCCGGCGCGTTTCGGAAATTCTGTCTGCTGACCCCAGCATTCAGGTCGTGGGCACGGCCACCAACGGGCGCGAGGCCATCGATCAGGCGCTGGCACTCAAGCCAGACGTGATCACCATGGATTACGAGATGCCGATGATGGACGGCATCACCGCAGTACGAAACATCATGCAGCGTTGCCCGACTCCGGTCTTGATGTTCTCCTCGCTCACCCATGAAGGCGCCCGCGTTACGCTCGATGCGCTGGATGCCGGTGCGGTGGATTTCCTGCCGAAGAACTTCGAAGACATCTCGCGCAATCCCGAGAAGGTCAAGCAGATGCTGTGCGAGAAGGTCCACAGCATCGCCCGCAGCAATCGTCGTTTCAGCTCCGCTGCAGTGGCGCCGACCGCAGCCAGCCCGAGTGCGGCGCCGACTAGTCGTCCAGCCGTTTCGACGCGGCCGGCTGCTCCGGCGCCCACCGCTGCTGCACGTCCAGCGGTCTCGGCCGGTGGCGCAGCTCCTGTATCGCCAGCGCCCAAGCGCAAGGCCTACAAGTTGGTGGCCATCGGCACCTCCACGGGCGGTCCGGTGGCGCTGCAGCGGGTGTTGACTCAGTTGCCGGGCAATTTCCCGGCGCCACTGGTGCTGATCCAGCATATGCCCGCCGCGTTTACCAAGGCCTTCGCCGAGCGCCTGGACAAGCTATGCCGCATTCAGGTCAAGGAGGCCGAGGACGGCGATGTCCTGCGTCCCGGGCTCGCGCTGCTGGCGCCTGGCGGCAAGCAGATGATGGTCGACGCGCGTGGCGTGGTGAAGATTCTGCCCGGTGACGAGCGTCTCAACTACAAACCCTGCGTTGATATCACCTTTGGCTCTGCCGCCAAATCCTACGGCGACAAGGTTCTTGCCGTGGTGCTGACCGGTATGGGCGCCGATGGCCGCGAGGGTGCGCGCCTGCTCAAGCAGGGTGGCAGTCAGGTATGGGCGCAGGATGAAGCCAGTTGCGTGATCTATGGCATGCCCATGGCGGTGGTCAAGGCCAACCTGGCCGATGCGGTTTACGGTCTGGATGACATCGGTCGGCACCTGACCGAGGCGTGCCAGTGACCAAGGCTAAGTGTGGAACCTGCGCATGGATGTATTGAGCCTAATCGGCGTCATCCTGGCGTTCGTTGCCATTCTGGGTGGCAATTACCTTGAAGGGGGCAACGCCGGGGCGCTGCTCAACGGCCCGGCGGCGCTGATCGTCATTGGCGGTACGCTGGGCGCCGCTTTTCTCCAGGCGCCGGTGCAGGTGTTCAAGCGCGCCATGGGGATTGTGCGCTGGATCTTCTTCCCGCCACGCATCGATCTGGTGGGCGGCATCAATCGCGTGGTCGGTTGGAGCATGGTGGCGCGCAAGGAGGGCCTGCTGGGTCTGGAGGCAGTGGCTGATGCCGAGCCCGATCCGTACGCGCGCAAGGGCTTGCAGTTGCTGGTCGACGGCGCCGAGCCTGAGTCCATTCGCAGCATCCTCGAGGTCGATCTCTACACCCAGGAGGCGCGCGATATCCAGGCGGCCAAGGTGTTTGAGAGCATGGGCGGCTACGCTCCGACCATCGGTATCATTGGCGCGGTAATGGGCCTGATTCACGTGATGGGCAATCTGGCCGACCCGAGCATGCTCGGTAGCGGTATTGCCGTGGCCTTCGTCGCCACCATCTACGGCGTCGGTTTCGCCAACCTGCTGCTGTTGCCGGCGGGCAACAAGCTCAAGTCCATCGCGCTGCGCCAGTCGCGTTATCGCGAGATGCTTCTCGAAGGCATCCTGTCCATCGCCGAGGGTGAAAACCCACGTTCCATCGAGCTGAAGCTGCAAGGCTTCATGGACTGATGGAGGTATGGCATGGCGCGCAGGCGGCATCATGAGGAACACGAGAATCACGAGCGTTGGCTGGTTTCCTACGCCGACTTCATCACCTTGTTGTTCGCCTTCTTCGTGGTGATGTATTCGATCTCCTCGATCAACGAAGGCAAGTACAAGATTCTCTCGGAGTCTCTGACCGGTGTATTCAATCAGCCTGATCGCTCGATCAAGCCGATTCCCGTTGGTGAGGAGCGACCTCGCACCAGTGAGCCCGACAACACCGCGCTCGACGATCCCAGTTCGGATTCCACCTTGCAAAACATTGCCTCCAGTGTGCGAGAGGCATTTGGTGAGTTGATCCAGAGCGATCAGCTGACCGTGCGTGGCAACGAGATGTGGATCGAAATCGAGCTGAGCTCCAGCCTGCTGTTTCCCAGCGGCGATGCGATCCCGAACAATCAGGCATTCGATATTATCGAGAAGGTCGCCAAGATTCTGGCGCCTTATCAGAACCCGGTTAAGGTCGAGGGATTTACCGACAATCTACCGATCCAGACTGCCCAGTATCCAACCAACTGGGAGCTGTCTTCGGCGCGTGCGTCGAGCATCGTGCGCATGCTCGCCATGGATGGTGTCGACCCCTCACGTCTGGCGGCCGTAGGCTATGGTGAGTTCCAGCCGGTAGCCGACAATGCCACAGCGGAGGGCAGGGGGCGAAACCGCCGCGTGGTATTGGTGATTTCGCGCAATCTCGACACGCGACGTAGCGCTGGCAGTGCCGCGACTCAGCAGTCGGGAGCTGGCACGCAACCTGCACCGGCGTCTGCGTCGGGGGTTCCACAGTCGTGAGCCGTCAAATCCCAGTCGCCTGCTGCGTGCGTGCGACAGCCATTCTCGGCCTGAGCGCCTCTTGCCGGGAGGATGAGAGAAGATGAAAGTCTGGGCAGTAGCCAATCAGAAAGGTGGGGTCGGCAAGACCACTACCTCCATCGCCCTGGCAGGCCTGTTGGCCGATGCCGGCAAGCGTGTGGTCGTGGTCGATCTTGACCCGCATGGGTCGATGACCAGTTATTTCGGTCATGATCCCGATACGCTGGAGCACAGTTGCTTCGACTTGTTCCTGCACCAGGGCAACGTGCCGCAGGGCCTGCCCAAGCAGCTGTTGCACGGTACCAGCCACGAGAATATCTCCCTGTTGCCGTCGAGCACGGCGCTGGCCACGCTCGAACGTCAGTCGCCGGGGCAGAGCGGCCTGGGCCTGGTGATCGCCAAGAGCCTGGCGCAGCTGTGGGAGGATTTCGATCACGCCATCATCGATAGCCCGCCACTGCTTGGCGTACTGATGGTCAATGCCTTGGCGGCCAGTCAGCAGCTGGTGATCCCGGTGCAGACCGAGTTTCTCGCGGTGAAGGGGCTGGAGCGCATGATCACCACGCTGGCGATGATCAATCGTTCGCGCAAGCAGGCCTTGCCTTACACCATCGTACCGACGTTGTTCGACCGTCGTACCCAGGCGTCCATGAGCACGCTGCGGGTGCTGCGCAATTCCTATCCTGAACACCTGTGGCCGGCTTACATTCCGGTCGACACGCGCTTGCGCGATGCCAGTCGGGCGGGGCGCACGCCTTCGCAGTTCGATGCCGGCAGCCGTGGCGTGATTGCCTACAGGGCGCTGCTCAAGCACCTGCTCAGCCATCAGCCTGCGACGCAGGTGGCCTGAAATGCGCGTCTGTGTTGAACTGCGTCACTCAAGTTGGAGCATGCTGCGGCCGATAGGCTGTAAAGATCTTATCCCGGGTTTCAGTCATGAGTCGTAACCTCGCCACTGCCACGCGTTCCCAGCTCGCCCTGCAGTCCTATCTCGATGGTCTGCTGCAGGATGCCGCTGCTGAACTGGAAATGTCCGTCAGTCTCGACGAGTTCGAGGCCGCAGTGCTTGAGGAGCAGGTGCGTGATGCCAGGCTGCTCGAACCCGTAGCACCTGTTGTGGCCCCGGTTGCCCTGGCCACGGTGCTCGAGTCGCAGGCGCCGGTGCAGGTTGCTCCAGTGGAGTTGCTGGCACCGGTACAGGCCCCTGTCGTCGAACAGGCGCCGCCGGAGGTCGCCACGACCGCTGAACAGGCGCCGCAACCAGCCGCCTTGCTGGCCGATGGTCGTCCGGCCTGGGCCGAGGAGCCCTTCGAGTGCCTGTTGTTCGACGTTGCCGGGCTGACCCTTGCCGTGCCACTGATCTGCCTGGGTTCGATCTATCCGCTCGAAGGCCAGGAACTGACTCCGCTGTTCGGTCAGCCGGAGTGGTTCCTCGGTATTCTGCCGAGCCAGGCCGGTAACCTGAAGGTGCTGGACACGGCGCGCTGGGTGATGCCGGACCGTTACCGCGAAGACTTCCGCGAGGGCCTGCAGTACGTGATCTCGGTTCAGGGCTACGAGTGGGGGCTGGCAGTGCATCAGGTCAGCCGCTCGATCCGCCTCGACCCAAGCGAGGTCAAATGGCGCAGTCAGCGGGCGCAGCGCCCCTGGTTGGCCGGCACGGTGATCGAACACATGTGCGCGTTGCTGGACGTGGAGGCGCTGGCCGAACTGATCGCCAGTGGTGGCGCGAAACGCCTGAATGGCGGAAAAGTGCATTGAGAATTGGTGAGCCTGTGCCAACCGGCTCTATAGTTAATGATAAGCGGGTCGACCCGCGCATGCCGCACTGAGCGGTTTTTGACGAGGCTAGGGACATGAAGAAAAGTTCTGCACAAGGTGCCGAAGATCCGATTCTGCAGTGGGTGACCTTTCGCCTGGACAACGAGACCTACGGCATCAACGTGATGCAGGTACAGGAAGTCCTGCGCTACACCGAGATTGCTCCGGTGCCGGGTGCGCCGAGCTATGTGCTGGGCATCATCAACCTGCGCGGCAACGTGGTCACCGTGATCGATACCCGTCAGCGTTTTGGCCTGGGTTCGGCGCCGGTTACCGACAACACCCGCATCGTCATCATCGAGGCAGACAAGCAGGTGGTGGGCATCCTGGTCGATAGCGTGGCTGAAGTGGTGTACCTGCGTCAGTCCGAGATCGAGACGGCACCGAACGTTGGTAACGACGAGTCGGCCAAGTTCATCCAGGGCGTGTGCAACAAGAATGGCGAACTGCTGATCCTGGTTGAGCTGGACAAGATGATGTCCGAGGAAGAGTGGTCGGAGCTGGAGAGCATCTGAGCCATGTCCGAGTTTGCCATGCTTGCCGCGGCCCTGGCCTTCGTGGCGCTGCTATGCGTGGCATTGGGCATCGCCTGCAATGGCCTGTACCGGAACCAGCAGCGCCTGCTGGCTGAGCAGGCCAAGCGCGACGCCGTGCGCGACGCGCGGATCAAGGAGCTGAACAAGCGGCTGGATGCTTACCTGACCGGCAGCATTCGCATGGGTGAAGAGCTGCATGAGCTGCGCCGAGTGGTGGCGCCGCTACCGGACAAGGTGAGCCAGATCGAGCAGCGCGACCCCAGCAGTCTGTCCTTCACTCAGGCCGCTCGCCTGGTAGGCATGGGCGCCAGTGTCGACGATCTCACCCAGTCCTGCGGCCTGAGTACGGCCGAGGCCGAGCTGATCAGTCGGCTGCACAAGCCCAAAGCGGGGCAGTCGCGCTAGCGGCCCGGCCCTGACGCTCTGTCGAGCACCTCGTCAGGGCCGCTGAGTCACCGATCGTTCGCCTGGCCGATCATTGCCGGGCTTTTGCTCTGCACTCTTGAATCCGTGAAATTCTGCAATAGTCGCCCGTGCCGCGTGCAGTCCATTGCATTCTGGCTATCCGTCCGTACAGGCGTTACGCCAGGGCCTGGCGAGCGACTGATACTCAGTGGGTCGGGCCCTTGAGCAACGGCAGCGGCGGGGTGACGTCGCGCTCGGCATCCGCCGTAAAGCCGGGCGGTGTCTTGCCCTGGAGGTACCAGGCGAAGGCGATGATTTCGGCAATGCAGCGATACAGTGATTCTGGAATCGCATCACCGAGTTCCAGGCGCGCGAGCAGGCGTACCAGTTCAGCGTTCTCGTAGATCGGGACTTCGTATTCACGGGCAATGGCGAGAATGGCTTCAGCCAGTTCGTCATCGCCTTTGGCGCTGAGTACAGGGGCGCTCTGCCCGTCGTAATTGAGGGCGATGGCTTGGCGGGCCTGAGGTTGCTGCTGCTTGCGGCTCATGCGGTTTCATCCACCCAGCGTTGCTCCAGCGAGGTTTTTGGCCCCTGTGGGGGCATGCCCTGGCTGCAGGCCAGCTCGCCCACTTCCAGACCTGCGGCCTGCAGACGCTCACGCAGGTTGCCCAGTTCGGCGCTGATCAGCGATGCCGTGTCGGCACGCTCGGCCCAGAGCTGGCTGGACAGGCTGCCGCGCAGCAGCTGCGCACGAACCTGCAGCGGGCCAAGGTGAGCGAGGTCGAAGGCCAGATCGATCCGCCACAGTGGTTCCTTGGTTTCGTTCTTCTCGCCCTTGGCGTTCTGCTCCTCGCGCTGCAGCTTGATCTGCAGCGGAATCACCTCCTGCTGATGGCGCATCGGCAGTTCCAGCTGCCAGGTGGTCAACTGGTTGCCGTTGGCGTCTACCTGAGTCTGCGCCAGGCTCGACAATTGATGGGTCTGCAGCCTTGATATGGCAGAAGCAGCGAGCTTGAGCAGGGTTTCCAGGTCGGCTTCGCCATCCATGTTCTGCAGCAGCCGCGAGGGCAGGGGGAAGGTCAGGGCCTGCTGGCGGGCCGTGCCGTTGGCATTGACGCCGAGCAGTTGCCTGGCCAGGTTCGGCAGGTTCTGATTGAGCGCGTTCTGCAGCCCGGCCAGGGAGCCAGCGCCGCCAGGCAGCTGCGGGGCCAGTTGTGCGATCAGGCGTAGCAGGTTGGCCTTGAGGTCCTGCGCCAGGCCGCTGGTCTGGCCTTGCAGCAGCTTGGCCTCCAATAGCAGACCGCTGCCCTCGAGTGCCTGTGCCAGGCCCTTGGCGGTACTGAGTTGGCTGCTGTCGGGCAGGGCGCCGAGTAGCTTGTCGACACTGCCGCGCAGCGCCTCGTCAGCACCAGCCAACCCTTGCAGGCCTTTGAAGAGGCCCTCCAGCGAGGCCTGGCGGTTCTGTTGAGCGGCCAGCTGTTGACCTAGAACCAGCTGGTCCAGGCGGCCACTGAGCGGCAGAAACGCCAGGCTCTGGCTGCCTTGCACCTGGGCGCTGAGCAGGCTGCCGAGCGGCAGGTTCAAGGGGCTGTCGATGGCCAGTTTGTTGCCCGCCAGCGGTGTGTTGAGCAGGTTGACCACCAGGCGATAGATCGTCTGCGCGTTCTGCGCGTTTGGCGCGGGCATTGGGGCGTTGCTGACGACCTTGCCCTGCACCAGCGTGCCGGGTGGCAGCTGCTGCAGGTCGAGCTGGGTCAGGGCCTTGTCGCTACCCGGTTGCAGCAACACGCTCAGGCGCGTATCGGAAAGGGCGGTCACGGTCAGGGCCGTGCCTTGGGCCAGCGGCCTCGAACTGTCGGCCTGCACGGTGGCCTGGCGGCCGCCTTCCAGGGTTAGCTTGAGCAGCAACTGAAAGCTCTGTGCCTGCTCGCGCACGGCTATCACTTCGGCCTTGGCGCTTTCGCCGGCGGCCAGCATGCCTTCCAGCGGTTGCAGCAGGCGCACGGCCATATCGGCGGCCGTCGCCGTGTTACGGATGACGGGAACCGCAGGGGGGAGCGGGCGTGGACTGCTGATTTCGCTCATGGGCTTTGGTGAGGCTCCGTCCTGTGCTGGTGCCGTAGGCTGTACCTTGTGCAGTGGTTTCGACTGCTGGCGCGCATGGCCCAGCCTACGCGATTCACACCCTGTCGAAAATGCTGACTGCGGGGACAGCGGCGCGCCATGTATAATGCCGCCCCGCTGCGCATAGTACCTCCGGCACGCGTCAGTATAGCGGCCGGAGCACCGTCGACTTTAACCCTGCCAGGTATCGATGACCCGTCCCGTTCCCCTTCTAGAAGCCGTGGCGCTCAGCTGTGAGCGGGATTGGCGCATGCTCTTCGAGCAACTGGCCTTTCGTCTCGATGGCGGTGACATGCTGCAGATCAGCGGGCCCAACGGTAGTGGCAAGACCAGTCTGCTGCGGCTGGTCGCCGGCCTGCGCCAGCCGACCTCCGGTGACATCCTGTTGCAGGGCAAGACCTTGTCCGAGCAACGCAGCGAACTGGCGCGCAACCTGCTGTGGATTGGTCATGCCGCTGGCATCAAGGGCTTGCTGACTGCCGAAGAGAACCTGGCCTGGCTCTGCGCGCTGCATCGCCCGGCCAGCCGCGAGGCGATCTGGCAGGCGCTGGAGGCAGTCGGCCTGCGTGGTTTCGAGGACGTCCCCTGTCATACCTTGTCGGCCGGCCAGCAGCGTCGTGTGGCCCTGGCGCGTCTGTACCTTGCCGATACGCCGCCGTTGTGGGTGCTCGATGAGCCCTTCACTGCGCTGGACAAGGGCGGTGTGGCGCAGCTCGAAGCGCATCTGGCCGCCCATTGCGAGCGCGGCGGCGTGGTGGTGCTGACCACCCACCACAGCCTGCAGCACAAGCCGGCGACTTATCGCGATCTGGATCTGGGGCAGTACGCCGCATGAGCAATGTCTTCACTCAGCTGCTGTCGCGCGAGATGCGCCTGTTGGCGCGCCGTCCATCCGACCTGGCCAACCCCCTGGTGTTCTTCGCCATCGTCATCGCCCTGTTTCCGCTGGCGGTGGGGCCGGAGACGCAATTGTTGCAAACCCTTTCTCCCGGCCTGGTCTGGGTGGCGGCGCTTTTGGCCGTGCTGCTCTCGCTGGACGGGCTTTTCCGCAGTGATTTCGAAGATGGCTCGCTCGAACAGTGGGTCCTTTCGTCGCACCCCCTGCCTCTTCTGGTGTTGGCCAAGGTGCTGGCACACTGGCTGTTCAGTGGTCTGGCGCTGGTTTTGCTGGCGCCTTTGCTAGCGCTGATGCTCGGTTTGCCCGGGCGTTGCCTGCCAGTGCTGCTGATATCCCTGCTGCTCGGCACTCCGGTGCTGAGCCTGCTCGGTGCGGTGGGCGCGGCGCTCACCGTCGGTCTCAAGCGCGGCGGTCTGCTGCTGGCGCTGCTGATTCTGCCGCTGTACATCCCGGTGCTGATTCTTGGCAGCGGGGCGTTGCAGGCGGCCCTGCAAGGATTGCCGGCGACCGGTCATCTGTTATGGCTGGCCAGCCTCACTGCTTTGGCGGTGACCCTGACACCTTTTGCGATTGCCGCCGGTCTGACCATCAGCGTCGGCGAATAACAACGAACCGTGACTGACATCTGAACCGGATAACCGCCGGATCAGGCCTGAATAATGAGTCGAGCATGAACTGGACGTGGTTTCACAAATGGGGTTCGCCCAAGTGGTTCTATGAGATGAGCGGCCGCTGGCTGCCCTGGCTCAGCATCGCTGCGGTGTTGCTGATCGTCGCCGGTCTGGTCTGGGGCCTGGCGTTCGCGCCACCGGACTACCAGCAGGGCAACAGCTTTCGCATCATCTACATCCACGTTCCTGCCGCCTTTCTCGCTCAGTCCATCTACGTGATGCTGGCCATTGCCGGCCTGGTTGGTCTGGTGTGGAAGATGAAACTGGCCGACGTCGCGCTGCAGCAAGCTGCGCCCATCGGTGCCTGGATGACCGCCATCGCGCTGTTGACCGGTGCCATCTGGGGCAAGCCGACCTGGGGTACCTACTGGGTCTGGGATGCGCGGCTGACCTCCATGCTGATCCTGCTGTTTCTTTATTTCGGTGTCATCGCCCTGGGCAATGCCATCAGCAACCGCGACAGCGCTGCCAAGGCTTGCGCGGTACTGGCCATCGTCGGTGTGGTCAACATCCCGATCATCAAGTACTCGGTGGAGTGGTGGAACTCGCTGCACCAGAGCGCCACTTTCAAGATCACCGAAAAGCCGGCCATGCCGGTGGAAATGTGGCTGCCGTTGCTACTCGCGGTGCTGGGGTTCTACTGCTTCTTCGGTGCCGTACTGCTTTATCGCATGCGCCTGGAAGTGCTCAAGCGCGAAGCGCGCAGCAGCTGGGTGAAAGCCGAAGTGCAGAATCTGGTGGAGGGCAAGGCATGAGCTTTTCCTCGTTCTCCGAGTTTCTCGCCATGGGCACCCATGGCGCATATGTCTGGAGCGCCTACGGCATCAGCCTGGCAATCCTGGCATTGAATGTGGCGCTGCCGATTCTGGCCCGTCGCCGTTACCTGCAAGACGAGGCGCGCCGTTTGCGCCGGGAGAAGTCGAAGTGAATCCGGTTCGCAAGAAACGTCTGTACATCATTCTGGCCATCCTCTGCGGCGTCAGCATCGCCGTGGCGCTGGCGCTGACCGCACTGCAGGAGAACATCAACCTGTTCTACACCCCGAGCCAGATCGCCAATGGCGAGGCGCCGGTCGATACGCGCATTCGCGCCGGCGGTCTGGTGGAAGAGGGCTCGCTGAAGCGTTCCGCCGATTCGCTGGAGGTGGACTTCGTCGTCACCGATGGCGCGCACGGTGTGACCATTCGCTACAGCGGCATCCTGCCGGACCTGTTCCGTGAAGGGCAGGGCATCGTCGCCCTCGGTCGGGTCAATGAACAGGGTGTGCTGGTGGCCGACGAGGTGCTGGCCAAGCACGACGAGAACTACATGCCGCCTGAAGTCATGCAGGCACTGGAAAAGAGCGGAATGATGCAGAAGCACAATGAGGCCAAGGCCGCCAAACAGGGTTATCAGCAGGAGAGCGCGCAATGATCCCCGAGCTCGGCCATCTGGCGATGATCCTGGCCCTGTGTCTGTGCCTGGTACAGGCGACTCTGCCGCTGATCGGTGCCTGGCGTGGTGACCACCAGTGGATGAGCCTGGCGCAGCCGGCTGCCTGGGGGCAGTTCGCCTTTCTGCTGTTCTCCTTCCTGTGCCTGACCTATGCCTTCATGGTCGACGATTTCTCCGTCGCCTACGTGGCCAACAACTCCAACACGGCGCTGCCCTGGTACTACAAATTCAGCGCGGTGTGGGGCGCGCACGAAGGTTCCTTGCTGCTGTGGGCATTGATCCTGGCTGGCTGGACCTTCGCCGTGGCAATCTTCTCGCGCCACCTGCCGGAAGAGATGCTCGCCCGCGTGCTGTCGGTGATGGGCATGATCAGCGTCGGCTTCCTGCTGTTTCTGATCGTCACTTCCAACCCCTTCGAGCGCCTGCTGCCGAATGCTCCGACCGATGGTCGCGACCTCAACCCCTTGTTGCAGGACTTCGGCCTGATCGTGCATCCGCCGATGCTGTACATGGGCTACGTCGGTTTCTCCGTGGCCTTCGCCTTCGCCATTGCCGCGCTGCTCGGCGGTAAACTCGACGCCGCCTGGGCGCGCTGGTCGCGGCCCTGGACCATCATCGCCTGGGCCTTCCTCGGCATCGGTATTGCCCTCGGCTCCTGGTGGGCCTACTACGAGCTCGGCTGGGGCGGCTGGTGGTTCTGGGACCCGGTAGAGAATGCCTCCTTCATGCCCTGGCTGGTGGGCACCGCGCTGATTCACTCGCTGGCGGTGACCGAGAAACGTGGCGTGTTCAAGAGCTGGACCGTACTGCTGGCCATCGCCGCGTTCTCCCTCAGCCTGCTCGGGACCTTCCTGGTGCGCTCCGGCGTGCTGACCTCGGTACATGCTTTTGCCACGGATCCGGAGCGCGGCGTGTTCATCCTCGCCTTCCTGCTGGTGGTGGTCGGCGGCTCGCTGGCGTTGTTCGCCGTGCGGGCACCGGTGGTCAGGAGTCAGGTCGGTTTTGGCCTGTGGTCGCGTGAAACGCTGCTGCTGGTCAACAACATTGTGTTGGTGGTTTCGGCCGCGATGATCCTGCTCGGTACCCTCTACCCGCTGGTGCTCGATGCCCTGACCGGCGCCAAGCTGTCGGTCGGCCCGCCTTATTTCAACGCGCTGTTCCTGCCGTTGATGGCGCTGCTGATGGCGGTGATCGCTGTCGGTGTACTGGTGCGCTGGAAGGACACCCCGCTGACTTGGCTGGGGCGCATGCTCGCTCCGGTGCTGATCGCCAGCGTAGTGCTGGCGCTGATCGCCACCTTCGTGCATGGCGATTTCCACTGGGCTGTGCTGGCGGTCTGCCTGCTGGCCTTCTGGGTGGTGTTGGCCGGGGGGCGCGACATTCTCGACAAGACGCGCCACAAGGGCCTGATCAAGGGCCTGCCGAGCCTGACCCGCAGCTACTGGGGCATGCAGATGGCACACCTGGGGTTTGCCGTATGCGCCCTGGGTGTGGTGCTCACCAGCCTGGGCAGCTACGAGCGCGACCTGCGCATGGCGCCGGGTGAATCGGTGGAACTGGCGGGCTATCGCTTCCAGTTCGAAGGCGCGGTGCACCACGAAGGGCCCAATTTCATCTCCGACAAGGGGACGGTGCGGGTCTTCGATGGCGAGCGGCAGATCAAGGTGCTGCACCCGGAGAAGCGTCTGTACACCGTGCAGCAGTCGACCATGACCGAGGCGGGCATCGACGCCGGTTTCACCCGCGATCTGTTCGTTGCCTTGGGGGAGCCGCTGGAGCAGGGCGCCTGGGCCGTGCGCATTCATATCAAACCCTTCGTGCGCTGGATCTGGCTCGGCGGTCTGTTGATGGCCTTCGGCGGCTTCCTCGCCGCGGCTGACAAGCGCTACCGGATCAAGGTCAGAACCCGCGTGCGCGAAGCCCTGGGCATGCAGGAGGCCAACGCATGAGACGTTTGCTGCTGCTGTTGCCGCTGCTGGCCTTTCTGGCGATTGCCGTGTTCCTTTATCGCGGCCTGTTCCTCGACCCGTCCGAGCTGCCTTCGGCTTTGATCGGCAAGCCGTTTCCGGCCTTCAGCCTGCCCTCGGTAACCGATCCGTCGCGCACCCTGACCCAGGACGATCTCAAGGGTAAGCCGGCGCTGGTCAACGTCTGGGCCACCTGGTGCCCGGCCTGCCGGCACGAGCACCCGGTACTGAACAAACTGGCCGAAGCCGGCGTGGTGATCCACGGCATCAACTACAAGGATCAGCTCGAGCCGGCGCAGAAGTGGCTGCGTGACCTGCACAACCCCTACCAGCTCAATATCGAGGATGCCAAAGGCAGCCTCGGTCTGGACCTGGGCGTGTACGGTGCGCCGGAAACCTTCTTCATTGACGCCAAGGGCATCATTCGTCACAAGTACGTCGGCGCCATCGACGAGCGCATCTGGCGTGAGCAACTGGCGCCGGTCTATCAGCAACTGGTCGACGAGGCCCAGCCATGAAGCGTTTGCTGATTTCCGCCGGTCTGGCGCTGGGCCTGTTGGCCAGCGCGCATGCCGCCATCGATACCTTCGAGTTTGCCAACGAGGCTGAACGCCAGCGTTATCGCAACCTGGTCGAAGAGCTGCGTTGCCCGAAGTGCCAGAACCAGAACATCGCCGACTCCGATGCGCCGATCGCCATGGACCTGCGCAACGAGATCTACCGCATGCTCGAAGCGGGCAAGAGCAATGATGAGATCATCGATTTCCTGGTCGCGCGTTACGGTGACTTCGTGCTCTACAAACCGCCGCTGACCAGTCGCACGCTGCTGCTCTGGTACGGCCCTGCCGGCCTGCTGGTGCTGGGTTTTGGCGTGCTAGGGGTGATCGTCCTGCGCCGTCGTGGGCAGCAGAAAAACCGTTCGGCCGTAGGCCTCTCCGTCGATGAGCAGGCGCGCCTCGCCGCACTGCTCGACCAAGCCTCTCAGGACAAGAAAGACCGATGATCGATTTCTGGTTGCCCGCCGGGCTGCTGTTGCTGACCGCCCTGGCGTTTCTGCTGATTCCGGTGCTGCGCATTCGCAAGCTGCAGGCCGAAGAAGACCGCACCGCACTCAATGTCACTCTCTATCAGGAGCGCCTGCAGGAGCTGGAAGTCCAGCGCCAGGCTGGCGTGCTCGATGATGCGCAGCTGGAGGCCGGTCGCGCCGAGGCCGCGCGCGAGCTGCTCGATGACACCGAAGGCGTGCAGCGCCGCAGCAGCGTGCTCGGCGGCAAGATTCCGCTGGTGTCGGCGCTGCTGGTCCCGGTGCTGGGCGTGGCCCTGTACCTGCACTGGGGCGCGCTCGATCAGGTCGAGCAGACCCGTCAGCTGGCGGCCATGCAGCCGCAGAGCATCGAGGAGATGACCGCGCGCCTGGAGCAGACCGTCAAGCAGCAGCCGGATTCGGCCGAAGCCTGGTACTTCCTGGGGCGTACCTACATGGCGCAGGAGCGTGCCGGCGACGCCGCCAAGGCGTTCGAACGCGCCGTGCAGATTGCCGGGCGTGCCCCGGAGCTGCTCGGTCAGTGGGCGCAGGCGCTGTATTTTGCCGAAGGCAAACAGTGGAACGAGCAACTCCAGGCAATCACCGACGAGGCGCTCAAGGCGGACCCGCAGGAGGTCACCAGCCTTGGCCTGCTCGGCATCGCGGCCTATGAAAGTCAGCGCTATGCTGATGCAGTGCGTTACTGGGAGCGCCTGGTCGCCGTGTTGCCGGAGCAGGATCCGTCCCGCGCGGCCATTGTCGGCGGCATCGAACGCGCCCGTCAGCAACTGGGTGAGGGGGAGCAGCCGAGCACGGCTGCAGCGCCGGAGGCCAAGGTGCAGGCGCTGGAGGTCAGCGTGTCGCTGTCGCCCGAGGTGCAGAAGAGCGTGCAGCCGGACGATGCCGTATTCGTCTTCGCTCGCGCCCTCAGCGGCCCGCCGATGCCGCTGGCGGTCAAACGCCTGAAGGTCTCCGACCTGCCGGCGCAAGTCAGCCTCTCCGACGTGGATGCGATGATGCCCGAACTGAAGATTTCCCGATTCGACCAGGTACAGCTGGTCGCCCGCGTTTCC
The DNA here is from genome assembly GCF_965197125.1 of Pseudomonas spartinae. Taxonomy (NCBI): domain Bacteria; kingdom Pseudomonadati; phylum Pseudomonadota; class Gammaproteobacteria; order Pseudomonadales; family Pseudomonadaceae; genus Pseudomonas; species Pseudomonas spartinae. The sequence continues at coordinate 315,026 of NZ_CBDAMB010000005.1, forward strand.
CGCGCTGGCAATGCCACCCAGGGCGAGTGGAGCGGCAAGACCGGCCCAGTTGCCAACACCGCTCGTGACGTGCAGACGCTGTTGATCGACAGCCGCGACGGGCAGGCCCAGTGAAGCGCCTGGTCCTGGTCTGCGCATTCGGGCTTGGCCTCAGTGGCTGCGTTTTGCAGCAGCCGAGTGCGCCGGTGGGTGAGCTGCCGCCGGTGCAGCAGCCATCGCATCCGCGCTATGCGCCACCACCCGGGGTCAAGAGTCATTGGAATCCGGGTCTGGGCGTCTACGTGGTCGAAGGGGCGCGCGACCTGTACTACCGCGAGCGCGTCTTCTATCGCTGGGACGGCGGCTGGAGCTGGTCTTCGCAGGCCGGCGGGCCGTGGCAGGAAACCGACAGCTCGGGCATTCCGCCAGGGCTGTACCGGCACTACCAATCTCGGTGAGGCATCTGTTTTGGCCTTTCAACGGCGCCTCTGGCGCCGTTTTCCATTTATCCGTCAGCCTCTTCTGGATGCACGGCGGTTCACATAGCCGCCTATTCCTCTGCCGTAATGATTGGCTAGTCGCTTCAGCAACTTAAAAGAGTAAGGACACTTCACCTACATAAGCTAAAAGGATAAAGCATGAGTGATGAAGCACTGTTAATTGCTTTGGCGCAAGCCATTCCGGGGTTCTCGGAAAAATATACTGCAGTGCCTGCGGTTGATGAGCGGCAGGGGGAGTATAAGCAACTCTATTGGCTGGATGCACTGTTGGGTGAGCGTTATCTTTGTTATGTCGAATGGAAGGAGTTTGATCCTTGGGGTGTTGATGGATTAAATGCATTGGCACCGGTTCAGCAGGCCGGTATTACCTTGTCTACCGACAGTCTTTATGATGAGCAGGGCTTTCCGGTTCAGGACATCAGTCGTGAAGCGTTCCTGTATGACGCCGGTGGTTTTTATCTGCCGGTGTTGCAGCAGCAATTACAACAGGCCGGGTTGCAATTGCTGGAGGTCGGTATGCTGCAGCGTGATGGCAACGTCTATTTGCATGAAAATCCGCGTTTCATCTGCGTCATCACTGAGCAGCCCAAAATCGAGCAACTCAATCTGCAATTACAACCGCGAGGACTGGTGCTGTGCTGAGATCTTCGTATGTAACCCCCGCTACCGCCGGCCGGTTAGCGATATGTCTGATCATTTTGTTAATTGTCAGCGGTTGTACGTCTCGTTCGGTGCGCTGGATGCACCCGACGCCCTCGAAAGAGCTGTTGTTGAAAGCCATGACTGATCTGCAGGGTCTTCATGTTTACACCGGCCTCGACCGCAGGGATAACAGCCTGTTAAGTCGTGAAGATGTATCGAGAATGCTGGCGGATAACAGCCTGATTACCAGCGAAACCCCCAATTTCATGTTCGTCAGCTTTAGTGGCAATGAAGTCAGCATTGTTGGTTACAACCAGTATTACCGGCCAAAAACGCAGGATTATCGCAGTCCGATGATTTACCGCTATCGCGGGCAGTTAAAGCGCGCTGTTTATAGCTTGCCGCATATGGCGCCAGAGAGTGGCGATTTGAAAGTCACCTCGAAACCGATTGAAAATGTGCAACTGTGGTTGTTGAATGAAAAGAAGACGGTCTATCCGGACTTTAATGGCACGCTGACGTTCAAGTCCTGGAGCGGTGAATATATAGCTGTCAGCGCATTTACCACCCGGAGCTGGGACAGTATTTTTTAAGGCGCTTCGAATAGTTTGGGAAAGGTCCGGTATCAATCGTATCTTCCCCTCGACAAAAGCGACGCACCATAAAAAACGGCGCCCGAAGGCGCCGTTCTTGTTGGTGCGATCCATGCTCAATGCGCCCAGATCATGCCCACCAGTAGGTAGCTGATCACCGTCACCAGCACCACACCGAACAGGTTGAGGGCGAAGCCCGCCCTGATCATCGACTGTATCTTCATGTGCCCGGTGCCGAACACGATGGCGTTGGGCGGCGTCGCCACCGGCATCATGAAGGCGCAGCTGGCGGCGATGGCGGCAGGAATCGCCAGCAGCTCGGCCGGCATGCCCTGCGACACGGCCAGCGCGCCGAGCAGCGGCAGGAAGGCTGCTGCGGTGGCGGTGTTGGAGGTGACTTCGGTGAGGAAGATAATCACCAGCACCACTACGCCGATCATCGCGATGACTGGCAGGGCGCCCAGGGCTCCGAGGCTCTGCGCAATCCATTCGGCCAGGCCGGTGCTGCGAATCACCCCCGCCAGCGACAGGCCGCCGCCGAACAGCAGCAGTACGCCCCAGGGCAGCTTGCTGGCGCTTTCCCAGTTCATCAGGAATACGCGCTGTTTGGTGTCCACCGGAATGATGAACAGCGCCAGTGCCGCGGCGATAGCGATGCTGGTGTCATTGACACCGGGCACCCAATCAGAGATCAACGGCTGGAACACCCAGGCCAGTGCGGTGGCGACGAACACCATGGCCACCAGCTTCTCGCCACGGCTCAGCGGACCGAGTTCGGCCAGTTCGCCGCGAATCAGCTGCGTGCTGTCATGCCCGGCCAGGTTGAAGCCGCCACGGGTCAGCCACCACCAGATGAACGCCAGCATGATCACCGCCACTGGTACGCCGAGCAGCATCCACTGGCCGAAGCCGATCTGCACGTCATAGTTCTCGGCGAGGAAAGCGGCGAGCAGGGCGTTCGGCGGGGTGCCGATCAGCGTGGCGATACCGCCGACACTGGCGGCATAGGCAATCGCCAGCAGCAGTGCAGTGGCGAAGCGTTCACGCTCGGCCTCGCCGGTGTTCTTCTCGCTGGTGAGCATGCCGATCACCGAAAGGCCGATGGGCAGCATCATGATGGTGGTGGCGGTGTTGCTCACCCACATGCTGAGAAAGGCTGTGGCCATCATGAAGCCGGCGATCTGCTTGCTCGGCTTGCTGCCCATGGCCAGCAGCGTCATCAGGGCGATGCGTTTATGCAGGTTCCAGCGCTCCATGGCCAGGCCCAGCACGAAACCACCGAGGAACAGGTAGATGGTCGGGTTGGCGTAGGGCGCAGTGGCGGCATTGAGGCTGTCGATGCCCAACGCCGGGATCAACAGGATCGGCAGCAGCGAAGTGGCCGGGATCGGGATCGCTTCGGTCGACCACCAGGTGGCCATCAGCAGGGTCAGACCGATGGTGGCCCAGGCCGTGCTGGAAAGGCCGGCTGGCGGCTCGGTGACCAGGCAGACGAGCAGTAACAATGGACCCAGAATCAGGCCGATCCAGGCAGCCTTGGCGGGTGCCGTGGATTCATTGGTGGTAACGGCCATGGCGCGCTTCCTTCAGCTAAAAAGTCGGGCTTTATAGCCCACAGGGCGACGTTATGACCACGCGATGGCCGATCGGTTTTGCTTCAGTCTGTTTCAGGCGTGCTTTGCGCCGACGGTGATGGCTCGGCCTGTCTGCTGAACAATGGTCCACCACAACGGCTGCAGAACGCTGCGCTGTGCTCGTGGCGATTCTTGCGGCAGTGCGGGCAGTCGTGCTCCAGCAAGCCGTCCTGGCGCATGGCATTGGCCAGCTCGGCGGTGAAGATGCCGGTCGGTACGGCGATGATCGAGTAACCGGTAATCATCACCATCGTCGCCAGCATCTGGCCCAGCGGGGTCTTCGGCGTGATGTCACCGAAACCCACGGTGGTCAGCGTCACCACTGCCCAGTAGATGCTGGTGGGAATGCTGGTAAAGCCGTGGGCAGGGCCTTCGACCACGTACATCAGCGCACCGAACACTGTGACCAGGGTAGAAACGCTGACCAGAAAGACGACGATCTTCTGCTTGCTGCCACGTAGCGCCACCAGCAGGAAATTGGCCTGGGTCAGGTAGTGGCGCAGCTTGAGCACGCGGAAGATACGCACCATTCGGATGGCCCGGACGATCATCAGGTACTGCGCGTCGACGAACACCAGTGCCAGGATGGCGGGCAGTACGGCCAGCAGGTCGACCAGGCCGAAGAAGCTGAAGGCATAGCGCAGGGGCTTGGGCGAGCAGTACAGGCGCAAGCCATATTCGATCGCGAACAATGCGGTGAAGAACCACTCCAGCGCGCTGAACATGCCTGCGTACTGGTTGTGAAAGCGCTCGATGCTGTCGAGCATCACCACGATCAGACTGGCGAGAATGGCCACCAGCAGCCAGTTGTCGAAACGCTGCGCCGCCGGCGTGCTGGTCTCGAAAATGATGATGTAAAGGCGCTGGCGCCAGGTCTGGTCTTTGGCCACGGCGTGACTCTCCTTGTGATGCGAGGGGCAAGCCTAGGCAGGACGACGCCATGAGGGCAAGTGACAGACCCGTGCGAACGGTGTTTGCCGCTCCCGGCCTCTCTGAAAATTTGACAGTTGTAGTGGTCAACCCCTCCCGGATAGTGGGGTAAGTTTTTCTTCGGAAACGGCGGCAGAGGTCAATAAAAAATAGGTTCCTTTTTTCAAAGCTTGCGTAGGCCTTTTGTAGTGGGCGAGCCCGATCTTCGACCGCCGGGATATAACTGACCAGGCTGGGAATCGCCTCGGCGCTGGTAACGTTTATCGCCAGCAGCAGGTTGAGCGTTGTTTTTTGTGATCTGGCCGGTTGGCCGGCGGTGATGCGTTAGGTCGCCAGCGTGGCGCGATGCTGGCGACGCAGCCTGTAACCTGCTGCCGTTTTCAGTCGACGGCCAGGTAGTGCTTGGTGAAACTGTCGCTCACGACTTCCCAGAGGGTGTTGGTGCCGCTGGCGACGAAGAAGGAATCACCGGCCTTGTAGTGGGCGGTTTCGCCAGTGGCTTCGTTGGTGATCTTCACTTCGCCGAGGGTTACCACTGCCTGCTCGTGGAAGGTGTAGGGCAGGCGGAAGCGGCTGCGGCGCACGCCAAAGTAGCCGGCGCTGACCGACTCGTCCTCGGTGGCGAAGGTGGTCAGGGCGAACATGGCGTTGTCACCTTCGAGCATCTCGACACCGATGTCCTCGAGGGTGCCGGCCAGTTCCAGTTCGTCCAGGGTGATGCCTTGCTTGATGCTGTGCAGCATGTCGTTCTCGCTCGATAAGGGCTGTAGGTCATGCACGCTAGCAGGGTCGGATAACGGAGCCAGTCGTGGCAGCGACATCGGGTACCGGGGAAACGTCTTGCCGCCTGCCTGGTTGAGCGTGCGCGAGCGGTGGATCAGACGCCGCGGAGACGAGGGCAGTTTCTCCTGAAACGCCTCAACAGGCCGTTGTCAGGTTAATCGTCTCCCAGCGACGACTCCTGCCGTGGATCAGCGAGCACGAAGGTCTCGCCGGTGACGGCCGTCAGCCAGCCGGTGCCCATGTTGCGCAGCAGCCAGTGCCATTGGCCGTAGCGACTGGTCAGCGTGCCACTGGCGTAGCAGGGGCCGTAGAGGTACCAGTCGTGTTCCTGGCGGTGAGTGATGACGATGGCGTGGCGCAGGAAGTCGGCGACTTCCTCTGCTGTCACGCTGTATTCCTGGCAGTTGTCCACGGCCGTATTGGGGCCCTGGCTGATCTCGAGGACTTCGATCTGCTCCACCGGCCCGATCACTGTCGTCACTTCACCAGCCAGCAGTGGTGTGGCCAGCAATTGCAGGCTCAGGCCTAGAATCCATCCTTTCATGCGTGCGTCGTCCAGTGGCAGCCTTGCGGCAGGCATCACGACTATAGGGCATTTCTGGTGGTATTAACGACGCGAGCCTGCGCAGGGCTCGCGTCGTATGCCGCTGCCGGCGTCAGGCGCCGATCACGCCGCCGTCTTTACGGGTGATGGTCACCACGCTCGAACGCGGATGCACGCCGGGCTGGTGGTCGGGGAAGGACGAGCCGCCCGCTTCGCCAGGGTGCTGGATGCCGACGAACATCGTGCGGTAGTCCGGCGAGAAGGCCAGGCCGGTGATTTCGCAGCCCACAGGGCCGACCATGAAACGGCGGATCTCGCCGCTTTGCGGGTCGGCGCAGAGCATCTGGTTGTTGCCCATGCCGGCATAGTCGCCCTCGTTGCTGTACTTGCCGTCGGTCTGGATCCACAAGCGACCGCCGCCATCGAAACCGACGCCGTCAGGGCTGTTGAACATGTTGTCGGCGTTGATTGCGTGGCTGCCTGCCTCGGGCGTGCCGGGATGCACCACCGGGTTGCCGGCAACCACGAACAGGTCCCAGGCGAAGGTGTCGGCCGCGGCGTCATCGGCCGCTTCGCGCCAGCGCAGGATCTGCCCGTAGAGGTTGTTGGCGCGCGGGTTGGGGCCGCCGACGGGCTGGCCGTCCTCGCCGCGCTTGCTGTTGTTGGTCAGGGTGCAATAGACCTGGCCGTCCTGCGGGCTGACGGTGATCCACTCGGGGCGATCCATGCGGGTGGCGCCAACCAGGGTACCGGCCTGGCGTGCACGAATCACCACCTCGGCCTGGTCAGCGAAGCCGTTTGCCGCAGTCAGGCCGTTCTTGCCGGCGCTGAGCTCGATCCAGCGGCCCTGGCCGCGCGGCTGGTCGGCGTCGCCATTACCAGCATCGAACTGGGCGACGTACAAGGTGCCGTGGTCGAGGATATGCCGGTTGGCCTTGGCGTCGCTGCGGTTCAGGCGGTCGCGGGTGATGAACTTGTAGATGAACTCGCCACGCTCGTCGTCGCCCATGTACACCACCACGCGGCCATCACGGGTGGTGGTGAGCGCCGCGTTCTCGTGCTTGAAGCGGCCCAGGGCGGTGCGCTTGATCGGCTTGGAGGTTGGGTCGAAGGGGTCGATTTCGACGATCCAGCCGTGGCGGTTCAGCTCGTTCGGGTTCTGGGCCAGATCGAAACGCGGATCGAAGTGGTGCCACTGGTTTTCGCCGCTGTCGTGCTCGACGCTGAAGCGCTTCTGATCGTCGCTGAACTGCAGGTTGGCGTCGTTGCTACCGAAGCAGTCGCTGAAGTTCTCTTCGCAGGTCAGGTAGGTGCCCCACGGGGTCTGACCGCTGGAGCAGTTCTGGAAGGTGCCAAGCACCTCGATGCCGGCCGGGTCGGCCTTGGTCTTGAGCAGGTCGTGACCGCGGGCCGGGCCACTGACTTCGATAGGCAGGTTGCCGTGGATGCGGCGGTTGTAGGGCGAGCCCTGGACGAAGCTCCAGGCACCGTTTTGGCGGCGTACCTCGATCACGGTCACGCCTTCAGCATTCTGCGCCTTGCGCACGTCCTCGGCGGATTTCGGCAGCTCGCCGTGTGGCAGCAGGTAGCGGTAGTTGACGTACTCGTTGTTGATCGCCATCAGTGCGCGATCCGCGTCACCCGGCCAGGGGAAGAGGCTCATGCCGTCGGTGTTGTCGCCGAACTGCAGCAGCTGCTCGGCGGCGCTGTTGCTGCCGTCGCCCTTGAACGCCGGGCCGCCTGCATGTAGCGGCTGGCCCCAGCTGATCAGGGTATTGAACGAATAGCCGGACGGCAGGGTAATGGTGTCGGCGCTGGAGGCGGCGATATTGGCGAAGCCTATCAGCGGGCTGCGGCTGCTGGCACTGACTGCGTCGGCCAGCGCGCTGCGCCCCAGCAGGCCGCCGCCAAGAAACAGAGCGGCGCCAGTCAGAGCGCCCGCGCTGATGAAGCGACGACGGGACAGTGTCAGGCGTTCAAGGTCGGTCAATTGATTGTCATGCATCACGGTAGCTCCTACTTTGGATGCGCAGGACCCTAGGGCAGGGGGATGACAATTGAATGACATCGCGTGGTGGTTTCCCCCTTGAGGGATCAGCTTGTGGGCCTGCGGTTGCGGGCTGTGCGCTGGCAGCTTTGCGCGCCGGCTCTGATCAGCCAACAGGCAAGGATGAAAGGCATGGTCAGGGCGGGCAGGCCAAGGGCGCCGAAGCCCGGCTGCAGCACCAGTGCGAGGAGGACGCCGAAGGCCGGTACCAGCGGGCAGCGGTGGACCTGCGCCAGTGCGATGGCGGCGAGGCTGGCGTTGTAGCCGTACACACCCGCCAGCGCGTCCTCGGCGGGCCAGCCGTAGAACAGGGCCAGGGTTGTGCCGCTAGCGGACCCCAATAGCGCCCACAGTGCCGTGCGCCCATCGGCCAGGCGCAAGCCGATCAACAGGCACAGGCCGGCCAATGGTGAGTCGAGAAAGATGACCTGGCTCAGGCCGCGCAGCACCGCGAGCATCAACTGCAGAACGCTCAGCTCCGGCTGTTCGGGGGCATGGCTGGGCTGCGCAACTGGCAGCTCGAGCTGGACGATCAGTGCCAGCAACAGCCAACCGAGCAGCACGAAGGGAAAGGTGAAAGCAGGCAGCCAGCCATGTATACGCATGCGCTGCATCCAGGGCGCCAGCAATAGGCTGGAGAGGGCTGCGCTGGCGATGATCAGCACGGGCAACAGCGGAGTCCAAGGCAACTTCAGGCTGAGCAGCAGGCCGAGCAGGATGCCGTTGTAGCCGTACAGGCCGATGGCGATGTCCGTAGGCGGGTAACCCCGTCGCTGCGCGATCAGGGTCGAGGACAGGCCGCCGAGCAGCGCGCCAGGTAGCAGATCGGGTGCGCCGATAAGGATGGCCAGCAGCACCAGCAGGCCACAGCCCGGGTGTTGCTGGAGAAATATCTGGGCGAAGCCGCTGAGCAGGGCACGCAGGCTTTGCAGGGTTGGGTGTGAGGTTGGTAGTGGAGGCATGATGTCTGTGCCAAGGGTCCTCTCCCCCAGCCCCTCTCCCATAAATGGGAGAGGGGAGCGGTCCGTGTCGCTTGGAGGAGCCGTGTAGGGTCAATGCAGCGTTTCGATCCTCAGGCTGTTGGTGCTGCCGGGCTGGCCGAAGGGTTCACCGGCAGTGATCACCACGGTTTCGCCGCGCTGGGCCATGCCCTGGGCCTGGGCGATTTCCAGCGCGGTGCTGGTGACTTCCTCGACCTTGCGCAGGCGCTCGTTGACCACCGAGTAGATGCCCCAGGCTACGGTCAGGCGCCGCGCGGTAGTCAGGCTCGGCGTCAGGCTGAGGATCGGCGCCTTCGGACGCTCGCGTGAGGCGCGCAGGCTGCTGGCGCCGGACTCGCTGTAGTTGACCAGGGCCGCGACCGGCAGGATCGAGCTGATGCGGCGGATGGCGCAGCTGATGGCGTCGCTGGCGGTGGCTTCGGCCTGCGGGCGGCCGACGTCGAGCTGGCTCTGGTAGTCCGGGCCGTTCTCTACCTGGCGGATGATCTTGCTCATCATCTGCACGGTTTCCAGCGGGTAATCACCGGAGGCGGTTTCGGCCGACAGCATCACTGCATCGGCGCCTTCGGCCACGGCGTTGGCCACGTCGGTGACTTCGGCGCGGGTCGGCGCCGGGGAGAAACGCATGGATTCGAGCATCTGCGTGGCGACCACCACCGGGCGACCAAGCTGGCGGCAGGTGCGCACGATAGCTTTCTGGATACGCGGCACGTTTTCGGCCGGCACTTCCACGCCCAGGTCACCGCGCGCCACCATGATGGCGTCGCACAGCTTGGCGATTTCTTCCACGTGGATCACCGCCGACGGCTTCTCGATCTTGGCCATGAGGAAGGCCTTGCCGCCGATCAGTTCGCGGGCTTCGACGATGTCCTCGGGGCGCTGCACGAAGGACAGCGCGACCCAGTCCACACCCAGCTCCAGGCCGAAGGTCAGGTCGCGGCGGTCTTTCTCGGTCAGCGGCGACAGCTGCAGCACGGCCTCGGGTACGTTGACGCCCTTGCGGTCGGACAGTTCGCCACCGGCGATCACTTCGGTGATCACGGCATCATTCTGCTTGGCAGTCACTTTCAGGCGCAGGCGGCCGTCGTCCAGCAGCAGGCTCATGCCCGGTTGCAGGGCCTCGATGATTTCCGGGTGGGGCAGGTTGACCCGCTTTGCGTCACCGGGCGTCTTGTCCAGATCCAGGCGCAGGCTCTGGCCGTTGACCAGTTGCACCTTGCCTTCGGCAAAGCGGCCGACGCGCAGCTTCGGCCCCTGCAGGTCCATTAGGATGCCGATGGGCTGGTTCAGCTCGCGCTCCACTTCGCGCACCCACTGGTAGCGCTGGGCGTGATCGGCGTGTTCGCCGTGGCTGAAGTTGAGACGAAACAGGTTGACCCCGGCTTCCACCAGTTGGCGGATGTGTGCGGCATCGCGGATGGCCGGGCCGAGGGTGGCGAGGATCTTTACTTTCTTGTCGGCGTTCATTGGTCGTTCTCGAGAATCAGAATGGCGCGGAAGTCGTTGACGTTGGTACGGGTCGGGCCGGTGACGATCAGCTCGTCGAGGGCGGCGAAGTAGCCATAGCCGTTGTTGTCGTCCAGCTCGTCGCGGGCGCTCAGGCCCTTGATGCCGGCGCGGGCGTAGCTATAGGGCGTCATGATGGCGCCGGCGTTGTCTTCGGAGCCGTCGATGCCGTCGGTATCACCGGCCAGCGCGTAGACGCCGGGCAGGCCCTTGAGGCTGTCGGTGAGGCTCAGGAGGAATTCGGCGTTGCGCCCGCCACGTCCGTTGCCGCGTACGGTGACGGTGGTTTCGCCGCCGGAGAGAATTACGCACGGCGCTTTGATCGGCTGGCCGTGCAGCTGCACCTGGCGGGCGATGCCCGCATGCACCTTGGCCACGTCGCGCGACTCGCCTTCCAGGTCGCCGAGGATCAGCACCGGGAAACCGGCGGCTTCGGCCTTGGCCGCGGCGGCGTCGAGCGACTGCTGCGGGGTGGCGATCAATTGGAAGTGGCTACGAGCGAGTACCGGGTCGCCGGGCTTGACCGTTTCCGAGCGTGGGTCCTGCAGCCAGCTGCGTACGTTGGCCGGGATGTCGATGGCGTAGCGGGCAAGAATCGCCAGGGCTTCGGCCGAGGTGGTCGGGTCGCCCACGGTGGGGCCGGAGGCAATCACCGTGGCTTCGTCACCGGGCACGTCGGAGATGGCGTAGGTGTACACGGTGGCAGGCCAGCAGGCCTTGGCCAGACGGCCGCCCTTGATCGCCGAGAGGTGCTTGCGTACGCAGTTCATCTCACCGATGGTGGCGCCGGATTTGAGCAGGGCCTTGTTGACCGCCTGCTTGTCCTTGAGGCTGATGCCGTCTGCCGGCAACGCCAGCAGCGAGGAGCCGCCGCCGGATAGGAGGAAGATCACCCGATCGTCTTCGCTGAGGTTCGACACCAGCTCCAGCACGCGGCGCGCGACGCGCTCGCCGGCATCGTCCGGTACCGGGTGCGCGGCTTCCACCACTTCGATCTTCTTGCAGTCGGCGCCGTGCTCGTAGCGGGTCACCACCAGGCCGCTGACCTCGCCTTGCCATTCCTGTTCGATCACCTCGGCCATCGCCGCGGCGGCCTTGCCGGCGCCGATGACGATGACGCGGCCGCTGCGCTCGGCGGGCAGGTGATCGGCCAGCACCTGGCGCGGATGCGCGGCGGCGATGGCGGTGGCGAACAGGTCGCGCAGCAGGCGTTGCGGGTCGAAGGTCATGGCGGTGTTCTCTTGTTCTTGGAGCCTGTTCAACGTCTGCTGCGCGCCGGCCCTGCTGCGTTAAAGGCAGGCTCCAGTTCGCGAGACCTTGAATAGGCTCTTGGGTGGTGCTGGATCGATTCCAGTCCGCAGGCGCCGCGTGGCAGCGCCTGGGGAGTGGAATCGACCGACCTGGCAATCGGGCCGTGACACCTCCTGCCAGGAAGGTCGAAAGGGTGGGCGAAACGCGGGGCCTTCGGGAACTGTGGGAGGCGCTTCAGCGGCGACAGTCGCGGCTAAAGCCCCTCCCACGGATTTCCTGAGATGGCTGCGCTTACTCGCCGCGAATATTGAAGTTGGCCATGTGCTCCAGGCCCTTGATCAGGCCGGAGTGGTCCCAACCGCTACCACCGAGTGCCGCGCAGGTGCTGAACACTTGCTGGGCGTTGGCGGTGTTGGGCAGGTTCAGGCCCAGCTCGCGCGCGCCGGACAGCGCCAGGTTGAGGTCCTTCTGGTGCAGGCTGATGCGGAAGCCCGGATCGAAGGTGCCCTTGATCATGCGCTCGCCGTGCACTTCGAGAATCTTCGAACCGGCGAAACCACCCATCAGTGCTTCACGCACCTTGGCCGGATCGGCGCCATTCTTGGCGGCGAACAGCAGGGCTTCGGCCACTGCCTGGATGTTCAGCGCGACGATGATCTGGTTGGCCACCTTGGCGGTCTGGCCGTCGCCGTTGCCGCCGACGCGGGTGATGTTCTTGCCCATGGCCTGGAACAGCGGCAGGGCGCGCTCGAAGGCATTCGGGCAGCCACCGACCATGATCGACAGGGTCGCAGCCTTGGCGCCGACTTCACCGCCGGACACCGGGGCGTCCAGGTAGGCGGCGCCGGTGGCCTTGATCTTCTCGGCGAAGGTCTTGGTCGCGGAGGGCGAGATCGAGCTCATGTCGATCACTACCTTGCCGGCGCCGACACCAGCGGCAACGCCATCAGCGCGGAACAGCACGTCTTCGACCTGCGGGGTGTCCGGCACCATGACGATGATGAACTCGGCTTCCTGAGCGACTTCCCTGGGGTTGGCCAGGGCAATGCCGTTATCGCCAACCAGATCGGCCGGGGCCTTGTCGAAGTGCTCGGAGAAGAACAGGGTGTGGCCGGCTTTCTGCAGGTTCTGCGCCATGGGTTTGCCCATGATGCCGGTGCCGATGAATCCAATTTTAGCCATGAGAGATAACCTCGATGTAGGGGTGAGCCTGTAGGAGCGGATTCATCCGCGAACACCGGCGAGGCCGGCGCCATGCAGTGCGGGTGAACCCGCTCCTACAGATGTCGCTTTCAGATTGCGTTGTGGCTTTTCATCCAGCCGAGGCCGGCAGCGGTGGTGGTTGCCGGCTTGTATTCACAGCCGACCCAGCCCTGGTAGCCGATGCGGTCCAGATGCTCGAAGAGGAAGCGGTAGTTGATCTCGCCGGTGCCCGGCTCGTTGCGGCCCGGGTTATCGGCCAGCTGCACGTGGTTGATCGCGGCCAGGTTGCTTTCCACCGTGCGGGCCAGGTCACCTTCCATGATCTGCATGTGGTAGATGTCGTACTGCAGGTACAGGTTGGTGCTGCCGACCTTGTCGCGAATCTCCAGAGCCTGCCGGGTGTTGTTCAGGTAGAAGCCGGGGATGTCGCGGGTGTTGATGGCTTCCATGACCAGGCGGATGCCGGCGCCGGCCAGCTTGTCAGCGGCGTAGCGCAGGTTGTCGACGAAGGTCTTTTCCACGGTCGCGCAGTCCACGCCCTGTGGGCGGATGCCAGCCAGGCAGTTGATCTGCTGGTTGCCCAGTACCTTGGCGTAGGCGATGGCCTGGTCGACGCCGGCGCGGAATTCCTCGATGCGGTCCGGGTGGCAGGCGATGCCGCGCTCACCCTTGGCCCAGTCGCCGGCCGGCAGGTTGAACAGCACCTGGGTCAGCGCGTTGGCGTCCAGACGGGCCTTGATCTCTTCGACCGGGAAGTCGTAGGGGAAGAGGTATTCCACGCCGCTGAAACCGGCTTCGGCGGCGGCGGCGAAACGGTCCAGGAAGTCCACCTCGGTGAACAGCATGGACAGGTTGGCAGCAAAACGGGGCATGGTGTCGCTCCTTTCGTTTGTCTCTCCTCTCCCGCAAGCGGGAGAGGAAATTGTTTGCATCAGTCGAGCAGCGAGATGGCAGTCGGTGCGTCGACGCCGCGCTCGGCCAGTTCTTCGAACTCGTTGATGGCGTTGATCTCGGTGCCCATGGAGATGTTGGTGACACGCTCCAGGATGATCTCGACCACCACCGGTACGCGGTGCTCGGCCATCAGGCGCTTGGCTTCGGCGAAGGCGTTCTGCAGTTCGTTCGGGTCGAGCACGCGGATCGCCTTGCAGCCCAGGCCCTCGACCACCGCGACGTGATCGACGCCGTAACCATTGAGCTCCGGCGCGTTGATGTTCTCGAACGCCAGCTGCACGCAGTAGTCGATGTCGAAGCCGCGCTGCGCCTGACGGATCAGGCCCAGGTAGGAGTTGTTCACCAGCACGTGGATGTACGGCAGGTTGAACTGCGCACCGACGGCCAGCTCCTCGATCATGAACTGGAAGTCATAGTCGCCAGACAGCGCCACGACCTGACGTTGCGGGTCGGCCTTGACCACGCCGAGGGCCGCCGGAATGGTCCAGCCCAGCGGGCCGGCCTGGCCGCAGTTGATCCAGTGGCGCGGCTTGTACACGTGCAGGAACTGCGCGCCGGCGATCTGCGACAGACCGATGGTGCTGACGTAGCAGGTGTCCTTGCCGAAGGCTTCGTTCATCTCTTCGTACACGCGCTGCGGCTTGGCCGGCACGTTGTCGAAGTGGGTCTTGCGCTGCAGGGTGCGCTTGCGCTCGCGGCAGGCTTCGACCCAGGTGCTGCGGTCTTTCAGCTTGCCGGCGGCTTTCCATTCGCGGGCAACGATGAGGAAGGCGTCCAGCGCGCTGCCGGCGTCGGAAACGATGCCCAGGTCCGGGTTGAACACGCGGCCGATCTGCGTCGGTTCGATGTCGACGTGGATGAACTTGCGACCTTCGGTATAGACGTCGACCGAACCGGTGTGGCGGTTGGCCCAACGGTTGCCGATGCCGAACACCAGATCGGAAGCGAGCAGGGTGGCGTTACCGTAGCGATGCGAAGTCTGCAGGCCGACCATGCCGACCATCAGCTTGTGATCGTCAGGGATCGCACCCCAGCCCATCAGCGTCGGCACCACCGGGACGCCGGTCAGCTCGGCGAATTCCACCAGCTTGCCTGCCGCGTCGGCGTTGAAGATGCCGCCGCCAGCGACCAGCAACGGGCGCTCGGCGTCGTTGAGCATGGCGATGGCTTTTTCGGCCTGGAGGCGGCTGGTGCTCGGCTTGGCCACCGGCAGCGGTTCGTAGGCATCGATGTCGAATTCGATCTCGGCCATCTGCACGTCGAACGGCAGGTCGATCAGTACCGGGCCGGGGCGGCCGCTGCGCATCTCATGGAAGGCGCGCTGGAAGGCACGCGGCACCTGGCCGGGTTCCATCACGGTGGTGGCCCATTTGGTCACCGGGCCAACGATGCTGGTGATGTCGACGGCCTGGAAATCTTCCTTGTGCATGCGAGCACGCGGCGCCTGGCCGGTGATGCACAGAATCGGAATGGAGTCGGCGGAGGCCGAGTACAGACCGGTGACCATGTCGGTGCCGGCGGGGCCGGAGGTGCCGATGCACACGCCGATGTTGCCGGCATTGGTGCGGGTGTAACCCTCGGCCATGTGCGAAGCGCCTTCGACGTGACGGGCCAGGACGTGATCGATGCCACCGAGTTTCTTCAGTGCGGCATACAGGGGGTTGATGGCAGCGCCGGGGACGCCGAACGCGGTATCGACACCTTCGCGACGCATCACCAGTACGGCGGCCTCGATTGCTCTCATTCTGGCCATGACCATTGTTCTCCGAGTCAGTGGTTTTTCTTCTTGGGAGCAAGGATGACGGCTGTACCGGAGTGACGGAATTGTTGGATACTTCAGTTCTGTCGATACCTGGAGTACCGAATGGACCGTCATACCCTCATTCGCAGTTTCGTTCTGGTCGCCGACAACGGCAGCTTCGCTGCTGCTGCGCTCAGTGAAGGCGTCACCCCGGTGGTCATGGGGCGTCGCCTCGATACGCTGGAGCGCCACCTCGGCGTCAAGCTGATGCATCGCTCCACGCGTGGCCTGCAACTGACCGACCTTGGCGAGCAGTACCTCGACCGTGCCCGCAGCCTGCTCAAGGACTTCGATGAAGCCGACGCCAGCGTGGCGCGTGGTGGCCGGTCGGTGCGCGGGCACCTGGTGGTGTCGGCACCTGCCGCGTTCGGCAGGCGTCATATCGCGCCGCATGCGCCGGCTTTTCTCAAGCGCTATCCGGACCTGAAGCTGTCGTTCAACTTCACCGACAGCCTGGTCGATCTGGTGCGTCAGGGTTACGACATGGGCATCCGCATCGGTGAGGTGACCGACCCCAATTACGTTGCGGTCAAGCTGTTCCCCAATCGCCGCGTGGTCTGTGGCGCACCCAGCTACTTCGAGCTGCATGGCGTGCCGCGCACCCTCGAAGACCTGGCGCGGCACAACTGCCTGGCGTTCAACCTGCAGGGCGGCCAGCAGCGCGGCTGGACCTTCCTGCGTGACGGCCGTCAGGTGGCGGTCAAGGTGGCTGGCAATCTCGACTGCAACGATGGAGAGCTTCTCTACGACTGGGTCAAGCAGGGGCTGGGAATCGGCTGGCGGTCGACCTGGGAGATTCAGGCGGAGCTGAAGGCCGGTGAGCTGGTGACGGTGCTGGATGACTTCGAGATTCCCGCTTACGACATCCAGGCGGTGTACCCGCAGCAGCGTTATCTGCCGGCCAAGGTGCGCTTCTTCATCGACTACCTGAAGGACATCTACAACGCCCCTGGATACTGGGAGGTACGAGGAGGTTGACGGACTTATTCGATACTTATCTTGTTATTCATTGGTATTTTTATTGTGTACATTTTTAATGTTGTTTTGTTCTTTTTTGTTGAAACAATTCTTCTGTTCGGCTATTGCATAAGGCGCTTTCTCATGTCGCATGCTGCCGTTCGCGCATGCGGCGACTTCCTGTTCGGTTTTTGGAGAATCCTTATGAATGCGCTCAACCTGTCCACCGCCGTGAGCATCACTCACAGCGCGCTTGCCGTTGGTCGTGAGCTTCACGCTGCACCGCTGACGGTCGCGGTACTGGATGCCGGCGGGCATCTGATCAGTCTGCAGCGCGAGGATGGTGCCAGTCTGCTGCGTCCGCAGATCGCCATCGGCAAGGCCTGGGGCGCGCTGGCGCTGGGCAAGGGCTCGCGCCTGATCGCCGCTGATGCACAGCAGCGCCCAGCCTTTATCGGTGCGGTCAACAATCTGGCCCAGGGCAGCCTGGTGCCGGCGCCGGGCGGGGTGCTGATCCGTGATGCACACGGCGAGGTGATCGGCGCCGTCGGGATCACCGGCGACACCTCGGATATCGATGAGCAATGTGCGGTGAGTGCGCTGGAGTCTCTGGGCCTGAAGGCCGACGCGGGGGCGTAGGGTGTTGCGGGGCCGCCTAGGCTGCGCACCGGTTTGATCACGACTGCGCGATGCTCCAGATTGCATCCGGGCTACGACTGTGGGAGGGGCTTCAGTCGCGACTGCGGCATTAAAGCGTCGCCGCTAGCAGCCTGTTGAAATTCGCTGTGATGACTGCGAGCACTGCGTTGTAGCGGCAGTGCTCGCGGCCACGCGCTCTTGCTCAGGGCGTCGAGCAGGTGAAGTAGCCCGATTTCACAGGTGCCGGGCGCACC